>JBNGDF010000004.1:0-63771 GCA_049975265.1 Fidelibacterota bacterium
AGGAGATCAAACAGCAGGGTAAATGAAATTGCCTGGTGGACAGGATAACAGGATAACCAGGATTGGAATTTGTTTTTCATTTTTGTCTTGTATCTTTGCGGTACCCTTTTTTTGCGGATATTCTTTGCATAATTGCGGATTCTTTTGTTATTTATTTATCATGTTGTGATTAGATTTAACGGGGAAATAGAATGAGAAGCACCCTGATTCCTTTTTTATGCTTGACCCTGGTCGCCTGTAGCGGGCGCAAAGAACTGGTGGAGCAGGAAACTGACAGAACGTCGGCACGTTCCTCCGGATCGTCGGTGGGTACCCTGAAAACCCCGGTCACGTTTTTACCATCTTACCGGGATGCGGGCGGTCCTCATCTGAAACTCGACTCACTGAACCGCATTATTCCGTTAGATGATGATCTTATCGAGACAATTTCTAACTACCATTCAAAACAACAGCCGTGGGAGGTGGATTCCACCGGTCATGGAATGAGGGTACGGTACTACGCACCCGGACTTGTCCCGGATGAACTTTTAAAAGAGGAATTACATCCGGAAAAAGCCCGGGAGCAGGCGCATTACAAGGCGGTTTTTGATGTTCACAACCGGCTGGTTTCGCTGGAATATGTCGGCGATCAGGCGCTGGCGACACCACCGGTGGATAATCTGAAAGCCCTTTATGCCAGTTATTGGAATATTGTCACGAATCAGCGGATCAATTATGTTGATGAAAATGGAAATCGCCCGCCGCCACGGATAAAATTTTATACCGATGGGGCGAAATATGTGCACCGGATTGAGTATATAAACCGGAACAGAGATCTGGTGGCGACGGGTAGCTATTTATACGGTGTTAAGCATCTGATACTGGAACAGCGGATTATCTTTCCGCAAGGTGGATACCTCACAGACCTGCATCCCGATCTGTTTTACAGGCAATTTGACCGGGTAGAGCCGGACTGGGTGGTGAAATGTCTCTATGGTGGCAGAAACGAATTAACTGAACTGATTATTATGCGGGACGACGGGATGATTTTTTATCGCTACTCTTTCGAACAGTTGATTTTTCACGGTCAGCGGATCGTTGAGGTGCGGGTTTATAATGCCGAAAAGGAACAGGTTGGTCGTTATGAGCTCTATTTTGATCTCGACGGCGGACTGGTTAAAAAATTGTATATTTCCCCCGAGCGTCAAATCAGTGGATACAAAACCTATACCCTGGACAGAGAAAATATGCGAATTGCCATCAGCAGCTATGATGTTGCCGGCGATCTCCTCAGCAGGATCTACAGGGAGTTGTGAGTAAAAAAGAGATCATCTTTCGAGTCGTCATTGTAGTCTTGGGAATTGCCCTTATCCGCTGCGCTCAGGAGAAGGACGATCGCATCGCCCCGGAGGTGAACGTAACGGCTCCCGAGAACAATGCCGTTGTCAGCGGTTTATATGCCGTTAGGTGTACGGCAATTGATAATGAAAGCGTTGTGGGTGTTAAAATCATCATCGACGGTAACATGACGGACGGAGAGGCGGAATCGACGAATAGTTATCGCTATCGCTGGAACACCACCAATCAGGAAGATCTGAGCCGGCATGTGATTTCGGCGCAAGCCTACGATGCATCGGATAACATCGGCTTATCGGATTCAGTGGTCTGTTACGTGGATAATCGTGGGGTGGCACCGCTGCCTGTCACCCTTGCCGAGCCGCAGAATATCGGCAAACATTCGGTTACTCTCAGCTGGACGGCGAGTATTGATAAGGATTTTCTGGAGTACCGGGTTTTCCGGAACAGCACCAATGTTTGGGATGGGGCGGAGATTCTACTGACGTCTCTCAGGAATCCCTGGCAGACGGTGTACGTGGATAACGGCATGAATGCCGATTCCAGTTGGGTAACGCCTTGGGGATTGGAGGAGAACCGCTATTATTACTATCGGATAGAGGTGCGGGACACCGTCGGACTTAGCAGTAACAGCAATATTGTCACGGCATTGACCAAATTGCCGGAAGCACCGGTATTGAAAGAGACCTATGAGGCGTCCAAGCTGTCGGCGACGATTTCCTGGTACAAATCCAGTGAGGATGTCCGCTATTACCGTATTCACCGTGCCCGTGTTCCGACGGTCGGCGCCAGTCTGGCAGATTCGATTGCGGTGCGGGCGGCAACCCAGAGCAGTTATGTGGACACGGGATTAACGGCTATGACGGTGTACTACTATCGTGTTTTTGTTGTCGATGAAGCGGGTTATTCTTCCGGCAGCAATGTCCTGCAGGTCAGCACCAAAGGAATTGGTACGGTAAATCTCTATACGCCGGTTGGGAAGGATGTACAGAAGCACTCAATCCGGCTGAAATGGTCGTGCAGCCGGGAAGAGGACGAATGCGTCTATCACTTATATCGGGGAGATGGTCCGGGTGTGACCGATTCCGATTGCTGTGTGGCATCGCTTTACCAGAGAGGCGATACGCTGTTCAATGATCAGAGATTAGAGGAAGGGCATCTTTATTACTATACTGTCTATCTCGAGGATAGCCGGGGCAACCGCTCCAGGAGCAATGAAATCGGTGTCCGGACGCTGATTCTGCAACCGATAGAGCTGTCGGCTGCTTCCGTTGAAAAATACCGGATAGAGTTGCGGTGGGAACAGTATCCGGATAGTGATTTCGCCGGATATTATTTGTACCGGTCAACGGATGCCGGATTTGATACCAGCAGTGCCGAGTTAAAGCGGTACTTTCGTGATGCGACTGTTACGAAGTTCAGCGATGAAGGGTTGAATCTTGAGACAGACTACTACTATCGCTTCTTTATTGTAGACAGCTACGGTTCAGACGCCGGTTCGGAGCTGGCAGTCCAGACCAAGGGTATCGAGCGGGTGGAGATCAAGGAAATCGTCCCCGTGAACGATAGCTATTTTCGGGTCATCTATACGATGAATCGGGCGGATGAAGATTTTCAGTATTATGCAATTTATCGAAGTGAAAACAGCAATGTCAGTTCCACGGATCTGCGGGTGGGCACCGTTCATGCCAGGGCTGATACAATTTTCGATGATGCGGTTCCGGCAACCCAAAATGCGGAGTATTTTTACCGGGTGTATGTCGTGGATGGGCACAATAATATCTCTACCGGCAGTAATGTTGTGGGGGACACGCTGAACTCGCCACCGGTGCCGGTGGAACTGAGTTTTGCCGGTTCGACGACCAGCTCCATCCAGTTGCGCTGGACGCTGGATCAAAATGATGATTTTTCGGTCTACGAGCTATACCGCAGCACGAAAAGTGAATTTACCAGAAGATCCCGGGAAGCCCGGAAAGTTGCGACGATTTCCAACAAAAATACGACCACTTATACAGAGAGCAATCTGCCCAGCGGGGTGTTTTATTATTATTGTATTTATGTGACAGATATTGGCGGAGAATCGTCGGCGAGCAACATTGTCAGTGCTTATACGGTACCATAAGATGCTGCTTAAGCGCCGGTTCAGTGTTCTGTTGTTAATGTCGGGACTGCTTTGCGGAATTGTATACTGTAGCCGGGAAACTACTGATCCGTCGGTTACAGCGATGGGCTTTACCGGTAAGCAATATCTGGAGATAGAAAATTCCGCTTCGTTAAAATCTGCATTTGCCGGGGATTTTACCATTGAGATGTGGGTTAGTGGAGACGATAGTCGCGCCGAGGTTGCGCGGACACTGATAATGGTTGGTAATAATGACGGCGGGAATGAAATTGCCATTTACCAGGGACCGGAGGATTCCAGCATGGTGGTGGTGTTTATTGATGAGCGGCCTTTCGGTCAGTTTTATGTGACCGGGCTGGACTGGAGCGCCGGTGAGAAGCACTATCTGTGTCTGTCGCGGGCGGCGAATTTTTTCTCGTTTTATGTCGACGGACGGCGTCTCCGATCAATAGCGCTGGATGATATTGACCTGGATATCGGCACGAGCAACCTGTTAATTGGCGGCGACTATGACGGGTTCAACAGCAACTCGGGGAATTACTGGATGGGGACGATTGATGAAGTGCGGTTATGGTCGAAGGCGATTCACTCGGAGGAGGTGAGTTTCCATCATCGCAATCCCGACAAACTGACAGAGCATTATAGCGCTGACGGATTAACGCCATTAAAGGGTTTTTGGCGGTTTAATCGGGAGTACAGCGGCTATGTGCCCGATGAGAGCGGCAACGGCAATCACGCCGTTATCCGGGGGGACAGCCAATCGCTCTACTGGGTGACCGCTCCTTAACCGGTATTTTGCATGGTTTTTGTGATATAGCGCAACAATTTTAAGACAGATTGATGGTATATTAGTACCGGATTGTAAGAATTGACACACAAACCCCACTACCCTCTCAGTCCGGTGTACTCACACCGGACTTTTCGTTACCGATGTGGCGGATGTAGTCGGGTCCGGTTTCGCAGCAACCGCCGACGATTTGAACCCCTTTATCGAACCAGAAATTTGCGATGCCGGCAAAGCGTTGCGGGGTAAAATCCGGATCGGTTTGCCAGCCCTGCCGGGGATCGTAATAGCCGGCATTGGGATAAACCATTAGTGGTAGTTGAATTGATGCAATATAATTCTGTAGAAAACCGGTAATGATACTGTGATGGCAGCAGTTGATTGACAGGATCTGCACCCCAATGTCCGTCATGCGGCTCAGGGCGCTGCTGATTTGTTCGCCATTGAAAAGATGATTCTTATCGCGCAGGATGAAGCTGACGGCGACCGGCAGTCCGGTATTTAGTGCTGCACGGGCGGCAGCTTCCGCTTCGGTGATGCTGTTCATGGTTTCGATCAGGATAAAGTCGATATCGGTTTCCGCCAGCCAACGGGCTTTTTCCCGGTGTTCGGCGAATGCGATATCGTAAGGCGGCGCCAGGTCCGGGCGATAGCAATCCTCCAGCGGCGACATGGATCCCGCCAGCCAGACCTTTTTACCGGAAGGAGCACGATCGATGGCGCTGCGTGCCAGTGCCACAGCCTGCAAAGTCGCCTGTCGGGCATCCTCAGCTGTCAATCCCGCTTTTTGAAAAGTCCGGGTGTCTATCCGGAAAGTGTTGGTGGTGATGATATCGGCACCTGCTTTGATGTAGTCGGTGTGAATTTCGCAGATGGTCTGTGGGTGGGTTTGAATGGCGGCGGCAGACCAGAGCGGAAGTTTTGTATTGACACCGCGATGGACCAATTCGGTGCCCATGGGACCGTCCAGGATGAGTTTGTTGTTGCTTATGATGCATTCGGAAAAATTCATACCGGATGAAAATTTATGGTCGGTACAGAATCATCGACCGAACTCTTTTGCCGCTGCCAGCATGGTTAAATAATTCTCGAATTTGACATATTCCGGGATACTGTTTCCAGAGCCGACACAATAGCCGCCGTTGTAGGCGGCTTCTTCGATGTTTTTCCGTACCTGTTTGCGCACTTCATCGGGAGCTCCTCTCGATAAGAGGTCTACGTCCACATGTCCGATCAGGCAAAGGCGGTCGCCGTAACGCTGCTTGACCTCCGCCAGCGCCATCGCCTGCGGCTCGATGGGATGCAGAGCATCCACACCGGAATCGATAATATCCTCCATGACTTCATATACTTTTCCGTCGGTATGATAGATTAGCGGTTTATCAGAGGCTCTGGCAAGGTCGCCGATCTTTTTCAACCAGGGAAAAAAATACCGGCGCAGTACTGCCGGTGACAGCATCAATCCGGAAATATAAGCGATATCGTCGCTGTACCAGAGTACATCCACCGCGTCACACTGGGCGAAATACTCAAACATGCTGAGCACCAGATTGCCGATGGTGTCAAAAAGCGCTTCAACCAGTTCGGGATTATCATACAGAGCAAAGGAAAACTCTTCGAAGCCCATCAGCTCCCAGACCATGGTGAAGATGTCCCCGTACTGACCGATGACGCCCATGCCGTCCGGCAGGTATTGCGTCACCGCTTCAAATTTTGAGTAATCGAAGTCCTCTTTTTTAGGAAAACGGTATTTCTCAAAGTCTTCAAAGGAACGAATCAGCCCTTTGCCTTCGGTAGCCCAATTTCGCGAGACCGAACCGTCATCATTGAGAGTGATATTTTCGTGGTCCTGCAAGAATAATTTGTCGGGATTAAAGTCGGCGGTGGGTTGGAGCTTGATATAATCATAACCGGCGGCATGCCAGAAGTCCACGTCGTCTTTGAGGGTTAGAATCGGTCGATCCAGGAAACGTTCCTTGATGAGGGGATGAACCCCCAGTTCGGCAACCGGCACGTAGCGGGCTTTTTGACGTTTTAATGTTTGCTTGAACTGTTCGATGTCCGGATTCATAATAACTCTCACTAATTTAATAAATTCTGCTTTGAATGAATGGGAATTTACCGGTTTTTCGGCGGTTCGGCACTATTATTTTACATTTTTCAATTGTAACTTTGGCGTGAAATGATAGGTAATGGAACCGATTATACAGAGCGAAAGAAGAGTAAAGCGGTGTTTCTGGATCGGGATGGAACGCTCAATACTGACAGTGCCGAATATATCAAATCCCGGAATGAATTTCGCCTGTTTGATTTCACCGGAGAGGCTTTGGCGATCCTGACCCGGCTCGGATATAAAAATATCGTGATCACCAATCAGTCGGCGGTGGGGCGGAAAATGCTGACCGTTGAGGATCTCGATGCGATTCATGCGAAATTGAGACAGGAGCTGCAAAAAGCCGGTGCGGTTCTGGATGATATTTATTACTGTCCGCATTTGCCGGAGGATGAATGCGATTGCCGGAAACCGAAAACCGCCAATCTGGTTCAGGCGATTGCCGAGCACGATGTCGAGATCGCCGAATCTTTTTTTATCGGAGATTCATATAAAGATATCCAGACGGGAGCGGCAGCAGGTTTGCGAACAATTTTGGTGCAAACGGGTCTGAAACCATTATCACCGGAGCAGATCGCGGCATGGTGCCCGCAGCCGGATTTTGTGGCGGATGATCTTTTGGCGGCAGCCCGCTTAATCGAAGACCTGGAAAGGGATCGGAACGTATGAAAATCGTGGTGCTGATGGGTGGCACGTCCTCAGAACGGGAAGTATCGCTCTCCAGCGGTCGAAACGTTGCGGCGGCGTTGGATCGGAGTGGACATGAGGTCATCCTTCTTGACACGGTCTTTCCGATGGAGCAGCGGCAAAAATCTTTGCCGGTCACCGAAAAGGAGATGAAGGACGGTGACCGAAACCTGGTGTATCTGCTGACGGACCCGCAGATTCAGGCGGTCGATTTCATCTTTAGTGCGCTGCATGGCGGCAGCGGCGAAAACGGTGTTGTTCAGGGACTTTTGCAGACGTTGGGATTCCGGTTTAACGGTTCCAGTGCCGAAGGCTGTGCCATTGCCATGGATAAAGTCATTACGAAAATGATTTTTGAGAAGAATGGTATTCCTACACCGAAATGGATGTACTTTGAGCGTAAAAACGGTTTGGATTATCCCGCAATTGAGACAGCTATCAAGCAGAATTTCAGCTTTCCGCTGGTGATTAAACCCGGTCATGAGGGTTCCACAGTCGGTTTGACCATTGTGGAGAAAAGAGAACAGATTCAGCCGGCGGTTGATGAAGCCTTGAAGTATAACTCGGTTTTTCTGGTGGAAGAATATATTGCCGGTCGGGAATTGACGGTGGCGATTCTTGGCGAGCGAGCATTGCCGATCGTGGAAATTCGTCCCCGGCACGGCATTTATGATTATGAATGTAAATACATCAGCGGCATGAGCGAATATCAGGTTCCGGCGGAGCTGGATGCCCGGCTTGCGGCGGAAATCCAGGAGCAATCCGTCAGGGCGTTTCATCTGTTACGCTGCGGCGGGTACGGGCGGATGGATCTGCGTCTGAGCAGTGATCAGCAGCCCTTTTTTCTGGAGATGAATACCTTACCGGGAATGACGGCGACCAGCCTGGTTCCCAAAGCCGCCAAAGCGGTGGGTTTGAGTTTTGAAGAACTGTTGGAGGAAATTATTCGACTGGGATTGAGAGACCATGAGTAGTGCGAGCGATGCCAACATAGTCTCGACATTGGACTACAGCGTACCCTGCTGGTTCGCAGTGTATACGAAAGCACGTCATGAAAAAAAGGTCAAGGCGCTCCTGGATGAGAAGCAGATTGAAAACTATCTGCCCCTGATCAAGGAGTATCATCGCTGGACGGATCGGAAACAGCGGGTGGAGGTGCCGCTAATCCGCAGTTATATTTTTGTTCGGATTGCGGCAAAAAACGCCGTGTATGTGCTCGAAGTGCCCGGAGCGGTCCGGTTTGTCAAATTTCAAAATGAGGTTGCGCCGATTCCCGATTTTCAGATTGAGGCGCTTAAGAGGGTGATCGAGAGCGGTGTTGATTTCCGGGCCCGGAAATATTTGAAAACCGGTCAGATGGTCGAAGTTGAAGATGGACCACTGAAGGGGATCATCGGAAAGATTCAGCGTATCGAGAATGAGAGCCGGTTTGTGATCACGCTGGACGCCCCCCAGGCAGCCTACGAGGTGCAGGTTGATCCGAAGTATCTCAAGCCGTATGATAAAAAGGACAGCCGTATCGTTAGAGTTTCTTTACCTTTGGGAATGTAGCATATGGAAACCTGTTTTTATAATACCATGACACGGAAAAAAGAGGTATTCAGACCGATTGTTTCCGGAGTAGTGCGGATGTACACCTGCGGACCGACAGTATACAATTACGCTCACATCGGAAATTTTAGGGCTTACATTTTTGAAGACCTGCTGCGACGCTACCTCAAATTCAAGGGCTACGATGTCATTCAGGTGATGAACATTACCGATGTGGACGATAAGATCATCCGGGACGCCAACCGGAGTGGCAAGTCGATCCGGGAGTTCACTCGACCGTATCAGGAGGCGTTTTTTGAGGATTTGGATACGTTGGGGATCGAACGGGCGGAGCATTATCCCGCCGCCACCGAACATATCGAAGAGATGGTGGCTCTGATCCAGGCGATTCTGGAGCGTGGGTATGCTTACCGGACCGAAGATGGTTCGATCTATTTCCGTGTATCCGCTTTTCCCGGTTACGGCAGGCTGGCGCATCTAAATGTCGACGAGATGCAACGGGGCGAGCGGGTTCAGAACGATGAGTACGAAAAGGAAGAAATCCGGGATTTTGCTTTGTGGAAGGGCTGGAAAGAGGAGGATGGTCCCGTTTACTGGGAGACCGAGATCGGCAAGGGGCGTCCGGGTTGGCATATTGAATGTTCCGCCATGAGTATGAAATACCTGGGGACGCATTTCGATATTCATACCGGCGGGGTGGACAACATTTTCCCCCACCACGAGAATGAAATTGCCCAAAGCGAAGCAGCCACCGGCGAACGGTTCGTCAATTACTGGCTGCACTGCGCGCATCTGATGGTTGAGGGTGATAAAATGAGCAAATCGGCGGGTAATTTTTACCGGCTGCGGGAGCTGCTGGACAGAGGGATCGATGCCAAAGCGATTCGCTATGTGTTGCTGAGCACCCATTACCGGCAAAAACTGAATTTTACTTTTGATAAAGTCGCTGCTGCTGCGAAAAATATCACCCGGTTGCGGGATTTCCGGAAATCTCTGGATCAGTCATACCCGCATGGGCTCGTCCAGGTTGATCGGATCGTCAGCAAGTACCGGAGTGATTTTGAAGCGGCGCTGGATGATGATCTGAACATTTCCGGGGCACTGGGTGCCGTCTTTTCGCTGGTTCATGAGATTAATAATTATCGAAGCAGTACACCCCTGTTTGATGCGGACCGCGACGCCATCGTGAATTTTTTAAAATGGGTAGATTCGATTTTAAATATATTGGAAGAGTCGGAAGATCGGCTGAGTCCCGCCGAGCGTGAATTGATCGATGCCCGTGCCCGTGCCAGAAAAGAGCGCAATTGGGCAGAGGCTGACCGGATTCGGGACCTGCTTTTGGAGAAAGGGATTATTCTGGAAGATACACCCCAGGGAACCCACTGGAAGCGGAAAATTCAAACGTGATGGTTATTATAGATCGTAAGCGGCAAATATTTCGGCGGGTGTCACCGTAGCCGTACCGACTTTACCCACCACCACACCGGAAGCCAGGTTGGCGGCTTTGGCGGCGGTGAACCAGTCGTTAGAGATGATTAATCCGGCAAGAAAGGTGGCGATGAATGTATCACCGGCACCGCTGACATCAAATACTTCGCGGGCTTTGGTGGGAATCAGCATGCTCTTTTGGGCATTATCCAGTACGAATACACCCTGTTCACCCAGGGTAATGACCAGACCGTCGAGATCAATATCGGCAACCAGGTTTTTGGCATAATGCTCGATTTCTTCGTCAGTCAAATCGGGATGACGGATGGCGTTGGCGAATTCTTTGCGGTTCGGTTTCAGAGCGGTGGCGCCGCGATATTTTGAAAAATCGTTGCTTTTCGGGTCTACAATCAGGGGTTTCTTCTGAAAGTACCGGATAAGATCGGCTGTAAATGAGAGGGTCAGCAATCCTTTGTTGTAGTCGGAGACGATTATGCCATCATAGCGATCTGAGTTATGAGAAATCCGTCGAAAAAGAGTGCCGGTTTCATCAGCGGACATGGGCTCACAGTTTTCTTCGTCGATGCGCAGGAGCTGCTGATGCTGGGCGATGATTCTGGATTTGACCGTGGTATTCCTTTGGGAGCTGGTCTCCAACAGCGGATTGATGGCTGCTTTTTGGCATAATTCAACAATCGTCGTTTCGAATCCGTCTTCGCCACAGATCCCGGCGAGTGTCACTCTGGTACCCAGGCTCGCCAGATTGGCAGCGACATTGCCGGCACCGCCCAGACGATAGTCCTTTTTTATAATTTGAATGACCGGCACCGGGGCTTCCGGTGAGATGCGATTCACGGAACCCCAGATATAGTTGTCGATGATGAGGTCGCCAACGACAAGAATATGCAGGGATGACAGTTGCATAAACAGTGATCGCAGGTCTTCTTTTGAGATATCGGAGTAGGGTGACATGGCTGTTCTCAATTGATTTTGTAATAATCTTTATACCAGTCTATGAATCGTTTGATGCCTGTGGCGATATCGGTGGAGGGCTGGAAGCCGAGAATGCTGCGGGCATGTTCGATATCGGCAAAGGTTTCGGGGACGTCGCCGGGCTGCAGCGGCATATAGTTGATATTTGCCTTCTTCCCGAGATTGTTTTCAATAAGCCGAATGAAATCCATCAGGTTTTCGCTGCGATGGTTGCCGAGATTGAAAATTTCATAATCTGAGGGTGTGTCAAGGGCAGCGATAATACCGTTGACAATATCATCAATGTATGTAAAATCCCGGCGCATATTGCCGTTATTGTAAACGTCAATCGCCTGACCGGCGAGGATTTTCTGAGTAAAAAGAAACAGCGCCATGTCAGGTCGTCCATAGGGACCATAGACGGTAAAGAAGCGCAATCCCGTCGTTGGCAGATGGTACAGGTGGGAATAGGTATGAGCGATCAGTTCATTGGCTTTTTTGGTTGCCGCATACAGGGAGATGGGGTGGTCCACATTATCGCTGACCGAAAAGGGCAGTTTCCGATTGTTGCCGTAGACACTGGAGCTGGAGGCGTAGACGAAATTGCGGACCTGAAAACGTTTTGCCAGCTCGATGATATTCAGAAAGCCTTCAAGATTGGATTTCTGATAGGCAAAGGGATTGGTCAGCGAGTAGCGCACCCCGGCTTGAGCCGCCAGATGACAGACCTTGTCAACCGGATGGTTTTTGAACACCTTTTCCAGAGCACTGAAGTTGCAGAGATCATCACGATAAAAGACAAAGTTGTCAAATTTTTCCAGCAGTTTCAGACGGGCTTCTTTTAAAGAGGGATCGTAATAATCGTTGACACTGTCATATCCTATGATCGTGAATCCATGGCTGAGCAGTTTGCGGGAGAGATGGAACCCTATAAATCCTGCTGCACCACTGACCAATATTGACATAATAAATCCCGATAAAATTGAAACTCGTGCTAAACTTATGCAATTCCGCTGGGAAATAAAAAGCTGTTTTCACTTTAAATTTTTTATTGAATTCTAAAAAAAATGTATTAACTTTCGAGGCTTTTTCAATTTTCGAGTTCACCGCGGATATTTGGATGGTAGTGGGAGTCTGAGACAGAAATGTTATTCCCGGACAATTGATGCCACCATAGCTCAGCTGGTAGAGCGGCTGATTTGTAATCAGCGGGTCGCGGGTTCGATCCCTGCTGGTGGCTCAACGAATTGAAGGCGGTTTTTGAAATGGAGATTTGACGATTACCAATGCCCCGGGGAAAAGGGTTTATTTTGGGAGAGAGTATCTGCTTTCGCTAGGTCAAATGGGATTTTTCCTTTTTCTGTACAATATTAATAAATCTACATAAAAATATGACGGGTCGGTGGCCGAGTGGTTAATGGCAGCAGACTGTAAATCTGCCGGCGCAATGCCTACGGTGGTTCGAATCCATCCCGGCCCACATCTGCTTGCGGGTGTAGCTTAGTGGTAAAGCTCCGGCCTTCCAAGCCGGTGACGAGGGTTCGATCCCCTTCACCCGCTCACGTCTGGCACCGGTTGGTAACAGTCCATTCTGCCGGAAAACAGAGCATCCCAAGTTCGGTAAAGTTCCCCGGTCAGATATGGGAGAATTTTTGAAAGACGCCCACGTAGCTCAGTCGGTAGAGCGCATCCTTGGTAAGGATGAGGTCACCAGTTCAACCCTGGTCGTGGGCTCATAACCGGTAATCGTTGAATCATTGACATATTTAAATGGAATAAAAACTAAAGGAGAGGCCAATGTCAAAGGAACAATTTAAGCGTACGAAGCCCCATGTGAATGTTGGTACGATTGGACATGTGGATCATGGGAAGACGACATTAACTGCGGCGATGACACTGATATTGAATGCACAGGGATTGGCGCAGGCGCGGACATTTGACAGTATTGACAATGCTCCGGAGGAGCGTGAGCGAGGGATCACGATCAACACGGCGCATGTGGAATATGAATCGAAGAAGCGACATTATGCGCATGTGGACTGTCCGGGTCATGCGGATTACATCAAGAACATGATCACGGGTGCGGCACAGATGGATGGAGCGATATTGGTGGTGAGTGCATTTGACGGACCGATGCCGCAGACGCGGGAGCATGTATTATTGGCTCGTCAGGTGAACGTACCGTCGATAGTTGTTTTTTTGAACAAGACTGATATGGTAGATGATCCGGAGTTATTGGAGTTGGTAGAGATGGAGTTGCGGGATTTGCTGAGCAGTTACAACTATCCTGGTGATGAGATTCCGATCATCAAGGGCAGTGCTCTGGAGGCGTTGAATCACCCGGATGATCCGGAGAAGACGAAATGTATCAGTGAATTGATTGATGCGATTGATGATTATATCCCGACGCCGGAGCGTGATATTGACAAGCCGTTTTTAATGCCGATAGAGGATGTCTTTTCGATCACGGGTCGGGGGACGGTTGGAACGGGTCGGATAGAGCGCGGCGTGATCAAGGTTGGCGAAGAGGTAGAGTTGATAGGAATGGGTGGTCACAAGAAGACGGTGGTGACCGGAGTAGAGATGTTTCGGAAGATACTGGATCGCGGTGAAGCGGGAGACAATGCGGGTCTGCTGTTGCGAGGTATTGACAAGGAATGGCTGCAGCGCGGGATGGTCGCGGCGAAGCCGGGCAGCATCACTCCGCATACGAAGTTCAAGGGTGAAGTATACGTATTGAAGAAGGAAGAGGGTGGACGACACACGCCGTTTTTCAAGGGTTATCGTCCGCAGTTTTACTTTCGGACGACGGACGTGACGGGTGTTGTGGAATTGCCGGAAGGCGTCGATATGGTGATGCCGGGAGACAAGGTCACGTTAACGGTGGAGTTGATCACGCCGATAGCGATGGAGAAGGAGTTGCGTTTTGCGATTCGTGAAGGTGGTCGTACGGTCGGTGCCGGCGTCGTAACGGAAATCTTGGAGTAAGGAATAGCCCATGCGAGACATTATCATTCTGGAATGTACGGAATGCAAGCGTCGGAATTATACGATGGATAAGAATAAGAAACTCCATCCGGCGCGCGTTGAGTACAAGAAATACTGTCGCTGGTGTAAGAAACACACGATACACAAGGAAACCCGATAAATGCAATCACAGGTGAGTAGCTCAATTGGTAGAGCACTGGTCTCCAAAACCAGGGGTTGCGGGTTCAATTCCTGCCTCACCTGCAAAGACTTTCGGCGCAAACAGACATTGGGAGCCAATCAAAACAGGGGAAGTGGACATGTTTAAAAAGATCGGAGATTTTTTTAATGGTGTGGTTTTTGAAATGAAGAAGGTCTCATGGCCCTCCTGGCCGGAGTTGAAGGGCTCCACCATTGTCGTATTGGTTTTGTCCCTGATCCTGTCTTTGTTTTTATTTGTTATTGACGTGGTTTTAACAAAACTCATAAACGTAATACTATAAGAGTATTCATGAACTGGTATGTATTAAAGTGCTACTCGGGTAAAGAGAAAAAGGTACGGGAAGCGATTCTTCTGGAAGCGGAGCGCGCCGGGATGAAAGACACGATTCCCGAGGTTCTGGTGCCGTCGGAAAATATTATGGAGATGCGCGAAGGGAAAAAACGGGTTCGCAACAAGGTATTTTTCCCAGGGTATGTTCTGGTGAAAATGGAGGTCACCAAAGAATCTCAGTTTTTGGTGGAAAATATTCCCGGCGTAATGTCATTTGTGGGTGCCAAAGGAAATCCACTGCCACTCAAACCCGAAGAGATCAAGCGGGTCATGGGCGAGGTTGAAAAGAAAGACGGTCGCGAGGTTATGGCCACCCCTTTTAAAATGGGAGACCCGGTCAAGGTAGTCGATGGACCGTTTATCGATTTTCGCGGAGTGGTGCAGGAAGTCAACGAAGATAAACAGAAATTAAAAGTAATGGTAAGCATTTTTGGACGTCCGACACCGGTAGAATTAGATTTCTTGCAGGTAGAATCAGAGAAGTAGGAGAAAAAATGGCAAAGAAGGTTGTTGGTATAATCAAACTGCAAATTGAGGCTGGAAAAGCCAATCCATCTCCGCCCGTAGGTCCGGCTCTGGGTCAGCACAGTGTCAATATTGTGGAATTTTGTAAAGCGTTTAACGCCCGAACCCAGGATAAAATGGGATTAATTATTCCGGTCGTAATCACCGTATACGCCGATCGTTCCTTTTCGTTTATTACCAAGACGCCGCCGGCGGCAGTGTTGATTAAAAAAGCGGCAAAATTACCAAAGGGTTCCGGCGAACCAAACAAGAGTAAAGTCGGTTCTATTACCCTGAATCAGGTCCGCGAAATTGCCGAATTGAAAATGCCCGATTTGAATGCACATACGGTTGAAAGTGCGATGGAGATGATAAAAGGAACTGCCCGGAGTATGGGTATATTGATCAAAGAATAGAGGATTCAGATCTATGAAAGTCTCGAAAAGAGTAACCAATAACAATAAACAGGTTGACCGAAACAGAGATTATACACTGGGAGAAGCCATTGAGCTGTTAAAGTCTCTCGAGGGGACAAAATTTGACGAGACCTTCGAGGCACATGTAAACCTGGGCGTCGATCCACGACATGCCGACCAAAATATTCGCGGCACGGTATCCTATCCCCATGGAACCGGTCGCCAGGTTCGTGTACTTGTATTGACCAAGTCCAAGGCTGATGAAGCCAAAGAAGCCGGTGCCGATTACGTCGGGCTGGAGGAATATGTGGAAAAAATTGAGAAGGGTTGGGCAGATGTGGATGTCATCATCGCCACCCCTGATGTGATGGGGCAGGTTGGAAAACTGGGTCGCATTCTGGGACCAAAGGGCTTGATGCCCAATCCGAAATCCGGCACGGTTACCATGGACGTAGGCGCCGCGGTTAAAGAGATTAAAGCCGGACGGATTGAAATCCGGGTGGATAAGAACGGTATTATTCATACCCCGGTGGGAAAAAAATCTTTTCCCAAGGAGAATTTAGTGGACAATGTAAAAACATTGATCGCTACCCTGATGCGGATGCGCCCGGCAGCCACCAAGGGCGTCTATTTGAAAAAGTTGACCCTGACTACGACAATGGGACCGGGCGTTCGTGTTGATAAATCGACGATAACGCAATAGAAACGGGTTGAGGAGATCGCATGCCGAACAAGAAAAATCTGAAAATTGTCGAAGAGGTTACCGACAAATTTGCCAATGCCAAGAGTATCTTTTTCACGAATTACAAAGGATTGAATGTCGAGCAGATGAACACTCTCCGGGGTGAATTGCACTCTGCCAATATTGATTATAAGGTCGCGAAAAAGACGCTTTCCCGCATTGCCGCAAAAAATGCCGGATTTGAGTCCATTGACCAGTTGATTGACGGGCAGATGGGTATCGCCTTCGGGTATGATGATCCGGTTTCGCCCGGGAAAATTATTGCTGAGTTCATTAAGAAGAATAAACTTGAAAATCTGAATATCACCGGCTGTATCTTTGAAAAAGAGATATACACTGCCGATAAAATCGACGCTATCATCAATTTGCCGACGCGGGCGGATCTGCTGGCGATGCTGCTGGGCACTCTGTCGGCGCCGATGAGCCAACTGGTGGGAACACTGCGCGGTTCGATGAGTCATCTGGTGGGCGTTTTGAGGTCGTTGAGAGACAAGAAATAAGAAAATAGTTTGCAGTAAAAGGAGGAAACGTAGACATGGCAGACATAACAAGAGCAGATGTTCTTGCATACCTGGAAAAAGCCACGATGCTGGAGATTTCTGAACTGATCAAAGAGATCGAAGAGAAGTTTGATGTAAAAGCCGCTGCACCGGTTGCAGTCGCTGCCGCTGCTCCTGCCGCTGAAGCAGCGGAAGAAGAAGAAAAGACCGAATTTGATGTCATTCTGAAAGAGGTGGGAGCGCAGAAAATCAACGTCATCAAAGTCGTCAGAGCCGCCACCAGTCTGGGTTTGAAAGAGGCCAAAGACCTCGTTGACGGTGCACCGAATCCGGTTAAAGAAGGCATCTCGAAAGAGGAAGCGGAAGAATTAAAGAAACAGTTAGAAGAAGCCGGCGCCACCGTCGAGGTTAAATAGTTTGCTGGGTTCTTTTCGTTGTCTGAATGAGGAAGCCTCAGCCAACTAAAATACATATCCCCATCTTTGTGTGGGGATATTTAAACCTGAAAAGGAGGGATACTCTTGAGTAACACTCCAGTGAAAACCACTCAACGAATAACCTTTTCAAAAATAGCTTCGGTCCAGGATATGCCAAATCTTTTGGCAATCCAGTTGGATTCCTTTGAGGAATTTTTGCAGAAAGATGTAGCCCCGGAACAGCGTGAGAACAAAGGGCTCGAATCGGCTTTCCGTAATATCTTTCCGGTAGAGGATTCCCACGGGAATTACATCCTCGAGTACAAGTACTATACCATCGGTGAACCCCGTTATTCTATCAAGGAGTGCCTGGAACGGGGGGTCAGCTATACCGTGCCGCTCAAGGTGCGCCTCGTGCTGCACATCAGCGAAGAGGGCGGCGAAAAAGGGGATTATTCTGCCGGTATCGAGCAGGATATCTTTTTCGGGAATGTTCCCTACATGACCAATAAGGGTACCTTTATTATTAACGGAGCTGAACGGGTTATCGTCAGTCAGCTGCAACGCTCACCCGGTGTCTTTTTCGACGAGGGGGAACACACCAACGGTATGAAAATCTATACCGCCCGGGTCATTCCCTTCAGGGGCTCGTGGGTCGATTTCGTGATTGATACGCGCGATGTTCTTAATGCCATTATTGACCGACGGCGAAAATTTCCGGCGACGATATTACTCCGAGCGTTTGGATTCCCAAATAACGAAGATATCCTGAGATTGTTTGAGGTCGGTGAACGGTTCAATATCAAGGCGAATCCCAGAGAAGCGCTGGGAAAGGTATTGGCAGAGAGCATCGTCGATCCGGAAACCGGTGAAGTATTACTCGAGATTAAAGATATCCAGGAAATTGACAAGGATATCCTGAAACTCTGTAAAGACCATAATATTGACTCGCTGCTGGTTTTCACCACACCAGATGACATCATCAAATCAATTTTTATCAATACATTCCGGAAAGACACCCAGACTTATGATGAGGAATCAGCCCTGCTGTTTTTGTATCGCAGTCTGCGAACCGGTGAGCCGCCAAATATTGAAACAGCGAAAAAATTTGTCGAGCGACTCTTTTTCAGTCCGAAAAAATATGATCTCGGACAGGTCGGACGGTACCGCATCAATAAGAAATTCAATCTGAAAGTGCCGCTTGAGAACACGGTTCTGACCCGGGATGACATTATTGAGATCATGAAGCACATCATTGAGATGCGAATCGGCAATCTCGGACCTGACGATATCGATCATCTGGGAAACCGGAGAGTGCGCACAACGGGTGAGCAGCTGACCAACCAGTTCAATTTAGCCTTTACTAGGATGGCCCGAACGATCAAGGAGCGGATGAATTTGCGGGAATCCGAGAACCTGACGCCGCAAGACCTGATTAACTCGCGGATTGTGACCTCGGTTGTCAATTCGTTTTTCGGTACCAGCCAGCTGTCGCAGTTCATGGATCAGACCAATCCGCTGGCGGAGGTTACTCACAAACGGCGGGTTTCAGCCCTGGGTCCCGGTGGATTAACCCGTGAACGAGCCGGTTTTGAGGTGCGTGACGTCCACTATACACATTACGGGCGGTTATGTCCGATTGAAACCCCCGAAGGTCCCAATATCGGACTCATTTCTTCGTTGTCCACCTATGCCTTTGTCAACCATTTGGGATTCATCGAAACGCCCTATCGAATTGTCGAAAAAAAGGGTGATGAGATGGTCGTCACCTCCAAGGTCGACTATCTTTCCGCTGATGACGAAGACCGGGCATTAATTGCCCAAGCCAATGCGCCGCTGGACGATAATAATCGCTTCGAACGTACCCGTGTGCGGGCAAGAATTCGGGGTGAATTTCCCATGGTGGAGCCTTCCGAGCTCAAGTACATGGATGTATCACCCAATCAGATCGTGTCGGTATCCGCCGCCTTGATTCCCTTTTTGGAGCATGACGATGCGAACCGGGCGCTGATGGGCTCCAATATGCAGCGTCAGTCGGTGCCGTTGTTGAAACCGGAACGACCCATCGTTGGGACCGGCTTGGAAAATGTGGTTGCCAGGGATTCCCGAACCACGATTGTATCACCAATTGACGGTATCGTAGAAGAGGTTTGTGCGGATTATGTGATAATTGCTTCGGAGAAACAGGAAGAATTGGTGCTGGATGAAAGCATCAACAGGATCAAAATCGAGTTTGCAAAGTTCCAGCGGACCAATCAGGATACCTCAATAAATCAGATACCGTTGGTTCGTAAGGGAGATAGGGTGAAAAAGGGCGATCTGGTCGCCGATGGTTGCGCCTCGGATCAGGGCGAACTGGCATTGGGACGCAATGTCCTGGTGGCATTCATGCCCTGGCGGGGGTACAACTTTGAGGATGCGATTGTACTTAGCGACCGCCTGGTGCGTGACGATGTCTTTACATCGGTTCATATCAAGGAGTTTGAGCTGGAGGTGCGGGATACCAAGCGCGGTAATGAGGAGTTGACGCGTGAGATTCCGAATGTCAGCGAAGATGCCACGAAAGACCTGAATGCCAACGGTATCATTCGGATCGGCGCGGAAGTGGAACCCAATGATATTCTGATTGGAAAAGTAACCCCCAAAGGTGAAACCGATCCCACACCGGAAGAGAAGCTCCTGAGAGCGATATTCGGTGAAAAAGCCAGCGATGTCAAAGACGCATCCAAGCGGGCCGACTCCGGCATAAAAGGTGTCGCTGTGGATACCAAGTTGTTTCAGCGCAAAGGCAAAACCAGCCGAACTGAGGAAAAACGACGTATTGAGGAAGAGACCAATCGCTGTATCCAGAAACATCAGCAGTTGCGCGAACGCCGCAACGCACTCCTGATGAAGCTTCTCAGCGGTCATACCGCCAATTCCATTAAGGATATTCTCGGAACGACCACCGTTGTTCGAGCCGGTACAAAATTTTCCGCAAAACTCTTTGAGACACTTGACTTCGACAATCTCAGTGTTGAAGAAGACTGGGTAAAAGATGAGAAAATCAACCGGAAAATTCGTCAGATATACAAGGATTATTCCAACCTTTCGCAGCAGATTGACGAGGAGTTGGAACGCGAAAGCTATAAGATCAAAGTCGGTGATGATCTTCAACCCGGTGTGTTACAGCTTGCGAAAGTATATGTTGCCAATAAGCGCAAAGTTCAGGTTGGTGACAAGATGGCCGGACGGCATGGAAACAAGGGGGTTGTCTCCATTATTGTGCCCCAGGAGGATATGCCTTTTCTTGAAGACGGCACACCGGTTGACATTGTCCTGAATCCGCTGGGGGTGCCGTCCCGTATGAATCTCGGTCAGCTGTATGAAACCATGTTGGGCTGGGCTGGTAAGAGACTCGGTTGTTATTATGAAACTCCGGTATTTAACGGCGCCGCCCATGAAGAGGTAGTTGCTGAAATGCACAAAGCCGGTTTGCCGGAGACGGGGAAAACCACACTTTATGACGGTATGACCGGTGAACCTTTTGACGATCCGGTAACGGTTGGGTATATCTACATGATGAAGCTGTCCCACCTGGTGGAAGATAAAATGCACGCCCGCTCTACAGGACCTTACTCGCTGGTTACTCAGCAGCCGCTTGGTGGAAAGGCTCAGTTTGGCGGTCAGCGTTTTGGCGAGATGGAGGTCTGGGCGCTGGAAGCGTACGGAGCAGCCTATACATTGCAGGAGATTCTGACCATCAAGTCCGATGATGTCGAAGGGCGCTCAAAAGTATACAACGCCATAGTCAAAGGTGAAAACTTCTCTGAATTTGGCGTACCCGAATCGTTCAACGTGCTGCTGAAAGAGCTGCAAGGTCTTTGTATTGAAATGGACATAAATTAGCCCCAAACGGGACTGGAGGTACAGATCAACCAATGAGTTTTACAAAACCCTTTAGCCAAAGCCAAGAGTTTGAGAGTATTACCATTCATCTCTCTTCTCCGGAAGCGATTTTAACCCGGTCTCACGGTGAAGTATTAAAACCGGAGACCATTAACTATCGCTCTTACAAACCGGAGAAAGACGGACTGTTTTGTGAAAAAATATTCGGTCCTGTCAAAGATTGGGAATGCCATTGCGGTAAATACAAACGAATTCGGTACAAAGGGATTATCTGCGATCGCTGTGGTGTGGAGGTTGCCCGCAAGAAGGTTCGCCGGGAACGGATGGGGCATATTACCTTAGCCGTACCGGTGGTTCATATCTGGTTTCTGCGATCGATTCCCAGCAAATTATACTACCTGTTGGATATCCGGACGAAGAATCTCGAAGAGATCGTCTATTATGAAAAATATGTCGTGCTGAATCAGGGTGAGTCCGATCTGCCGTACAAATCGGTCATCAGCGAGGAAGAGTATTTCGAAAACATGCAGAAATATGGTCCAAAAACCGAGCTCTTTGATGAAGAAGAGGCTCAGAATTACTTTATTGCCAAAACCGGCGGTGAAGCGATTCGGGAATTGCTCCAGAAGGTCGATGTCGAAGTACTGGTCAAAGATTTGAAAAAAGAGCTGAAAACCAAAAAATCGGCTTCCCAAAAAACGGAAATTTTAAAGCGCTTAAAGGTTGTTAAGGCGTTTCTTCCCAGCGAAGGCAAGCCGATCAATAAACCGGAATGGATGGTGGTGACCGTGCTGCCGGTGATTCCGCCGGACCTGCGCCCGCTGGTACCGCTGGAAGGCGGTCGCTTTGCAGCGAGTGACCTGAACGATCTGTATCGGCGGGTGATTATTCGTAATAATCGTCTCAAGCAGCTGATTGAAATCAAGGCGCCCGATGTCATTTTGCGGAACGAGAAACGGATGCTTCAGGAAGCCGTAGACTCCCTGTTTGACAACAGTCGTCGCCGGACAGAGGTACGTAGCGGAACACGGCGACCGCTGAAAAGCCTCAGCGATATGCTGAAAGGTAAAGAGGGGCGTTTCCGCCAGAATTTACTGGGCAAACGGGTCGATTACAGCGGTCGATCGGTTATTGTGGTCGGACCTGCATTGGAATTGAACCAGTGTGGACTGCCGAAGGAGATGGCAATTGAACTGTTCAAGCCGCACATCATCCATCAGCTGATTCGCCAGCGCCTGTCAAAAACGCCAAAATCCGCCAAAACCATGGTAGAGCGTAAAGACCCGGAAGTCTATAAAGTGTTGGAATATGTGGTCAAGGACCACCCTGTTCTGCTGAATCGGGCACCGACCCTTCACCGGCTCGGGATTCAGGCATTTCAACCGGTTTTAATCAACGGCAAGGCGATTCAAATTCATCCGCTGGTCTGTGCTGCTTTCAATGCAGACTTTGACGGTGACCAGATGGCGGTTCATGTCCCGCTCTCCTTTGAAGCCCAGATGGAATGTCGGGTCATGGCACTCTCCAGTCACAACATTCTGCATCCGGCTCACGGGCATCCGATTGCGATTCCATCCCAGGATATGGTTCTGGGAGTCTATTATATTACCCGTCAAAGAGATGGTGCCCGGGGCGAAGGTGCGATTTTTTCCTCAATTCAGGAAGCCATCATGGCATATGAGAACAATTGGGTCGATCTGCATGCCAAGGTCAAAGTGATGGTCAATGGGAAACTGATCGATACCACGCCGGGACGGGCTCTTTTCAACAGTATCCTGCCCGCGGGAACCGGTTATATTAATGAATTAATCAGTAAAAAGGCTATCGAGCGAATCGTCGGTATGTCGTTTCAGGAATCCGGTAATTATGAAGCGGTTAAATTTCTGGACCGTCTGAAAAATCTGGGATTTCAATATGCGACCCAGTCAGGCGTCTCCATCTCCGTTTCTGATGTACTGATTCCGCCGGAAAAGGATACCATTTTGCAGGAATCCTTTGCCCGGGTTGAAGATATTCAGAAAAAATTTAAAAAGGGTATTCTGACGGAAGGTGAGCGCTACAACAAGGTCATTGATAACTGGACACATACTACCAATAAGCTGTCTGAAGTCATGATTGAACACATGGCGACAGACCGTCAGGGATTTAATCCGGTCTACATGATGGCTGATTCCGGTGCCCGGGGCAGTAGCGAGCAGATCAAACAGCTGGCTGGAATGCGTGGTTTGATGGCAAAACCCCAAAAATCCATGACCGGACAGGTGGGCGAGATTATTGAAACCCCGATTACCTCCAACTTTAAGGAAGGTTTGACCGTGTTGGAATACTTTATTTCAACTCACGGCGCCCGGAAAGGATTGGCGGATACAGCCCTGAAGACTGCCGATGCCGGTTATCTGACCCGGCGGCTCGTTGATGTTGCCCAGGATGTGGTGATTACCGAAGAGGATTGTGGAACCATTAACGGCATTGAAATCACCGCCCTGAAAAAAGAAGAAAACATTATCGAAAATCTGGCGGATCGTATTGTCGGTCGGGTGGCTCAGGAGGATATTTTCAATCCTGATGATGAAAACGATATTATCGTCGAAGCCGGGCAGGAGATTACCGAAAAGAAGGCATTGTATATCCAGAGTCTCGGCATCGAAAAAGTACGGATTCGCTCGGTTCTAACCTGTGAATCGCATCGCGGGGTTTGTAGTAAGTGCTACGGGCGGAATCTGGCAACCGGTAAACTGGTAAACATCGGAGAAGCCGTGGGAATTATGGCGGCTCAGTCTATCGGAGAACCGGGAACGCAGCTGACGCTGCGAACCTTTCACTTTGGCGGGACGGCTGCCCGAATTGTGGAAGAATCAGAAACGGTAGCCAAAAGCAAGGGGCGTGTAATGTTTTCAGACAATTACCGCTTTCTCGACTATGCCAAGGATAATTATCATGTCGTTTTATCCCGGAACAGCATGCTCAGTTTGGTGGATGATAACAACCGCATCACGTCGACGTACAATATTCCCTATGGTGCACATATGCTGGTCAAAGAGGGTGATAAGGTCACGATTGGGCAGACCCTGTTCCGCTGGGATATTTATATGGACCAGATTCTGGCGATGCATGCCGGTAAAGTCCGCTATGTCGATTTGATTGAGGATGTCAGCTATAGTATTGAAGCCGATGAGTCGGGTCATAAATCACTGACCGTGATCGAAGCAAAAGACCGGAACATCCAGCCCCGCATTGATATTGTTGCTAATGAAGATGGTAATGAGGTTGTGCATTCCGGATTTGTTTTACCGGTGCGCGCGATGTTGGTTGTTAAACCGGGTGATGATGTGGTAGCCGGTGATGTTTTGGCGAAGATTCCCAAAGAGATGGGCAAAACCAGCGATATTACCGGCGGTTTACCCCGGGTGGCGGAGCTGTTTGAAGCCCGCAAACCGAGTGATCCGGCGGTGATAACAGAGATTGACGGGAAAGTCAGTTTCGGCAAGACTGAAAAAGGCATCCGGGAGATCATTGTGACCAGCCCGAACGGTATGCAGAAAAAGTACAAGATGCCCTATGGACGCTACGTGCTGGTAAATCAGGGTGATGAGGTCAAAGCAGGTGATCGCCTCTGTGAAGGTCCGGTGGCGCCTCAGGATATTCTGGCTGTTCAGGATCCGCGCAAGGTCCAGGAATATCTGGTCAATGAAATTCAAGAGGTCTACCGCCTGCAGGGAGTCCGCATCAATGACAAGCACATCGAAGTAATTGTACGTCAGATGATGCAGAAAATACGGATTGAGGACCCCGGCGATACGGAGCTGCTCGAAAAGGACCGGGTCAACCGGCATGAGTTGATAGAGGAAAACGAGCGGATCAAGAATTATGTCGTGATCACCAATGTCGGCGATTCCGATTGGGACATCGATGAGGTGGTTTCCAAAAAAGAGTTTGCCAAATTCAACCGTCTGCTCAAAGAAGAGGGGCGCAATCCGGCAAAGGCGCGTCCTGCGAGACCGGCTCAGTTCACAGAGATGCTGTTGGGTATTACCAGAGCCTCGCTGAATACCGAATCTTTCCTGTCTGCCGCTTCCTTTCAGGAGACCACCCGCGTGTTGACCGATGCGGCGGTTGCCGGCAAAGTGGATTATCTGCGCGGATTGAAGGAGAATATCCTGATGGGACACCTGATACCGGCTGGTACGGGACTTCGCAAGTACCGGGACATCATCGTTCTTGAACCGGAAGAGGAGCTGCAGGAGTGGGACGCGATCCGGGAACGGGAGCGTTCGCAGGAGGATGAGCTTGCGGCATTGCAAAAATGAAATTCAGGATCGATGCACGATAAAATGTATTGCTTAAAAAAATAAGAAATTGTATTTTTACAGGCTTTTATAATGGAGAAAATATGCCAACAATCAACCAGTTAGTCCGAAAGGGCAGGAAGACTGTCAGTAAGAAAGAGAAAGCACCCGCTTTGCGCGGCTGCCCCCAGAAAAGAGGGGTCTGTACCCGTGTGTACACCACCACACCCAAGAAGCCGAATTCGGCGCTGCGCAAGGTCGCCCGTGTCCGTCTGGTCAATGGTAAAGAGGTCAACGCCTACATACCGGGTGAGGGACACAATCTTCAGGAACACTCACTGGTGTTGGTAGAAGGTGGCAGGGTCAAGGATTTGCCCGGAGTTCGTTATCACATCATTCGGGGGACCCTGGACACCAGCGGAGTCACCGACAGAAAAAACAGTCGCTCCAGATATGGTACAAAACGACCGTCATAGCAGGGAGTCATCGGAATGTCACGCAGAAAAAAAATAGTTGCCCGCGAAATAATGCCCGATCCCAGATACGGTGATACCGAGGCAGCCAGATTTATCAGTTATGTCTTACGGGAAGGAAAACGATCGGTTGCGGAGCAGATCTTTTACGATGCCATGGAGATTATCCAGGCGAAACGGAAAGCCAAGGGATTGGAAGTATTCCGGAAAGCCATGCACAATGTTGCTCCGATTATGGAAGTCAAATCGAGAAGAATTGGTGGTGCTACTTATCAGGTGCCGATCGAAGTGAAGCCTAAGCGGAAATTTGCCCTGGCGTCACGCTGGATTATAAATTTTGCCAAATCTCGGCCGGGAAAATCCATGGCGGAGAAGCTGGCGGCGGAACTGATGGCGGCTGCCGACGGTGAAGGTGCCGCGATTAAAAAACGCGATGATACCCACCGCATGGCAGAAGCCAATAAAGCCTTTGCCCATTTCAGATAAGAAAGGAATTCGTGGCGAAAGAATCACTCCATAAGGTTCGTAATATTGGTATCATGGCACACATCGATGCCGGTAAGACCACTACGACCGAACGGATTCTTTTTTACACCGGACGACTCCATAAGATGGGTGAGGTCCATGAGGGTTCTGCAACCATGGACTGGATGGAGCAGGAGAAGGAGCGCGGAATTACGATTACTTCGGCAGCAACCACCTGCTACTGGGCGCAGCATCGGATCAATATTATTGATACTCCCGGGCATGTCGACTTTACGGCGGAGGTAGAGCGTTCGTTGCGTGTTCTGGACGGGGCGATTGCCATTTTTTGCGGTGTCGGCGGTGTCGAACCGCAGAGTGAAACGGTTTGGCGTCAAGCCGATAAGTATCACATTCCCCGCATCGCTTTTGTGAATAAAATGGATCGAGCCGGTGCGGATTTTTTTAATGTGCTCCAAATGATGCGCAAGCGCCTGAAAACCAATCCTGTTGCCCTCTGTATGCCCATCGGTTCCGGGGAAATGTTTACAGGCATTATTGATTTAATCCAGTTTAAAAGTATCATTTATGACAACAGTGCGCTGGGTGCTAAATACTATCTCGGTGACGTTCCTGACGATCTCAAAGAATTGGCTCGGGAATACCGGGAAAAACTTCTGGAGGAAGCCGCCAATTATGATGATACCCTATGTGCCAAATATTTAAATGGTGACGTCATTGTTCCCGAAGAAATTCTAAACGCTCTGCGCACCGGTACGTTGGAGAATAAAATTGTACCGGTCCTGTGCGGATCCGCTTTTAAAAATAAGGGAGTTCAACCGCTTCTGGATGCGGTGGTGCATTTCCTGCCCTCGCCCTTTGATACTCCTCCTGTTCATGGCATCAATCTGAAAGGAACACCGGTGGAGCGAAAAGCCGATCCGGATGGAGCCACGGCGGCATTGATTTTTAAAATTATGACCGATATCCATATGGGGCGCCTGAGTTTTGTCAGGGTATATTCCGGCTCTATCAGAAAAGGCGCAATGGTTTATAATTCCACCGTGGATAAGAAGGAGCGGGTGCACCGAATCCTTCTCATGCACGCCAATAAGCGCGAAGACCGGGATGAATTAGCCTGCGGAGAGATTGGCGCGCTGGTGGGTTTAAAATATAGTTTTACGGGACATACCCTCTGCGATTCCAAAAATCCTATTATTCTGGAATCTATGGAATTCCCTGAATCGGTTATTTCCATTACCATTGAACCCAAAAGCAAAGCCGATTCGGATAATCTGAAAAACGCCCTTGAAAAATTATCCTACGAGGATCCAACCTTTCGTATCAGTGAAGATGAGGAGACGGGTCAGATCATTATTTCAGGGATGGGCGAGTTGCATCTGGAAATTTTGTGCGATCGCCTGCTCAGAGAATACAAAATTCAGGCGCATATCGGCAAACCGCAGGTCTCCTATCGTGAATCGATAGAGGTCGATGCTGAAGGTAAAGCCGTATTTCATCGTCAAACCGGTAGTAAAACCCAGTTTGCAGCGGTTAAACTGCGGGTCAGTCACGACGACACCGCTGAGCATGGGATTATCATAAAGAATGAGATTCCGGTCACATCGGTACCGCGGGAATTTTTTCCGGCGGTTGAGCGCGGTATCCAGAACAGTGCCAAAAGCGGCATTGTAGCCGGCTATGCCCTGCACAAGGTCCGCGTTACGCTGGTTGATGGAGAATACCGGGAGAATGAGAGTACAGAGCTGGCGTATGAAGTTGCAGCGGCGCAGGCATTGCACGATGCCTTATTGAAAGGTCGACCGGCAATTTTGGAACCGATTATGGCGCTGGAGGTATCGGTGCCCGATGCCTATCTCGGTGATGTGATAAATGATTTAAACTCGCGACGTGCAAACATCGTCAGTATGGATAAACGTGGCGATATTAATATTGTTGATGCCATGATTCCGCTACGAGAATCATTTGGTTATGCAACAGATTTACGATCTATTAGTCAGGGCAGAGCAGTTTTTTCCATGCAATTTTCCAGTTATCAAGTCTGTGATAGAAAAGTCCAGCGGGAAATTGTGGAAAAAACAAGGGGCTTTATCCCTGAATTTTTACAAAACTAAAGGAGAATCTAATGTCAAAGGAACAATTTAAGCGTACGAAGCCCCATGTGAATGTTGGTACGATTGGACATGTGGATCATGGGAAGACGACATTAACTGCGGCGATGACACTGATATTGAATGCACAGGGATTGGCGCAGGCGCGGACATTTGACAGTATTGACAATGCTCCGGAGGAGCGTGAGCGAGGGATCACGATCAACACGGCGCATGTGGAATATGAATCGAAGAAGCGACATTATGCGCATGTGGACTGTCCGGGTCATGCGGATTACATCAAGAACATGATCACGGGTGCGGCACAGATGGATGGAGCGATATTGGTGGTGAGTGCATTTGACGGACCGATGCCGCAGACGCGGGAGCATGTATTATTGGCTCGTCAGGTGAACGTACCGTCGATAGTTGTTTTTTTGAACAAGACTGATATGGTAGATGATCCGGAGTTATTGGAGTTGGTAGAGATGGAGTTGCGGGATTTGCTGAGCAGTTACAACTATCCTGGTGATGAGATTCCGATCATCAAGGGCAGTGCTCTGGAGGCGTTGAATCACCCGGATGATCCGGAGAAGACGAAATGTATCAGTGAATTGATTGATGCGATTGATGATTATATCCCGACGCCGGAGCGTGATATTGACAAGCCGTTTTTAATGCCGATAGAGGATGTCTTTTCGATCACGGGTCGGGGGACGGTTGGAACGGGTCGGATAGAGCGCGGCGTGATCAAGGTTGGCGAAGAGGTAGAGTTGATAGGAATGGGTGGTCACAAGAAGACGGTGGTGACCGGAGTAGAGATGTTTCGGAAGATACTGGATCGCGGTGAAGCGGGAGACAATGCGGGTCTGCTGTTGCGAGGTATTGACAAGGAATGGCTGCAGCGCGGGATGGTCGCGGCGAAGCCGGGCAGCATCACTCCGCATACGAAGTTCAAGGGTGAAGTATACGTATTGAAGAAGGAAGAGGGTGGACGACACACGCCGTTTTTCAAGGGTTATCGTCCGCAGTTTTACTTTCGGACGACGGACGTGACGGGTGTTGTGGAATTGCCGGAAGGCGTCGATATGGTGATGCCGGGAGACAAGGTCACGTTAACGGTGGAGTTGATCACGCCGATAGCGATGGAGAAGGAGTTGCGTTTTGCGATTCGTGAAGGTGGTCGTACGGTCGGTGCCGGCGTCGTAACGGAAATCTTGGAGTAAGGAGTAACCTGTGCCTGGACAAAGAATCAGAATCAGTCTCAAAGCCTATGACCACAATCTTCTGGATAAAAGTACCAAGAAGATTGTTGCCACGGCGAAATCCACCGGTGCGGTTGTTTCCGGTCCTATCCCGCTGCCGACTCAGCGAACGGTATATACGGTGCTGCGATCACCGCATGTGAATAAAAAGTCGAGGGAGCAGTTTCAGACCAAAATCCATAAGCGACTGGTGGATATTCTGAATTCCACCTCAAAGACGGTCGATGCTCTTATGCGCTTGGACCTTCCGGCGGGTGTGGATATCGAGATAAAGGTATAACGGAAGAAGACCTATGCAAGGAATTATCGGAAAAAAGATCGGAATGAGTCAGGTATTTGAACCGAACGGCGACATGCTGCCGGTAACAGTTATCGAGGCGGGTCCCTGTCAAATCGTACAAGTCAAGACCCCGGAACGGGATGGCTATTCGGCGATTCAATTGGGTTTTGATAAAAAACCCGAAAAGCGTGTGAATAAACCCCTTCTGGGTCACTTCAAAGCCGCCAACGCAGAACCATATCGCCTGCTTGCAGAGATAAGAGATTTCGAAAACGAAGATATCAAGACCGGCGATACGATCACCGTGAATATTTTTAAAGTTGGTGAAAAGGTCAAGGTAACCGGTGTGACCAAAGGCAAGGGCTTTCAGGGAGTTGTCAAACGACACAATTTTCAGGGTGGTCCTAAGACCCATGGACAGAGCGACCGGTATCGTGCACCGGGCTCCATCGGCGCATCGGCGTATCCTTCCCGTGTCATTAAAGGATTAAAAATGGCGGGTCGAATGGGTGGTAAGAGACAAACTGTACGAGGGCTCTCTGTTGTCAAAATCGACGCAGAAAACAATCTCCTTTATGTAAAAGGTGCAGTGCCCGGAGCAAGGAACAGTTATGTAACAATTCGGAGGCAGGAACAGTGAGTGTAGAATTACCGGTATATAAAATAGACGGAACAGAATCCGGAGAAAAATTAACGTTACAGAACGCCTCCTTTGAAGTCGAACCTCATGATCATGCCATCTACATGGCGGTCAAAACCGAGATGACCAACTCCCGGCAGGGGACTCACTCCACCAAAACCCGCGCCGAAGTTCGGGGGGGTGGACGGAAACCCTGGCGTCAGAAAGGTCGCGGGGCAGCCCGGGCTGGTTCCAGACGTAGTCCCATCTGGGTTGGAGGTGGTCGCGCCTTCGGTCCGAAACCGAAGTACTATCAGATGAAAATCAATAAAAAGGTAAAATCCCTTGCCCGTCGCAGTGCTCTTGCCTATAAATATCAACAGGATGCCATTAAGGTGATCACGGATTTTAAACTGCCGGACGCCAAGGCAAAAACAGTCCGGGCAATGTTGAAAGCCCTCGATCTGGAAAACAAAAAAGTCACTCTGCTGGCGACGGATATCAGCGAAAATTTATACCTGGCTACACGAAATTTTTACAACATCCTGCTCGTCGAAGCGGGACGTGCTTCCACCTACGATATACTGGATTGTGATATTCTTCTCGTTGACAAAGAGGGATTGGAAATGCTGAACAATCGGTTAACGGTCAATTAATAGGAAAACAGACATGTCGATAAAAAGTACCATCATCATCGAACCGATTTTAACGGAAAAGATCAATCTTCTTCAGGAAAAAGAGCGGAAATACGGGTTCAGGGTTCATCCGAAAGCCAATAAAATCGAGATCAAGCGGGCTGTGGAAGAACGTTTTGGAGTCAAAGTGGAAAAAGTGGCGACGATGAATGTGACGGGGAAAGCCAAACAGATGACCGTTCGGAGCGGCGGTCGGGTAATTCGCACCAGCGGCAAACGGTCCGACTGGAAAAAGGCGATTGTGACACTGAAAAAGGGTGAAAAAATAGATTTCTATCAAGGAGAAACCGCGGTTTAGTATTATGGGTATTAAGAAAATTAATCCGACAACACCTGGACAGCGTTTTAAATCGGTGGATTCTTTCGAGGATATCACCACCACGACACCGGAAAGAAGCCTATTGGAGCCGATGAAAAAATCCGGAGGTCGGAACAGCAACGGTCGTATCACCGCCCGGCGTCGGGGCGGCGGTCAAAAACGCGCTTACCGGATTATCGACTTCAGGCGCGACAAACATGACATTGAGGCGGTTGTCAAAACCATCGAGTATGATCCCAACCGGTCGGCACGGATTGCGTTGCTGAATTATAAAGATGGTGAAAAGCGCTACATCATTGCACCTGACGGAATTCAGGTTGGCGATGTTATCGTAGCCGGGCAGGACGCTCCGATCAAACCGGGCAATTCACTGCCGTTAAAAAATATCCCTGCCGGTACGTTTGTTCATAATATTGAGCTGAAACCCAAGAAGGGCGGGCAAATTGCCCGGGGAGCCGGAACGGCGGCTCAGATCATGGCAAAAGAGGGCAGGTATGTTACCCTGAAAATGCCTTCCGGAGAGATGCGTCTGGTCCTGGGTGAATGCTATGCCACGGTCGGTGAAGTTGGCAATAAGACACATGAGAACATCAGTCTGGGAAAAGCCGGGCGGAATCGGTGGCTGGGACGGCGCCCCAAAGTGCGCGGTGTCGCCATGAATCCAATCGATCATCCCATGGGCGGCGGCGAAGGCAAAAGCTCCGGTGGTCGCCATCCTTCGACACCCTGGGGCAAACCGACCAAAGGTTACCGAACCCGCCAGAAGAACAATCCCAGCAATAAATTTATCGTAAAACGACGCAGCAAATAATCAGGGAGAATATTAGATGACTCGATCGCTGAAAAAGGGACCCTATATCGATGCCAAACTGCTCGGAAGGATTAATGAAATGAACGCCAGCGGCAAAAAGAAGGTCATTAAAACCTGGGCTCGGCGATCTACGATTTCGCCGGAATTTGTCGGACATACCTTTGCCGTCCACAATGGGAATAAATTTATCCCGGTCTTTGTTACTGAAAATATGGTTGGTCATAAATTGGGTGAATTTGCGCACACCCGGACTTTTCGGGGACACGCCGGTTCAGATAAAAAAAAGTAAGAAACAGGAATTATGGAAGCGAAAGCAGTCAATAGATATGAAAGACAATCGGCCCGCAAGGTTCGCCTTTTAGCCGATATGGTACGCGGAAAAGATCTTGAGCAAGCACTGAATGCCCTGCATTTCAGCAATAAAAAGGCATCCGTTGCGGTGGAAAAAACCATTCGCTCAGCCGTCTCGAACCTGATGAACCAGGAGGGCGGCTCCGGAATCGAACCGGAAGACCTGTATGTCAAAACCATCTATGTCGATGAGGCTGGCATTGCCAGACGCTGGCGAGCCGGCGCCATGGGGCGGGCATCCATTATCCGCAGACGGTCCTGCCATCTGACAGTGGTTGTAGCCGAAAAAGAGAACAAGCACAAACAAAAGCAAAAATAACTGGAGGCTTCTTGGGTCAAAAAACGCATCCCATTGGATTTCGAATCGGTTTTAATAAGAACTGGAGCAGCAACTGGTTTGACGAACGCAATTATACCAAAAAATTAACCGAGGATCTGAAACTGCGCCGCTATATTATGAAACGTCTGCCCAACGCCGGCGTAAGCGGAGTGGATATCCATAGGACCTCGAAAAAAATCACTATCACCATCAACACTTCCCGTCCCGGGATTGTCATTGGACGAAAAGGCGAAGAGGTAGACCTCCTGCGTCTTGAAATTCAAAAACTAACCAATACCGATGTTCAGGTCAATGTCAATGAGATCAAGCGTCCGGAGTTGGATGCGACCCTGGTGGGTAACAATATTGCCGCCCAGATTGTCAAAAAAGTCTCCTTCCGACGCGCTATTAAGAAGGCTATTCAAGCTACCATGCGGATGGGCGCTGAGGGTATTCGTGTTCAATGCAGCGGACGCCTCGGCGGTGCCGAAATGTCACGCACCGAAACCTATCGCGAAGGTCGGGTCCCGCTTCATACACTGCGGGCGGATATTGATTTTGCTTCGGTTACAGCCCATACCACTTACGGATGTATCGGCATCAAAGTCTGGATTTGTAACGGTGAATCATACAATAAAATGCAATAAGGGATTATCGCTATGCTGGCACCTCGCAAAGTAAAACATCGTAAACAACAAAAAGGTCGGATGAAGGGCATCGCTACCCGCGGTAATGAGGTTAGTTTCGGTCACTTCGGTTTGAAAGCACTCGAGCCGGGCTGGATATCCAGCCGGCAAATTGAAGCCGTCAGGGTTGCCATTGCCCGGAAGGTGCGGAAACATGGAAAGATGTGGATCCGGATATTTCCAGACAAGCCGATTACCAAGAAGCCGGCGGAAACCCGCATGGGCAAAGGTAAAGGTGCACCCGAGTACTGGGTCGCCGTTGTGAAACCTGGTCGGGTTCTCTTTGAAGTGGAGGTGACCGATTTAGAGCAGGCCAAAGAAGCTTTCTCCACAGCGGCACATAAATTACCGATTAAGACCAAAGTCGTAGCAAGACGTGAAGTAGGAGCGTAGTGTGAAAAAAAGTCAATTAAGAGAAATGTCAGCCACCGAACTCGAAGCTCGTCTACAGGATGATATTACCGCATTGGAAAACCTGCGGTTTCAGAAAGCGCTGCAGCAGCTGGAAAATCCCATGAAAATCAAACAGGTTCGTCGGGAAATTGCCCAGATCAAGACGGTCTTATACGAGATGGAACTGGGTATCGAACGACCGGGCAAACAGGCTCAATAAATACAGGAACAGGGAAAATGGAATCACGCAAACATAGAAAATCTCTGATAGGAAAAGTCGTCAGCAATAAAATGGACAAGACTATTGTGGTGACAATTGACAGGAAATTTAAGCACCCGGTGTATGGGAAATTCATCCGCAGAACTTCCAAATTTTATGCCCATGATCCTGATAACCGGTGCCAGATCGGGGATGTTGTCCGCATAGAAGAATCCCGTCCGCTCAGTCGCAATAAACGTTGGTGTCTGGTAGAAATATTAGAACATGTTGATTGATATTTTAAAGAGGTAATTCCGATGATACAGCAAGAGACAAGAATGAGTGTGGCCGATAATACAGGAGCAAAAAAGGTTCTGTGTATCCGGGTATTGGGTGGTTCCGGACGCAAATATGCCTCTATCGGGGATATTGTAATCGTCAGTGTCAAACAGGCGTCACCGGGTGGAATGGTCAAAAAAGGCGAAAAATCCAAGGCGGTCATTGTCCGCACAAACAAAGAGATTCGCCGCAATGACGGTTCCTATATCCGCTTTGATGATAATGCCGCCGTCTTGATTGATAACAATCTCGAACCGCGGGGTACCCGTATTTTCGGGCCGGTCGCCAGAGAACTGCGTGAGAAAAACTACATGAAGATCGTATCCATGGCACCAGAGGTACTGTAAAGGAGAATTTGAATGAACCGAATACGGAAAAATGATATGGTCAGAGTAATCTCCGGAAATTATAGAGGGAAAACCGGACGCGTGTTGAAGATCTACCCGCGAACCGACCGGATTATCGTAGAGGGGGTCAATTTTATCAAACGGCACACCCGCCCCAGCCAGACCAATCAGCAGGGCGGAATTGTGGAAAAAGAGGCACCAATCCATGTCTCTAACGTTGTTTTGTTGATTAATAATAAACCGACCAAAGTTGGATACAAAACATTGAAAGACGGAAAAAAAGTACGTTATTCCAAAGAAACCGGTGAAGTAATCGATGCTAATTAAGGGAGTCGTCAGTGGCTAAAAAAGCAGAATACAGACCGAGACTTTTTGAACAATATGAAACAACCGTTGTACCGGCAATGATTCAAAAGTTTGGGTATAAAAATAAAATGGAAGTTCCCAGACTGCAGAAAATCAGTCTGAATATTGGCGTCGGGAAAACCAAAGACGATCCGGCGGCATTAAAGCATGCTATGGAAGATTTACGGGTCATCACCGGGCAACAACCTGTGGTGACACATGCCAAAAAAGCCATATCCAATTTTAAAATCAGGCAGGGTGACCCGGTCGGTTGCCATGTTACATTGCGGCGTTATAAAATGTACGAATTTTTCGATCGGCTGATCTCCATCGCATTACCCCGGGTAAGGGATTTCTCCGGTATGGCGGATAAGGCATTTGACGGACGCGGAAATTACAACATGGGCATCAAGGAGCAGATCATTTTTCCGGAAATTGATTACGATAAAGTGGATAAAATCCGGGGGATGAATATCACCATGACAACCACTGCTAAAACCGATGCCGAGGCACGCGAATTGCTGACACTGTTCGGTTTTCCGTTTAAGAAGCGACCGGTAAAGGAAGAAAACTCAGGGGAGAAGAACTGATATGGCCAAAAAGTCAATGATCGCAAAAGCGCAGCGCAAACCCAAATTCTCTACCCGCAAGGTCAACCGCTGTTCGGTCTGTGGTAGACCACGTTCGTACTATCGCAAATTCGGATTGTGTCGTTTGTGTTTTCGAGAATTAGCGCTCAAGGGCGAAATTCCAGGTATTACTAAAGCCAGCTGGTAAAACAGGAGAAAGATTTATATGCCAGTAACTGATCCAATTTCCGATTATCTTACACAAATTCGCAATGCATTAGCCGCCAACCATCGCTGGGTCGATATACCGGCTTCGAATATGAAGAAGCGGATTTCATTGATTTTGAAACATGAAAAATATATCAAGGATTTTGTCCTGATCAACGACGGCAAACAGGGAGTTGTGCGCATTTATCTGCGGTATGGCAAAGACGGCACCCCCATCATAGAAGGGCTCCAGCGAGTCAGTCGACCGGGACGGCGGCAATATGTTAAAGCCACCGAAATTCCCCGTGTGCTGGGCGGTCTCGGCATTGCCGTAATGTCGACGCCGATCGGTGTGGTTACCGACAAAATTGCCCGGAAATATAACGTTGGCGGTGAAGTACTGTGTCATATTTGGTAATGCGCGTTTAAGCAAGGAGTAAACTGTGTCAAGAATCGGTAAAAAACCCATACCCGTACCAGAAAAAACAGAGGTGACGATCCGCGACAACCGGATTTCAGTCAAGGGACCGAAAGGGGAATTAAGCTGGGAGTTTTCTCCGGAAATGACCGTTGTCAAAGAGGACAATGCCATTATAGTAACCCGCCCCAGTGACAGTAAAACTCATCGTTCCCTGCATGGGCTGACCCGAATGCTGATCGCTAATATGGTGGAAGGTGTGACCACAGGCTTTCAAAAAACCCTGGAAATTGTCGGCGTCGGCTACTCGGCGGAGATGAAGGGCAAATCACTGTTGCTGAACGTGGGGCTCTCACATCCGGTGTTGATTACACCCGGCGATGAGATCAATCTGTCGGTGCCCAAAAATCTGACCATTACGGTTAGCGGTATAAATAAACAGCAGGTGGGACAGATGGCGGCGAAGATCCGTTCGATAGCGCCGCCGGAACCCTACAAAGGCAAGGGTATTCGCTATAAGGATGAATATATTCGCCGGAAAGCCGGTAAAAAAGTTGGTGTGAAATAGAGGATTTCGGAATGAGTGCAAAAGTGAGTGATAGAATACAGTCAAGGTTGCGCCGCAAGGGGCATATTCGGAAACACGTAAGCGGTACCCCGGAGCGTCCGCGACTGGTCGTCTACCGCAGCCTGAATCATATTTATGCGCAGCTGGTGGATGATTCGAACAGCAAAACTCTCATGACGGCTTCGGACTTGTCGGCGGAGGTGAAGTCGCAGATCAAGAAAGATACTACCAAGACTGACAGAGGTGGGCTCGTCGGTGAACTGATCGCCCGGAAAGCCCTTGAAAATAAAATTAAACGCGTGGTGTTTGATCGCGGTGGATTCAAGTATCACGGCAGAGTCAAAGCCCTAGCGGAAGCTGCCCGGAATGCCGGCTTGGAATTCTAATCTCAAAGGAGTAATAATTTGAAATCAATCGATCCTACTCAGTTGGAATTGCTGGAAGAAAAGGTGATCAAGATCAATCGCGTCGCCAAAGTGGTGACCGGCGGTCGGCGCTTTAGCTTTAACGCCATTGTTGCGATTGGTGACGGTAAAGGACACGTGGGCATCGGTCTCGGGAAAGCGCAGGAGGTGACAATCGCCGTTTCCAAGGGTAAAGAAAACGCCAAGAAGAATATTATCCGGGTTCCGGTCATTAACGGGACGATTCCCCACGCCGTTCAGGCAAAATATGGTGCCGCGATTGTGATTTTAAAACCCGCCTCACCCGGTACCGGAATCATCGCCGGCGGTCCGATCCGTGCCATTATGGAACAGGTCGGCGTCCGGGATATTTTATCCAAATCCATCGGCTCGAACAATACTCACAATATTGTTAAAGCAACCATGCGGGCGCTGCAGATGCTCCGTGACCCCTATATGGTTGCTCACAAACGCGGAATGACACTTCAGGAGATATTCGGCTCATGAGTAAAAATAAAAACGCCAAGTTGAAGATTACCCAGATAAAAAGTGCTATTGATTATCATCGGAAGACGCGCAGAACGCTTGAGGCACTGGGAATCAAGCGTATGCATCACACGGTTGTGCAACCGGACAATCCGGCGATTCGGGGTATGATTAAGTCGATCGAACATCTGTTAAACGTTGAAGAAATTAAGGAATAGTCATGAATCTCGGCTCTCTTAGTAAAGCTTTCGGTTCAACAAAGGAACACAAACGTCGCGGTAAAGGACAGGCTTCCGGAAACGGTGGTACCGCCGCGCGAGGCCATAAAGGGTATCATTCCCGTTCAGGATCAAAGCGGCGCGCCTGGGTCGAAGGTGGAACCATGCCAATCTACCGTCGTTTGCCGAAGCGGGGATTTAAGAATATTTTTCGTGAAGAGGTTCAGATTGTCAATCTGAGCACCCTTGCCCGTCTGCAGGTGAAGGAGGTGAACCTCGATCTGATGCTGGAAAAGGGTATCATTGATACATTGGCAAAACCGGTGAAGGTATTGGGGGTTGGTGTACTGAAAGAGCCGATCACGGTCACGGCTAATGCTTTCAGTAAAACGGCAATGGAAAAAATCGAAGCTAGCGGTGGAAAGGCTGTAATTCTATGAGACAACAATTCCAGAGCGTTTTTCGGATTCCAGAATTGCGGAGAAGAATCCTGTATACCCTCGCCATCCTGGTTGTTGTCAGGGTTGGCGCCCATGTACCGATTCCAGGTATCGACGTCGAAGTGCTGGGAGCAGCGATGCGCAATTTTTCGACGACGCTTTTTGGATTGTACGATCTATTCGCGGGCGGGGCTTTCTCAAGGGCAACGCTGTTTGCACTCGGTATTATGCCCTATATCAGTGCGTCAATTATCATTCAGCTGCTGGGTGCGGTCATTCCCTATTTTCAGAAATTGCAGAAAGAGGGTGAAGAGGGACGTAAAAAGATTACCCAGATCACCCGTTATGGTACGGTTTTGATTGCCGGGCTCCAGTCTTTCAGTATCGCCCAGCTCCTGATGAGTCCGCAGATGTCAGCCCGCATCGGCAACCAGATTCTGCCGGTGGTTCCCAATCCCGGGATCGGATTTACCCTGATGACGATGTTGACGCTTGTAACCGGAACCATCTTAATCATGTGGCTCGGTGAAAGGATTACCGAGCGGGGTATCGGCAACGGTATCTCTCTGATTATTATGGTGGGCATTCTGGCGCGTCTGCCCAATGTCATCCTGAGTGAAATCACCCTGGTTCGGGAAGATGTACGCGGTATTTTTACGGAAGTGATCCTGATTGCCCTGATGTTTGTCATCGTCGGTTTTGTGGTGTTATTGACTCAAGGACAACGTAAAATTCCGGTGCAATATGCCAAGCGGGTCGTCGGGCGGAAAGTATACGGCGGACAGGCTACGCATATTCCCCTGCGGGTCAATACCGCCGGTGTGATGCCGATCATTTTTGCGCAGGCGATTATGTTTATTCCCAACACGATCGGGACCTTTTTCCCCAACAGCGATTTTATCCAGGGTGCGATGCGGTTTTTTTCCTATGAATCCTGGTTTTACTGGCTGGTTTTCGGCGCTCTGATTGTGTTTTTTACCTACTTTTACACTGCGATTGCCTTCAATCCGGTGGAAGTGGCTGATAACATGAAGAAATACGGCGGTTTTATCCCCGGTATTCGACCCGGGAAGAGGACTTCGGAGTTTATTGACAATATTTTAACCAAAGTGACTCTGCCGGGCTCCTTTTTTCTGGCATTCGTCGCGATTTTTCCTTATATATTAATGAAAATAATGGACCTGCCTTATGATGTAGCGTCCTTTTTTGGCGGCACCAGCCTGTTGATTATTGTTGGTGTTGCGCTTGATACATTGCAGCAGATCGAATCGCATCTGCTGATGAGACATTACGATGGATTTTTGAAAAGCGGAAAGTTGAAGGGTCGTCGCCGTTAAGCACCGGATAATGATTTATATTCGTTCTCCAAAAGAGGTGGCTAAGATCAGGACGAGCAATCGCATTGTCGCTGAGACACTGACACTGATTGGAGAAGAAATCCGACCGGGGATCACGACGCAGCAGCTGGATCGCATGGCAGAAGACTATATTCACAGCTGTGATGCCCAGCCGGCGTTTAAAGGTTACAACGGATTTCCCGCCACCATCTGCACCAGTATTGATGAAGAGGTTGTTCATGGAATCCCGGGAGAGCGGGAATTGCGTGAAGGTGAGATTATCGGCATCGATGTGGGTGTTTTAAAGGATGGCTATTATGGTGACGCTGCCTATACCTTTGCAGTGGGAAGGGTTGATGAAACCCGGCAGTCCCTGATGAATGTCACGGAGGAATCACTCTATATAGGCATTGAGCAGGCGCGCAGTGGGAATCACCTTTCGGATATCGGGCACGCAATTCAGACCTACGTGGAATCCCAGGGATTCTCGGTTGTCAGGACACTGGTGGGGCACGGCATCGGGACGCAGCTGCACGAGGCACCGGAAGTGCCCAATTATGGTGATCCGGGCAGAGGACCCCTGCTGAAAACGGGAATGTGCCTGGCGATTGAGCCCATGGTCAACGCCGGGACCTTTGAAGTGGAGTTGCTGGCAGATGGCTGGACAATGGTGACGAAAGACCATAAACCGTCGGCGCATTATGAGCATACCATTGCGATCACCGACAACGATCCGCTGATCTTATCAACCAGAGAAGCAGGGTAATTGTATGGCAAAGGAAAAATTGATCAAAGTTGATGGAATCATCAAGGAAAATCTACCCAATGCCTCATTTCGGGTTGAGCTGGAGAACGGTCATGAGGTCCTGGCTCATGTATCGGGGAAGATGAGAATGCACTTTATCAAGATTTTACCGGGTGATAAGGTGTCACTGGAGCTCTCACCCTACGATTTAACCCGGGGCCGCATCACATATCGTTATAAATAGAATGGATGAATCATGAAAGTTAGAGCATCAGTAAAGAAAATTTGTGACAAATGCAAAATTATTCGCCGAAAGGGCGTTGTAAGGGTTATTTGTTCGAATCCAAAGCACAAGCAGCGTCAAGGATAATAGCGAAATAGGAGGAAATTTTGGCTCGAATTGCGGGTGTAGATTTACCAAACGATAAAAAAATCAAGATTTCGTTGACCTATATCTACGGAATAGGTCGCACCATGGCTTTGGATATTTGCAAAAAAGCCAAAGTAGATTCGGAAATCCGAACCAAAGACCTGACCGAAGAGCAGGTTCACGAAATCCGGACGATTATTGCCAACGATTACAAGGTCGAGGGAACCCTGCGGACCGAGACCACCATGAATATCAAACGCCTGATGGATATCGGTTGTTACCGGGGCTTGCGGCATCGCCGCGGTCTGCCGGTCAGGGGACAGCGGACAAAAACCAATGCGCGTACCCGCAAAGGTCCCAGCCGGACGGTTAGTCGCAAGAAGGCAAAAGTGGGAAAAAAAGGTTAATATAGGAGGTATTTCAGTTGCCACCCAAAAGAACTGTTAAGAAGAAACGCAAAATAAAGGTTGATGCCGAAGGTATTGCCACCATTAAAGCGACCTTTAACAACACCATCATATCTCTGACCGATCAATACGGGAACGTTGTTTCCTGGGCGTCGGCAGGAACGGTTGGTTTTAAGGGCTCCCGGAAAAACACGCCCTATGCCGCTCAGCAGGCGGCGAATAAGGCGGCGAAGGAGGCACTGGACATGGGACTCAGTCGGGTAGAAGTGCGAGTAAAGGGACCCGGTTCCGGGCGCGAGGCAGCGATCCGGGCACTCAACCTGGCCGGCATGCAGATCAGTGCGATCAAAGATGTCACCCCCATTCCCCATAACGGATGCAGACCTCCCAAGCGGAGAAGAGTATAAATCAGTAGGAGTAGAATTCAATGGCAAGATATACAGGTCCCGTTTGTAAGTTGTGTCGCCGCGAAGGTGTAAAACTCTACCTCAAAGGCGAACGGTGTAACTCGACGAAGTGTTCTTTTGAAACCAAAAGTTATGCCCCCGGACAACACGGACAGACGAGTCGCAGACGTTTATCCAATTACGGTTTGCAATTACGGGAAAAGCAGAAAATCAAGCGAATCTACGGCGTGCTGGAAAAACAGTTCCGGCGTTACTTCGCTAAAGCCGACAGGGAAAAAGGTGTTACCGGAACCAACCTTATGAAAATGCTGGAGAGCCGTCTGGACAATGTGGTGTACCGGCTCGGATTCGCCGCCTCCCGGAATATGGCGCGCCAGCTGGTTCTGCACCGGCATTTTCTGGTCAACGGCAAAATCGTCGATATCCCGTCATATCAATGCCGGGCAGGCGATACTATTCAGGTCTGTGAGACCAGTAAAAAAATGAGCTATATCCATGAGTCTATGAAACGGATTCGTGGTGATCACGATCTACCCTGGTTGATTCTGGACAAAGCCAAAATGCAGGGTATCTTTATTCAAGTTCCCGAAAGAGATCAAATGGGCATCGATGTGAATGAACAGTTGGTTGTGGAACTCTATTCTAAATAAAAAAAGAGGAAATAATGACCACTCAGGAACAAATTGTAACGAGAGTAACCAAAGAAGTTTTAACCGATACATACGGTCAGTTTATCGTTCAGCCGCTTGAAAGAGGGTTTGGGACGACACTGGGCAACGCATTGCGGCGCGTTTTGATTACTGCCGTTCCCGGTGCCGCCATCTCAGCGATAAAGATTGACGGTGTGTTGCACGAATTTGCCACAATTCCCGGTGTCATTGAAGATGTGGCTACCATTATTCTGAATCTAAAACAGGTGCGGTTTAAAATTAATCAGGATGCCAAACCGGAGAAAGTCATATTATCTTTTAAAGGTAAAGGAACGTTTACTGCCGGTGCTATCGGTAAGGATACTACCGATTTCGAGATTCTCAATCCCGATCTGCATATCTGTGAAATGAACGAGAAGGCAGATTTAACGATAGAACTGAAAATATCAAGGGGTACCGGCTGGGTTCCGGCTGATAAAAACAAAACCGTTGACTATCCGATCGGTACCATCTTTATCGATTCAATCTTCTCACCGGTTACGAACGCTACCTATAAAGTGGAAAGCCTGCCCGGTACCGCCCGTGAGACGCTGGAAAAGCTGACTCTTGATGTGCATACCGACGGCAGCATCAGCCCCGAAAAGGCGGTGGATTTTTCGGCGAAACTGCTCATGGAGTATTTTTCGCTCTTTTCAACCGCCGAATCTTCACAGATTGAGATTCCCCGTGAAGCACCCGATGAAGAGGTAATCCGCATTCGCAATCTACTGAAAAAGAGCGTCGATGAGATGGAGTTATCAGTCAGATCTTATAACTGCCTGAAAGCCAACAGTATCCGCACCATTGCAGACCTCGTCTCGAAGGAAGAATCCGAGATGCTCAAATTCAAGAACTTTGGCCGTAAATCCCTGAATGAATTGATGGCGAAACTGAAAGAGATGAACCTGGAATTCGGAATGGATGTCGATCAGTACCTGTCCGAAAAAGACGAATAACTAATTAGAGGAGAATTCAGTCATGCGACATCAGAAACGGGTTGCGAAACTGGGTCGTACAGCAAGTCACCGAAAAGCATTGATGATGAATCTGGCAAAGTCCCTGATTCAACATGGAAAAATTAAAACCACTGATGCCAAAGCCAAGGAATTGCGACGGATTGTCGAGCGCTTGATCACTTACGGCAAGCGCGGTACCGTTCATCACAGGCGCTTGGCGTATCGTATTCTTCAGGACCGTGCAATCGTCAAAATTCTGTTTGAACATATTGCACCGCAATATTCCGAGCGTAACGGCGGTTATACCCGGATTGCCAAACTGGGATTCCGGGATCATGACAACGCCGCAATCTCTCTGATTGAATTTGTGGACTATCGCTTACCGGGCGAAAAGAAAAATCCGAAGCCGGCGAAAAAGGAAACCACCACCAAAAAGGAAAAAACCAGCGCGGCTAAACCGAAAACCAAAGAGATCAAGAAAAAGGCTGCCAAGAAACCATCTCCAAAAGAAGTAGCAGAGCCGGAACCTGAAAAAACACCGGAAAACGCAGAAGCCGAAGCGGCGGTGGAAGAGACTACCGGTGAAGATTCTGTCCGGAGCGATGTGCCTGGCGACGCTGCAGAAACTCAAAAAACCGAAGAACCGGAACCAGAGAAAATACCGGATTCCGAATCACAGGAAGAAAAACAGAAACCGGCTGAATAGCACACCGGAAATCTTGTTGAAAACGAATATTTCGAACAGTATAAGGGCAGTAACGGTTGCTGCCCTTTTGTCATTGATTGCCCAGCGGCTTCCCGCCAAAGAGCCACAGCGGATGGGAATGTGGGTCGTCCGCGATCAGATTCGTACCTCTGAATCTATCGATAAAATTATCGATTTTGCCAAACGTAATCATTTTACCGATCTGTTTGTTCAGGTTCGCGGGCGTGGCGATGCCCTCTATCGTTCTGCGTTTGTGCCAAAAGCGGAAAATATGAAGTCGGGGAATTTCGATCCGCTTCAATATTTTTTGGATCATGCTCATCCCCATAGTATAAAAGTGCATGCCTGGCTGAATACCTATCTAATCTGGTCGTCCGATGACAAGCCTCAGGATAAAAACCATCTGCTCTATAAACATCCGGAATGGGCATCGGTGGATGCCGATGGAATCAGGGATATGGACCGTAAAGCCCGGGATTTCCGGAGAATCAATACCGAAGGAATCTACCTCTCACCGCTGGTGCCCGAAGTGAATGCATACCTTGTCCGGGTCATCGGAGAAATCGTCGCAAAGTACAATGTCGATGGCATTCATCTCGACTATGTCCGTTATCCTAAAAATTGCTACGATTACAATGAGATCGGGCGGAAACGCTTTAAAGAGATCTATGCCGTGGACCCGATTCTATTGTCCATTTCCGACAAATCATTTTTTACGGGGATGGAGCTGAAAACCATTGAGACACTGATGGAAAAGTGGGCTGATTTCCGAAGAGATGCCATCACCGAACTGGTGGTGGACCTGCAGAGTACAATTGACACGACCCGCAAACCGATTCTACTGAGTGCAGCGGTGAAACCCGATATCTTTGAAGCCCGGAACCATTTTTATCAGGACTGGGATAAATGGCTCAAGCTGGAGTATCTGGATTTTGCGGTGCCGATGAATTATACCGCCGATGCCGAACAGTTTGAAGAAATTCTTCGCCGTATCGATCCGGTGATTCCCAGAGAGAAAATCTGGGTGGGGATCGGCGTTTACAACCAGGGGCGCTATGAAGCCCTGACGAAAATTATGATCAGCTATGCCAACGGCTACGACCGACTGGTATTTTTCTCCTATAAATCTCTCGCCGGTCAACCCAACTATTTTCCCACTTTACGCAAAGCCTTTTATATCAACCGGTAGTGACCGTTTCGGAACATAAACTGTCCGAAAATTCCGGGACTGTTGACACCGCTGTGTAAACGGGCGTGTTGTATTGACTTATCCTTTTTTATTATTAAATTAACTTAAACATGACATTAATTGTTATTTTTAGATAAACTTGGGGATTGGGTATGGCATTAATGGAAGTCTGTTTCGTGGACAATTCACCACTCGCCGCCTATCTCGGCGTAATATTGCGAAAACCGGATTCGGTTGTTTGGCTGCGGCGGCATGATCAGAAAAAAATCGTGAGTCAGCTGGAAAACACTCTTGCTGGACAGTTGTCAGCCAGCTACGAAAGCCGGGAAGTGAAAAACGACCTGGATGAATTTTCCGAGCAGTGCCGGAAAATTATCCGGGATTATCCCGAGCATGAAATCATTTTTAATGCCAGCGGTGGTGATCGGCTGCGTATGCTGATTGCCGCCGATATTTTCCGCAAAGCCGGGAAAGAGATTTTCTATGTGGATACGGCTCATTCGCGACTCATCAATGTCGATTCGGAAGAGAAAAAAACCTTTCAGCTGAGCCTTACGGTCAATGAATATGCTGCTATCCACGGAGTCGAGATCGAATCGGGTGTTCGCTACGATCCGGATATCGGTAAACGCAGTGGTCTCTCCTATTTTATCGGTAACAACCTCGATGAGGTGATCCCTTTCATAGATTCCATCCGACCAGAGTGGATCAATATGGGTGAGGAAAAACAGGATATTCAATGGCGGATGAACGGACAATACCACCGCTTTGTGATCAGCTATGAAGCTGCCAGTAAAAAGATGCGTTTCCGCTTTGGTACCGAGGAAAAACCCAAAACTGTTGAGATAGCCGAAAATTGCGGTGATTTCATCTTTAACGGCGGCTGGCTGCGAGAGCTGGTCTTTTTAAGGGTTCACCGCAGCCAGTACGACGATGTGCGCATGGATATCCGTTTAAATCGGGAGTCGCTGCCGGATGGTGTGCGGGCGGAATCAATGCTGGATATCGCTATGATGAAGGGGTGCCATTTTTATATCTTCCAATGCTTCTCCTATCCCATTACCCGCGAGTCGTTTATTGAACTAAAGGCGGTTCAGCACAGCGTCCAGCTGCTCAATGCCACCGGTTTTATCTTTCTGGCGCACCGACCACATCGTGGATTTATTGAGCGCGCCAAAGATTACGGTTTAAACATCATTTACGGGCGCCGAATTCCCAATTTTACCCTTTAGCCTTATTTTGCCAGGGCAATGCAGGTGGCACCCACCAGAATGATAATGCCACCCATGAGACGTTCGCGGATATTGGTCTCTTTGAACAGAACCGCGCCGTAAATTATCGCAAACAGCAAACTCAGACGTTTGATTGATATCATATACGCCACCTGGATCATACCGATTGCGGAAAAATGAGCGACAGCCATTAGCGCCATCGCCAGCCCTATACCCAGTTTCTGTTTCGGATATTGAAGCAAGGTATGCATATTCCGGCGTTCGGTGAACAGTACAATCAGTGAAAATCCGGCTGCCAGCAAGGAAAAATAGACGATGGTCATAAACAGGGGTGAGGATTTGATAATGGCGACTTTCCCATAGGTGGCGGTAACTGAATAAAGAAGCGCTACAATTAGCATATAAAGTGAGCCGCGGTTTTTGAAAATTGCCAGCCAGGGTTCAAAAAAACCAAATTTAGCCCGGTCGATCTGGAGGGTATAGGTTCCAACGGAAACCAGCAGGACACCGATGATACCGAGGAGCGAAAGTTTTTCGCCGAGTACAAGTGCCGGGATAAGCAGTAAAAATATCGGCGACAGCCCGAGGTAGGGAATCGTCAGCGACAGTGGGGCGATCTGGATGGCGCGCATGTACAGAAACGTGGTGATCAGATCAAGTACCACCAACAGCATCATTGCCGACCAGAATCCGGGCTGAATTTCCGGGATATTGATCAAAAAAAGCAATGGCAATAGAAACGGTAGCGCATAAAATTCCCGGACCCAGGCGAGTACAATCGCCGGTGTGCGGGTTGCCTCTTTTTTAGATAATGCATCGGCGGTGGCAAAGAAAAAGCCGGATAAGACACTGATAAAATACCACATAATGAAATTTTCCCCTTTGATAAAACCGCCCTGAATTTAGAATTTGAAAGCGTTGGGTACAAGCTGGGATGAACAAAAGCTTTTGCCGCTGCCGAAGCTGCTCTATTCGTGCCGGTATTTGATCGAGTAAATAAATATTCCGACCTGAAGGACTGCCGGAACAGGGTATTGATTATGACAGGAAGCGAAAAGCGCTTTTTAGAATGTCTCTTCTGGAGGTGATGTTCACAACTTTACCGTTGTCTACAATCGGAACTCTCCGGAAGTGGTTTTTTGAGATAGCGCCGGCAATCTTTTCGATTGATGGCCAGGGAGAAAAGTAAACGACGTTTCGGTTCATCACCGTTTCAACGGTGGTGATTTTGACATACCCATCAAATATGAAATTGAGAAAGCGTTTTGATATAGTCCTGACCCTCCCGGTATCATTGGGTGGTGGTTAAATATTTGTGAATCCCGACGGCTGCGATTTTTGCATCGGCAATTGCGGTAACCGCATCCATATTAATGTTGACAATATCTCCGCCTGCAAAAACCCTGGGAATGGTGGTCATGCCGTTTTCATCGACTTTTACTTTGCGTCTTTCGGTGAATTCGAGTTTTGCATGGAGCTCTTCGGGCAAAAATGAAAAATCGGCTCGTTGCCCGATGGCTTCGATAATCATCGTGCCTTCCAGAAATTGTTCCTGATCTTCGTAAAAAGTGGGATGGAATCTTCCATGTTCATCAAAGACCGATCTAACCTTTTTGCACAGCAGCCCTTTAATAGTTCCCGCTTCATCCAGGACTACCTCTTTGGGCCCCCAGCCCGGATTGAATTCAATGCCCTCTTCCTGCGCTTCGCGGATTTCGGTTTCTGTCGCCGGCAGGTCTGCCCAATCCTCCAGGGATACCGTCCGGGTGATCACCGTTTGACCGGGATACTGCATGTACTGCAGCCGCAACGCTTCGCGGGCTACATCCATAGCCACGTTTCCGCCGCCGATGACGATTACAGCGGGTGTCACTTTCCGGGGCTGGCCGATTTTATTGTCCTTCAAAAAATCCAGGGCGGGTTGACACTTTTCGGAATTTTTTACGTTGGTTGAAAAGCTGACCGTGTTTCCTACGCCGAGAAAAACAGCGTCCATGGTTTTGATCAGTTCATCAAAATCGATGTCCCTACCTATCCGTGTGTTAAAATGGAAATCTACGCCCAGAGATCTGATATAGTTGACATCTTTATCCACCGCTTCGAGGGGAAGGCGGTAAGCAGGCGGACCGGTGCGGATCGCACCACCACCTCCGGGTAATTCATCATAAACGATAACCTCATGTCCTTGCAATCTCAGAAAATAGGCTGACGACAAGCCACTCGGACCGGCACCGATAATCCCCACCTTTTTACCGGTCGGTTTACCGGGCCGGGCTTCCAGTGCTTCCTGAAAATTTTTAATCTGATCGGCGGCGTATCGTTTCAACCAGCGAATTGCCAGGGATTCTCCCCGGATATGAAGCGAACAGGCTTTTTCACAATGAGCCATACAGACGCGACCGCAGATAGAGGGAATCGGATTATCCTGAAAAATAATCTCCAGCGACTCTTTGGGGTTGTTGCGGTAAATCGCATCGATGTAATCCGATATTTTCAGGTGTGCCGGACAAGCTTCTTCACATAGTTTACACCCCAGACAGCGACCGGCTTCTTTTCTGGCTTGCTCTTCGTCGTAGCCGATGACCTGTTCAATAAACGAGAGTTTCCGCACCTCAGGTTCAATCTCCGGCATACGTACACTCGTGGGCTCAAACAGAGCATAGCGCATATCCGGCGAGAATCCCTCATAATTTTCTCTTCGATGGCTCAGACTGGCTTGAAGAATGGAGTAATCAGCAGCGGATTTGTATACATCGGGTTCTGATGTTTCATCCTTCGGAACGAAAGTAAAGGTTTTCGGATCGAAATGGATGTGGAAAAAGTCCTTCGTCAGAGTTAGCGAACCGGGTGGACAAATGTCAACACACAAACCGCAGAAACAGCATCTGCCGTAATCAATCTGCGGTCTCTCGTTTTTGATACCTTTAGCGGGGTCTGCTTTGAGTTCAGCAATGGTGATCATTTCAATCGCTTTATTGGGACAGATATCGGCACAATTTCCGCAACCGATGCATTTCGTCCAGTCATTTTTGTGAAAACCTCGGTAACGGTCGGCAATTTCTTTTGTTTCAAAGGGGTATCGGAGAGTCTGTGGCTTTTCGAACAGGTATTTTATGGCTTTGAATGGATTAATATAACTTGTCTTCGGCATGTTGAATCCTCTGTTTTTATCGGTCAATTTCCGGGGCGACAATATAGAGACTGATCATGATATTTCCCACATCGGAAACGCTCTCACCCACAAGTGCTTCTTCCAGCACGGTCAAGCCATGATTGTAGGATGGTGTATTAAAATGAGCCCGATAAGGTTTATCACCGCCATCACTGACTATATAGAGTCCCAATTCTCCCCGTGAAGATTCGCACCTGACATAGGCTTCCCCCGCAGGAATATTCCACTTAAAAGGATTGGGCGTTTTGGTGTATACTTCACCGGTTTGGGGCAATTTATCGATCAGTTTAAAGATCATGTGTACACTTTCGATCATATCGTCCCTAATCGTTAAAAGGCGTGAATAGGCATCGCCACCGGTTTGCGTCGGGATATCAAAATCCACCTGATCATAGGCGTCGTAGGGTTCGATTTTCCGAATGTCGTATTGCATACCGTTGGCTTTCAGGATGTGCCCGACGGCACCCATCCGCATGGCATCTTTCAGGGTGACGGTTCCAATACCTTCAGCGCGTTTTCTGAAAAGGCTGTTTTCAAAAAAGGTATTGTTATAGTCCGGGACCTTAGTGCCGATTTTGTGCAATGTTGCCACCAGCTTGTCGGTAAAGCCATCGGGGAAATCGCGTCTGACTCCGCCGGGACGCAGGTAAATATGATAGACCCGACCGCCGGTGAGTTCTTCAAACAGGTCCAGCAAGAGGTCACGGTGATACATTGCCCAGTTTGCGACGGTATCAAATCCCAGCATGTTGGCATAAGCCCAGAGTCCGAATAGATGCGATGAAACCCGCGCCATCTCACAGTAAATGCTTCGCAGAAACTTGCCCCTTTCCGGCAGCTCGATTCCCGCCAGTTTTTCCACCCCCATGGAGTAGATCAACTCCATATGATCGGGTTCCACGACGTTTATCCGGCATACCAGGGGAAAATTTTGCATCCAGGTTCTCTGCTCCATCAGCTTTTCAAAACCACGGTGCAAAAATCCCGGATTGGCATGCGCCTTAACAATCCTGTCACCTTCCACATTCAGGGTAATACTGAAATTACCCACCATTCCGAGATGTTGGGGTCCGAAATATAACTCAAGTTCTCTCATTATCGCCCTTTTTTCTTGCTTCTATCGAGGGAATTTTTCCGAATGTGTTCTGGACATAATTATCAAGATTAAAATCTTTCCTGAAAGGCGGAATTGCATAATCCCGTTCAAGCATTAATGGCTTCAGGCGCGGGTGCCCTTCAAAGCGAATTCCAAACATTTCATGAATTTCACGTTCATAGGGCTCGGCGCTCTCGAAAAGATCGATGATTGTAATAAATTTTGCTGTTTTTCGGGATATTCGGGTTTTGATTAGGATATTGGCTTTTTGGTTTATCTCACTTTCCACAGGGTTGCGGTGTAAATAGGGAGAAACGATGTAAATCAGCTCAAACTCATCGGCGTCGATCCAATCATTGCAGGAAATCATGGCTAAGTGATTATAGCCCCTTTTTTTCAGATAACTTAAGAGGGATAATACACCTTCCTTTTGTATCTCGATCAGCATTCTGTCCTCGCTGGGAATGCAAATGACAATATCGGTGAAAATTGAGGTGAGCTGTTGCTTCAATTCTTGCATACCAAATCCTTATAGTAACAATTCGCAGGGCTCACGGTTGATGACATTCAAAAAGAGGCGGCCAGCCGAGGTCGCCGAACAGTTGCTCCTGATTTGCCCGGTAATGACGATAATCTGCCCGATATCGTTTGTAGCCGTCAGCTTTGTCCAGATCAATCAATTTCCAGAGATGGGTCACACCGATAAAAACGGCTTCCGGTCGGGGCATGCAACCGGCGATATAACCATCTATGGGGATATATTTGTCCAGCTGTTTAATGGTATTGTAGGAATCGTAATACATACCGCCGTTGATCGGGCAGGACCCGAACGCCACCGTGTACTTCGGTTCTGGCATCTGCTCGTAGGTCCGGATGATGGCTTTCAGCGTCTTGGTTGAGACATAACCGGTGATAAGAAACAGATTTGCCTGGCGCGGCGTTGCCACCGGTATGATGCCGAAACGCTCTGCATCCCAGCGGGTGGTGATGGACGGCGGAATCTCGATAATTCCGCAACCGGTACAAAAATAGACCACATGGAAGGAGTACTTGTTCGCCATTTTGCCGGGATTTTTGAGCCATTTACCTAATTGATTTCGATCCATATTGGTATTTTCCTTTTTTCTATTGAATCAGTACCACTATGAGCAGACCTGTAAAGGCGATCAATGTCGGCCATTTCCATAAATATTGCATTGCCTGCTCAATCCTGAAGCGGGGGTAGACGGCATTGATGAATAGTCCGACTATCAGGACAATCAGCATTTTTAACAGAAAGATGACAATTCCGGCGACCACCGCCCATGGGCTTCCTGCAATGGGATTCAGCCAGCCGAACAGGTGACTTCCGCCCAGAAAAATGTCTACAAAAAGTGCCAGCCCGACAAACATGTGCAGGGCATGCTGCAATGTATAAAGCGCCAGATGTTTTCCGCCAAACTCGGCAATCGGACCCGAAGAAATTTCCTGTGGAGCGCTGACGATTTCAAAGGGTCTCACTCCCAGAATCGCCGGCAGAATCAGAAAATAGGCGATACCCGGCAGAATCAGCGCCCATGAGCTGAAAGCCCATCCGGAACTTGCCTGAATTTTGACGATTTCCACGAATGAGATTGTATTGTAATGAGTCATTACGGCAATCAGGACTAAAAGCAGGGGCACTTCATACGCCAAGGAGAGGAGAAATTTTCGTGATATTCCAATGCTTGAATTGGGGTTAGCTGACGCTCCGGCACTCAGTGCTATTCCCAGAGGATCCAGCAGCAAAAGATAGATAAAGGCGATCAGTCCTCCTGAGGTGAATAAACACAGTTCCCCTATTGGCAGAAACAGGATTAGAACGAAATATCCGCTTAAGGACAAAATTATTCCAAAATCGAATAATGCACCGTGGGTAATGCTCATTTGACTGAACGAGCGGATGATATCTATAATCGGCTGAGTAATCGGCGGTCCGTAGCGCCAGTGAATTCTGGCGGTAATTTTTCTGGAAATTCCCAGAAAAAAAAGCCCGGTAATCAGAGATAACAGCGTTAAGATCAAACCGATGAGTAGATTCATTAAAAAATACCCCATTTTAATTGAATTGAGATGAGCAATGCCAAAAACAGGAGAATGTACATAACATAATTACTGACATTTCCGGTATAAATCCGTCTGACACTCTCACAGGTACTTTGAGTCCATTCCACCAATTTCAGATAAAAAGCATCCACGAAATCCTTGAGATAGGGACGTATCATGCGGTCCAGAGGGCGATAAAAAGCTACCGTATAATTATATTTTTCCTTCGGTACTGCTAAACCAGCGGCATAATTATCATATTGGTCAACCCTGGTCGCCTTACGCGCTCCCTTAAAAATCAGCCAGACGACTGCTACGGCGATAAAGATCGCCATAAAAATATTGATTGTGTTCAGGGATTCGACTCCTCCCAGGGAAACATTCAGTGATTCAAAGCCTAAATAAACTCCAATGACATTAATCATTTTTAGAGCAATGCCCGGGAGAATTCCAAATAATAAAACCATCGCTGTCAATACGATTATGGGTAATTGCATTGTCAAGGGCACCTCTTTTACGTTTTTGTGTTCCTCGGGCAATTGTCCCAGAAATATGTTGTGGATAAATTTGAATCCGTACAGGATTGTTCCCCAGGTACCGAGAAATGCAGCAAAAGCCAGAAACGGGCGTTGATTCAAGATCAGGGCTTTATATATCAGCCATTTGGAAACGAAACCATTTGTCAGAGGTGCGCCGATCAAGCCCAGTATTCCCACCAGTCCACCGATAAAAGTGACCGGCATCTTGTGCATTAATCCACCCAATGAATTGATGTCCCGGATACCGCCGGTACTGTATTCTATCGCACCTGCTACGAAGAAGAGCAGTCCAATGTAAATGCAGTGATTCAGAATATGGAAAGTTCCGCCCGCCATGCCCAGCGCTGTCGCCGAAGCGACTCCTAAAATCATATAACCACCCTGTCCCACGGTACTCCAGGCAAGAATCCTTTTCGAATCGTTTTGCAACAGAGCTGTCAACGCCGCGAAGACGATGGTAATCGCGCCAATCCAGCAAAAAATGCTGTTATAACTGATCCATCCTAACGATAATTTATTTAAGACATTGATTCCCAATATCATGTACATAAATAGATAGAGACCATACATTCCTTTTCGCACCAGGACGGCTGAGAGGATTGACGAAAACGGTGAGACGGCTTCGGCATGCGCATCCGGCAACCAGGTGTGGGCGGGCCAGAAAGCATTGATAATTGTAAAGGATATTGAAAACAGAATTAAGATAAAAAGCGTGTACTGAACAGAAGCGCCCTGAATCAGCTCTGCCAGAGCGGTAATCTCGACCGTTCCAAAGTGAGTATATAAACTGATAATGCCCACGAGCATTGCCAGGGATCCGATAATGGACATAATGATATATTTTATTCCGGCAAACAGCGCCTTATTTCCACCTTTATAACTAATTAATAGATATGTACTCCAGCTCATCATTTCCCAGAAGATGAAAAATGAGATTAGATCACCGCAGAGCACCGTTCCCAGCATGCTGGCGTTGATGAATAGGGTCGTAAAGTAGTAGTAATCCAATTTATCTTCGTTTTCAATATATCTTATAGAGTAGATGATCGACAATAAACCGATACCAACAATGGTAATTGCAAAGAACCATGAGACCATATTTATTCGGATTACAAATTCCAAACCCAGGAAACCGAAAGGAAGGGATTTTTCAATATCCTGACCATAGAAAAATGAGGTCAATATCACCAGCGCCAGGGCATTCAGAACGGCAATCCAATTCCTGAGTTTGGATGATATTTTCCCGGCAAAATAGATGAGGAATGCACCGCCGAAAGCCACACTAATCAGTAATTCTAAACTCATCCCAATACACTCCTTATATATTTTGCCTGATCGAGCAATTCGGAAGCCGCTGGGGTTAGTATTTTCGCAATGAAATTCGGAAACATTCCAATGAATATGATCAAGCCTGCAAGAATAACCATTGGAATCAGAGCGGAAATGGGAGATTCACACTTTTCTTCAATTTTCCGAGTTCCTTTAAAATATATGAGCTGGATCAGTTTGAAGAAGTAGCCTCCTTCGATGACTGTTCCCAATAGTACAATTCCAATCAGTATCAGAAAAAGTAATTCTCCTTTGGCAAGCGAGGCACGGATGATCATAAATTTGCTGGCAAAACCGGTAAATGGTGGTAACCCGACAATCGAAAAGGCACCGATTGTAAAAAATAGAGCGGTCAATGGCATTTTTTTGCCAATACCTTCGAATGACGATATTTCCATTGAACCGGTCCGAAAAATCATGTATCCGGCACACAAGAACAGCAGGGCTTTGCTCAGTGTATGACTGATCATCTGGAAAAGTCCTCCCGCTATTCCGAATTGAGTGGAGATTGAAAAAGCAAAAAGGATCAGACCGATCTGCCCGATACTGGAATAAGCCAGCATGCGTTTGATATTATTTTGGGCAAATGCGCTCATTTCCCCAATCAAGATGGTCAGTACTCCCAAAACCATAAAAAACATGAAAAAGTTTGATACAGCAAATATTGTAAACAGGACACGGATTACCGCGTACAGACCCACTTCGATTGCAATACCAGAGAGAATAGCACTGACGGAGGAAGGGGCTGACGAGTGTGCATCGGGGAGCCAGGCGTTCAGCGGAAATATCGCCGCTTCGATTCCCAGTCCCGTTATCATTAATGCCATCGGAATGAATAATGATGAATCGGACGCTGAGACAATCTGCCTTGCGAGGTCTGCCATATTCAATGTTCCGAACTGACCGTAAAGCAGACCGATTCCCACCAGCAGCAGGCTGGATCCAATGGAGCCCTGGATGAGATATTTTACCGCCGATTCGAGACCAGCGCGATTACCCAGATAGGCAACCAGAGCATAAGAGGAAATACAGAGAATCTCGAAAAAGACGAAAAGATTAAATATGTCGCCTGTCAGCACAACTCCGGTGGCGCCGGTTAACAGCAGTAAAAACAGGATGTGGTATTTCTGTTGGGCGCCTTCCCGTATATATCTCAGAGCGTAAATGGCAACGAGCAGTCCGGTAAGGGCGATCAAGGTTGCCATCAGCATTCCCACTGGTCCGGCGACGAGGTTGATTCCAAAAGGCGGCGCGAAACCGGCGGTGATGACCACAATCGGTTTTTTCAACGCCTGGGGTAGAATTATCAATGCGATGATGAGGTTGACAAAAAAACCGATGACGGGCAACCATTTGACGATTTTTTTCAAAAAGAGCCCCACAAGCGGGGTTAAAAATGCCAGCCCCAGAGGAACCGCAAGGAGGAGTACCGGATTAATGGTCATGATTTCTCTCGCTTACTATTATCTTGTTGACAATAATGATAATTCTTCTTTTCAAAAAAGGAATCGCTACCACTTTTGCTCTCTTATATTGCGTAAATTGAGAGTTCCGAAATGATCGTACAGTCGAATTGCCAGCGATAGAGCCAGTCCCATTACAGCGAGTCCAATGACGATTGCTGTCAGTACCAAAGCCTGGGGAACCGGATCGACCATTTTTTCGGCAAGTACGCCCGGCTCTGAAAAAATCGGAGCGGTCCCGTCTTTCAGGTAGCCGATGGAAATAAGGAAAAGATTGACACCCGTTTCAAGAATACTTAGTCCGATAATAATCTTGATATAATTCTGCCTGATTGCCATTATGAAAAGACCGATCAGGATCAAACCGAAGGCACCAATATAGTAGATATAATTGTGTAAAAAAGTCATCAGCTCTCCTCCATCAACAGGTCGATAATTTTGCTTAATTCCGCACCTACCTTGAATCCAATGGCGATATAGATGAGCGGAATGATTCCGGCGCTGATAAGGGTGTTGAATTCGCCTTTGGGTAAAAAATTATTCAGAAAATGACCGGAGCCGATTACCAGACCCATTAGCCCAGTACAGAGAAATACCAATCCGCTAAGAGATTCGGCGAGAACACTGCCGGTTTCCCCGATTCGCTTTTCCTGATGGCATCCGAGATACATCAGAACAAATGCCGAGGCGATTACCGCACCGCCCTGGAATCCTCCGCCGGGAGTCAAATGCCCGTGAATAAATATATAGGCACCATACAGCAGAATCAGCGGAAACAGAAATTTGCAGCCAGTGGTGAGAATCATGCTGGCTTTTTCGAGTTTTCGCGGTGTCCTTCTCTGAATAGTGGCCAGTACAGTGCCCAGACCGATGGTAGCCAGAAACAAAACCGTTACTTCTCCCAGGGTATCCAGACCGCGGTAACTGACTACCACCGAGGTCACAATATTGGCTGCGCCGGTGTCCTCTCTACCCTTACTGATATATTGATCCGCCAGTTTTGTTTGAGAGACACCGAATGGAATATGTTGCAGTGACGAAGAGATACCCCATGCAATGATGATCAATAAGATGGCGATGATTAGTTTTCTCATTCTTCGATCCTCGTTGTTCGTCGGATTGCTATCACAAACACCGCTGTTACCAGCGCCGCCCCGATAGACGCCTCCGCCATCGCAACGTCCGGCGCATGTAACAGAAAAAAGAGTACCGCCGCAATGAGGCTGACCATGCAGGCTGCAATTATGGCGCTTAACAGGTCTTTCAAGAAGTAGGCTGTAATTGCTGACGCCAGCATGGCAATTATCAGTAAAGTTACAAAGATGATCATGACTCTTTCCTTTGTTCAAATTCCCCGCTCAAGTCCACCACGCTTTTATCGCATAACGGGACGCCGCTTTTTTTTGAGGCGCGGGCAATGGCGTGACTTGAAATGGGATTGGTCACCAGCACAAAGACCGCGATCAGCAGGCATTTCCAGAACCATTCCGGCTGCATGATTCCGATTCCGATAATGGAAAAAAATGTTCCAAAAGTGGTGCATTTTGTGCCCGCCTGAATCCGATTGTATACATCGGGCAGGCGCAGAATCCCGAAATTACCAAGCAGTAGAAATAGCACCCCGATGCCCGTCATAATGAGTCCCAATAGTTCCATATCAAAATCCCTTTTCCATATAACGTGCAATCGCGCACAAGCCGACAAAGGCAAGCAGCGAATAGACCAGTGAAACGTCGAGGTAAATATAACGTTTGAATAAATAAGCCAGCAGAACCAGCAACGCCACAGTGGTTGTGGTAATCGTATCCACTGCCACGGCGCGGTCGGAAGCCGTCGGACCGATAATCATTCGGATCAGACTCAATAAGAGCCCCGCCATGATAATAAATAAAAAGACAACAAAGATCTGTTCATTCATGCGAATACCACCTGTAAATATTTTTCAAATCTCTCCCCGATCGCCCTGGTAGAGTCTGCCTTGCTCTGCGCTTTGACGTTAATCCAGTGAATCAGCAGCTCATCATCTCTGATATCGAGGGTAAAGGTACCGGGCGTCAAGGTGATGGAATTAGCCAGCAGCATTTTAGCAATATCCTGCTTTAATCCCGTTTTAATGATGACAATGCCCGGATTAATAGGCATTTTGGGGTGAAGTACCCGGTATGCCACGTCAAAATTGGCTTTGACAATCTCTTTCAGCAAAACCAGAAGGAACATGACGAAGTATGCAATTCGCTTTATTCCAATGGGAGGCAGCCCCAGTTTTTGATAGTTTTGGTTTAGGACCAGTGCCAGCACGAGACTGATTGCAATCCCGGTTATCAACTCTGCGCTTTGCAAAGTATTGGTTAACACCATCCAGATGATGAACAGAAGGAAAAAGAGATAGAGAAAATTTCTCAACTTCGTAAAGGAATTATCCGCCATTCCAATTGACTCCCGACCTTAGTTTCAGTAGGATTCATTAGCTTTTAAAAAATCAAGAGATGCTCTATTTAGAGATTGTTATGAGAATAGTAAATGAGCCTGGTTAATTCAGTACTCAGATCGATGCATTTGACCTCAATATTTTTCGGCATATTTATCAGACAGGGCGAAAAAGACAGAATAGCATTGATGCCCATTTCGGCGAGGTCTTTGGCTACCTCGCCCGTAACAGAGATCGGGGTTGCCAGAATACAGATTTTGATGTTTTCTTTCTTAATGAACTCTCCGGCATTGACTATATCCTGAATCGTCACCCCGTTAATTTCCGTACCGATTTTTTCCGGATTGTTATCAAAGGCTGCCACGATCTGAATACCTTCGGAGGGAAAACTGGAATAGGAGAGCAGTGCTCGGCCGATATTGCCCACACCAACCAGAATGACCTTTTTGATTTTTTGGATTTTTAGAATGTTACGGATTGTCGCGAGCAGTTCATCCACGTCATAACCGATGCCGCGCTTTCCGAATTCGCCAAAATAAGAGAGGTCTTTGCGGATAATGGAGGGATTGATGTTACACAGTTCTGCCAGGCGGTTTGAGGAGACGATTTTGGATTTTTTTTCGGCGAGGCAGATCAGCGCCCTGAGATATGGGAAAAGGCGGCTGATTGTTTCGTCGGGTATCGGTTTGGTTCTCAATGTCGTTCTCTTTGTGATTGTGTTCACAATCCACTATAGCATAATGAAAATTTTTTGGGATTTCAAGAAATATTTTTCTTGTGACCAATAAATTGTTGCATTTTGAACATATGTGCGTTATATTTGTTATGAACTTATGTTCATTATTAAAGGAAAACTCAATGCCAAGACCACAAAAAGAGAGAAAAGTACTTGAACCGCCCAAAATCCAGGGACTGAAACCGGTGGGCGTGCCTGCGCGGTTTCTGGAGCGCATCTATCTGACGGTAGTTGAATATGAAGCCATTCGTCTGGCGGATTACGATGGACTCGACCATCAGAAAGCGGCGGAGATTATGGGTGTGTCGCGTCCTACTTTTACCCGTCTGATCGAGAAAGCCCGTCGCAAGGTAGCCGATTCTATTGTCGGTGTTAAGGAGCTGGTTATAGAGGGTGGAACCTATTCCTTTGCCACGCACCTGCAACGCTGTATGGATTGTGGTGAGTTTGTCCGTTTCCAATCTCCTAAGCAGATGGCGACTGTTTGCAGCGCCTGTGGTTCGTCCAATATTGTCCATTTGAATGAATGGTTCGGCAGGCGCGGTGGTCCGGGTTTTGGCAGGCGGGGTGGTTTTCGGAGAGGTCATGGCTATCAAAGATAACAATAACCAAAAGGAGGTCAATATGCCGAGAGGTGATGGAAGCGGTCCCGCAGGAATGGGACCCGGAAGCGGTTTTGGAAGAGGACCAGGTGGTCAGGGTGGTCGTGGTCGCATGGGTGGTCCGGCGGCTGCGGGACCCAGTGGCGACTGTGTTTGTCCAAAGTGCGGTTTTCATGCACAACACTTGAGGGGACAGCCGTGCAATCAGCGAGAGTGTCCCAAGTGCGGTACCATAATGACAAGAAGTTAACAAAATACAAAAAAGGAGGTTACTATGCCCAGAGGAGATGGAACAGGTCCTGCCGGAATGGGACCAATGACAGGTCGGGCAGCCGGATACTGTGCCGGCTATGATCGTCCCGGTTTCGCCAATCCCTATGTTCGTGGTGGTTTTGGCTATGGATTCGGGCGTGGTCTGGGCCGCGGATTCCGCGGCGGCTTCGGTCGTGGATTTGGCAGAGGCTTTGGTTATTATCCTGTTGCCCCGACCTATTATGGGGCACCGGCTGGCTGGAGCGCTCCGACCAAAGAACAGGAGTTGGATGTCTTGAAACAGCAAGCTGAAAATTTTGAACAGAATCTGTCCGACATCCGAAAACGAATTGAAGAGCTGGAATCCAATTCCTGATAGGTGGTAAAGCGGATAGCGGGTTCGCTATCCGCTTTGAACCCGTTTGTGTTGTCAACAAGGTTAAATAAGAGAGAAAATTAATGTACGCATACGGTCCGGTTCCCTCCAGACGATTGGGACGACCCATCGGCGTCAGTCCGATTCCGCCCAAGGTCTGCTCCTATTCCTGTGTCTATTGCCAACTGGGACGAACCTCAAAGTTACAGGTGAAGCGGCAGCGCTTTTTTCCGAAAGAGGAGATCCTGCAGGATATAAGAAGGGTGATGAGTTCGGAAACTGCCGACGTAATCACCTTTGTCGGTGATGGTGAGCCGACTCTTTGCAGCGATTTGGGGTGGCTCATACAGAAGGCGAAGCAGGAATTTGGTTTGCCAACGGCTGTTATTACCAACGGATCGCTGCTGTTTCACAGTGATATTCAGTCCGAACTGCTGGCGGCGGATATTGTAATTCCCACGCTGGATGCCGGCAATCCGATGGTTTTCAGGGAGATCAACCGTCCCCACCGCGCGGTGGAATTTTACAAAATGGTGACCGGGCTGGCAGATTTTCGACGACAATATGACGGACAATTCTGGTTGGAAGTGATGCTGGTGAAAAACCTTAATGATTCCGATGAACAGCTAACAATGATCCAAAATGTCGTGAAGGAGATTCAGCCGGAAAAGGTGTTTGTAATGACACCGATCCGTCCGCCGGCTGAGATCTGGGTCAAAAGCCCCGATCCGGAACGGGTTCAGGTAGCCCAGCAGATGCTGGTGAATGCTGTAACCGTGGCAAACCCGGAAGACGGCGAGTTCGGAATTACGGAATTTGCCAATGCCACTGAGGCGATTCTGGAAATCTCGGCCCGGCATCCATTACGAATGGATCAGGCGAAAAAAATTGAACAAAAATTTGCCGAAGACGGAACTGTCGAGCGACTGCTCCGGGAAAATCAAATTACCCTGAATCGCTACCATCACGTCGATTACATTCGCCTGGTGCGGTTACAGGCCAAATCAGGAAAAAAGGCAAGACGGTCTGTAGAACTTGCCATTAAGCGGATCAATTGTTGTACCTTTCGGATTACTGTCGATTCAGAGGTGCAGAAGCGGCAATATCGTGTGATTCTCGGGGATGCGTATTACAACAATCTGGCAAGGGGGAAGATGAGCAAGGAGCATCTGCTGGAGTACTGTTTTCGCTACTTTGCGGATAATCAGTTGCTGGATCAACTGGAGCCGAAATTTATACTCAGAAATGTTTGTCGAGAGCATCCCGAATTTGAAAAAGGAATTCATGCGATCATTAACGCCGGGAGGAATACAGACGATGCGAATTAAGATTGTTTATGATAACACCACGATACGGGAAGATTTACAGAGTGACTGGGGCTTTGCTGCCGTGGTTGAGACCGGAAAAAGGAATATTCTGTTTGACGCCGGCGCTGATGGTGATATCCTTTTATCGAATATGCAAAAAATGGGGTTGGATCCGGCACAGATTGATACGGTTTTTATTTCCCATCACCATTTTGATCATACCGGTGGTTTGGCGGCATTTTTGGCAAAAAACAATCGGGTGGCACTCTGGGTTCCCGAAAGTTTGCGAGGGGTGCGCAATGCGGCATCGGTGACTCACGTTTCCGAGGCGATTGCCATTGATCATAATATTTTTTCCACTGGTGAGCTGAAGGGAATTGAACAGTCGCTGATCATAAAAACAGATAAAGGTATGATACTGCTTGTCGGCTGTTCGCATCCCGGGCTGGGTGCCATCATGAAGGCGGCGGAACCTTATGGTGATATCTATGCTGTTGTCGGTGGCTACCATGGATTTCGACAATTTGAGCTACTAAAAGATGTTCAAAAAATCTGCCCGACTCACTGCACGCAGGCGATTGATGCATTGCGGAGGCTATATCCGGAAAAGTATATCGCCGGTGGTGTCGGAACGGTGATTGATTTTTAATCTATTCTATTATGCCGAAAATTAGACCCTTTGAAGAGCATACGACTCAATATGAGAGCTGGTTTAAGCGTCACGAGCTGACTTACCAATCGGAGCTGGCGGCTGAGCAGGAGATGATTCCCGACTCCGGAAAGGGGATCGAGATTGGCATCGGTAGCGGACGTTTTGCGGCGCCTTTTAATATTCGTTACGGAATAGAACCCAGCTACCGGATGATCCGGCTGGCTGCCCGGAGAGGTGTCTGTGTTGCCCGGGGCGTGGCTGAATATCTTCCAATTCGTGATGGTCAGTTTGATTTTGCACTCATGGTTACGACGATCTGCTTTTTAGATGATGTTGGTCAGGCACTTCGGGAAGCGTATCGCATACTTAAACCCGGAGGATCGATTATTATCGGTTTTGTGGACAAAAACAGTCGCTTGGGTAAACTTTATGAAAAAAACAGATTGAATAACGTTTTCTATCGGGATGCGACGTTTTTTTCAGTTGAAGAGGTCATCGATCACTTGAAGCAGGCTGGTTTCGGGGATTTTGAAATGAAGCAGACGGTTTTTCAGCCTTTGGATCGGGTGGTTGCTGTCAATCCTGTGGAGCAGGGATATGGCAAAGGGTCGTTTGTCGTGATAAGAGCAATGAGGAGTTTTTAGGTGATGGAAAAGGGATTATATGGTTCTGACATATTACCAATGTGGCGAATCCGGGAACGGGGCGGGAGGAGTTAATGCCGACGTATGAATATGAGTGTCAATCCTGTGGTTACCGGTTTGAGCAGTTTCAAAAGATGAGCGATTTGCCCGTTCTGGTCTGTCCGAAATGCGGTGCACCAGTGCGGAAATTGATCAGTGCGGGGACAGGAATAATTTTCAAGGGGCAGGGCTTTTATGCGACCGATTATGGCAGACAATCCGGCGGAAGAACCTGTTGTGGAAGAACGACGCGCTGTGCAAAACCGCCCTGTTCGGGTGATGACGGATGAGAGAAATTTCCTTACCATTTTTCCGGATCTTTCGCCGTTGCGATGCAGATCGTGAAGAATGCTGCCGAAAAAGTTACCATTATAAAAAAAGGGAGATTACACGATGCCCTGGATAGATCAGAACTGCTGTACCGGATGCGGAATCTGTGTGGATGA
>JBNGDF010000004.1:63871-165116 GCA_049975265.1 Fidelibacterota bacterium
CGATGCCCTGGATAGATCAGAACTGCTGTACCGGATGCGGAATCTGTGTGGATGAATGTCCCGTCGATGCAATTTTAATGAATGTCGATACGGCGGAAATCAATATGACCGAATGCATCCGCTGTGGTGTGTGTCATGATATCTGTCCTCAGGATTCCATCCGGCACGACAGCGAGAAAAAAGCGGATATGATTAAGGCAAATGTAGAGATTACGAAACGGTACATGGCTTTATGCTCCCAACTTCTTGGAGGGTCGGAAGAGGCGGAGAAGTGTCGCCGCCGGATGATTAAACATTTTACTAATGAGAAGATCATTGCTGAGAAAACGATTGAGGAGCTGGAAAAATTGGCATGAAAGTAAAATGTCAATCGTAAAGAAAGGTGAGTTAAGAAGATGCACTACATAGATCGGGAAAAATGTACCGGTTGCGGGCTGTGTATTAAGAACTGCCCTGTGGGTGCAATTACGGTTGAAAACCGGAAAGCTGCAATTGATGTAGATAAATGTACCAATTGTGGGGCGTGTATGGACGTTTGCCCCTTTGGTGCGATTTATACGGATTCGGATTCAAGACCTGTGTCTCTCGAGCATCCGGGGCAGAGACTGCCAGATTCCCGTTTTGGATTTTGGCAGGGTCAACAACGAGGCTTCGGATACGGTATGGGAAGGCAGCTCGGACGGGGAATGGGACGCGGTTTTAAAAGAGGATTTGGAAAAGGTAGTGGTGGCGGTCGTGGTAACCGTTAAGATAGATTGAACATTGAATAGTATAACCGGGAGATAGCCCATGAATGAGTCAATATGGAAAAAGCAGATCCTGGAAGAGCGCGAACAAAAAGATGAATTTTTCAGGATGCATCCCCAGTCGCCCCTTTCTTTTGAAGATCGCCGGAAATTTAACGGACTGCAATATTATTCGCCCGATCCTGCTTATCGTTTTGAATTACCGCTGTTTGAGCATACTCAGAAGAGTGTCCTGATTATTGAGGATACCCAGGGGAACGAGCGCGAATTTCTCAGATGGGGCGAATTTAGATTCAGTGTTGATAATATAGAGTGTGTGCTACAAGCCTATAAGAGTTCTCCGCAGGAAAAGCGCCTGTTTATCCCTTTTCGGGATGAAACCAGCGGAAAAGAGACCTACGGAGCAGGGCGCTACCTTGATTTGGAAGAGGATTTGCATACTACCAATCGGAGAGAAAAATGGATTCTCGATTTCAATCGGGCGTATAATCCTTGGTGTGCCTATAGTGATCAATATGCCTGCCCCTTTGTGGATTCGGAAAACTGGCTGAAGGTTGCGATTCGAGCCGGTGAGAAGAATTTTTCAGTCTAAGCGAAATGAAAGATTGGCAGTTGGTTATTCTAAAAAATGTTCTGATTGTCTGTCGGGGGTAAATTTTGAATTGGTGAAGAGAAATAGACGTTTACAGTGGAATTAACCATAACGACATCGAAGCATAACTATCACGCCTTTTTATGGCATGCTGTTTTTCTGGCGCTTGCCATAAATTTTATGGATGTGGAAACCATTATTCCGGCAATGATGGTGGACGCGGGCGCCAGTTCCTTTCAGCTGGGAATGCTGACGGCGATCATGTTGGGTGGCGGGAAATTTGCCCAGCTCTTTTTTGCTCCCTTTTTACATAACCGGTCTTGGAAGAAACCGTATTTGCTAACCGGTATCAATGCCCGTATCCTCTCCCTTTTCGCGATGGCGATGCTATTCTGTCTCTCCGCCGGGATCGGTAATATGCTGATTATTGTATCCATTTTTATTTTGATTTTACTTTTTTCCATCAGTGGTGCTTTTGCCAATATCAATTATATGGATATTTTTGGGAAGTCGGTCTTGCCGGAAAACAGGAAGTCCTTTTTTTCTGTCAAGCAAATTATTTCCAGCATGGTTGTATTTCTTTCGGCATTTTTAGTGAAAAGAATATTGGTAGTCTATGCTTATCCGTTTAATTACGCCATTTTGTTTTTTATTGCCGCCATACTTCTGGGAATCTCCTCTCTGGGATTCTGGAAGATCCGTGAGATTCGGATTATTAATGAGAAAATTACCGGTTTTAGAGCGTTTATCGATGTCATCTTACGGGAAATACGGAACAACAAAAGAATGCGTAGCTATATTTTTTTAACCAATACACAGGGAATTAGTATCATATTAATGCCTTTTTTAGTTCTGTATGCCAAGACATTACTGTCCGCTGGCAGCCAGGAGGTCGGTAATTTTTTGGTGTTGAAAGTAATCGGTGGAATTTTGGCGGGCAGTATCCTTTTCTATTATTCCCGGGAAATCAAATACAAATTTATGCTTTACACTACTGCTATTTTGGGTATGCTGATACCCTTATCAATTATTCTGTTCCCCGGTCACACGTTGTTCCCTTACATTTTTCTGGTGAGCGGTATCCTGTATGCGGTTCACACTATTTCTATCGGGGGAATTCTTTTGGAGGTTACAACGAATGAAAACCGGGCATTATATACCGGACTATCAGGAGCGGGCAGTATTCTGCCTGTTATTTTTCCATTTTTTGGTGGATGGGTTGTGAAACAGTTCGGATTTACGAAGTTTTTCATACTGTTTGCGGTGGTGATTGTGACTTCTTTTTATTTTATTAGTGGGATGGACTGCCGACAATGAAGAAGGAAGCAAAAAAAATATACCCCGATTCGGGTGTTGAACTCAGACCTTTAACGGCATTGAATTACGACTGGTTGTTGGATGTCGCCAGCTTGGGACTTTACCGTAGATTTATTCGCCGGGCGATTCAGGCGATGGGTATTCAGTCCGGAGATAAGATTCTTGATTTAGGGTGCGGAACTGGTCGTAATTCCTGTCTGATGGCGGAGTATTTGGGGAAGGATGGGCGGATAACCGGTCTGGATATTTCGCCAATCATGGAAAGGCAGTTTATTAGAAAATGTGCCGGTTACCGCAACGTATCGTTTGTCCGGCAAAGAATTGACCAGGTTTTTGATCTTCATGAACAATTCGATAAAATTTTTATCAGTTTCGTGATCCACGGTTTTCCCCATGAAGTTCGCCGGACAGTTCTCAAAAACGTTTTCAACCATTTGAAGTCTGACGGTATATTTTTTATGCTCGATTACGCCGAATTCAAACCGGAGGAGATGCCGCCGCTTTTCCGCTATATTTTTAACCGCATGGAATGCCGCTATGCCTTTGATTTTATCGCCCGGGATTGGAAGCAGATATTAATGGATCATAATTTTGATGGCTTTGAAGAGGTCTGTTTCTTCAGAAATTATGTGAGATTATTGAAGATACGAAGGCATCAATAAACGGAGCAGCAACCATGTTACCTTTAAAAAATCAATTCATTTTCGCTCCCATAAAGACCGGATACAGTGATGGGACTGGTGTCGTAACTGCCAGGCATCTTGCATTTTACAAGAGAAGATCGCGTTATCTGGGTGCAGTTATTCCGGAGCCTTTTTATATGGATGAAGGGTTGCGGGAATTGCCGACCCAGATGGGTATTGACAATGATGATAAAATCGAGGGTTTAAGAAAACTGACAGCCCTTTTGCACGAAACAGAGACAGCCGCGATTGCTCACCTTAATCATCCGGGTCGTATGGCGAATCCGAAAATTCCCGGCAATTATTTCATTTCCGCCACAGATAAACCCTGTGAAAACGGTGGGGCGGTTCCCCTGAGGATGACTCAAAAAGATATCGATAATGTCATTGGTCAATTTGTGGAGAGTGCGGTCAGGGCGGAAAAAGCCGGTTTTGATATGCTGGAATTGCAGTTTGGTCACGGTTATCTGGTTGCCCAGTTTCTCTCTCCTTTTGTGAATGACAGAACAGATGGATATGGCGGGGGCTTGGAACAAAGAGCGCGATTTGCCATGGAGATTTTGGAGGCAGTCAAAGCCGCAGTTGATCTGCCGATCATTATCCGGATCAGCGGCGATGAGATGATTCCGGACGGGATACAATTGCCGGAGATGGAAGAGTTTGCCCGGTTTTTGGAAAGGGCAGGTGCTGCGGCTGTTCACGTTTCCGCCGGGACGGTTTGCTCTACACCGCCGTGGTTTTTTCAGCACATGTTTATTCCAAAAGGAAAAACCTGGAAAATGGCGGGGCAGATCAAGAATGAGATAAAAATTCCGGTGATCGCCGTTGGTCAGGTAAATGAAATCAAAGATATTGAGAAAATTAACCGGGAGAAAATTTCGGATTATATCGCGATTGGCAGGGCATTGGTAGCCGATCCCGACTTCGTTGGGAAATATATGGGTGAAATTACCGGGGAGATACGACCCTGTCTGGCTTGTGCCGAGGGTTGTTTGGGCGGTGTGAGAGCTGGAAAGGGGCTGCAATGCCTGGTTAATCCCGCTGTGGGAAGAGAGGGTGAAACTTTTAAACTTCCCCGGAAGACAAAGAAATATGCTGTGGTGGGAGGAGGTCTGGCAGGGATGGAGGCGGCTCTCGATCTGGAGAAGAGGGGTCATCGGGTCGATCTGTTTGAAAAAAATGAATTGGGCGGACAATTCAATCTGGCGTATCTGACACCCCATAAAAAATCCATGGAGAAAATTGTACGGTATTATAAAAAAGAGTTAGACAATAGTAAGGTAAACATTGTCTATAAAGAGGCATCGGCATCAGACCTTACTTCCTATGATGGGGTTATTTTGGCTACCGGATCGGTTCCAAAGGTGCCTTCGATTCCCGGGCTGGAAAAATTTTATTGGGCTGAAATTTTGCTGGAAAACAACTTACCAAGGAATAAAAAGGTACTGATCATCGGTGGAGGGCTGGTCGGTGTTGATATTGCCACAGCTCTAATTCCAAGAGACAATCGGGTGGTTATTGTAAAGCGAACGACCGATTTTGGAGAAGACATGGAGATGATTGCTAAAAACCTTTCGCTGAAACTGATGCGGGAAAAGGGGGTGGTTTTTAGTGATCATACCCATATCAGAAAGATCGAGGGAAAGACTGTTTTTGCCGAGAGAAATGGTAAGGATATACGCTTTGATGATGTCGATATCGTGGTCGTTTCTACCGGCATGATGAGCTGTAACAACACCATGGAACAGGAGTTGGAGGCAACCGTGCCAATTTATGTTATTGGAGACGCAAAAATGGTTGGCAATGCGCAGGATGCAATTCGAGATGGATATATGACAGCTAATGTACTCTAATTAGAAAGATTGTTTGCCAGCAGAAACAGGCAACAATCGCCATATGTCAGGTATTAAAGTATCGATAAGTGGTTTTTAACGGGTGTTATGACAATTTTAATCGTCAGTAAACAGAGAGGTTACTAAAATGAATATAAATCCCGACAGAGTCAAACAGATGGAAGAGCAGGACAAACGAATAGAGCAGAAACTGGAAAATATTCAATACCGCATTGCCGTATTCAGCGGCAAGGGCGGCGTAGGCAAGAGTACGGTAGCGGTCAATTTAGCCTATGCACTGTTAAAGGGAAGACTGAAGGTGGGGCTTTTGGATGCCGATATCACCGGACCGAATATTCCCCAAATGGTTGGGCTTACCGGAATGCCGGAAATGATGGACGAACATCAGATATTGCCCCAGATTAAAGCGGGATTGCGGGTCATCTCCATTGCGCCGATGATTCCTAAGGACCAGCCGGTGATCTGGCGGGGACCGCTGAGGTCCGGAACGATTTCACAGTTTCTTGCCGATGTGGTCTGGGATGAACTGGATGTGCTGGTGACGGACCTGCCGCCGGGAACCGGTGATGAGGTGCTGACGGTGTCCCAGAAAATGCATCCCCAGCTGGCTGTTATTGTGACCACACCGCAGGAAGTATCTCTTCTGGATTGCCGCCGTGCGGTGAACATGGCGAAAAAATTGAATGTCCCCAAAATTGCCGTGGTGGAAAACATGTCGGGAATGATCTGTCCGCACTGCGGTGAGACGATCGATTTTTTTGGAAAGGGCGGGGGCGAACAGATGGCGGCGGAGCTACAGGCGGTTTTTCTGGGACGAGTGCCCATGGATATCCAGAGTCGGGAGTGCGGTGACAACGGCACGCCGGTTGTGCTGCAATATCCCGATTCGGTGACGGCAGAGGCATTTATGAAAATCGGCAAAAATGTCATCGACCTGTTGCAGCAGTGAGGACTCCATTGATGAAACTGATCAAAAAATAGTGGTAAACCGGAAGCGTGATTCATGGTAAGCATGATTGAAAAATGGGAACGGGAAGAAGGAGTCGTATTCCTGCGCAGAATCGGTCTAAAAAGCGCCCACAAGGTTCTTGATTTTGGTGCGCGGGTCGGTCACTACAGTATTCCGGCGGCGCTGGTGGTGGGCAGAGATGGCTGGGTCTATGCCCTGGATAAAGACCGGTCTGCGCTGAAGGAGCTGCAGCGCAAAGCTCAACGGCTGCAAATCAAAAATATCGAGATAATTCTCACCACCGGAGCCGTTACCCTTGATTTGGAAAAGAATTCGATAGACGTCGTTCTGCTCTATGATGTTCTGCATTATTTTACTCCGGAGGAAAGAAAGCAGTTGTTGTCGGAGGTCTATCGGGTCCTGAAACCGGATGGTTTACTGTCCATATATCCCAAACATGTGATGAACGATGCACCGCTGGATCAATTTGAAGGGGTGGGTATAGCAGATGTCCGGCAGGAGATCGTGGCTGCGAATTTTATATTCCTGGGAAAATTCTGCGGCACGCTGAGCCATGATGATTTTCTCAATCCCGGATGTGTATTGAATTTTTCAAAATGAAACAACAGGTTTTCGAATATTCAGGAGCATTGACTAAAAAACGAAAGTTATTTTTATAAAGCATGATAAAGATTAAAAACAGAGAGTGCAATTATGGGTACGATAATTAGAGAGCTGAAAAACCATGCTCCCTATACAGCGGTGGGTGCCTTAACAGGCGTATTGATTTTCATCGTTTTCCGGAATTTGCCAAAAGAGACCGCTTACAGCGTTTTTTATGTTCTTCACCCAATTCATGTCGTGCTGAGCGCGCTGGTAACGGCTTCGATTTACGAACTTCATACATGCGACTGTATCAGCGGTAAATGTTTTCGCGGGCAGTGCAATTTATGGAAGCTGGCACTCATCGGTTATTTCGGATCGGTAGGTATTGCTACGATCAGTGACTCGGTGATTCCCTTTTTAGGCGAGCTCATTCTGGGATTGCCAAACCGGGGGATTCATATTGGCTTTATTGAAAAATGGTGGTTAATCAATCCGCTGGCGATTGCCGGGGTTGCCTTTGCGTTTTACAAACCGAATACCAAATTCCCCCACGCAGGTCATGTCCTGTTTAGCACCTGGGCTTCCTTATTTCATATGGTAATGGCTATGGGAAGTGAATTGAGCTGGTATTCCTATCCGGTAATTTTCTTCTTTTTGTTTCTGGCGGTGTGGCTCCCCTGTTGCGTAAGCGATATTGTGTTTCCGCTGATATTTGTTAACCGAAAAAAATAAAGGATTCATTATGGAGCTGAATGATATCAAGGACAATGTTAGGGAAATAATTGAATCGCTTCCAAAGAATGTGTCATTGGTAGTGGCTGCCAAGACGCGCAGTCCGGAAGAAGTGAAAATGACCATCGCTGCAGGTGTGAGTATAATTGGTTATAATTATGTTCAGGAAGCCGAGCAGATGTACAGGCACATTACCGATAAAGTACAATGGCACTTGATCGGTCATCTCCAGAGTAACAAAGCTAAACGGGCGGTACAGATTTTTGATATGATTGAAACAATTGATTCGCGGAAGATTGCCGAAGCGGTGGATCGTCATTGTGCCGAACTGGGCAAGATAATGCCGGTATTGATCGAGATCAACAGCGGTCGTGAATCCAATAAAACCGGTGTATTACCAGAGAATGTGGAGAGGTTGATCTGGGAAATCAGCTCGTTGAAGCATTTACGGATTCAGGGATTAATGACAATGGGTCCCAGATTTGGCAATCCCGAAGATTCCCGACCCTATTTTAAAAAAACCAAAGTTATTTTCGACCATTTAAGTAACGCTAATATTCCCAATGTGGAAATGAAGTATCTTTCGATGGGTATGAGCAACAGCTACAACATCGCTATAGAAGAAGGGGCTAATATCGTACGGATCGGCACCCGTCTTTTCGGAGAGAGGTAAGCTGAGCAAAGAGTAATTCGGAATAGATATGTTGAGCGGAAACCATAACGAAATTATCAAAAAGATCGGGATATTGAAAAAGCAGAATAATGCGGTGGTTCTGGCGCATGTCTATCAACGGGGTGAAGTGCAGGATATTGCCGATTATGTGGGAGATTCTCTGGATTTAAGCAAGAAAGCGATCAGCACAAAAGCCGAATCGGATGTTTGTTGTACCTCCGCAAATGCAATAGAGGTGGTCAATTCACTACCACACTCACAGATTCTTTTCGTGCCCGACCGGAATCTGGGTTCCCATGTGGCGGAACATACCAATAAAGAGGTAATTCTATGGGACGGCTATTGTTATGTCCATGAGAAGATTACTCTGGAAAAAGTGAGATATGCTCTTGAGCAAAAACAATACCAGGTGACTGTTCAGAATGAGATTCAAAGAAAAGCGAGGAAGGCATTACGTTTAATAACCTGAAAGGAGATTATCATGGCTTTGCTTATTAATGATGACTGTATCGCTTGTGGCGCCTGTGTGATGGAATGCCCGAATGAGGCGATTTCCGAAGGTGACCCGATTTTTGTAATTGACCCGGAGCGCTGTACGGAATGTGTGGGGTTCTATGATCAGCCGCAGTGTGTAGAGGTTTGTCCCACCGAAGCAATCGTATCGGACCCGGATCACAAGGAGACCAAAGAGGAGTTGCTTGATAAGAAAAAGAGGATCCACGGGGAGTAAAAACAGCGAGGCTACTGATAAACCGGCTCAGATTTTCAAGCCGAAATTTTTGATTTCGGAACAATGATACCGGCGGCTGTGATTGCCGGAAAGCGAGTTTGCCATGATGAAAGAAGCGTTACTATATCAGAAAATGAAGGACAACACGGTCCGGTGTTATCTTTGCGCCCACCGCTGTGTTATTCATGATGGTAAAAAGGGTATCTGTAAAGTCAGGGAGAATCACGGCGGTACACTTTTTACAAGGGTCTATGGGCATACTATTGCTCAACACACGGATCCGATTGAAAAAAAGCCTCTGTATCATTTTTACCCCGGTTCAAAAGCCTATTCCATCGCAACGCCCGGATGCAATTTTCACTGCCGATTCTGTCAGAATTGGGATATTTCTCAGATTGTAAATGAGAATATATTGAACTTTGAACAGAAGGCGAGCCCGGAAGAAGTTGTATTGAGCGCCAAACAGAAGCAATGTAAAAGCATTGCCTATACCTACACTGAGCCCACCATTTTTTTTGAATACAGCTATGATATTGCCCGTCTTGCAAATGAAAAGAGAATCCAAAATATCTACGTTTCCAATGGCTACATGACATCCGAAATGCTGGAGATGATTAGTCCTTATCTGGATGCCATCAATGTAGATTTAAAGGCGTTCCGGGACGTCACGTATCGCCGCTTGTTGGGGTCGCGTTTGCAACCGGTTTTGGACAGCTTGAAAAAAATTAAGCAGTTGGGGATTTGGCTCGAGGTAACCAGTCTGATCATTCCCGGAATTAATGATGAAGAGACCGAAATACGGGAGATGGCAAATTTTGTAGCCGAGGAATTAGGCAAAGATGTGCCCTGGCACATCAGTCGCTATTTTCCAGCCTACGAAATGGAAGATGTTCCACCAACTCCGGTCGAGACCCTCTTTACAGTCAGGGAAATCGGTCGTGATGCCGGTCTGAATTATGTTTATATCGGTAATCTTGGATATCACGATGATATGGATACAAAATGTCCCCAGTGCGGTCAATTGTTGATCAAACGGTCCTATTTTGGAATAGTGAAAAATACCATTCGGGAGCATCACTGTCCAAACTGTGGCTTGGAAATAGCAGGTGTTGGAATGTAAAAATGCTGAAAATGCAAAATGCAAATTAAAATATTGAGGTGCTATTATGATTGAGGAAATTAGGGAAAAGTTGGGCGAGGAATCCGAGGCTCTTTTGGATTACCAGTGCACGGGGATCAAAAAGGAAGCGCTGCATCTGCCGGGGCCCGATTTTGTGGATCGGATCATGTCTCATACCGACAGGTCGCCGACCGTATTGCGAAATCTGCAGTTGATATTCAACACAGGGCGTCTGGCCGGGAGTGGTTATTTATCGGTGTTGCCGGTGGATCAGGGGGTCGAACATTCGGCGGGAGCCTCATTTGCCCCCAATCCCATATATTTCGATCCGGAAAATATTGTCAAATTAGCGCTTGAAGGTGGCTGTAATGCGGTGGCATCCACACTGGGTGTTTTGGGTTCGGTTGCCCGTAAATATGCGCATAAAATTCCGTTTATTGTAGAGCTGAATCACAATGAGCTGTTGACCTATCCCAATATCCACGATCAGACCCTGTTTGCCGGTGTCGGACAGGCTTTTGATCTGGGCGCGGTGGCTGTTGGGGCTACGATCTATTTTGGTTCCAGTGAATCGCGCCGGCAAATCCAGGAGATAAGCGAAGCATTCGCGTATGCGCACGAACTCGGTATGGTTACCGTATTATGGTGCTATCTTAGAAATGCCGCTTTTAACGCTGACCAGGATTATCATCTGGCTGCAGATTTGACGGGACAGGCAAACCATCTGGGAGCTACTATTGAAGCCGATATTATCAAACAGAAACAGCCCCAGAATAACGCCGGCTATCGGGTTCTGAAATTCGGTAAAACACATGATGCCGTATATACCCGACTGACGTCGGAGCATCCCATCGATTTGACCCGTTATCAGGTGGCGAATTGTTATATGGGGCGTGTGGGCTTGATAAATTCAGGCGGCGCCTCCGGAGCCGATGATTTTGCTGATGTGACCCGAACGGCAGTCATTAACAAACGTGCCGGTGGAATGGGTTTAATAACCGGTCGCAAAGCCTTTCAGCGTCCCATGGCAGAAGGTGTGAAATTGCTGAATATGGTGCAGGATGTGTACCTGACGCGAGAGGTAACCATTGCGTGAGAAAAGGAATTTAAAAATTGGTATCAGCTGGTTGGACGAATTGTTACCGGAAGGAATTCCGGTACCCTCGTCGACTCTGATCAGCGGACCCGGAGGTACCGGGAAGCCGCTGGTGGAATTTGCCTTTGTCGCTGCCTGGCTCAAATCGGGCGGTTCGCTCATTGCCATTCCGCTACAATATCCGACACCGGAATTGATGCGGACGGCTATGAAGAAACTCTATAATGTTGATTTCAACGATTATCCGGATAAGGTCGTTTTTATCCAATTTGATCCCGGTGTTGATCGATATCGGAAGTTGGGTAAAAATACGTTGCAGGCGAACATGATCAAGCCCGATGTGTGGGACGAAGCCCTCCAGGTAGCCGAAAAGATGCTTCCGAAAAATGAGCTGGGTATCATGGTCTTTGGATCGGCTCTTAATCTGCTTCTGTTTTCTCATCGGTATGAGGGAGCGATTTTGGATAAATTAAAGGGGATCATTGCTAGCGATACGAGTAAAACCTACGCTTTTGCTGTCAGTACCAGTGCTTTTGCGGATCGGATCAAATTACTCGAAGATGCTGCCGATAATTTAATGTTTACCCGGGTCGAACAGCCAATGCGTCTCTTTTTCAAGATCGTCCGAATGAAGGGGGCTCCCTTTTCAGAAAAGGAAATAGAAGTACCGATTTCACAAAAGATGCTTGAGGAAATCAGGCAGGTGGCAGAGGAAACCAGAAAAAGAAGGATACCGGAAATCCGAAATGTCTAATCGGTTGACGGGGAAATAGGATGGTTTTCGGTAAAGGATTGAAAGATGGATATCTTTCTGAAGAAGTAATTAATGCCCTGATAAAAAAGGCTTTTCAGAAAACCGATTTCTCCGGTAAAAAGGTGTTAATCATTATCCCGGATCATACCAGAACGGCGCCAATTGACCTGTTTTTTAAAGCGATTTTCAATGAGATTGGTAGCGTCACCCGGAAACTTGATTATATCATTGCTCTCGGAACTCACAGGGCTTTGAGTGACGAGGAAATTTACCGGCGAGTCGGGATCACAGGAGACGAGAGAAAAAGTATTTATCAATCTGTTACGTTTTACAATCACCAATGGGATAATCCTGATTCATTAAAAACTATCGGTAGAATATCTTCTGATGAGATCAAAGAGATCACCAATGGAATACTGGAAGAGAGTGTTCAGGTTACAATTAATAAAGTTATTTTCGAATATGACCAGCTGTTGGTGATTGGTCCTGTTTTTCCCCATGAAGTCGTCGGCTTTTCGGGAGGCAATAAATATTTTTTCCCGGGAATTTCGGGTCCGGAGTTGACCAACCTTTTCCATTGGTTAGGAGCATTGATAACGAATCTAAGGATTATTGGTATTAAAAACACGCTGGTTCGGGATGTTCTGGATCGGGCGGCTCAGTTTATCGATGTGCCCAGACTCTGTTTCAGCCTGGTAGTGAGAGGCGAAAAACTCAGTGGACTTTATTTCGGTTCACCGGAGGAATCCTGGTCCAGGGCGGCGGATTTATCTTCCCATGTGAATATCGTTTATAGAAAGAGGCGCTTTCAGAACGTATTGAGCATGCCTTCCGAAATGTACGATGATCTCTGGACAGCAGCCAAGGCGATGTATAAACTGGAACCTGTGGTTGCGGAAGGAGGCACTCTGATTATTTACGCTCCTTGGATTAAAGAGGTCTCCTATACCCACGGTCGTCTCATTGATAAGGTCGGCTATCATGTGAGAGATTTTTTCCTAAAGCAGCCGGGAGAATACGATCAGGTGCCGGGCATCATCAAAGCTCACTCGACGCATGTCAAGGGGGCTGGAACTTATGAGAATAGGGTTGAGAAACCGCGCATCAACGTGATTCTCGCAACGGGTATTCCTGAAGAAAGATGTCACAGAATTAATGTCGGTTATGTGAATCCCGACAGTATAAATATTTCCGATTGGATGAAACGTGAGGATCAGGGGATTCTTTTTGTGCAAAATGCCGGGGAGGTTCTCTATCGTTTTCAATAACCATAACCATTCGATAAAGATGCCGGGGAAATTTTTATAACAAAGGTTTATTATGCGGAGTAAATACGAACTAAAAATTTATCCCGATAGAGTTTTGAGACAAACAGCCCGGTCTGTCCCGAATATTGACACCGAAATTCACGAACTTGTCCGGGAAATGGAACATATTATGTACAAACACGAAGGTATCGGTCTGGCGGCGCCGCAGGTGGGAATTTTAAAACGAATTTTTATCGCTGATATCGGAGACGGACTATTTGCCCTGGTGAATCCGTTAATAACCGATACCGATGGACAGGATAATCTGGTCGAGGGTTGTCTGAGTTTACCGGGGATTGGGGTGGATATTCGCCGTCACCAAAAAGTAGCCGTTACCGGTGTGAATCTCGAGGGCGAGGAGACACGATTGGAATTGAGCGGACTCCTGGCAAGAGTTGCGCAGCACGAAATCGATCACCTGAATGGTGTTTTGATTATTGATTATCAGGAAAAAACTGTGCCGGACAAACAGAAAGGTTAGGAAAAGGTGTCCATTGTACCAGAACAGAATCCGCATATCGAAATAAGCGCAGCGGTTGCCGATATTATTAGAAAATGGTTTTCCGGGTATGTCGCCGGTTTTAAAGAGGAAGGTGAAGAGCTACGGCAAAATATTGTCCTTAAAGAGGAGCATACCGGGCGGGTGTGCCGGGAGATTTTACAAATTGGAAAACAGCTTGATCTCAATGACGATGAACTGCGTTTGGCTGAAATCACTGCGCTTCTCCACGATGTCGGTCGCTTTGAGCAATATGCCCGTTATCATACATTTGTTGATAAGAAATCCGAGGATCATGCTGAACTCGGCATAAAAATATTGCGTAAATACGGTATTCTTGATCAATTCAATGAATTCACCAGAAATCTCATTTATCGGACAATTCGCTATCATAATCAGGCTTCACTGCCGCAGCATGAAACAGAAGAATGTCTCCTTTTCACGAAATTGCTGCGGGATGTGGATAAGCTGGATATCTGGAAAGTGGTAAGCGATTATTATCATCGCAAAGATGGCGGACGCAATGGCGCGCTGGAACTCGACCTGCCCGACACACCCGAAATTTCGGAACAGGTGTATCGGGACCTGGTCAATCAAAGGATTGTCGATGTCAAGCATATCCGCAATCTGAATGATTTTAAGCTGTTGCAAATGGGCTGGATTTTTGATGTCAATTTCAGCCCCACTTTACGCTCTGTGAAATCCAGAGGCTATCTGGAGAGGATCCGGGATGTTCTACCGAATACAGAAAAGATCCGGACTGTTTATAATGTGGTCCAAGCCTACCTCGATCATCGGTTGAGTGAGATACAAGAGGAAGTGGTTTGAAAAATACCAAGAAGCAAAAATTGATGGATAATCTCAATCGGCAGGTCCGATCCTGTACAAACTGCCGTCTGTCTGAAACCCGGGATCATGTTCTCGTTGGCGAAGGAGACCTGAATGTACGTCTGATGCTGATTGCGCTCTCTCCGGGTGAAAATGAAAACCGGGAAAACCGGATGTTCATCGGTCCTTCGGGTCAGGTTCTGGGTAGACTTTTAGATAGTGCCGGCATTGCCCGGAATTTTATCTATATGACCAATCTGATCAAGTGCATGTTGCCGAAGAACCGCAATCCCAAAATGAGTGAGATTGAGAGCTGTAGCCGGTATCTGGATGAGGAAATCACAATTATTACACCTGAGGTACTCGTGCCACTGGGCTATTATGCAACATGCTATATTTTAGCGAAATATCATGCCGATCCACCACCAGCCCGGGAGGATTATGCTCAAATCTATGGTAAATTAATTTTTACAGATAATCAGAAATTATATCCATTGCCCCATCCGGCTTCTTTACTTTATCACCCGGCTTTTGAAAAACAAACATCTAAATTATATCAAAAATTGAAAATTCTTGACCGCGATTGTAAATGGTTTCCGGTCTGTCCGATGAAACGATTTTATGAAGAGGGTCAGATTGAGAAAAAATGGATTGAGTTATACTGTCAGGGTGATTGGCAAAGCTGTGTTCGTTATGAATTGGAGGAGCGTGGAAAATATCATCCGGATTGGATGTTGCCTGACGGTACCATTAGTGAAAAGTTGAACCCGCATGTGAACAGGAGAAACCAGCGATGAAAATTGCCATCGCCAGTGGTAAAGGTGGTACCGGTAAGACGACACTTGCCACCAATCTGGCTAGCCGTATGGCTGAACAGGAACCGGTCGTTTTAGCCGATCTCGATGTGGAGGAGCCCAATTCAGGGCTGTTTATTCATGGCGAGCCGACCCACCAGGAAGATAAATATAAAATGGTACCACAGTGGAAACCGGACACTTGTATTCTCTGCGGCGAATGTCAGAAGGTATGTAATTTTCATGCGGTGGTTCAGCTGGCAGATGAAATTATGATCTTCCCGCAACTCTGCCATAGCTGCTTTGCCTGTTCGGAATTGTGTCCTACGGATTCCTTGCCTATGATTCCCGAGAAAATGGGGGAACTCCGGGAATTCCGATTGGGCAATCTGACATTTATCGAAAGCAGGCTGGATATCGGTCAGGAGCAGGCGGTGCCGCTGATTGCACAGACATTACGCTATGTAGACTCAAAATATCCCGATACGAATAGTAAGATTTACGATTCGCCGCCGGGAACCTCCTGTCCTGTGATCGAAGCCACAAAAAACGCCGATTTGATTTTGCTGGTGACCGAGCCGACACTTTTTGGATTACACGATCTGAAGCTGGCGGTAGAAACCATGCGGAAACTGAAGAAACCCTTTGCGGTCATTGTAAACCGTTTCGGCATCGGCAACGATGCGGTGCTTGACTATTGCCAGGCGGAAAATATCCATGTAATCGCCAAAATTCCCAATCGCAGGGAGATCGCCATACTGTACAGCCGGGGAGAGCTGATTTATCCGATCGTACCAGAATTTCAAGCAGAGCTGGACAAAGTAATCGCCTTTATTCGCAACATGGGAACGGAGGCGAGCCGATGAAAGAGATCGTTGTCATTTCCGGGAAAGGCGGTACAGGAAAAACATCTTTAACGGCTTCGTTTGCCGTGTTGGGTGGTCGCGACCTCATTGTTGCTGACTGTGATGTGGATGCCGCGGATATGCATCTGCTTCTGGAGCCGGATTTTAAATTTGCCGGAGATTTTTACAGCGGTGTCCTGGCGAAGATTGATCAGGATGCCTGTATTCAGTGTGGGAAATGCGCGGATGTCTGTCGGTTCGATGCCATTCCGGTCATTGACGGCAGATATATCGTTCAGCCGCTGGATTGCGAGGGCTGTGGTTATTGCGCCCGGATTTGTCCGACGGAAGCCATTGTCATGGAAGAACAGAATGTCGGCGACTGGTATATCTCCAACATCAAGACCGGCAGTTTTATGGTGCATGCCAGACTGGGTATTGGTGCGGAGAACTCCGGTAAACTGGTAGCAAAGGTAAAAAACGAAGCTAAACGCATTGCTACAGAAAAGGGAAAAGAGATAGTTTTGGTGGATGGTTCACCGGGAATCGGCTGTCCGGTGGTTTCATCGCTGTCGGGTGCCGATTTTGTCGTTTTGGTCACCGAACCGACGGTTTCCGGCTTACACGATCTGGAAAGGGTATTTCAATTGGTCAATAAGTTTGGAATCTCCGCCGGTTGCATTATTAATAAAGCCGACCTGAATCCCGATGTGACGCAAAGGATTCGGGATTTTATTCAAATAAATGGGATCGCCCCGATTGCGGAATTGCCGTATGATGAAGCCTTTACCGCCGCTATGACGCAGGGGCAGACCATTATTGAATACAGCAAGGGAGAATTACAGCAGGCTGTCCGACAAAGCTGGACCAGGATTCAATCATTTGGAAAATAAAAACAGAAAGGAAACGCGATGAAAATCGTATTTACGAGCAGAGGAACAACATGGGACTCTCCCATGGACCCCCGATTTGGTCGAACTGATTATTTCTTTGTGTATAATGAGGAAACGGGGGAGATCACCACACTGGACAACCGGTCGATTGCCGAAACCGCTCACGGCGCCGGTCCGCAGACGGCTCAAAAGCTGTTTGAACTGCAACCCAGGGTGCTAATTACCGGAAACGGACCGGGCGGTAATGCCGCACGGGTGCTGGCGCAGAGCAATGTTAAAATCTACGTAGGTGCCGGCAATTTGAGCGTCAAAGAGGCTTACGATGCCTATAAAAAGGGCGAACTCCGGGAGTTCTGATACATTGAGATGAACCTTAAACAAAGAAGAGTGATAATATGTCAGAAAAGAAAAAGATCGGTATCATTATCTGTGATCGTTACCGGCGCTGTGCCGGCGGGAAATGTTTCCGGGCACTGCGAAACCGGGAAGGTGCTTTCAGCATCTATGATAAAGATGATTCCGTGGAAGTTGTGGGATATACCACCTGCGATGGCTGTCCCGGCGGAAATATCGAATATGCCGGTGACGAGATGGTTAAAAATGGTGCCCGGGTGATTCATCTGGCTACCGGTCTGATCGTTGGGTATCCACCCTGCCCCTATATTGAGACATTTAAAACCTTTCTTGAAAACCGCTATCCTGTAAAGGTGGTGATGGGTACCCATCCGATTCCCCAGAAGTATGTCGATAATCATCGGAAACTGGGTACCTGGCAATCGCCGGAATGGCAGAAAATCATCGCACCGACCTGGGCGGACGAGCAGACCCGTCTGGCGTACGATTAACCGCACTTGCTGCAAAGAAAGGAAGTAAATATGAAGAGTGTACCACAGGAGTTCAGGAAAGCCTGGGAAAAACGCAAGGGACCGGTTGTTTTCACCACGGTGGATCAGCAGCAATTTACGCCAGCTGTGTCTGTAAATATGACGACCAGCGCTTTATGATCGCCGATAACTATTTTGGAAAAACCAGAGAAAATTTTTTTAATGGTACGAAAGGCTCCCTGCTTTTTATTACCGAAGATGATACCTCTTATCAGGTAAAGGGCAGAATCGAATATCATCAGAGGGGCGAATACTATGATAATATGAAAAAGTGGAATCCCGAAAATCTTCCAGGGTATGCCGTTGCCATTTTGTATATTGAAGAGATTTATTCCGGTTCACGCCGCCTGATCTGATATTAAGCAGTGAGAATAATTAAGACGAATTGTCAGTGACATTCATGATCCGGGGTTTTTAGTGATATTTATTAAAAACAGGCACGAAATAAAGATGATGCGCCGTGCCGGCAAACTGGCTGCCCGGTTGCTGGATTATATCGCTCCCTTTGTCAAAGAGGGGGTGTCCACTCAATACCTGAACGATCTCTGTGAGACCTATACCAGAAAACAGGGAGCCCGCTCGGCACCGCTGCATTACAACAGTTTTCCGAAAAGTATCTGTACCTCTATCAACGATGTCGTCTGCCACGGTATTCCCTCGGAAGCGGACATTCTGAAGAGCGGCGATATTGTCAATATTGATGTGACGGTCAATCTGGAAGGTTATCATGGGGATACATCCCGGACCTTCCTGATTGGAGATGTGTCGCCGGAGGTCAGAAAACTGGTCGAGCGAACCGAAAAAGCCCTGATGATCGGAATCAGGGCTGTCAGACCGGGTGGTTACTTCTCGGATATCGGTCTAGCTATCGAACGCTATATCAGCAGATTCAACTATGCCATCGTCAAAGAGTATGGCGGACACGGTATCGGGAAACGGTTTCACGAAGAGCCGATGGTTTATCATCACTTTACTCTGGAGAACCGGATAAAACTAAAAAAAGGGATGATCTTTACGATTGAGCCGATGATCATTATGGGCGGTAGCGATGCCGTATTCGTTTCGACGGAGGATAACTGGACCGTCAGGACGGTGGACAGTTCGCCCAGCGCTCAATTCGAACATACAGTTTTGGTGACTTCGGAAGGCGCCGAAATATTGACGAAAATTCAGGAAGAAGAGGTGTAATATATGCATAACTCAGACCGCGTGACCCGCATCCCGAAATCCGCTATTCATGAGATGACCCGCCTGTTACAGCAGTATCGGGACGTCGCTTTCCTGTCCTGGGCGAAACCTACTAGCGGAACGCCGACGCATATCAATAAAGCGGCGATTCGGGCGATAGAGAGGGGCTTGACAGGTGGCTATTCCAGCAGTGATGGGTTACCGGAGTTGCGGGAGGCGATTGTCCAAAAGCTGAAACGGGACAACGGTATTTCTGCCACCGTCAATAACCTTCTGGTCACTGTTGGTGCTATCGAAGGATTGGCGGCGGCTGTATTAGCGACGATCGATCCCGGTGATGAGGTGATTTTACCGACACCAACCTATTCTACGCATATTCGGCAGGTGGAATTGGCATCGGGTAAACCAGTTCTGGTGCCCCTGTTGGAAGAGCAGGATTTTGCGCTGGATATTGCGGGAATTCGGAAGGCGCTTACACCGAAAACCCGGACGATCATGTTGTGCAATCCCAACAATCCCACCGGCACGGTCTTTTCGGAAAAGCAGTTGCGGCAGCTGGGTGAGATTGCCCTTGAAGCCGACCTGATTCTTATCATTGACGAAGCCTATGAATATTTTGTTTTCGATGGGCACCGCCATTTCAGCCTGGCGTCGGTTCCGGAAGTAAAAGACCGGTTCATCAGTGTTTATACGTTCACTAAAACATATGCCATGACCGGTTGGCGGATCGGCTATGTCCTGGCTCCCGAACCGGTAATCTCACAGATAAAGAAGGCTCATATTCCACTGGCGATTTGTGCACCGGTGGTGTCTCAGGATGCGGCGCTGGCTACTTTGGAGGGTAATCAGAAGTGTATAGCGGATTTCCGGGAGCATTACCGGCGCACTCGGGACCTGATGTGCAAGCGGCTGGATCGGCTGAGTCATGTGTTTAATTATGTCAAGCCCGGCGGTTCCTATCTGATGTTTCCCACAATTACATTGAAAGGACAGCAGGACTCTTTCACTTTCTGCAAAAACCTTCTGGATAAGATTCAGGTGTCGGCAACGCCGGGGATAGCTTTCGGACCGACAGGCGAAGCCCATATTCGGCTCTCGTTCTGTGTGAATGAGGAGATGATTACGAAAGCATTTGACAGAATGGAAAACTACTTTTGTTAAAAACATTATTGAGTGGTATTTTAGAAATGCACCAAAATCGAGAAAGTGAATCATGAAAACCTACCTGGACTGTTTTCCCTGTTTTGTAAATCAGGCGTTGCGGATCGGTCGCATGGTGACTGAAGATGTTACAATTATCAAACAACTGATTGATGAAGTCGGTATGATGCTGAAGGATATTCCGCTGACCAGCATTCCGCCGGAGACCGGTGAAATTATCTTCAAAAGAGTTCGGGAGATCACCGGTCAGGATGATCCTCTGGCGGAGATAAAAAACCACAGTACCCGGGAAATTCTGGACCTGTATCCGCAATTGAAGCGGATGGTAACCAATTCCGACGATCCATTACTGATGGCAGTGCGTTTGGCAATTGCGGGCAATGTAATTGACTTCGGCGTACATGATGATTACGATATTAATGCAGAAATTCGTGAGACACTGGAGAAGGATTTTGAAATTTGCGATATTTTTGAGTTTCGCCGGGCGCTGGAGCGGGCGGAAAATATCCTCTATGTTGGAGATAATGCCGGTGAATCGGTCTTTGACCGGCTGCTCATCGAGACTGTGAATAAGCCGACAATTTATGTTGTCCGAGCCGAACCGATTCTGAATGACGTCACTTATGTTGATGCCGTCGCGGCGGGGATTGGGCAGGTGGCGGAGATCTGCTCTTCCGGCAGTCGGGCGCCGGGAACAATTTTGCACTCCTGCAGTGTGAAGTTTCGGCAGCTGTTTCGCCGCGCCGATGTGGTGATCAGCAAAGGGCAGGGAAATTATGAGGGACTGTCCGACGAACCCCGTCCGATTTTCTTTTTATTAAAAGCCAAATGTCCGGTGATTGCCCGGGATATAGGCGTCAATGACGGTGCCATTGTACTGAAAAGGAGTGAAGGCAAATGAGCATTGATTTTCATCATCTTGGGTTGACCATTGCATGCGAGACAGATGTCCGGGAATTTTACCAGGATATTCTGGGATTGGATATTCAGCGCGAATTTGTTCTGGAAAAAGAGATGGCAGACAGGATCTTCCACCAAAGTCGGAGTGTAAAAATTGTCGCCGGAATGATTGGCGGTGTGTATATTGAACTGTTTTTGGATTCTGAAGGAAACCGGGCGGTCTGGGAGCATGTCTGTCTTGTCGTGAATGATCGGGCGGCGCTGATTGAAAAGTGTCGCGCAAAAGAGTATGATGTGACCGTGATCGAGCGGGAACCCGTGGATATGGTGTTTGTCTGTGATCGATCGGGCAATCGGTTTGAAATTAAACAGTACTGAATACCAAATGTATAACGAGAGAGGAGTTATGAAGGAGATTATGGTGGCGGTTGCCACAGACAACGGGCGACAGTTCATTAACCGACATTTTGGGGATACAAGATACTTTGATCTTTATAAGGTGACAAGATCGAGCATCCTGTTTATTAAGCGGATCGAAAATGTCGTAGAAGGGCATGAAGAGCTTCATGAAGACCTGGAAAAAGCCAAGGGCGTAGCCGGACTGTTAAAAAAGGAGAATGTTCACGTAGTGGTTTCCAAAATATTTGGACCGAATATTAAGCGGATTAAGAAAAAATTCGTCTGCGTGATTATGAACGATACATCCGTGAAAGATGCGCTGGATCGGTTACAACAGAACCGGGATATGATTATCGCAGAATGGGAAAAAGGGACCGATCGGAATCATTGTATTCTCAGGAAATACGATTAATATCAAATCGTTAATCAGGTGGTATCAATGGTGACAATTTTACTCCATTCACTTCGCCATGGTCTGATGATCACCGGCTTCATCTTCGTCATGATGCTGGTGATCGAATACATCAATGTGCAAACCCGAGGCATCTGGCACGATATGCTGAAAAAGGAAGGCTGGATGCAGTATCTTGTTGCGGGGCTGCTGGGTGCGATTCCCGGCTGTCTGGGCGCGTTTACGGCGGTGACGCTTTTTTCCCACGGTATCATCTCCTTTGGGGCGTTGGTGGCGACCATGATTGCCACCAGCGGTGATGAGACCTTTGTGATGCTGGCAATGTTTCCCGGTAAGGCACTGGTCATAATCGCTTTAACCTTTGGGATCGGCATCGTCAGCGGCTACTTGACGGACAGATTGATTAAAATAAGGGAGAAACCCGGGCGCCTGAAGCACAATGTCTTACCCCTGCATTCGCAAGATCGATGTGTTTGCTACCCCAAAGGTGAGATTCGGAATCAATTGCGGCGCGCGACCATGGAGCGGGTGCTTTTGATTGTCATTGTATTGGCGCTGTTTATAGGATTTTTAACCGGTGAAATCGGACCGGAGGAGTGGAACTGGATTCGTGTGACGCTTCTGACTACGATTCTCATCTCGCTGTTTATTGTCAGCACCGTGCCGGAACACTTTCTGAAGGAGCATTTATGGAATCACATTGTAAAGGTACACATCCCCCGGATTTTTCTGTGGACTTTCGGTACTCTGCTGGTGATCGGAATTCTGATGCAGCATATCAGTATTGCCGACTGGATCGCCGACAATTTATTCGTGACCCTGTTGATCGCCGTACTGGTGGGCATTATTCCCGAATCGGGTCCGCATCTGGTCTTTGTAACCCTCTATTTTAATGGGACGTTGCCGTTTGGTATTTTGCTGGCGAGTTCGATTGTTCAGGATGGGCACGGCATGATTCCGCTGTTGGCTGAGTCGAAGCGCTCGTTCTTACTGGTGAAAGGTGTTAATGTTATTATCGGTCTTGTTATCGGTTTTGCTTTTATCGCGGTAAGTCATTAGTCTGGAATGATAAAAATGTCAGGTCACAGCGGATAACAGAATGGGACAGAAAAAGCCGACCTTAACGGCTCAGGAATCTCTAATAACGGTGGCTAAACTGGAAAAGGCGTTTGGTGATGTCGCTGCCGTAAGGGGAATCTCTTTTTCAATCGGACAGGGAGAAATCTTCGGATTTCTGGGACCCAACGGCGCCGGTAAGACAACGACCATCAACATGCTGACGGGACTCTGCAGACCGGATGCGGGGAAGATCGAGATTGCTGGCCGGGATTGTGTAAAAAACCCGAAAGAAACCCAGCATCTAATCGGTGTTGTTCCTGACGAAAGCAACCTCTATCCTGAGTTGACCGGATTCGAGAATCTCTGCTTTTGCGCCGCTCTTTACGGAATACCCAAGGCGGAGCGGCGCTCCAGAGCCGTTGAATTATTGGACCGGTTTGGGCTGAAAGAGGCGTCGGATCGTAAGTTCACCGGGTACTCAAGGGGAATGAAGCGCAAGCTGACCATTGCGGCTGGTATTATTCACCAGCCCCGGATTCTGTTTCTGGATGAACCAACCACCGGCATTGACGTCGCCAGCGCTCGTCAGATTCGCCAGTTGATTTCCAATCTCAATCGGGGTGGGACCACGATTTTTCTGACTACGCACTATATCGAAGAGGCGGAACGTCTCTGTCACCGGATCGCCTTTATTGTTCGGGGTGAGATTATCCGGATCGAAACGGTTGAGAATTTGATGCAGCCGTCATTGGATCGCACGATGATGCAATTGTCTCTTTCGGATCACGGGACTGAAATCTGTGAAATGATTATGGCAGAATTTCCAAATCTTCACTGCCGGACCGAATCAAAAGGGATTCGGGTCGAATCGTCACAGGTTTTTCGGGTCGGGCAGATCGTCTGGTTTTTGGAAGATGCCGGCATAGAAGTGTTCGAAGCCCGTAAAATCAGACCGTCGCTGGAAGATGTCTTTGTAGAGATCACGGGCATTGAAGCCGGTATCATGAAACAGGAAAAAGAGAAGGCGAAAACAGGGAGTGAGATGTGAAAAGGTGGATCGCCTTCTGGAATATCTTAGCGAAGGACATGCGCTCCTATTATCTCAAACCGCCCAATATCAGTTGGGGATTGCTGTTTCCACTGGTCTGGATCGTGATGTTCTTCATTCGCTCCGGGCAGGGGCTTGAGAGTGTCCGGGAGCTTCTGCCGGGAGTTATTGCATTGAGCATACTGTTTGGTACCACCAGCCTGCTGTCTGTTACCGTGACCTTTGAAAAAAAAGGACGTTCTTTTGAAAGGCTGTTACTGGCGCCGATCTCCCTGGAACTTTTAATGCTGGCAAAAACCACCGGTGCCATTCTGTTTGGCATTGTCAATGCCTTCGTACCGGTGATCATTGCCGCCTGTCTGGCGGACCTGTCCGCTGTCAACTGGGGGTTCCTTTTCATGGCGGTAGTTTTGATTGCTGTCAGCTCCACGTTTCTAGGATTGTTTATCGCGGTGTCGGTAAGTGAGGTCTTTGAAGCCCAGACTTTTTCGAATTTTTTCCGTTTCCCGATGATATTCCTTTGTGGACTGTTTATCCCGATTGAATCCTTGCCGGTATTTCTGCGTCCGGTTTCGTACATTCTTCCGCTGACCTATGGAACCGATATTCTGCGCGGTGCGGTGACCGGTCAACACGAATTGTATGTCATGCTGGATTTTCTTATGCTGATCCTTTTCTGCGTGATTCTGTTCTTTATCAGTCTGAGAAATATCAATAGAAGATGGATTACTTAATGTATCGTAATTTTCCCACTATTCCTGAAACAGAAGGTTATGGGTTTGTATCAAATGTATAGAATGATTATTAGAAAAATTGATTGCAATGTTACTACTTCATCTGAAACAATGAGCTAGAAAGGAAAACTATGAAAATGTATGACGTAATTGTAATTGGCGGTAGCGCTGCCGGACTGACAGCGGCACAGACGGCGCGCCGGCATTATCCGGGAAAGAAAATTTTGGTTATCCGCAAGGAAGAGAAGGTGTTGATTCCCTGTGGTATCCCGTATATTTTCGGTTCACTGGCGGGACCGCAGGAAAATCTGATACCGGATGCCTCTTATGATGCTATGAACCTCGATCTGCAGATCGGTGAGGTAAAGAGTATCGACCGGGCGAAAAAAATAGTGATGACTGACGATCAGGAATTTCAATATGATAAATTGATCCTTGGAACGGGTAGTTATCCTGCGATGCCTCCGATTCCCGGGCATGATAAAGAGGGTGTCTATGCCGTTATTAAGGATATTACCTACCTGACGGAGTTGCAGAAAAAGTTGAAAAGTGCCGCGAACGTGGTCGTCATTGGCGGCGGTTTTATCGGTATTGAAATCAGTGATGAAATCAAAAAATCCGGTGTTGCGAATGTTTCGGTAGTCGAAATTGAGAAGCACTGTCTTTCCCAATCCTACGATGATGAGTTTTGTATTGAAATGGAGGAGCAGCTGCGCTCGCGGGGTGTCAATGTTCTAACCGGTTCCAAGGTGGTTTCCATTGACGGTGATGAGCGGGTAACGGGAGTCAGTCTCGCCGGTGGCAAGACGATACCGGCGGATGTGGTGATTCTGGGTATCGGTGCCGTCGCCAATGCCGATCTAGCGAAAAAAACCGGTTTGCGAATCGGTCTGACGGGTGGCATTGTCGTAGATCGGGCGATGCGCACCAGCGACTCTGATATTTTTGCCTGCGGCGATTGCGCTGAAAAGGTCTCGTTTTTTGGTGGCAAATCCTCCGCCCTGCGCCTGGCATCTATCGCCACACTGGAAGCCCGGGTCGCAGGCGCCAACCTGTTTGGAATCACCCGTGAAACACCGGGTACGATCGGAGTTTGGGGAACGGCAGTGGGTGAACTTGCCCTGGGCACAGCCGGATTGACGGAGAAGTTGGCAAAAGCGCACGGTTACAACGTCGTCAGTGCTGTTAACGAGAGTGTTAACCGCCATCCTGGGAAACTGCCCGGAGCCGCGAAAATCAAGATTAAGCTGGTTTTTGAAACCAATTCCGGCGTATTGCTCGGCGGTCAGGTACGCGGCGATGCCAGCACCGGCGAAATTATGAACGCCATATCCGCCTGTGTCCAGAATCGTATGACCGCTGAACAGATTGCCATGTTCCAATCGGGGACTCATCCATTGATTACCGCATCACCAATCGCTTACGGGATCGTCAATGCAGCGGAAGCGGCGATCAGCAAGATGGTCCGGGGAAAGGAGGACGCATGAGCCGTTTACTATTTATCGATGATGACATTGACTTTTTGGAAATCATGACCCTGTTTTTCGAGAAGCATGACTATACCGTGGATACCGCCACTACACCGGAAGAGGGATTGAAAAAGATCAAAACCCGGACGCCGGACCTGGTGGTACTGGATGTGATGATGCCGTCGGAATTCGAGGGATTCGAACTAGCCAGGAAAATTCGTGAAGAACTGCGAATGACCGCTTTGCCGATCATTATATTGAGTTGTATTCATGATCGCAAACAGATACCCTATCGCTTCGCACCAGACCCGGACTATCTGCCGGTGGACGTTTTCCTGGACAAACCGGTTAGTCCGCAAACCCTTCAGGAAAAGATCGAAAGTCTGCTGGGTCAGCGCCGGGAAACCCCTGCCAGTGACCTTTGATCCGGGACTGGTAATTAATGAAAGGATAAAGCAATGAAAATCGCAATACCTTTGACCAATGGGAAATTGTCAACCCACTTCGGTCACTGTGAAGAATTCGGTATTTATGAAATTGAGAACGACAAAGTCGTCAAATCGGAACGTCGAACCCCACCTGCGCATGAGCCGGGTGTTTTTCCACGCTGGCTGCATGAAATGGGCGTGAACGTTGTCATCGGTGGTGGCATGGGGAATCGCGCTCAGAGTCTTTTTCATCAGAACTGTATTGATGTCTATTACGGAGTGACAATTCCCGATCCCGATGAGGTTGTTCGCATCTACCTTGCCGGCGATCTGGAGAGCGGCGTTAATCTCTGTGATCATTAAAAAGCATGTTCATCCAACCTTCTGAAGGTTTCATAAGAGTATCCTTTCGGTACCTTTTCATTTAATCTCAAGAAGGTTAAAAGCTCAGGAACCGACTCTCTCCTGAGTTCTATTTTCCAATTGTTTTTCGCGCGGATAATTTCTATATTCCTGGCGTAAAAATGAGTTGGTATGACGCGCTTTTTTGGTAAGCATAAATTGTCTTTCGCGCTGTTGGCGCTGTTACTGCTGGTCTGGGTGAACGTTTATATCGCCTGTTTCAGCCATTTTCACGTCGATGAAAAAGGTGAAATTATTGTCCATGCCCACCCCTATGCGAGAGCAGAAGAAACGAACAGTGCCACAGAACAACATACCCATAGCCGTGGCGAATACATATATCTTGCTGCGGTTTATTCGGTTTTAACTACATTCGTATTTTGTCTCTTTTTGATTGCGCTGCTATTGCAGATTTTACCAGGTCCGGGTAAAATCGGCACTTGTCGGATCAGTATCGGTGATATTTTTCGAAGTGCCATCCTGCGACGCGGTCCGCCCCTATCATTTTCGTCTGTATAATTCGTTTTAGCCAAAATGGAGACGCTTTTCCTGTTGATTGTAATGATCACAGGGTGAATTCGATCCTCAGCTGATGAAGGACTGATTCGAAAAAAAAGCGCAACCAGGTTAAAATGAGGCAGCGGATACCTGTTCGAAAGTAAACATTACTGAATTGAATTATATATGGAAACGCCTAATGATAATAAATAAAAAATACAGTCTGTTTGTCGGATTGATGATGTTAATAGGTACCCTGGCATTTTCTGGTGAGCCGGGTGGCGGCACAATGATGGCTGGTCAGGAGCACAATCGTGGGAAGCAACATGGACCGGCGAGGAGGCGTGGACGCGCCGTTATCAGGGGTACGGTGACAGATAGCCGTACCGGAGAACCGCTGGCAGGGGTCAATGTCATTGTGGAACATACCACCGTAGGAGCGGCGACAAATGAAGAGGGTGTCTATTTCCTTTACCATGCTCCGCTGGGGCAATTACGTCTGGTGGCGTCGATGATTGGGTATCAGCAAAGTGCCAAGACCGTCCATGCACAGGCGGGAGATATGGTTCTGGTCGATTTTGAACTGGAACCGACGATTCTGGAGATGGGCGCCCTCGTGGTGACCGGTACATCCACCCCGCATCTGGTCGAGGATATGCCGGTGCGCACAGAGGTGATTCCAAGGCGGCTGATTGAGCAAAAACATGCCTGCAATCTGGCGGAAGCGCTCTCTTTTCACACCGGCGTCCGGGTGGAGAACAACTGCCAGAATTGCAATTTTTCACAGGTCAGAATTCTGGGAATGGACGGAAAATATTCTCAGATTCTCATCGATGGTGATCCGGTGGTCAGCAGCCTTGCCAGTGTTTACGGGCTTGAGCATTTTCCCGAAGAGATGGTGGATCAGATTGAGATTGTCAAAGGTGGTGGCTCTTCTCTGTACGGCGGTGGTGCCGTTGCCGGCGTGATTAATATGATTACCCGCCGACCGATGCTGAATCAGGTTCGCATAAAATACCAGAATAATTCCATGGACGGCTGCCCCGATCAGCATCTCGGCGCTGTGGCTGAGACGGTGAACAGCTCCAGGACAACAGGTGCCTATGTGTTCGGTTCTTTTCGCAAACGGAATCCCTACGATCGCAACGCGGACGGGTTCAGTGAGCTGGGCGAAATTCGCAATGAGTCCATGGGCTTTAAGTGGTATTATCAACCTTATGATAATGCCGAATTGCTGGCATCCTTTCACCAGATTCACGAAGAGCGGCGCGGGGGCAACAAGTTCGCTTTGCCTGCTCATGAAGCCGATCTTGCCGAATGGATCGAGCATTGGCGTTCCGGAGGGACGATTCGCTGGTTGCATCGCCCGGGAGCGCTGTTTGATTATCGCTTCTTTTACTCGTTTTCCGTTGAAAATCGGAAATCCTACTACGGTGGTTTGGGCGGCAATACGCTTCAGGATACGCTGACCGCCCTGACCTTTTACGGAAAAACGGATAATCCGCTGCAGATTGCCGGGTTTCAGTCCAACTATCGGATCAGTAATCATCTTCTGACCGGCGGTTTTCAGTATTCTCACGATAAAATCAAGGATCAAACCGCCGCCGAGACAGTTTACTATCTCGATGAAATCTATACGAATTGGGGCGTGTTTTTTCAGGATGATCTGCATCTGGGTAGCAATGAGCAGGTGGAGATTGTCACCGGTATTCGTCTGGATAAACATTCCGAAATGCAGCACTGGATTGTCAGCCCCCGCATCAATGCGAAGATTACTCTCGGCGGAGGCGTTGCTCTGCGAGCCGCCTACACGACCGGATTCAAACCGCCTCAAACCTATGACGAAGATCTGCACCTCTGCGGGATTGAAGGCGATCAGCGGGTCATCCGCAATTCCGCGAAACTGCGGGAAGAGCGCAGCCATTCCGTCAGCAGCGGTTTGGAGTATCTGGGAAATCTCAACGGCATGGCGACGATGATCTCACTCACCGCCTTTTCCACCAGACTGAGCGACTCCTTTACCGAGCGGTTTGTCGGAAAAATGGGTGAGACCGAGCGTTGGGAAAGAATCAACAGTGCCGGTGCCAGGGTCCATGGCGTTGAACTTGACCTGGGAGTCCGCCCGATCAGTGGTTTTGAAATCCGCGGTGGTATCACCTACAAACAGAGCCGTTATGACAGTCTGCATCCGGACTTCGGGACCCGGAACTTTCTGCGGACACCGGACCTGACCGGTAACTTTCGCCTCTCGCTGGATATCAATAGTAATGCTGATCTGTATCTGCATGGCAATTATATCGGAAAAGCCGATATTCCCCATGAAATTGTCGTTGAAGGGCAGGAAAATCCGCAGCTATTGCTGGAAACAGGCGGTCCGTTTGTTGAAGCTGATGTGGGACTCAGCTACCGCCTACCGCTGAAAAACGGTCTGAAAACCAAGGTAAATATCGGGATTAAAAATATACTCGACTCCTATCAGAATGATCTGGATCGGGGTGACGATCGTGACCCGGCGTACATTTACGGACCTGTTCGCCCACGAACACTATTCTTTGGAATAGAGACGGCGTTTTAGGGTAGATAGCGTATCCCAGGGGTCATTGCTGTAATTGTTTCAGCACCGAATCGGCGGTTGTCACAAAGGCAAATCCGAAGGCAAGATTCAACAGACTGGCGAGATGCATCTCTTCGTTGATACTGCCGGTGGCATCCGCCAGAAAAAAGACCCGGTAATCCCGGTAATAAGCATCCCGGGCGGTGGATTCGCAGCACATATTCGTCATTATGCCGGATATAATCAGGTTTTTTATTTGCAGGCAACGCAGGACTGTTTCGAGGTCTGTGTTATAAAAAGCCGAATAGCGGTGCTTGAGAATGACTTTTTCGTCCGGTAAAGGGGCAATTTCATCTGAAATTAGACTTTCCGGACTTCCTTCGATACACATTCCCGGCCACCACCATTTCATTATTCCGGCATCTAGATCATTGGGATGATGGACATGTTGTGTAAAAATGACCGGCAAGTTCGCTGCCCGGAAAAATTGGATCAGCGTCTTGAGAGTGGGAATAATCGCCGGTCCGCCACAGGTGAATGTGGGCGAAGCGGGGTCCAGAAAGAAGCGTTGCATATCGATAACCAACAGCGCTGTTCCCTTCCGGTTAAGCTCCATTTTGTGCTGATTGTAAGGTTCAATTTTTTCAAGCTAAAGTTCAGCTTTTGCGGTCAACGAATCCTGAGTAACATAAGATTGCATAGCCACTGGAATCCTCCCCTTAGATTTGTTTGATTTCAATGTTTTAAATCCAATTTTAAGCTATTAATTCGTTTTTATGCTTTTTTCCGTGAGCGGATCAGGTGCCGGATTGCCAATACCGGATGGTGCCAGATCATACGCGGTCCGGCATAGCGCATGACCGCCCTGATTTTGTCTCGGTACACCGGTTTATAGCAGTGAACGGGACAGTTGCTGCAGGCAGGCTTGTCCTCTCCGAAGGGGCATTCCTGCAGACGCTGGTCGGAGTAAACGAGCAGCTCCTGACAATCCCGGCAGATTCCACACTCCGGATGATGTTTCGCCCGGCAATACAGCCGGATCATGATATTTTTGGTGCGGATTTCCCTGGCGAGCTGCTTAATTCAGCGAGGTAGCGTATGGAGGCTTGAATAAACTGAAAGCGTTCGAAGGTTTCAGGTTTTTGGGATTTTTTCTGGTTCAGTAAGCCCCGAAATTGAGCAATCGAGTCGAATTGGTGGTGGTTCATCCATTCAGTCAACTCTTGTAAAATTTTTGAGATGACTTCGATACCGTCGCAATACAGGACAGAGCAGAGCTGCACCGCCGTAGCTCCGGCGAGGAGTTGTTTAATCACGTCGGCGCCGGAATGATTGCCCGTTGATGCCACCAGGTCGCATTTTAAATTGTCCGACAAAAGCGCTATCCAGCGCAGGGCGGTATATTTTTCGTTGGGCTGACTGAAGGGCGGTCCGCTGGTGGGTTCCAGTGTTTCGATGTTAATGTCAAAGGGTGTAAAACGGTTGAACAACACCAGCCCATTGATGCCGAGCCGGTCAAGAGACACCGCAAAATCGAACAGATTGGTGAAATGCGGTGACAGTTTCAGAGCGATCGGCAGCGCTATTTTTTCCTGCAATAACTGCACGGTGTGGTGGTATGTCTTTTCAATTTCAGCGGTGCCGGTGTCTCTTTTTACGGGAAATATATGCATATTGAGTTCGATGGCATCGGCACCGGCGGCTTCAATCTGCCTGGCGAATTCGATCCAGTAGCGGTCGGAATAACAGTGGATACTGGCAATTACCGGAATGGTAATGGCTTTTTTTGCTTCTGTAATCAAATTCAGATATTCCCGCGGTCCGTAATCGATGTTCAGGTGCTCAATCATGTCGTAAATTTCGGGATGCCACGGAAATATCATGTTTTGACGGGTCTGCTCGTAGCGGGCATGAATCTGCTCCTCAAACAGTGATTTCAGGACTACGGCTCCTGCGCCCTTTTCTTCACAATGCCGGATATCCTGCAGCGATTGAGTAATGCTACTGCTGCCGACGATTAGCGGATTTTGAAGCGTTAGTCCCAAATATGATGTTGTCAAGTCTGCCATTTTTCGATCCCCTTTACTGTATTGGAATATACATAAGATTACATAAATCCTACATGAAATGCAAAGAACTAAACATTCCGGAGGTGTCATGTAAATGCAGATACCGCCGGTTCCGGGAAATTGGTCCTGTTCAGAGGTTGCTTAGAATGCCACTCAGAATCAGAACGCCGATCCCCAGAATCAGATTGACATACACCGGAATCGGTCGCAGGCTGTTTGGGATTTTTTCGGGCGGTTTTTGCCACGATTTACGGAGCATTATCTGGCGCCGGATAGCGATCAACACCATCAGAAAATAGAAGATATGCTTGATACTTAACAGGGTTCCGTAACGATTGGAAAAATCAAACAAGCGGGTGACCTGTCTGGATGCGCGGGTCATCAGCATGCCGGTTATCATCAGGATAATGATGGCAGGCAATACCCACCGCGTAAGCCGTTGCTGCAGCTGTTTCAGGAAATCCTGTCTGCCGAGTGGATCACCGATCCGATTCGCCAGGGGAAAGACCAAAAAACACAGTGTGAACAGCCCGCCCAGCCAAATGATGGTGGCGACGTTGTGCAAAGCGCGAATCAGTCCGGGAATAAGGGGATTCATAAGCAACCTCCTGAGTTATAATTTCAGCCAGAAGGGGAATAAACATGTATTTCATTCCGTAAATTTTCTGAATTAATCTGAATATTCCCTGTGAAGATATGGTCATCAGAAACTGTATTTTACTTTGAAATAGAACATGTCGTTTTGGTCAAATTGCCCGAACCGCCCACCAGAGCCGGTGAATAGGTTGGCGCCGGTCAACACCTGAAAACCGTCTGTCAGGTCATAGCTGATTTTGGGGCGGATCAGCGCATCTTCATTATTGAGACCGATGTAAGAAAAGAGTTCCAGCTTCAGCGTCTCCCGCAAAAAGGTCCGGCTGATGAGCAGGGTGGCGGTATTTTCGAATTCGTCATTCACCATTTGCTCGTCATAATCCGTAATCGTCTGCTGGACAAACTGGGAACTGACGCGGGTTTCGCCAATCGTAAAATCAAGACCTATAAGATAATGGAGATAGTCTTTTTCAACCACTCCATCAGTCGTGACCGGAGCAGCGGTCTGGAAGTATTTTCCGGCGTAGTAAGCGCTTTCGCCCCGCAACATAAAGGGTCCCAATGTGGTACTGAAGCTGCCGCCGCCGATGGTCAGCCGGTGATGACAGGGTATCACGGTGATAGATGACAACTGCATCGTTCCGGGATCAATGGTTTTCTGGATGTGGAGCGTCGGATCATCGTCCCAGGCGTAGCCCACCATTATTTCAAAATCCACAACAGAGGTCATTGCGGCAAATTTTGCATAATATTCGCTGTTTTTCCAGATTGGGCTCGATGGATTTTCGGGAGTCGTCAAATGTCGGTTGAATGGGAAATTCGGGCATACTGAACCAGATGGAATTTTCGTCCGGCATAATTGTCGGTGAAAAAGCCGGAATCCAGACTGCTTCAAGGGTGTGATTCCCGATATAATAATCAGCTTTCAGGGCTGTGACGCCAATCCGAATTTCATCAAAATCGGGCAACAGAAATTCACTGAGGTTTTTCGGCGAGACGATATCGGTGATGAACATTCCGTCAGCTTTGCCCCAGATGATTTGCTGCTGACCCACCCGGATATCCATTTTATCGAAAAACAGGTCGAGATACAGCTCCCGCAAGCCGATTTCCAGCTCCGTGCCGGGATATTGATAAACATAGGGATTGGCGACAAAAGCTACCTGATTACGGCTGTGCTCAAATTTCAGGTTGAATGTATTTTGCAGAATCGAAAATTCATTTTTACCATGCAGCAACATACCGGTATAATTACGGGCGTATCCACTCAGATATACCGATTCGGCATTGCTGCTGAAAACCATGCTTGTGATAATGACCCAGAACGCTGCCGCTTTAAGCACTGTTTTCATTTTAAAGTCCCCTTCGCATCATTCGTTCGGTAAACTGGGTATCGGAAATTCCGCTATCAATCACGAGATTGCTGAGTTTGATGCGAGTCAGATGGTCTTTTTGTACGTTGTGCATTTCGGTATTCAGAATGATCCAGTAACCGGAGATATTCTGATATTCCTTGACGGTTAAAATTTTCAGGAGTTCTTCGTCCTCGTCATAAAATTCTTTCTTCAGGCTGATCCATTTGTCTTTGATCACCCAGGTGACGGTTCGTGAATACATGTAGTTTTCATCTACCGGAATACTCTCGACAACGAAACACTCCTCGCCGTTGATGGTTTCCTCGGTGATGATGCGATGGGTATCTTCTGACGGATGACGCTCCCCGAGATCGTCGTAAGTGAAATCCGAACCCATAAAGTAATCACTTTTACTGTCGCTGGAAATGCGTTTGATTTTCTGGAGCGCCAGCAGGTAAATCCACTGATCATCGTCCCTGGATTCATCGTCATAACTCCAGTTCATGAAAGTGGTGTTGCGCACATCAGCGGGAGATTTGAAAAACATGATTTTTTTATCCATATCGCTGTAGGTTTTCAAATACTGCATGATTTGGCGGGTGCGCTCTTCACCCCGTGAGTTGATCAGCGACATCTGCAACTCCGCCTGCTGATCCCGGGGGGTCGGGCGCCGGTAGACATTTTCAATAATCTGCAAAGCGCCGGGAGTTCCCTGGGCTAAGAGGAGTTTGGCAGATAACAGCCCAATGAGTAGTAAAGTAGTTTTTGTTTTCATTTTAATTCCTTTCCGGTTTTAAAATAAAGATTAGATTTAGCCAATATCAGCAGCATGATCGTCAGTGTTCCGAGAAAACTGGTAAACATATTCAGGGAAACGAGCGCGCCCAGCTGCCGGTTGGGAGGAAATACCGAGAAAAGTAAAACGAGGAATCCGGCAATGACGACCATGGCATTAAACGCGATTGCCCTGCCACTGTGCTGCATGGTCAGCCGTATGGTGGTGGTCTTATCGCCGGTTTCAGCGGCGTAAATGCGAAAGCGTTCGATGAAATGCACGGCGTAATCAATGCCAATACCCATCGCAATGCTCGACAGTAAAGCCGTTGTTGTACTGAGCGGAATGTTCAATAAACCCATAATACCGAAACTAATTAGAGCCGTTAGAATGATGGGAATAGAACCGATTAGACCAACCCAGACTTTTCTAAACATGACGGACAGGAGGATGATGATAATAAAAAGCGATATCACCAGACTTTTGATTTGACCTTCCAAAATCAGATCGGTAAACACCAGGGCTTTATACCCGGAACCGGCATAGTTCAGTTTCAGATTCAGCGCTTCAAAATCCGGACGGTGATTTTCAATTCGGGCAAGCACCTCCTTGATGACCCTGGAGTTGTCGCTTTTAATCTGGAATGTCAGATTTGCCTTTGTATAATGATAATCCACCACTTTCCAGAGATTATCCGGGTCGCCGGACATTTCATACAGCAACAGGTACTGAGCAATCAGTTCCTTTGAGTCAGGAATTATATTATAGTCATCGTCATCGGAATGCATGACTTTGTTCATACGTTGCAGATAATCTGCCAGTGTAAAGGAATTGCCCACCATACTCAGCGTTTCCACATCGCTCTGCAAGCGACTGACGGCTTTCAGTGCGTCCGGCTGTTTCAGCCTGTTTGGGTCGTCGGATTCGATAATTACATTAAGCGTGCTGGTGCCGCCAAAATGTTCATTGATGAATTGATCGGTCAGAACAATATCACTATCTTTTTCAAATTTTTCCAGGAAACTGGAATTGATCCAGATTTGACCAATGCCAAACAGTGCAATCACAATGATAATTGCAGTCAGCACAGGGGTCAGAATCTTATAGCGGACGATGGCATCTGCCAGTCGAAATGAAGTCGGTGATTTTGCGGATTGTTTTGATATTTTTACAGGTTTGCGACGCGGCATACCAAACACCAGGATTCCCGACGGGATCAGAACCAGTGAAAAACCCATAGCCAGCATGACCCCGAAAGCCGTGAAAATCCCAAAATATTTGATAGGATACACTTCGGAAGTAAGCAATGATGAAAATCCCACTGCCGTTGTCACGGAGGTCATCAATACTGGTTTCCACATGCTTTTCAACATATTGGTAACAGCCTCTCCTTTGTCGGCATTTGGATTTTCCCGTCGATAGAGGTCCAGATGGCTGTAAAGATGGATGCCGTAAGCCACACCGATAGCGATCAGCATGACCGGGATCATGGTGGAGACTGCGTAAATTGGAATACCGACCATTGCCATCAGTCCGAAGGTCCAGACGGTGCTGAGCAGGACGACCAGGAGCGTGAATATGGTATTTCTAAAACTGCGCAAAACAATCAACAGAACCAGAGTGATGATGACAATCACGATCGGTACCATTTTTTTCATATCTTGCGGACCAAGGTAAGCCATTGTGCCTTCGACAATCGGGGTTCCCGCCACATAGAGTTTTTCCGGTCCTTCAAAGGATTCCACAAGTTTCAGGATATTCCGGTAGAATTGCTGTGAAAAAACATCGTCATCGATACTGGCAACAATGATTGAGACCGTTTCGTCATCCGAGACAATGCGCCCGAATACCATTTCATTATGCCGGACGTTTTTACGCAGATCCGCGAGTTTTTCCGGCGAATTTGGGCTGCGTTTATAAAAGGATTTGACGTCCATTCCTCCTTCGGTTCCGATGATATTGTCAACGGTATATAGGGAAGTCACATCATTCTTGTTGATTTCAGGCATCTTACCCAGTTCACGGGTCAAATTTTTTATTTTATCCAGGGTGGCTGTATTATAGATACCGTCCGGATTTTCAATGGCGATGATGATGCCGTTCCGGATATTGAAAATATCTTCGGCAAGATTGCTGTAAACGAAGGCAGGATGCGTCTGGGGCATATATTTGTCAAGATCCGTTTCCATACGGGAGTGGAGTTTCATCATTCGAAAAAAGAAAAGGCTGATCAGTGCCATAATCACAAGATTCAGCGCGGGATATTTCAGGAAAGAAAAGGGTTTTGATTTCACTTTTACCTCATATGAAAATGTTTACTTACTGTGTTTTCGTTATTATATACAAATGATTGATATTTATGGATGAGTTATGGATTCACCAGGATTTTATTGACTGTCTGCCAGAATTGTTCGCCGGTCTGCAGTAAATCCCCGGCATGACCGGAAAGACGCCAGCGATTGATAGTCAGCCGCATTCCGCCCATGATGAGGATTGCCAGCTGCCGGGCGGGGATATCGTTACGGATTTCACCGCTATCCTGACCGGTTTGCAGAATCTGCTCAAAGGTGTTCAGGTTGTCGTTCATGATACCGAATACTGTATCGGACAGCAGCTTATGATTTTGAAATATCTCTTCGGAAAAAATAACGGCTGCGATGGCAGGATTTTCGATAAATGTGGCTATCATCCCACTAATGATTTTATGAAGATTCTCAATCGCCGGTTTGCCCTGTTTGATGGCTGGAAAATTGGCATTGACCTTGGTTTGAAAAAGGTCCAGGATGCCGTTTAAAATGTCGAGTTTTGTACTGAAATGCCGGTAGATTGCGCCTTCGGTGACATTGATTTTTTTGGACAGGTTCTTTATTGTCAGGAATTGAATACCATTTTCGGCGATGATGGCGATAGCGGCTTCAATGATTTCCAGTTGGCGTGGTGAGAAATTTGGCATATTCAAGAGTCTCCTAAGTAAGTGTTTACTTACATTCATGTTTAATCAATTCAGAGAAGCAATGCAAGGAATTACTACAAAGGTTTAATATCGAAAGCCGGGCTCTTGTGAAAATGCATGTACAGGTTAACTCTTCGGGTTAAATGCATTTTATATTCTGACGCTTTTCGGTTTAACGTCTGTCTAATTCTTCGCAAGAATATCATCAACGCATTGCTGTCCGAAGGCAAAACATTTTTCCAGCGCCGGTTTATCCGGTTTCCAAAGAATCCGCAATCCGTCATTGAGCAGGGTAAACCCGGATTCCTGCATTAGACTGGAGAGCACTTTGACCGATTCGCCGCTCCAGCCGTATGACCCAAAGGCGGCGGCTTTTTTCCCTTTGAAATTCAGACCCTTGATCTCTTCCATAATACCGGCGACCGAGGTCAGGATGCCCTTGAGAACAGTTGGTGAACCCACCAGGATCGCTTTGGATTTGAATACTTCGGTGATGATATCATTTTTATCATGCTTGGCGGTATTAAACAGTTTGACGTTGACCTCACTATCTGCAGCGACGATTCCTTTAGCGATCTGTTCCGCCATAATGCGGGTCGCATTCCACATGGTGTCATAGAGAATGGTGATCTGGTTTTCCCGATAATCCTCTGCCCATTGCATGTATTTCTGGATAATCTGTGCCGGATTGTCCCGCCAAATAACACCGTGACTCGTGCAGATCATATCGAGCGGTAGCTTAAGACTCAGAAACTGCTCGATTTTCTTCGTCACAAAATGGCTGAAAGGGGTCAGAATATTGGCATAGTATTTAATACATTCGGTAAAGAGCTCCTCCTGGTCCACCAGATCATTAAACAGATATTCGGAGGCATAATGCTGTCCGAAAGCGTCATTACTGAAGAGAATATTATCCACCGTCAGATACTCAAACATGCTATCCGGCCAGTGCAGCATCGGTGCTTCGATAAAGACCAGCTGTTTGCCGTTGCCAAGATCGAGGGTATCGCCGGTTTTAACGACTTTGAAATTCCAGTTCTGATGAAAATGTCCGGTCAGCGATTTAGCGCCGTTGGCAGTACAGATGATCGGTGTTTCGGGGATCAAACGCATCAGTTCGGGGAGTGCACCGCTGTGATCGATTTCAGCGTGGTTGGCGATGACATAATCGATTTTCGTCAAATCAACCTCCTGTTGCAGATTGGCAATGAACTCTTTGGCAAAGGGCGCCCAGACTGTGTCGATGAGGACGGTTTTCTCTTCCTCGATCAGGTAGGAGTTATAAGTTGAACCCTTGTGAGTAGAGTATTCATTGCCGTGGAATTTGTTCAGTTCCCAGTCAATCTTACCGATCCAAGCGACATTTGATTTAATTGGTTTACGCATTGGAAACCTCCCTGGATTTATAATGTTTTCTTTTTATTCGTGAGATATAGCAGTGGTTGGACATTGGCTCTCCGCTTCGAGAACATCTTCCTTCAAATCATCCGGGACCGTCTCAACGGTGACAATAGCGATATCACCATTCATTTCGAAAACACCCGGGCAGATTCCCTCGCATACGCCACAACCGATACAGAGATCTTTGTCAATGATTGCTTTCATTTCTTCCTCCTATTTAATCATGGTTAGTAGCATTTTCACCGGACTGAGGGCGGTCAATGCATGTGGATCGTTGGCTGGCATGATGATGAACTCGCCGGATTTAACTATATAGGGTTTTCCGGAGATGCTGATTTCCATTTCACCATCCAGAATTTGTACCAGTGCATCGAAAGGTGCCGAATGCTCGCTGAGTCCTTGACCATTGTCGAAGGCAAACAGGGTCACGGTACCGGTCTCTTTTCGGATTATTTCCCGGCTAATGACGGCATTTTTCTGGATCGGGAGTTCGTTTTTCAGCTGTCTGTGATGTATCTCTTTCATAGAATTCCCCTTTTTTTTGATATTGTCTTTTACAGATGAATATGAACTGATTTTTAGATATAACCTTTACAATAGTTTCTTGACCGCTTGCCACAGCTCCATTCCATTGTCATAGATATCAAAAGAAAAGTTACTGAAACACCAGCGGTCCACCAGCAGTCGCATGGAGCCGATGACGATGTGAAAGAGATGCTCGCAGCCGATATCGGTGCGGATGTGACCATCTATCTGACCACTCTCAATAATGGCAAGTAAAATATCACGATGCTGATGCATGATATGCATGATCTTCCGGGAGAGCTGCGGATCGTACTGAAACGCCTCTTCGGAGAACATTACCTTGGTTAGTTCCGGATGATCGGCAAAAAAGTGATAACGGTTTTGAAAGAAAATATCCATGCGGGCAATCGGATCCTCGGCGGAATTTTCGATGGTTTCACAGACCTCCAGGGAATAATGGTCGAAATAGTCCATAATCGCGTAAATGATATCTGCTTTGCTGGCGAAATGCCGGTAGATAGCCGGTTCGGACACTCCGATTTCCCGGGCGATATTCTTGATTGTCATGGTTTGAATCCCGTGGTGGGCAATCAGTTTGATGGAGGTATTGATGATCTGTTGTTGTCGCTCGGTTAGTTCCATTTAACCTTTGTTAGTTAATATTCACTAACTCAAATATACGCAAAAAAATCGCGGATTGCAAGCGGTTTTTATAGAAAACGTGTAACTCCTCTTAAAAGAAACACCTCGTAGTATATCCACGAATCGTGATATGAAACAATGACGTCATTCGATAAGTTGTGAGGCGGGGAAGGGTTTTCCGTGTGACGGATATATCTCCGTGGCATTCTTTTGAATTAAAAGGCGCCAGCCTAAATATACGGCTTTCAAATCCTAAACATAAATCGGACGGTGCCCGATCATGCAAAACTTCATAAAATTCATCGCAAGATTCCCAACGAAGGCTTTGCCGTCGGATAACAGAAGGGAGATGGAATCATCGGTGTGTCCCGGTGTGGACAGGATGATACCGTCTATGCCGATTGATTTCAGAAATTCGTTATCATCTTCTTGAATGAGTACATCATTTTTACGTAGCGAAAAGGCAGGAAAGGCGAAATTCTTATGGAATAATGTGAAAATTTTGAATATGAAGCTCACCGCTCTGTTCACCGGTTGACCCGTCTCCTCCGGACAGCCCTGTTGTAAGTACGGAATGGCGTTTTTATGAACGATGCAGGTTGCGCCCGATTCTGCCAGGAGTTCTTTGGCGAAGCCGGAGTGATCGTCGTGATGATGGGTCAGGAAAAGGTGCTTGATATCGGTTGGTGATACCCCGATTTCCGCCAATTTTTTCCTGAAATGACTAAACTGATTGGGATAGCCGGTATCCACCAAAAGATAACCATGGTTACATTTGATGAGATAGCTGTTTGTAAAAGCGGTTTTGATTTTCCAAATGTTCGGCGAGATCAGCTGTGGGTTTTTTACGCACATACTGTTTGTTATTCAGAGGAATTACGAAAAAAGGTGTGTGGTGCTCCAAGTAGGTCGGCGCTCCAGCAAGCTGGATTGTTGCACAACGGCAGTCCTGACGCCTCGGGACGATCACCTTTACCCGATTCTTGGACCCGGAGTCACCACACACCAATAGTCTGCATAACAAGGAAACAATCATTCGGTCTTAAAAAACCAATCCTGTTTAAATATAGACACTGTCACTATTTGCCGCAACCTCTTTTTCCCGGATTAATACGCCGCCAAGTGAACCTCTACCGCCCTTCCGGAAGGATCGGCTTTCGTTTTCCAGGCTTGTTCCCATTCCAGCGCAACGGCGGTGCTGCAGGCGATGCTGGGTTCCGCCACCACAGTCTGAATTGCTGCCGGTTCCGGGAAATGTTCCTCAAAGAGCATGCGATAGAGATAGGCTTCCTTGCTTTCCGGAGGATTGACGGGGAAGCGATATCGGCGGTTTTTAAACATCTCATCGCTCACTTTCCGCTGAGCGTAGGCTTTGAGACCGTCGATCCAACCGTAACCGACACCGTCGGAAAACTGCTCCTTCTGGCGCCAGAGAATGCTTTTTAGGAGGTAAGGTCTGGTTTCATCATCAAATGCCGCGCGCATCAGATATTTTTCCATGCGACCATTGGCTTTATCAATCATTTTATATTTAGGATCGAGGTTCATTGCTACTTCAAGAAAAGCTTTATCCAGAAAAGGAACCCGGGCTTCAATGCCCCAGGCAGCCATGGATTTATTTGCCCTGAGACAGTCATAATGGTGCAGTTTTTCGACTTTCCGGACGGTCTCCCGATAAAATTCAGCGAGATTCGGTGCTTTGTGAAAATACAGATATCCGCCGAAAACCTCATCGGCACCCTCACCGGTAAAGACCATCTTGATCCCCATGGCTTTGATCTTGCGCGCCATCAGATAAATCGGCATGGATGCCCGCACCGTGGTGACATCAAAGGTCTCGATGTGGTAAATTACATCGGCAAGGGCATCCAGCCCTTCCTGAAGGGTGTAGGTGAATTCGTGATGGACGGTTCCCAGAAATTCTGCTACCCGGCGGGCGTTTGCGAAATCCGGGGCTTCTTTCAACCCGATGCAGAAGGAGTGAATCCGGGGCCACCAGGCGCGACTCTTTTCGTGGTCCTCAATGCGCATTTCGGCATGCCGGCAGACGATTGCCGAAACCAGGGAAGAGTCGAGTCCGCCGGAAAGCAATACACCAAAGGGAACATCACACATCATCCGTTTGACGACGGCTTCTTCGAAAGTCTTTTTAAGTTTGGAGACATCCAGTTCGTCGGTTGGAACATTTTCAACATGCCGCCATCTGGGATCATAGTAACGTTTCAATTCACCATTGAAACACACATGCCCGGGCGGAAACGGCTCAAAGCGGTAGCAGATGCCTTTCAACGCCTCCATCTCCGAAGCGAACCAGGTACTGCCGTCGGCTCCCCAGCCCCAGTAGAGCGGCACCACGCCGATGGGATCGCGGGCTGCCAGGAAATCACCGGTATTTTCATCCGAGATGACAAAGGCAAAGACGCCATCCAGATCGGCAGCCAGATCGGCACCCTTTTCTTCATAGAGATGCACAATAATCTCACAGTCGGAACGGGTGGCAAAGTGATGCGGCTTTTTCAGCCCGGCGCGCAGCGACTCATGGTTGTAGATTTCGCCGTTGACTGCCAGAGCCAGATGTTTGTTTTCGTTTAAAAGCGGCTGAGCGCCCCCTTCGGGATCAACAATCGCCAGACGTTCGTGTGCCAGTATGTTGGTTTTGAATTGCTGATTGTTTGTTTCGATTTGCTGGAAATGGACACCACTCCAGTCGGGTCCGCGATGACGCAGTAATTTCGCCTGGGCGATGACCCGGGGACGCAACGCCTCCGGTTTTTCCGTGCTGTTCAAAACGACCACAATGCCACACATAGGTCACTCCCTCTTTAAATTGTGTTGATTTCCGATAAGAACCGGAATGTAACAACAGACCAGTCCCACCGCTACTCTGTTCGGTAAACTGATTACTGAAACGATTTAACCCACACGTGAGTAAAGAAGCAACCTCACGAATGTTCTTATTTTAGCAAAAATCGGGAGAAAAACAACGGTGAAATTATCTTTTTACGTAGAGGTCCTGAATAAGCTGTATTTCAGCCAGTGTATCACTTTTAATAGAGAACCGCCGCCGGATTTCTATCTTCGGTAAAGTCGCCATGGAATCACCGGGTTCCCGGTCAAGATAAACCAAATCTATCTGCTGGTCTTCGATATTCAGCGACACAATGGAAATACGTTCACCGACGAAAAATGCGTTCAATGCTAGCGGATGTTGATTGTCCTGCCGCAATACCGGAACGAGATAGTAATATTTCCCGTTGCCGCCGCTATTGGTGATTAAAATAACGGCAGCGTCGGCTTGGCGATCGCCGTTTAAGTCGCCTAAAACCAGCCAGTCGCTCAGAGCGACAACCATTTCCGAGGTGGCGTCCGGCGCTTTTTTCTGCATGTACTTGCCTTTTGCGAGCTGGATTACCTGATTGTCAATCCGATATTCCAGCCCGGAGAGATGACGCAGAAAGGCGCGGTTGGAGAGATGCCGGCTGGAGAGACCACAGGACTGGCAGATGAGACTAACCAGGAAAATCGGTAAAAGATATTTACAGATCACCTTCATATCCGTAATATACCGACAGAAGGTTCTTATAGGACTTGTTTTTTATCACATTAGGCTTAGCGGAACCCGGTTCTTTTGTTTTTCATCACATTTTTAACCATTTTCCCGAAGTTTTTGTCCCGCTGTCGCTTTTCGCGGTAGGACATCTCGTAAAAGGCAGCCTCTTTTTTCATTTTCAAAAAGTTCTGATAGCGTTCGTGGGAAATCGTTCCCTCGTTCAGGGCGCTCAGGACGGCGCAACCCTTTTCGTGTTCGTGTGAGCAGTCGCTGAAACGGCATTGGTGGGTGAGTTCCTCAATTTCACTGAACGTCGTACTCATTCCGCTTTCGATATCGAAATTGCCCAGTTCACGCATGCCCGGTGTATCAATCAGCATGGCTCCATTTTCCAGAAACAGCAGCTGTCGAAGAGATGTGGTGTGACGACCGCGACTATCGCTTTCACGTACCCGCTGAGTTCGGATAACTGCGGCGCCGAGCAGTGAATTCAGCAGGCTGCTTTTACCTACACCCGACGAACCCAACAGACAATAGGTCATCCCTGCCAGAAGCAGATTGTTGATATCGCTCAGCCCCTGTCCGGACAGATTACTGAAAGGAATGACGGTATTGATACCGGTGCGTTGCCGGATTTCCTCCACCTTCTGCTTGATTTCAGCGGCTGTGACCAAATCGCTTTTACTTAATAAAACCACCGGAGTGATGCCGGCTGTATGCACCATGACCAGGTAGCGTTCCAGGCGGGCAAGGTTAAAATCCCGGTCTAACGACTGCATAATCAGAGCAGTGTCAAGATTGGCGGCGAGGACTTGAAATCCGATCTCTTTGCCAGGCATCTTGCGTTTTAGGATGGATTTGCGGGGTAATATCCGGTGAATAACGGCAAAGGTGTTGTCGTCGAAAAAATCAACCAAAACCCAGTCACCGACAGTTGGCAGGTCCAGAGCCGACTCGGCGTTGTACCGCAATTTACCGCTCGGCTCCGCTGCCGCTTCGGTTGTTTCATTTTTAATGATAAAGCGCTCGCGCATCACCGAGACAAACTGCGCAGTGCGGAGCGAATCCGTTGCCGGGCTGTTTTGCTGAAACCAATCGGAGAACCCCAATTCTGTTAAGGACATAATAGTGTCCGTTTCTATACCTTTAACATTGTAAAAATATCCAGGATAACATCCTTAAAGCCGACGTTTACCTTCTGATAATAGCATCCATAAAAACAGCCCCGGCAGCGGTTCACAATGGCGGCTTTCTGCCGTCGCCAGTCCGGATTATCAAGGCTGTCAATATCCAGGACCCGTATTGAACTTACGAATTCCTGACAGGGCATCAGACGTCCGTCATTGTTGACTACCAGAAAGGCATCGCGGTCGCTCGGGCATTTCCAGCTCATGTTTTGATAATATTGCCAGTCGGCATTCAGGAAGTGCCAGCCGGGTGCAATCAGACCGGTTTTCAGCTTATGGTTTAACATCATTTTTCGGACATCATCGAGCCGCTGAAAATCCACCACTTTCAGGGTCGGTTCCGATGGCGAAAAGAGCCCGCCCACATGCTGAAACAGACCGACGTCAAAAATAATGCCCCTCTCAGTGACGGTTTTCATGATACGGGCGATTTCAGGGAGATTATCCCTGGAAATGACTGTAATGGTGGAGGGAATGATTCCCTTTGTTTTAGCATAAACCAGAAGATCTAATATAGCGGCGTTGGATTTGACCTTTTTACCTGATAATGAATCCAGTGAGGCGGTCAGAAACAGCAGACCCGCATCTGCCAGCCGGTCAATATTTTCCCTGGTCATGGTCTTAAAATTGGAGATTAACCAGGGAATCGCCCGGTTGGTTTGTGAAATATGGTTAATAATTTCATAAATATCGCTGCGGACCATCGGTTCCCCGCCGGTGATTGAAAACAGCTGCACACCCCAATTCCGAAGCCGGTCAATTATGGAGAACCAGGCACCGGCATCAAGGTCCTGCCAGTCGGGCTTTGTCGCCCTGCAGTAGGGGCAGTTTAGATTGCACTTGCGGGTAATGAATAGTGAAGCGGAGAGAGGACCCCGGATTGTGGAAATCATCCGCTGTGCGATTTTCAGCTTAGTTACGAACTTTACCTTCATGAAAAATCACTAAAAACGGGTGGTGTAATTGTAGCGGTTTTATTTTTAATTTAAAAGTAAAAAGGTCTCCGCTTACAACGAAGACCTCTCATTCAATGTTTGTCTTGAATCATTTTTTCAAAACACAGCGGAAACCCACCGCCGAACCGTATTTTCCGGAGGTACTCTGCGGATCGACCCAGTAGCGGTACCAGGTTGACAGACTCTCCAGGTTGGCTTTTACCCCCTTGGATTCGTGATAGCTGCCGCCTTTAATGACCCGGTAGGTCTTAAAATTGCCGCCGTACCAGGAGTTGGTCCACTCCCAGACGTTGCCAGCCATATCGTAAGCGCCGTAGGGGCTGGGGCTGTTGATTGTGCCGTCCTCGCCATTAAATTTCCCAACGGGTGTCGTAGATGCCGAGAAGCCGCGCTTCATACAGCCGGCAATATTGGCGTTTTGACAGTCAATGCTGTTGCCCCAGGGAAAATCAAAGCCGGTACGTCCGCGGGCGGCTTTTTCCCATTCCTCCTCGGTCGGTAGTTCGAGATTGTACCACTGGGCAAATGCGTATGCGCCGAACCAGGAGACATCGCCGACGGGATGATCCAGGTATTCGTCGTCTTCCAGGATGAAATAGCCCTTTTCCTCATCGAAAAAGATATCCCCGATCTCCTTTTTTTTCTCATTGACCTCAATGAATTTGTACTGACCCGCCGGTTTAAATTCATCACCCTTATAGTGTCCGTATCCTTTCTCATCAATGGCGTTGCGGCAATACGCCTGATTCATGAAATTCAGGTACTGCCGGCAGGTGACCGGATATTTCATGATCTCGTAATCGTAATTGATTTTCTGAATCATCCGCTTCTGCCCGGCGGTATATTCTCCAGCGGGTACTTTGACGAACTGGGTGACTTCGGGATCGTTGGTGTGAAATTCCCGAGCCGGCGACCATTCTCCGTAGATATTGCCCTTGTTGCGCGGACGGACAGACCATTGATGCCAGCCTTCCGGCAGACCGGAAACGACGGTGTAGGTATCACTTACAAGGCTGTGATATTCCACGAAATCGGGATTGATGGAAGTGACTACCCTGATTTCATATTCGCTGGCGTATTTTGAACGGTGCCAGATCAGCCGCGGCGTCTCGGTGCTTTTGTAGTAAAATGTGTCTTTCGGACCGATGATCTCCGGCGGCAGCGGCGGTTCCACGGAAAATTCCCGCACAACACTCCAGGCGCTGTACTTTTCCGCCGGATTTTGCGCCGTGACCGCCCAGTAATAGTGACCGATTGACAGCGGTTCGGTTATCAGAAAGGTATCGGTGACACTGTAAGCAAAGGCGATGTTCTTAAATTCCCGATCCTTGGCGATGGCGATGGTATAATTTTTGGCGCCGTAGAGAGCCCGCCACCTGAGCGGAACCTGGCTGTGACTCTTAATGACCATTTTGTCCGCCGGATAGACCAAGTAGGGCGAAGTGTAAGCGCTTTCCAGAACCGTTATCGGGATATCTGCAGACCGGGTACTGTTTTCGGAATTGTCTGTAGCGATGGCGGAAATCCGGTGAATCATTCCGTCCGCCCAAAAGCCCATATTCAAAATGACCTCGTAGGGTGGCTTATATACCTCTTCCACCAGTTCGTTGTCCACGCAAAAGCCGACCTTCATGATGCCCTCGTTGTCTTTGACGGAGGTGACGACACGCATCGGACCGGTAGCGGTGTAACCGGCTTTTGGCATTAATATTTTGATTTTGGGCGGTTTGCGGTCGGGTTTCGGAGCCGCCAACCCGCTTGAACCGAGCAGGAGGCAGATAAATGTGACATGCAGAAAAGAACCTATGCTATGCTTTTTCGGAAACATTGTGTGTCGTCGGATTTTGGCGCCACCCCTTTGAAAATTTTCCATAATGCAATCCCCTTTATAGCATCCCACGATATCAATTGTCTTGAATATACGGTTTGTCGGGAAATCTTTCAATAAAATGATTGTAAAATCTTCACGATGAGCAGGTAGATTGCAAAGGACTGGTATGATCTGCTGTATTAGAAAAGGTAGGAGTAGATGAAAACGAAGACCAGGAAAACTGAATCATTTTTTCAAAAACAGAAAGTTACTTCATTAGTAACATTTTTTGCAATTCGGTAAAATCTCCGGCGGTCATAATACATAAGTAGACCCCGCTGGAGACGGGATTGCCGTAGTGATCGGTACCATCCCAGATAACTGACCGGTACCCTGCAGGTTGTATTTCATTTACAAGTGTAATTGTTTCCTTACCAAGGATATTAAAAATCTTTATGATCACATTGACTTCCTCTTTTAATACAAATGTGATACTTGTACTTGAATTAAAGGGATTGGGGTAATTAGGGAAAAGTTTGAATTGATACAGAGTTTCTGGCGGCTTGTTTTCATCTTTAAAACCTGACAGGTCTGGAAACTCAATTATATTTGCCCAGATACTGCCATCAGTCCAGGTGTTGAATATGTATCCATTTTTTAAAGCTACAGCTGGATGTCCCTGATTTCCTTCTTGTTCTGTATTTACAATAAAATTTTTTCCAATTACTTTCCCACTGGAATCGTAACATTGCCCGTAAATGTCGTTAGTTCCACTTCGATTATCCGCCCAGGTAATTACAAAACAACCCGATTTATCCATTGCAATTGCCGGAACAAACCATGATGTACTGTCATTGTCTTCCTCGTTTACGATAAAATTAGTACCGTGAGCTTCACCATCCCGGTATAATTGACAGTAAAGATTATAGTCTCCCAGACGATTATCCTGCCAAACTACGGCGAAAATATCACCAGATGAATCAATTGCAACCGCGGCATTTCCATGATAAGCGCTGTCGGTATCATCACTGATTTTGAAGTTTGCACCTTCCGCCGTCCCATCATTTTTAAACAACTGACCATGGATACCCTCTTCTCCATATCGTCCTTTTTTCCAGACAATAATAAAATCTCCGGCTTCATTCATGGCAATTGCCGGATTCCAGATTTCTTCATGATATGGCTGATTAATCCGTAGAGCAATACCTAAAGAGTCGCCTTCTGAACCGAATCTCTGAGCATAAATCCCGCGCGGAGTATACCAGTTTGCCCATGCAATTGTGAAATTCCCGGATCTATCCATGCCTACAGCAGGATATTCACCACTAGTTACAGCTTTTATTTGGATATTATTTCCCTGAGGTTCAGCATAGCTGTTATATTGCTGAAAGTAAATAACAGATAATCCCCATGTGATAATAAAATTACCTGCATTATTAACATCAATAGATGTAGGTAACATCGGAGCTCCCTCACCGTACATTTCCTTATCATTGATCCTAAACTTCGGCGTTAATGGGCTGCCATCATTTCGATATAGCCGACCCCATATCTCTGTGGTCGAAAATTGAGAATCAATATCTATCGTGGTTGTCCAGACCACAACAAAGTTACCCTCTTTATCAACCCCAATGGCTGGAAAATTATGGAATGCACTATCGGATGAACTCTCAATCCAAAAATCAGGAACAACCTGTGATACACCTGGATTTTCAGCAAATACTAATGTAATAAAAAAAATAAAAGCAAGAGAGAACGTATGTTTTTTCATTATGTCCCCGTTATTTAAAGTTTAGTTCATATGACCATAGGAGACTTAAATTCAAACAATCCAAAAAGGAGTCTTTTATGGTCGACACGAAATTTAATTATGGCATCAAGAGGCTGGAATCCAAGACAGCCCGGAATGCCATCATTCAAAAACTGTCTCATGATTTCAATCTCACAGCGATTATTGCTGAAGCCTTTTATCAACAGGTTGCCTGTTATTTCAACGAACATGCCAATGTTACTCTATCCTCCGGTGAAGTTGCCTATGAAGCTGTCGCTGCTGATGAACCCGCCGGTAAACATATCCGGCTGACCCGCAAAGTCACCGTTCGTTTAAAACTCCTGGATTTCAATGAAGACTTTGAAGCACTGGCCAATTACGGATTGGCCGGGCTCAGGCAACATCGGCTGGAACGACTCTCACGGCAGGCTTACGATCAGGGCGCTCTGCTTTCATACGAAGATCTGGCGATGCTTCTGACCACCAGCCCTTCTACAGTCAAAAGAGATGTTTATCATCTCAAACACCAGGGCAAATTCATCATGACCCGTGGGCAGAAACATGATATGGGTCCCGGTTTAAGCCACAAATCCATCATTATCGAACTCTACCTGAAAAACTATACCTTTACCGATATTGAACGCAAAACCAATCACTCCGAAACATCCGTTAAACGCTATCTGGCGGACTTCGTCCAGGTAATCACTCTGCTGAAGCAGAACTTCTCGCTCAATCAAATCCGCCTGATCGCTCAAAAGTCCGAACGTCTGATCAGAGAATATCAGCAGATCTACCGGGATTACCAGAAACAGAACAACCAGCGTTTAGACGAACTCCTCAATCCCAATAAAAAAAAAGAGGAGCAGCATCATGACTAAAGTGCCAACCAAAGAACAAATTCAATTAAAACGATTCCGGCGTCTCAAGAGTAAAAGCCTGCATCAGGTATTGACCTATCGCTTCCTGAATCACTACGGCTACGATAAAGGGGAAATCACTGTCAAAGCCATTGTGGATGATATCCTCAGCCTCATGGAAAACTACTTTCTGCTTTCTCCAAAACCTGACGGATTACAGTTCCTCAACTATGGTTACCTGACATGGATGGCGGTTCCAGTGGATGAATACCCCCAAAGGGGCAAAACCATTGCCGCCACCAGACTCAAACCCATCTTGCTCTCCTTTATCACCGATGACGATATCACCCATATTGCCAGGGGCTATGACGCCAAATCATTGCGTAAAAAGAAACTCTTCAGATGGGTCGATCAAGCCTTCGACCAGGGCGCTCTTTTAACCCAACTCGATCTGGCCGCCCTCCTGGGTTGTTGTGATGCCGTCGTCTCTCAATATGTCCAGGAGATCCAGAAAGATACCGGCAAAATACTCCCAACAAGGGGGAATATCCATGACCTCAGCGGCGCGATTACTCATAAAAAGGAAATCATTACCCTCTATCTCGAAGGATACCTGACTCCGGAAATCGCTACCAAAACCAACCACTCCAAAGAAGCTGTCGATAGATATATCAAAGATTTCCATCGCGTTAAACTCCTCTGGGAAAATAACATCAGAGATCCGGAAAAGATGGCGCAGGTCGCCCGGTTGTCCAAACGGGTCGTTCAACAATACATCGATCTCTTGCCAAATAAATCTCGATTTTCAAAAAACATTGCGTAAATTTATGTCACGCTTTTTATCACTTACGACGAGAAATATGATCCTCCTGTGGTCATATGATACTATTTCATTAAAACCATCTTTTGTGACCTGGAAAAATCACCGGCAACCATAATGCACAAATAGATGCCGCTCGGTACCGGATTCCCGGAATGATCAGTTCCATATTAATAACGATAATGTAGTGAAAGATTTCTTTGTCATATTTTCGTCTCCATTTTTTTTTCAAATTTTTCAGGATGTCCTCTCACACCCCCTGGAATGGGATAAGAAAAAAATCTTGATGAATTGGCGATTCATCTTCTAAACCATTTTAAATTAAAAGTAGGAAAAAAATTTTTAATGTCAAGTAAAATATTCTATATCCTAAGATATTTATATGAAGAATAGGCTTTTATAAAAATATATTCTTAGTATTTCATTGCTGTTTTTTTTAAGGAAGAGTTTGCGAAACCTTGATGTCTCGTTTGGAAATAATACCACTATGATACTCCCATGCCAGTGTCGGGTAGTTCATTTTTATAAATGATTCATCAACAAAATTATCGGGATGAGTATGCTTTATCGATTACGGTTGAATTGTGATTGCTAGATAAGAGGAAAAGGTTATTTAAAAAGCATGTCCGATCGAAAGATACAGCAGACCGCGGTTTCCAAAATCGTAGCCGTAGTCGACGGAAACCGGTCCGATGGGCGTAGGTATCAGCACACCGATCCGGGCACCAGCCCGCATATCGGTCCAGTTGAAGGTGTCGAAACCATCCCAGACGTTACCGGTCATAATGAGAAAATTCGCATAAACACCCTCGGTCAGATCGGTCCGGTAGCCGATACCCACCGCCAGCATGACATTGCCCCAGAATTCATCCTGATGGTAGCCGGGCAATGAATTCGGACCGCCGAGGCGAAAACGGTCGTAGTGACACAACGCCCGGGAGAGATATCCAAAATTCAGATTGGTGTAAAAGGTATGGCGGTCACTGTAGGTCTCGTATACCGTGGATTCCACCAGCAGTTTGTCGGTCTGCTTTAATTCATCTTCGCTGAAGCCGTGTTCATAGAGTACATTGTTGCGGCGTCCGCGCCGGGGAGCGTCCGGATCATCGGTGTTCTCCACAATGATTCGGGCAGTCAGACTGGCGGTGTTGATTTTATCATTGGTAATGGAGTAGAGGCTGTAGTTTGTATTTTCATAGGTGCGGGTGTTTTCGATTTTAACACCCAGTGCTGTCAGACCGACCCGTCTGACCTGGACCCCGGCATTGAAGTTAAAACCGTTCCGGTAAAAATTACCGTAACCGATCCGTTTGCCATTTTCATAGAGTGGCACTGTCTCATATTTATGATACAGCGAGGAATAGCCGGTCAAGGTGGTGGTGAAAATCCGGGTTGACCGGGTATTCCACTCCAGTTTGCGATGCAGGTCGCTGACGGTCAGGGAGAACTGATTGTCAATGCCGATGCCCAGCAGATTGCGGTAATTGGCGGCGACAAAGGCGCCGGCTTTGCGCTCGGTATCGTAGCGGGCACCAAAGGAAAAGAGGATATTCTCCTCTTCTTCCACGTGAATGATAATATCGGTGGAATCAGCGGTTTGATTCGCAAAAATGATAAACGCAGTCTGAAACAGCCCGGTGCTATACAGGTTTTTCAGGCTCTCCCGGGCTCGGGTGGAATTCCAATGCTCATTTTCCCGCAGCAACAGCTCCCGCCGGATAATGTACGGTCGGGTTTTCTGATTGCCTCGAATGTGAATATTCCGGATGACTGCGCTGTCCAGATCACGGATTGCTGCGGGCAGATAGTTCGCTGCCAATTTTGAGGAATCGGCGTAAGTTCGCAGCTCCGTTAAAAAGGGCTGTGTGGCTGCATAGCCCCGCCGGATGAGGGAATCGACCGCCTGAAAATCGGCGGAGGAGTATTGTTCAATTTCCGGGTGAATCAGTATGTCCGCGAGCGGTAGGTTGCGGGTGTCCGTAAAATATGCCAGGGTGTTCATTGCCTGATTGAAATAGGAGAGCAGATTGACATTTTCCGGGATGTGGCTGGTCTTGCTCGTTACGTCTACTGCAATTATGAAATCGGCACCCATGTCGGCGGCTACGTCGGCGGGAACATTATTGGTCAGACCACCATCCACCAGCAGCAGCGAATCAATCCGCACCGGTGCAAATATAATCGGAAACGCCGAGCTGGCGACGATTGATCGGGCAAGACTGCCCTTTTCCAGCACCACCGGCTTGCCGCTACGGATGTCGGTCGCCACCACCCGGAAGGGAATCATCAGACTGTCAAAATCACCCCCCGAAGCGTATTCCGGGGAGATCAGAATCTGGAAAATGCGCTCCTCCAGACGCTGCGTGGGCAGCAGGTTGCCCGGGAAGACGACATTGAACTGCTCGTCAAACTTCAGCGTGAACAGCTCCGGTAATGCGCCGATTTTCTGGGAAACAAACTCAATGTCGCGATAGGGTTCCGCCGAGAACAGCTTGTTCCACCTGGTATTGCGGACAAGGTTCTCGATCTCTTCCGCCTTATAGCCCGCGGCGAACAGACCGCCTACCAGCGCTCCCATGCTGGTTCCGACAATTATATCCGGATAAAAGCCGATTTCCTCCAGCGCCCGCAGGACACCGATATGGGCAAAACCCCGCGCACCACCGCCACTCAGCACCAGAGCGGTTTTCGGCTTTTCCGCACTCAATCCACCGTCATTCAGCAGACCGATCAGAAAGCAGCACAACAGGATTTTTCCCCTCAGTCCGGTTTTCATGCTGAAAACTATAAAATTGATGTCGATTTACCAACGAAATAGTGTATATTAGCCGTTAGAAATTTAGGGCAGAAAATTGTAACTTATGGCGAATTGACAAATGAATGGTAATAAAATGAAAAAATTGTATATCTCCTGCGACATGGAGGGTATCAGCGGCGTCTGCTCCGATCGCCACCGCGAGATGGGCGACATGTTCTATGACTGGGCGCGGAAGCAGACCACCCGGGAGCTGTGTCATGTAATTGAGGAATTTAAAGAGAAGGGCGTCGAACAGTTTGTGGTCAACGATTCTCACGATAACATGATTAACCTGCGAATTGATGAGCTGCCGGAAGGAACATCGCTGATTTCCGGGACGCACAAGACCGATTCCATGATGGCTGGTGTCAGCCCGGATTTTGACGGGGCGCTCTTTATCGGCTATCACGGCAAATGCGGATTACATCGGGCGGTTCTGTCGCATACCTACTCTGATTCCATCTTTCATGCCACGCTCAACGATATCTGGTTCGGCGAAACCACCCTCAACGCCGCTTTCTGCGGAGCATTGGGCGTCCCGGTGCTGTTGGTCAGTGGGGACGATGTCCTGGCTGAGGAGGTTGCGGCGCTGCAGAGCGGAACGGTGCCGGTGATCACGAAATACGGACTCAGCCGCTCTGCCGGTCGTATGCTGCACCCGAAACAGGTGGCGGAAAATTATCACCAGGGGGTTACACGAGTATTTCAAACATCTGTCAAGCCCTTTACAATTCAGGCGCCCTACCGGCTGAATATTACTTTGCGGGAAGCCCAGATGGTGGATATCGCACTGCGGGTGCCGGGAACCCAGCGAACCGGTGAGATGTCGCTGCAGTTCTGCCATGAAGATTATGTAACCACATATCGCGCCTTTTTAGCGATTCAAACCTTAGCCTCGCGAAGTTATTTAAAATGAAGATAAAAGAGGTCTGGACGAAAGTCCGTACAAGTGTTCGTAATAAACTGGTTGCCGGGATTCTGGCACTGATCCCGGTCGTGTTCACCTATTTTTTCCTGAAAGCCTTTATCGGTTTTTTCGACCGCATGATCAATCCGCTCCTGGAACCCTATCTGGGTTTCCACATTCCCGGGCTGGGACTGATCGTTTCGCTGGTGGCAATCTATTTTCTCGGAGTCTTCATCACCAATATTTTGGGACGCAGTCTCCTGGCTTTTGTTGAAAAATGGCTGAACTATATTCCCCTCGTCCGGACGGTGTATCAGACCAGCAAACAGATTGCCAGCGCCTTTTCCATGACGCAGACCGGCTTCGAAAGGGTGGTCTTTGTGGAGTATCCGCGCAGTGGTGCCTGGACCATCGGTTTCGTGACCGGTCAGTCCCGGGGCAAGGACGGGACGATCTTTGTGCACCTGTATTTAACGACCACGCCCAATCCTACATCCGGCTGGGCGCTTTTCGTTCCCGAAGAGGATGTTGTTCCGTCGGAAATGACGGTGGAGCAGGGTTTGAAAGCGGTGATTTCCGGCGGTGCGGTCACACCTCCGACAACTAACCTGCGAAAAACGGTGCCGAAGAAATAAAGGCTTGGAATTATCTGTTTCCGGGTTTAACCTTAGTCCTGTTTACAGGGGGTCTGATTATTACTGATGAAAATTAAATATCTCGATGGAAAACGTTTCAGCCGCGGCATCAGAGCCGGGGTGCGGCGGGTCTGGGATCACCAGGATTACCTCAACGATATCAACGTGTTTCCCGTGCCCGATGCCGACACCGGTACGAACCTGGCGGCGACGCTGAAAACCGTTGTCGATGAGATGACCGTTCAGCACAGCGCTGATATGGATGCCAGCAGCCGGCATATTGCCGATGCGGCACTGAGAGGTGCCCGGGGGAACAGCGGGGTGATACTGGCGCAGTTCTTTCACGGTCTGGCGCAGGGTCTGGAACGCCGGATCAGAATCAGCACCGAGCAGTTTGGACAGGCGGTGCAACGTGCCAAAGAGGCAGCGTTTGAGGCTCTCAGCCAACCCAAAGAGGGCACCATTCTGACGGTCATCAAAGACTGGGCGGAAAATATCCATGCCAACAGTCAGCGGATCAGGGACTTTCAGGAATTGTTCCATAACAGTTTGGCAGTGGCAAAACAGTCGCTGGAGAATACCCGCCTGAAACTGGAAGTCCTGAAAAAAGCCAACGTGGTGGATTCCGGCGCTCAGGGATTCGTTTATATTCTGGAAGGCATCACCGATTTTTTAAAGACCGGTAAAATCCGGGAGATTGAAGAAAAAACCACTATGCCGGTTGTTCAGGAAATCGCTCATACAGACCTGAAGGCGGAAGATATTCGCTACCGATATTGTACCGAATGCCTGATTGAGGGTAAAAAAATTGATCTGAAACGGTTACGTCATCAGATCGAGGCGTTTGGTGATTCGGTGGTCGTAGCCGGTTCGGAATCCCGTGCCCGGTTGCATATTCACAGCAATGAACCGGCGCAGGTCTTCGCCATTGCCCGGGAATACGGCGACCTTTTACAACAAAAAGCCGAGGACATGAAAAAACAGTATCTGGTGACCCATTTTCCCCACCCGAAAATCGCTCTGGTGGTGGACTCCGCCTGTGATCTGCCCCATGAATTTATTGACGAATACCGCATTCACGTCATTCCGGTGCGCGTCTCATTCGGGAATTCCACCTATATTGACAAGATTACCATTACACCGGAATATTTCTATCAGATGCTGAAAACCGAGGTACACCATCCGAAGACATCGCAGCCGGCACCGGCGGATTTCCGTAATCTCTATTCCTTTCTGCTATCCCATTATGAGTCGGTCATCTCCATTCATCTCCCTGAAGCCGCCAGCGGAACCTATCAGAACGCCCTGAGCGCAGCGAAGGAGTTTCCGGACCGCAAAATTAGCATAATCGATGGCAAATCTCTCTCCATCGGCTTCGGGTTCATTGCCGAGCGGGCGGCGCGCCTGATTGCCGCCGGGAAAGAGCACGATGAGGTGGTCAAATTCGTATCCGATTATACCCGACAGACTCAGGTTTTTGTAAGCATTCCCAGTCTGAAATACCTCATGCGCAGCGGTCGGGTCAGTAAAGCCAAGGGCATTCTGGCGAAAATGTTAAATCTTAAACCAATCCTGAATCTCGACGCCCGCGGCATGCCCCAACACTGTTCGAAGAGTTTTTCCGATTGGGGCGCCGTAAAAAAAATCCTCAGGCTGGCAATCCGCTTTGTGGAAAATAAAAAAGCAGTCCGCTTCACCGTGGCGCATGCCAACGATCTGCCGAAGGCGGAATATCTGGTGCGGCGGCTGAAAGAGAAATTCGGTGATATTCCGATCCCGGTACTACCTGTATCACCGGTATTGGGTGCACATGCCGGTAACGGCGCGGCGGCGATCGGGATTGCCTGGGAGGAGTAATGCTGAGTCTATTATTGATTTTACTGCTGAGCTATTTGACGGGCTCGATTCCCACCAGTATTATCGTCGCCAGAATCACCCGGGGAATTGATATTCGTCAACACGGTTCCGGCAATGCCGGCGGCACCAACGCTTTCCGGGTACTCGGCTGGAAAGCCGGACTTTTCGTTTCGCTGGTGGATATCGGCAAAGGCGTGTTCGCCACACTGGTGATCTCGCAAATCCGCATTGGCGGACTGCCCTTCGAAAACCAGTCAGCCGTCATGGTCTTAGCCGGAATCTGCGCCATTCTGGGACATACCTTTACCATTTTCGCCGGCTTCAAGGGCGGCAAAGGAGTTGCCTGCGGCGCCGGGATGCTGCTGGGTCTCTTTCCGGTCGCCTTTCTGATCTGCCTGCTGGTCTTTGCGCTGGTGCTTTTCTCCACCGGCACGGTGTCGCTGTCATCTATTTCCGCCGCCGTCAGCCTGCCGATTGTACTCCTGCTCTTTGACCGCTTTACGGCAATGCCGGTGGACGGCGTCCTGCTGGGGGTGAGCATTCTGATTCCGCTGTTTATTATCTTCACCCATCGAACGAATATCCGGCGCCTTCTGAAAGGGGATGAAAATTCCTTCGAGAAGCTGAAAATCTTCCGGAAACGAAATTCCAACTCCCAGCCCCCCAATCTGGTTAAGTAACCAATTCCAAAGTCCAACCGTTTCGATGATGATATGCCATCCGGAGTAAAATAATGAAAGGCTGTCAGCCGCTAAAAATTTTCATTCCAGTCATTCTGCTGCACCTGGCGCTGCCGGCGCAATTTCCCTATCCCGATTTTGAAATTGTCGAAAGCATTCCGCTGGAAACCACTCTGGATAATCCTGAAATCCGCAATACCGCTGACGTCTGGCTGGCGATGATCAACGGCGCCCGGCAGACGATTGACATCGAACAGTTTTATATTTCCAACCAGGAGAACGGGGCACTGGAAACGGTCATCCGGGCGCTTGAACAGGCTTCCCGCCGCGGTGTGGCGATTCGGATTATTGCCGACCGCCGTATGGCGAACACCTATCCGGAGACGCTGGAACGACTGAACCGGCATAAGAATATCACTACTCGTAAACTGACGGTCTTTAATGCAAACGGCGGCGTCCAGCACAGTAAATTTTTCATCGTGGATCGGACACAGGTTTTTCTGGGCAGCCAGAACTTCGACTGGCGGGCACTTACCCATATCCATGAGATCGGCGTGCGCATCCGGCAGCCGCAATATGCCGAACAGATGACCCGGCTTTTTGAACTGGACTGGCAACAGTCTGAGGATAACCGCCTCCGGTCCGTGAAACCAGCACAGCAGCCTCAATGGCTGGAAATGACGATGGAACCGGATCAAAATTTGCGGTTTTTTGCGGCAGCGTCGCCTCCTGACAATATCCCGCCCGCTTTCACCGCCGACCTGCCCGCCCTGATCCGTCTGATTGACAGCGCCGAAAACCGGGTCTGGGTTCAGCTGCTGTCCTATTCGCCATCAAGCCGGAAAGCCTGGTTCGGCGACCTGGACAGCGCCCTGCGCCGGGCGGCGCAACGCGGTGTGGATGTCCGCCTGCTCTGCTCCGACTGGTGCCAGCACCGCTACGAGATGCCCTTTCTGAAGCAGCTGGTGGTAATGGACAGCCTGGATGTGAAGCTGAGTACCATCCCGGAATATTCCGGCGGATATATCCCCTTTGCCCGGGTTGAGCATTGTAAAATGATGATGATCGACAACAATCTGAGCTGGATTGGAACGAGCAACTGGAAACGGGATTACTTTTACCAGTCCCGGAACGTGGCGGTGATCGTCGAAGATCAGCAGGTCAATGCGACTCTGGCGCGCATCTTCCTGAAGAGCTGGGACGGTCCCTATGCCTGGCGGATTGATCCCGAAAAGGAATATAACCCCAAATTTTATGGTGAAAAAGATTGATTGTTTCCCCAAAAGACCCGATTTTATTCCCTGACAGGAAACATTGCGACGCAAAATGGTAAATAACCCGGAGTAAGATATGAATAACAAAGGAATATTGATCCTGACGCTGCTGCTGACACTGGCTTTTATGTTCTGTGAGACCAATCTCGGACCGGATGATGGCGATACCGATCCCGCCGATTCCACGGCACCGGCGATTCCCACCGGGCTGCTTCTGAATGAAGACGCTTCGGTGGAAGGGGTGATTGAATTCTCCTGGCAGGCGAATACCGAAAGCGATCTTAAAAAATACCGCATCTACCGGGCAACCGGCACGGATTCCCCGTCGCTGTATACCTTGATTCATGAGACGGTTCTGACCAGCTATGCCGACTCCAATATGGAATATCTCACGAACTATTTCTACCGGGTTTCGGCGATGGATAAAAACAATAACGAAAGTGCGAAAAGCGCCGCCCTGCCGGCGACAACGGTCAATATCAATCCGCCCGGCATTCCGCAGAATTTCACCGTCTATGCCTACAACCTCCCGGGCGAAGGACCCTGTGTGGAACTCCACTGGGAGGCGAATCCGGAAGCCGATTTGAGCCATTACAACGTCTATCGCCATACCAGTAGGCAGCTGACCACCGATTCGGTCTATTTTGTCGCCCGCACAACCAATTGTCTCTATGTGGATACCGGTGTGGACATCGGCGTGAAGTACTATTACCGGATCACGGCGGTGGATAAAGGGGAGTGGTCCAGTAATCCGGTCAATGCAAAGGCGGATACGCCGCTGCCCCAGCCCTCGCTGATCTTTCCGCCCCACATGTCCACCAGAGAAACCTGCAGCCCCGGCTATTCCTGGGAGCGGGTCGAAGGCGCCTCAAGGTACGAACTGATCATCCAGACATCGCTCCAGAGCGGGGAGGTGGAACGCCTGGAGGTTGACCAGCCTAGCGACGGTACGACCGTCGTCAAAGACAGCGGCGTGCCGACACTGGAACCGAATACAAAATACTACTGGCTGGTAGCCGTCTTTTCGTCCGATAACAGCTCCGCCAATACTTACAGCGACAGCACCTGGGTTTTCTGGACACCGTCGCTGTAAGCAAACAGCTCAGCATGCTCAACCTTCCGAAGGTCGTAAAGACTTATGTCTTCTGGTCTGGATTTTTTTTCTGACCTTCGGTAGGTTGGAAGTTATTCCGGAATGATTGCGGGAGGCTGTCGAATACCAGGCGGTAGGATGTATCAATCTGGTCCAGGATCAGCTCGTCAGGCAGGCTGCCATCCAGAATCAGGGTATTCCAGTGCAGTTTGTTCATGTGATAGCTCGGAATAATCGCCGGGAACTGCTGGCGCAGGATTTCGTTGTCGTTGGGATCGCCTTTCAGGTTAATCCGGGTGGGCGATTCGTCCAGGGAAACCAGGGCAAACATTTTCCTGCCGACTTTCAGCACCAGGGTCACCGGGTCAAAAGGAAAGGTCTCGACCGCCCCTGGTTTTGATAAGAAGAATTTTCGTAATTGCTCTAAATCCAAATGTCCGCCTATTCCACGATAGTGACAAACTTTCTCCTGCGGATGCTGCAGCTCAATGCCGCCAGCAGAATACAGATAAGGGTGCTGACCGGTGTAAAGGTACAGTGGGCGTAGTAACCCAGCGGGCAGGCTTTTGAGGCGCTGGCTTGCGGTAGAATTGTCGAAATAGCAGCAAGAGTGAACAGAATCGTCAGGATCATCAGCTTGCCATAGCCTTTTTTACGATGTTTCATTTTAATTTCCTCACAGGTTGGACCACAATTTACATTAAACGATCGATCCGTTTATCAATGGACGGATGGCTGTAAAACAAAACCTCCACCAGTGGATGCGGCGTTCGATCGGATAGATTCTGTTCCGCCAGTTTATTCAGACCGTTGATCAGCGGTTGCGGGGCGCCGGTCAGCCGGACGGCGAAGTCATCGGCGGCACGCTCATTGGCGCGGGAGTAGGCGTTCTGCAGCGGGGCTGTCACGAACTGATAAAGCGTCAGAATCACGGCGATCAGGGGCAGTGCGGCGATCTGGGCGGGATTGTCGAAGTGAAAAGCAGGCAGCGCGGATTGATACAGCCGGGAGGCGAGATAGAGACCGAGGAAGGTCAGCAGCGTCCCGACGAACATGCCTTTCCAGATGTGGTTTAGTTTATAATGCCCCAGTTCATGCGCCAGCACGGCGAGAATTTCACCGTGATCCAGATTATCGAGGAGTGTGTCGCCGAGGATGACCCGCTTCGATCTGCCGATGCCGGTAAAGGCGGCGTTGGCTTTGCGGGTGGTTTTGCTCAGATTGAACTGATAGACGCCCTCCAGCCGCAAGCCGACCCCGGCGCAGAGTGCGGCAACCTTATCCGCCAGGGTTTTGTCCGCCAGCGGTGAAAATTTATAAAACAGCGGAAAGATCAGAACCGGTGCCAGACGGGTTAGTATTATGGAGAATAAAACCAGTACAATGCCCAACCAGATCCACCAATTCTGTGGATAATGTCGCAGCAGGGCAAAGAAAATCGTAATAATGATCAATATCAACGGGTGAGAGACGAGTACCCGCTTGAGCTGTTCCCGGAACCAGGCGCCGAATTTTTGGTCGCTGAGCCGGTAGTGTCGCTCGATCAGGAAACCGGAGGCGAGGTTCAGTGGGAAGAGCAGCACGGCTTCAAACAGTCCGATGGCAGTTACGAAGATAATCATGACGAGGTAGTCGTTCCCGACCCAGTGGCGGATCAGCTGTTCGAGTTTGAGAGTACCGCCGCTGGCGACGATGAAAATCAGAAACGCCAGCCCGATCAGAAATTCAGTGACCGAAAGCAGTAGTCTTTGACGCTGATACGTTTTGCCGGCACCGGTTCGATTTGCTGCAAAGGGTATGGTTTCGGTCATGTTGAGGAGAGATATCGGCAGTGGCATTGTGTAAATGACGGAGGCGATCGTTACCGAAGCAACGATTGGCTAGGTGATTTTTTGTTTCATCTCCGCCAGTTTCACGACATGGCTGCGCTCTTCGTCGATGATTTTTTCAATGAGTCCCTGTTCGCTGGCGGGAATCAGCTCTCTGATCTCCCGGTAGTAGTGAATCGTATCCAGCTCCTTTTCAAGGGCGTAGAACAGGGCGGTTCTTTCATCGTCTATAGCGGCGATTTTGCGATCCGTATCCGATTCGGTAAAGATCAGATTCTCGGAATAGGCGTCCAGATAGGCTTTGTAATCGGCATCCAGCTGTTTCGGCAGCTGCATGGAGCCCATGCGGGCAGCCAGTTTTTCAAAGGTCTGTTTGTGTTTAACCTCTTCATCGGCGAGAAAGAGAAAGAGTTTTTCTATTTCGGGATTGGTCAGTTTATCTGCCGTGTCACGGTAAAATTTCTCGCCGTTTTCCTCGATTTTGACGGCAAATTCAAATACATCCTTTGCGGAAAAAAGGGACATAACGATCTCCTTACAGATAGGGTTGGCGGTAATGCGAATTTGCTGCAGGCAGCGTCGTGATTATTCCTTATCAAACTCGTCTTTGCCAACGCCGCAGACCGGACAGACCCAGTCGTCAGGTAGGTCTTCGAACGCAGTACCGGCTTCGATACCGTTATCGGGATCGCCTTCCTCGGGATCGTAAACATAGCCGCATACGGAACATACATACCTGTCCATGAATTACCTCCTTGATTGCGTTGTTGCTTGTAATAGTGTCATATTGTCGGGATTGTATGAAATACCGAAATCGCTACCCGAACCTGTCGGTTTCAGGCGACCTGTTCGACGGCTTTGACTTCCGGGATCTCTTTTTTCAATTTATTTTCGATGCCCATTTTCAGCGTGTAGGTGCTCATGGGACAGCCGCTGCAGGCGCCGGTCAGCCGGACTTTGACGATGCCGTCATCGGTTACCTCCACCAGCTCCACATTGCCGCCATCTGCTTGCAGGAAGGGACGAACTGCATCAAGTACTTTTTTTACCTGTTCTTTCATGAAATACCTTTCCGGTTTAATTTGATTGATTCTCCATCCGGATAATAAATTACGTCTAAACGTCGCCTTATCCAAATAGATTTGCTGGGCGCGGGAAGGTTACAAACATTGTCCGGTTGCCAAAATAAACTTGACAACAAAAGTGAGCATTCCTAATCTAAGCAGCGTAATTGAATCAAACCGGAGGTGATCCATGGTTGCACAACAGGGCAATAAATCAAATTTCGTATGGGGAGTGTTACTGATTCTGCTCGGAATCTTTTTACTGGCAGCGCAGTTCGGCTACATCTGCTGGGATAATCTGTGGCCCTTTATACTGATCATCGGCGGCGGGCTCTTTTTATTCGGCTTTCTGGCGAACCGAAACAATTATGGATTGCTGATGCCGGGCTCGATCCTGACGATCGTCGGATTGCTGTTTCTCTATACCAATGCCGGGCGCTGGGATGCGCTGGAGGACCTCTGGCCCACCTTTATTCTCGCGCCGGGAGTCGGTTTTATCCTGATGTATCTGTTTGGACCGAAAGGCAACGCACTCTGGATTCCGGCAGTAATATTGACGGTTATCGCCCTAATTTTTTATGTGCAGTTCTGGGACATCTTTCGCTTCTGGCCGGTTATTTTGATTGTGATCGGACTTTACATTCTGGTCAGTGCCGGCAGGAAGAATCAAAAGCCGGAATCAAAAGAGCCGCCGGATTTCACTGGAGAGTAGCTTTTTTTTAAAAATAGCAAACACAAATTACTTTAGCCTGAAAGTTTTGAAATTAAAATAAATATTGGGAGACAATGAAGCAATATTTCGTTATCATCGCTTTATTTTTCGCTACGATTGCCCAGGCAGAAGTCCCGGCACCGCAACTGGGAGGTATTCGGGGAGTCGTTATAGACAGTCATACAGAACAGCCGTTGCCGGGAGTCAATGTCTATATTCTGGATTCGGGAATCGGTACCGCCACCGACGCGGAAGGTCGTTTTGATTTGGAAAAGCTGGCGCCGGGCAGTTATCATGTCTGTTTCGAGATGATGGGTTACAAGCCGCAGACAAAGCTGAATTTACCGGTTAGTCCCGATCGCTATCTGGAGCTGACCATCCGTTTGCAGCAGACGGTGTTGGAAATGCAGGATATTGTGGTGACGCCCGATTTTTTCAAGAAGGCGAAAGATGCGGTGATCAGCGACCGGTCGGTGGATTTTACGGAGATCATCAGCGATCCCGGGAGTTCGATGGATGTGCAACGCATGATGCAGACCCTGCCGTCGGTGGTGTCGGGAACGGACCAGTACAACGAGGTGATCGTACGGGGCGGCGCACCAGGTGAAAATCTCTTTGTATTGGATCATATCGAGATTCCCAATCCCAATCACTTCGGCGATCAGGGTTCCGGCGGCGGACCGATCGGGATGCTGAACCCCTGTTCATTAGTGAAGTGGATTTTTATGCGGGTTCATTTCCAGTACGTTACGGGGATAAAGCCAGTTCGGTGATGGATATTCAGCTGCGCGAGGGGAATCGGGAGAAGAGGGAGTTGGAGATCGACATGGCGATGCACGGCATTGGTGCCATGGTGGAAGGACCCGTTCAGAATGGCAAGGGCTCTTATCTGTTTAGTTATCATAAAAGCTATCTTGATCTGATCATCGCCAGCACCGGTATGACAGCGGTTCCGAAATATTATAGTCTGCAGGGCAAGGTGATCTACGATCTGAATCAGAGACATAAATTGATCTGGAACGGGGTCTATGGAAATGATAAAATCAGTATCGAGGAAGATGCTTACACGGATATTTCAAATATCTACCTCGTAGATGTCAAAGGTCATGAATATGCCACCGGCATTTCCTGGAAGGGGCTCTGGTCGCAGAATCTTTATTCGTTATTGACCCTGTACAAGGTGGAGAATTTCTGGTGGAACAGGGTGGCAACTGAAAAAAAGGGTCTGCTGAATTTCAAAGACGATACCGAATCCAATCTGGTGTTGAAAGGCGATCTGGTTTATCGGATTTCTCCGCGCAGCGAGATTACCACGGGATTCAGCATAAAAAATTTGGATTACAGCTATCATAACTGGAGCGACGCCGATACGGTTTTCGGGTATTACTACTATCTGGATGGCAGTTTGGTGCCGCAGGAGCTGACGGTTTGGCCTTATCCCGGCAGAGTGGACTCCTCCGTCGCGGTTGCTGAGCTGGAATACTATGACGTCTGGGATGTTGATCGCAGGATCGAATCCCGTAAATTGGCTGCCCACTTTCAGTATAAATGGAATCCCTTTGCCCGGATCACTCTGGTCGGCGGATTGCGCTACGACTATTTTGACTTTACCGGATTTGCCAGCCTTGCGCCACGCCTGGGTTTGTCCTACCATTTTACCCCGGTGACCCGGCTGAATTTCGGCGTCGGACGCCACTATCAGTCGCCGGTGAATTATTACCTGGCGCTGAATCCACTCAATTCTAATTTGAAAAATAAGTATACCGATCAGGTGGTGTTGGGATTCGAGCACCTGTTCACGCGGGATATTCGGGCGACCATTGAGCTTTACAGCCGGCAATACAACGATATCCCGATTCCCATTGCCATGACCACCGCCGATTCGCTGGACCGTTCCGACAACGAATATGTCAATAACGGAAAGGGGCATGTCGAAGGCATTGAGCTGTTTCTCCAGAAAAAGCTCTATGATCGCTTCCACTGGATTCTGAGCTACTCCTACTATGTCAGCAAACGGGAAGACCCGCGTTATCCCGGGAAGGAATATGTCAGCTCCTTTGATTTTCGGAATGTCTTTACCTTTGTGCTCGGCTATAAAGAGGATTTACGGACGAGGTCCTGGTATCGGCGCATCAAAGACCAGCACTGGTACAAGTGGACCGCCTGGCTGCTGCCTTTTGCAGATGAGATCGAGATCAGCCTGCGCTGGCGCTATCTCGGCGGCAAGCCCTATACGCGGCAACAGTTTGATCCCTATACCCGTCGCTGGTACATTTCCGCCCGTCAGCCGTACAATACGGAACGGTTTCCGGACTATCATCGGCTCGATCTGATGCTAGGACGCCGTTTTATTTTTCAGAAGGTCAATCTGGTGGTTTTTCTGGATATTCAGAATGCCTATAACCGCGACAACATCTGGGACTACAGCTACACCAGTGACGGGAAAAAAGAGGTGATCTACCAATATAAACTGATGCCCGTGGGTGGTTTTACACTGGAACTGTGATGACCGATTTGGAATTTGAAGAGCTCTGTATCCGCTGTGGAGGCTGCTGTGGCGCCTTCGATGGCGATCCCTGCGAGCATCTGCGGCGGGGTGACGACGGGCTCTGCTACTGTGCAATTTATGAAAATCGGTTCGGGTGGCACAAAACCGTCTGCGGGCGAAAGCTGGAGTGTGTGCCGATAATGGAACGATTACATGACGAGTGGATCGGCGATCACCTCTGCGCCTATAAGGGCAAATTTCTGAAAGAGGGATAAACAGACTACATACCACCCCGGAACAGCCGGGAGATGTCGTTGATAAAGACGATTGCCATCAGCATCAGGATAATCACCAGACCCACCTGCTGAATCCGCAGTTTGGCTTTAATGGAAAGCGGTTTGCGGATAACTGCTTCGGTGACCACGACAATCAGGTGACCGCCGTCGAAGGCGGGGATGGGCAGAATGTTGATCAGCGCCAGATTGACACTGATGATCGCCATCAGACCGAGCAGTGAGGCGAGTCCCGATTTGGCGGATTCGCCCGCCAGCTGGGCAATGAAGATAGGACCGCCGATATTCTTCAGCGATTCCTCGCCGGTTACCAGCATTTTCAGCGAGATGACCGTTACCTTCAGCCAGTACCAGGTGTTTTCAAAGCCGCTGCCCAGCGCCTCAAAGAGACCAGCTTTGCGGTGTTCATATTGGGGGCTGATGCCGATCAGACCGACCTTGACGAGTTGCGAGTTTTTTAACACCATATTGGCGACGGTAGTCAGTTTTTCCTCGCGGATTTGACCACTGTGCAGCCAGCGGACGCTGATTTCCTGGTCCGGTGCGGCGTGAATCAGTTCGGTCATCTCTTCCCAGTGGGATATTTCCACACCGTTGACGGCGAGAATCCGGTCGCCGGGCTGAATACCAGCCTGGGCGGCGGGCATTTCGGGGATGACCTCGCTGACGACCGGCTCGGGATTGGGTTCATAGATTCCCGAATTAAATGTCAATGCCATGAAAATCATGACGGTGAAGAGCAGATTAAAGACCACTCCGCCGGTGATGTAGAGGATTTTCTGGTAGGTTTTTTTAGATTCGTAGGTCCAGGGTTCGTTGGAATTGACCCCCTCAGTATCCATGCTCTCGTCGATGACGCCGGAGACCTTGACGTAGCCCCCCAGGGGAATGGCGGAGATACAGTAATCGGTGTCGCCGATTTTTTTCCCGATCAGGCGCGGCGGAAAGCCGATGGAAAATCGCTCTACCCGCATCCCGGTGGCTTTGGCAAAAACAAAATGCCCCAGTTCATGGATAAAGATAACGCCGCCGATTACCAGTAATACGGCTAGTATTGTAATCATGTCGGATTGATTCCTTTCGTCTGTTTGAGTTCCGAAACGTACCTTTCTACAAATTTGCGGCTGCTTTGTTCCGCTGTCAGAATATCCGGCAGGGCGGGATTGTCGACAATGGATAGCGTTGCCAGAGCCTTTTCCACCAGCGCCGGGATATCGGGGAAGGTAATTTGCTTTTCCAGGAAGGCGTAGACGGCAAATTCGTTGACGACGTTAAGGATCGCCGGGGCGGTTCCGCCGCGCTGCAACGCTTCCCGCGCCAGCCTCAGGGCTGGAAATTTTTTCACATCCGGTGCTTCGAAGGTCAGAGTTCCGATTTCAGCGAGGTCTGTATTTTCCCAGGAGACCGGAAACCGGTCAGGATAACTGAGAGCGTACTGAATGGGCAGTTTCATATCGGGCAAGCCCAGCTGTGCCTTGATGGAACCGTCGATGAATTCCACCATGGAGTGAATGATGGATTGGGGGTGGATGACCACCTCGATTTTATCGGGAGGGACAAGGAAAAGCCAGTGAGCTTCGATGATTTCGAGTCCCTTGTTCATCATGGTGGCGGAGTCAACGGTTATTTTGCGTCCCATATTCCAGGTGGGGTGGCGGAGTGCCTGTTCCGGTGTGATTTTCATAAATTGTTCTATTGGTAACGTTCGAAAAGGACCGCCTGAGCCGGTGAGAATCAGTTTTCGGATGTTATTTGGACTCTCTCCGATCAAGCACTGCCAGATGGCGCTGTGTTCGCTGTCAATGGGGAATAGGCGCAGTTTTTTTTCCGCCAGCAGCCGGTTAATGACCTCGCCCGCCATGACCAGCGACTCCTTATTGGAGAGTGCCAGGTCTTTGCCGGCGTTCAGTGCCCGAATACTGGGCTCCAGACCGGCGGTACCCACAATGGCGTTCAGAACCAGGTCGACGTCGGTCCGGGAGGCGAGTTCGAGAATGCCCGCCTTGCCGGACAGGACCGCAATGCCCTGCGGTTTCAGTGCCTGTTCGAGCATTGTGGTTTTGGTATTGTCGGCGATGGCGACCGCCGCGGGTTTCAGTTTCAGCGCCTGCTCGGTGAGCAAATCCGCATTTCTGCCGGCGCTCAGGTATTGCACCCGGTAGCGCCCGGGATTGGCGCCGATGACTTTCAGGGCGTTGACGCCGATGCTGCCGGTTGATCCGAGAATAGAGATTCGTTTCATAAGTGCTACAGTGTCAGGATAAAATTCATGGTCGTGACCATATTATCCGGTTTAATGAATGATTCCACGCCGATTGCGACATTTTTCCAGAGTATGCGATAGGCGCCAAGCCGGGCAAACGCGATGTTAAAATCGGTGGTCATCCTATAGTTTTGATTCACATCGGCATGATCTGTTACATGGAGAACGGTTTTCAGAAAATGGGCGGTCAGTCCGTAGCCCCAATGCCACTTGGCATTCCGGTGAATACGGGAAACGTCCAGAGCGACATCGGTCAGATGAAAATCGTCGGGACCCTTGAGATTGTGAAAGTGGAAGCCGATGAGGGTGGATTTTACCGGTGTTCCCGCAGAGTAAACGATGAATGGTCCCAGGGTATGCAGATTGTCATTTTTCCAGTATATACCTATAAAGTGGGCACCAATGGTTAAATTGGGAGAGACCGATGTGGAGAGCCAAAAATTGGGGTATCCGCTGTCCAACGATTGAAAGTCAGGAACCGCGGCGGTGAGCAGAGTGGCGCCGGCGCCCAGCCAGGGATTGTCGTCGGCAGTCAGAAAGAGCAGTGGCGGCGTCTGAGCGGCGCTAATGATGTCCAGAACCGGTTGCAGATGTTGCCGGGCTTCCCTTTTGGCGACACCGGTCAGGTCCAGACTGGCTGGCAACAGACCTGTTCCTAATAGCAGAAGTGTAATGGTGATACGGGCGGTAATGCTTTGCAACGGCTTGTCGGATTTAGCGGATAATGCCCCGGTCGCTGTTTTTGATGAACTCCAGCAGGGCGTCCACTTCGGGTGTTATTTCCAGCTCTTCCCGGATTTTCTGGACCGCATCGGAGACATTGTATTGTGATGAATAAATATATTGAAAGGCTTCTTTCAGATTTTTGATACTCTTTTTTTCAAAACCACGCCGGCGCAGCCCGATGATATTAAGCCCCTCGAATCGCAATGGCTCACCGGCGGCGATAATGAAAGGCGGTACATCTTTGGTGACCCGGTAGTGTCCACCCACCAGGCTGTGCTGACCGATTTTGGTAAACTGATGAATCCCTACCATACCGCCCAGAATCGCCCAGTCCTGAATTTCCACATGTCCGGCGATATTACAGGCGTTGGCAATGACGACGTTGTTGCCCACGGTACAATCATGCGCGATATGAACGTACGCCATGATGAGGCAGTCGGAACCGACGACGGTTTTCCAGTGCGCCTGGGTGCCGCGGTTGATGGTCACGAATTCCCGGATTACGGTGCGATCGCCGATTTCGATGGTGGTCTCTTCGCCGCCGAACTTCAGGTCCTGCGGAACTTCGCCCAGGACGGCGTGATGTAAAATCTGACAGTCGTTGCCGATATGACTGCCGGGGCTCAGCACGACGTGCGAACCGATCGTACAGCCGTTACCGATGCTGACATTTTCCCGAATCCAGGAATAGGGACCGATGGTCACATCTTCTCCGATGATGACGTTGTCTTCGATTAAGGTGGTTGGATGAATCGAACCGGACATGTTACGCATCCACTACCGACGCCATCATTTCCGCCTCCACCGCGATTTCGTCATTGACGAGGGCAGTGGTTTTCATTTTACAGACAGAAAGTCTGAACTGAATCAATTTGATCTGTAAACGAATTTGATCACCGGGGATAATCTGTCTACGCCAGCGGACATTGTCCAGTCCGGTAAAGAGGACGAGTTTATGCTGGGGATTTTCGATGGTATTCAGCAGCAACAATCCGCCCGCCTGTGCCAGAGATTCCAGGACCATGACACCCGGCATCACTTTCCGGTTCGGGAAATGTCCGGTGAAATAGGGTTCGTTGATGGTGACATTCTTGATGGCGGTGACGGATTCACCGGGGACCATATCCAGGACCCGATCAACCATCAGAAAGGGGTAGCGATGGGGCAGAATCCGTTCGATGCCCTGAATATCGAAAAGTGCTCCCGAGATTTTGGTTTTCTGAAATTTATCACGAATCAGGAGTTTTTCGTATTCTTTGCGAATTTTTTTAACCAGATTGACGTTGTGACTGTGACCGCTGCGGGCGGCGATCACATGCCCCTGAATCGGAACGCCGAGTAGGGCAAAATCGCCAATCAGGTCGAGAATCTTATGACGGACGGCTTCGTTGTAGTAGCGTAGTTCGACGCCGTTCAAGGTACCTCGCTCACCGAGCACGATATCGCTGTCGATATGGAACATTTTTTTCAGGCGGTCGATTTCATCTTTTTCGATTTTCCGGTCGATGAAGACAACGGCGTTATTGACACTGCCTCCTTTGATCAGCCCCATATTTTTCAGATGTTCCACCTCGCTCAGGGTGCAGAAGGTCCGGGCGGAAGCGTAGTCGGTTTCGAATTCGTCCGCCAGGGAGTAGAGTGCCGAGTATTGGGTTCCGATCGACGGAATCGGATAATCGATCATAAAGGTGACCCGGAAACTGTCCGCCGGCAGGACATGCACATCCACACCGTTTTTGGGATCGGTGTATTGAATGATTTTCTCAATAACCAGCACATCCTGGGGGACGGATTGTTCGACGATTTCCGCCTTTTTCAATGCCTTGACAAATTCAATGGAACTGCCGTCGCAAACCGGAGGCTCGATGTTGTTTACTTCGATGAAAATATTGTCGATTTCGAGACCGGCGACCGCCGCCAGAACATGTTCAACGGTATGAATCTGGACGCCGTTCTGAGCGATGGTTGTACCCCGGGAAATATCGATGACGTGATTGATATCCGCCAGGATTTCGGGGCTGTTTTCTACATCGCTGCGAATAAAGCGGATGCCGGAATTTTCCGGCGCCGGTTTAAAGGTAATGGTGCTTTTGACGCCGGTATGCAATCCGACGCCGAACACCGCTACTTCGTTTTTAATGGTGCGTTGGTTTCTGGGCATCATGATTCCTTTTCTTCAGTAAATCTATGTCGTTTTCCATCTGTTTAATCCGGGCTTTGAGGTCCGGAAGAGAGCGGATATGGGCGATTTCGCGCCGGGCTTTGCTCTGCTCCTGAGCGGGATAGCCGAACATAATTGTATTGGGCGGCACATCCTTGGAGATGCCGGACTGGGCGGCGATTATGGCGCCGTCTCCGACGTGCAGATGACCGGCAATGCCAACCTGAGCGGCGATGGTCACGTAATTGCCAATCCAGGTACTGCCGGCAATTCCACTCATAGCGGCGATAAAGCAGTATTCGCCGATTTTAACATTGTGGGCGATTTGGATCAAATTATCCAGTTTCGTGCCTTTGCCAATGACCGTATTCGCCAGGGTTCCGCGGTCGATGGAGCTGTTCGAGCCGATTTCCACGTCGTCGCCGATCTCGACGCCGCCCTCCTGGGGAATCTTCGAAATCCCCTCAGCGGTGCGCACGAAACCGAAACCGTCGCTGCCGATGACGGTTCCCGCGTGAATGCGGACGTTCTTCCCGATTTTGCAGCGATGGTAGATACTGACATTGGGAAAGATCAGGGTGTTGTCACCGATTTCCGTAAACCGACCGACGTAGTTATTGCCCAGCAGGGTGACGTGATTTCCGATGTTGCAATTGGATTTGATAATCACATTGGGTCCGATATGACAGCCCTCGCCGAGCTGGACCGAATCGGCGATGTCGGCAGAGGAGGCGATGCCCGGTTCCGGCAGGGGGAGTGGTGGTCGGAATTTCGGGATAAGCCGGGAAAAAGCCAGGTAGGGATCGGCGACCCGGATCAGGTTCTGAAAATGACCATGAAAATCTCTGTCCACCAGGATCGCCGTTGCCCGGGTTTCGGGAACATATTTGGCATATTTTGGATTGGATAAAAATGTCAGTTGCCCTGCCTCGGCATGTTGAATTTCCGCCAGGTCGTTGACGACACTGTCGGGATTTCCCTCAACCGTACCATTGACGAGTTGGGCAATTTGAGCGAGCGTGTATGTCATTTAGTTGCTGCGTTTCAGCTCATAGAGGACTTTATCTGTGAGATCGTGCACCGGCTCCGCATAAAGGATATTTCCGGCGACGGTATCGAAAATGTAATCGTATTTATTCTCTTTGCCGACCTTTTCGATGACGGCTTTGATCTTTTCGAGAACCGGACCGACCAGCTCTGCCTGTTTCTGATAAATTTCGCCTTCCGGTCCCATCTTTTCGATCTGGTAGCGCTGAATGGTCTGCTGCAGCTGGGAGATCTCATTTTCTTTGGTCTGGCGCCGGGTTTCACTCATAATCATTTTTTGACGTTCGAAATCGCGGCTGAGGCTGTCCAGCTGATTCAGGAGACTGCGGTATTCGTCTTCCAGCTTTTTAGCTTCCACGTCCAGCTTCCGCTGAGCCTCTTTGGCTTCGTCAAATTCAGCCAGAATGCGGTCGGAATTGACGTATCCGATTTTTACCTCCTGAGCCGGCAGGTCTATTGCACCTATTGCAACCAGGAGACCGATCATTAACATTGTCATTCTTTTCACTGTTTCCTCCACATGTTAAAATGGCATTCCAAAAATAAAGTGTGTTTTCCATCCTTCGGGTTTGCCGTAGCCTGAATATCCCTCAGGGTCAATATCATCAAAGCCGTATCCCAAATCGACACCGATCATGCCCAGGGCAGGCATGTAAAAGCGGACACCGAATCCGGCGGAACGTTTCAGGTGAAAGGGATCGGTGGTTTTTAAATTCATCCAGGTATTGCCGGCTTCGGCGAACAGGAGTCCGTAGATCGTCGGATTTTCAGAAATCGGTACCCGGTATTCGAGCGTGTATTTCAACATGGATTCGCCGCCCCAGTAAGAGTAGGTGCTGCCGGTGGCGTTGAGGGGAACCGGGCTGATGGCATTGTCGGCGTAGCCGCGCAAAGGCGTGCCGTAGACCATGCCTGCGCCACCCATGATAAAGCGTTCATCCGGCGGAATGATCGAATCATCCCTGATTTTTTGTATCAAGCCCACCTCCACACTGTTGTACAAAACCAGTTTCCAGAAGGTCGGCGTATAAAAGTCCAGGTTGAAGGTATTTTTCACGAAATGCTCGGTGCCGCCCAGAAACCAGCCCGCTAGAGTCGTGGACCATCTGAGAACCGATCCTCTGGTCGGGAATTCCGGAGCGTCGCGACTGTCCCGGGAGATGACCTGCGTCAGACTCATGTTGGTGGTTTTATCCTGACCGAGCAGTACCTGCTCCAGGTAGGCTTCGTTTAGATTGTGATACTCTTTTTTGGACCCGGAGAGAATCCAGGTGCCCCGGAAATAGTTATCCGGCCAGCGAAAGCGCCGTCCCCAGCGCAGCGAGGCGCCCCGCTGAGTCAGATCGTAGGGGTAGTAGTAATAGCTGCTGCTGTAGCCTCGTTCGGTATAGAATATACTGAAGCCGACGAGGTTCGGCGAATCGAAAACCCAGGGGTCGGTAAAACTAATGGAGGCGGATTTGTAGGCGTTGGCGCGGGTGCCGTAGATGCTGTAATTGGTTCCCTGCTGATAGCTGACCTGCAGCTGCTGCCCCCGCCCCCGGAAGTTGTTGAATTCCAGTCCGCCGCCACCGATCAAGCCGTAGGTCTGGCTGATGCTGAAGGAGAGGTTGGCGCGATCGGAGGATTTTTCTTCAACGGAAATCTCGATATCCACCTCATCCTCGGTTTGGGGCACGATGTCCGGGACTACATCGGAAAAGTAATTCATAATGAAGATTTCCCGCTGGCTGCGGATCAGTGCTTCCCGGCTGAAAATATCGCCTGGTAAAATTTTCAACTCACGCCGAATGACATTTTCATGGGTGCGATCATTGCCGACGATGTTGATCCGACCAACGGACACCTGGTGATTTTCGGTAATATTCAGCAGCAGGTCGATCTGATCGTCACCTACCGGAATCTCCTGGGGAACGATATTGAAGTAGAGATAGCCGCGATCCATGTAGAGTCCGTTGATCCGGTCGTAGATCGCCATTTCCAGTTCCTGTTTATTATAATAATCACCGCTGTTGATACCCAGCGCCCGGTGCAGCTGTTCATTACTGTAGAGGTTGTTGCCGCTGAAAATAATATCCCGGTATTTGTAGCGGGGACCTTCGTAGAGTTCGAGGGTCAGATAGATGGATTTTTTGTCGTCGGAATAGTGCAAACTGTCGCTGACAATTTCGAAATCCCGGTAGCCCTCTTTGTTGTAGAAATCCACCAGCAGATGCTTGTCTTCCTCATATTTTTTTTTGTCAAATTCGCCGATTTTCAGCAGCCAGAGGTTTCGTCTTTTCGTCTCTTTCAGGACCCGCTGCAGACGACTATCGCTGAATTGTTCGTTATTCTTAAATTCAATGCCCCGGATGCGCACCTTTTTACCCTCCCGGATATGGAAGGTCAGATTTTTTTGGTTCTTATCGGAGCCGGGAGTGATCTCTTCCTGAACCTCCGCCAGCAGATAGCCATCCTCATGGTAGAGGTCCAGGATTTTGCGCTTTGCTTCGCTGATCAGAGCCGGAGACAGGACTTTACCGCTGACGATGTTCAGCTCCTCGTCAAATTTGGTTTTGCGGATTTTTTTATTGCCCTCGATTTCAAATTTTTCCAGCCGGGGATATTCGGCTACTTCGATGATCAGGAAGATGCCGGCTTCGGTGGCTTTATCCAGATAAATTTGTATATCCGAAAAGATTTTTAATTTCCATAGCCTCTTAATGGCTTCGGGGATATCGTCGAAGATAATCTCCTTGCCCTCCATGATACCGGATTGAACCTTGATGCTGTTTTCAGAAATGCTCGTATTGCCTTTGACCGCGACACCCAGTATTTTCAGGTGCCGGGTTGATTGAGCCGCCACCGGATGAAACATTACAATACTGATAAAAAGTAAGATAGTCCGGGTGATCTGCTTTTTCATCAAGTATTTGTTCCTGTTTTACGATTCAGTTGGTCGCTGATACGACCAAAGCGTCTTTCACGACTCTGATAACTCCTGACAGCCTCTAAAAGTTCCGCCTGCCGGAAAGCCGGCCAATAGACGGAGGTCACGTAAATTTCGGTGTATGCCAGCTGCCAGAGCAGAAAATTGCTGATACGCAGTTCACCGCTGGTTCGGATCAGCAGGTCGGGATCCGGTATACCGGCTGTGTAGAGATAGTTGGAAAAGAGCTCCTCATTGATGGATTCAATGGATATTTTTTGATCCAGTACATCCCGGGAAATAGCCCGTACTGCGTCAATAATCTCCTGGCGGCTGCCGTAGCTGATCGCCAGATTAAGGTTCAGACCGGTGTTGTTTTGGGTTTTTTTTACGCCTTTCAGGAGACCCCGGCGGGTGCTGTCGGGCAGACTGTCGAGGTAGCCCATGAGTGTGAGCCGGACATTGTTTTTGTGAAGCTCGTCAACTTCGTTCTGGATGGTGCGGAGTAATAAGCTCATCAGTGCCGAGACTTCAGATTTGGGACGCGACCAGTTCTCGACGGAGAAAGTGTAGAGTGTCAATACCTCCACCTTGATCCGTCCGCATTCCCGGACGACTTCCCGGACTGAATTGATCCCTTCGTTATGACCGGCAACTCGGGGCAGCCCGCGCTCTTTTGCCCAGCGCCCGTTACCGTCCATGATAATGGCGATATGCCGCGGAATTTGTCCACCGGCTAACACTTCTTCCCGGAGCAGGTCTATTTTATTATCGGATGATTCCATTATGAAAACACATTAAAATTAGCTTACGGAAGTTAATTTCAATCCTCTATAAAGTCAATGGAAAACAGGGTTTTTGATTGTCAGAATTGGGCGATTTGCGGCTCTTGCCGGAATTGTTGCATGTTTTGACGGCATTCCGGTATTTCTGACATGGGGCGGATATTCTCAATTGTGAAAAAAATCGGGCTTGCACATATCAATTATCAAAAATAGAAAAATAGGTTGTTTCAGAGTCCCTGTCTTTCTATATTTCGTTCATCATGCAGCGATTAAAAGATGAAGGTCATGAGAAGATTATTTGCGGTAATGAATCTGCGGCGGGAGTCAGACCGAAGCGTGAGAAATGAACAGTAGAATTTTAATTGCCGACAGTGACAACGAGGTTCGCGAATCGCTGTCGGCAGTATTAACGGAAAACGGATTCGACTGCAGGAAAGCCGCCGACGGCGAGGAGGTTATCCGGCAAATCAGGGAAGACAACTTCGATATCCTGATCGTGGATATTCGCCTGCCCAAGTGGGACGGGATTCAGCTCCTGGACAAGGTATCGAAATTCAGTCCGAAAACCATGACTATGATCATCACCGCTTCGGCGACTGTCGAGACGGCGATCGAGGCATTGCGTCGCGGGGCTGTGGATTACCTTATAAAGCCGCTGGATTACCAGGATGTGGTTATGCGGGTAAACAAGATGCGGCGTCTGCAGCAGGTTTTGCTGGAAAACCAGTATCTGAAGCAGGAAATTCATTCGAAATTCAACCAGAATCTTATCATCGGCGAGAGTGCGGTGATTAAACAGATTTATACGATGATCAATAAGGTTGCCCATTCATCCTCCAATATTCTTATTACCGGGAAAAGCGGGACCGGCAAGGAGCTGGTTGCCCGGGCTATTCACCAGAACAGCCCGCGGGCGGATGCGCCTTTTGTGCCGATCAACTGCGGTGCTATACCTGAGAATCTGTTCGAGAGCGAACTGTTTGGATTTAAAAAGGGAGCCTTTACCGGTGCTGTAATGGACAAGGACGGTGTCTTTCGCGCAGCGAATGGCGGCACCCTCTTTCTGGATGAGGTGGGTGAGATTCCGGTGCACATTCAAGTGAAGTTACTGCGGGCGATCGAGGAGAAAGAGATTAAACCCATCGGCAGCCCATCGTCGTTCAAAGTGGATGTTCGGGTCCTGTCGGCGACCAATAAGGATTTGCAGAAAGAGATCGAAGAGGGCAACTTCCGCGAAGACCTCTATTATCGTCTGAACATTATTGACATTCATCTGCCTTCACTGAGCGAGCGCCGGGATGATATTCCGCTGCTGGTCAACCATTTTATCCGTAAATACAATCAAGAACTCAAACGCCAGGTCTTGGGCGTCGATAATGAGACCATGAAGGCACTGATGAATTACAAATGGAAAGGTGAGGTACGGGAGCTGGAGAATATCATCGAGCGCGCCGTCCTGCTCTGCGAATCCGACTACATAACGTTAAAAGATTTACCGCCCCATGCCTGTTCCGGTGTTACAATGGAATATGCCGACGATTTGAAAACATCGGTTCGCAATTTTGAGAAACAGCATATCCTGTCGATTCTGAAACGGGTGGATAACGATAAAAACCGCTGTGCCGAGATATTGGGGATCGGCTTGTCATCGCTTTACCGGAAAATCGACGAACTGGATATTAAACTCTGACATTACAGGATTAGACTTCGGTAGCGGACCTGCTGTCATTTGTCCGGCGATAACGTTCTTATTTTTAAAATGTGAATTGTTACAGCAGTACCGATCAGGAACAATCCGATTCGAAGAAGCAATTTTTCGGTTACAAAAATAGCTGAATATCCCAGTGTACACCATAAGAGACTCAGGACATACACCTTTAGCTTTTTGGGAATGGCTCGCTTTTCCAGATAATTTCGGATATATGAGCCAAACCATCTATGCTGAATCAGCCATTCATAGCGACGTTGGGAACTGCGAATGAAACAGGCGGCTGCCAGGAGCAGAAAGGGCGTTGTCGGTAACAGCGGTAAAAAAACACCCAAAATCCCCAAACCGATGGAAAGCATGCCGGTGACCAGTAAAAACAACCGTCGTATTTCGGGCTTAATCATTCTCTGAATTTCGGAATTAGAACGTTTATCTGAAAATGGCGATAAAGACGCCCGCGGCAATCGCCGAGCCGATTACGCCGGCGACGTTCGGCGCCATGGCGTGGAAAAGGAGATAATTGTCCTTATCGTACTGGCGGGCAAAGTGCTGGACGACACGGGCGGAATCGGGCACGGCAGAAACGCCGGCGGCTCCGATGAGCGGGTTGATTTTTTCCTTCAGAAAGAGATTCATGAATTTGGCAAACAGCAGACCGCCAAAGGTGGCGATACTGAAGGAAAAAAGACCGAGGAAGAAAATCCCCAGGGATTTTGGCGTCAGAAAACCGACATTGACTCCGTCTACGTAACGGGTTGCCTGCGTGCTGGCACCGACGGCGAAGGAGAGCAGTATCGTACAGATATTCAGGAGCGAATTGCCGGCGGTCTTGCTGAGCCGGTCGGTCACGCCGCTCTCCTTCAGCAGGTTGCCCAGCATGAGCATCCCTACCAACGGCAGTGAGCCGGGTGCAATTAATGCCGCCACTATGACTACGATGATCGGGAAAAGGATTTTTTCCCGCCGGGTGACTTTGCGCGCCGGTTTCATCCGGATTTTCCGCTCATTTTTGGTGGTGAGCAATTTCATAATTGGCGGCTGAATCAGCGGCACCAGCGCCATGTAGGAATAGGCGGCAATGGCGATTGGTCCGAGCAGGTGCGGTGCCAATTGAGAGGAGAGGAAAATGGATGTTGGTCCGTCCGCACCACCGATGATGCCGATGGAGGCGGCTTCCAGATTGGTAAATCCCAGCAGCAGAGCTCCAAGATAGGTCACGAAGATTCCAAGCTGAGCCGCCGCACCCAGCAGTACGGATTTCGGGTTGGAAATCAGAGATGAGAAGTCGGTCATGGCGCCGATTCCAAGGAAGATCAGAGGCGGGAAAATTCCCGATGTGACGCCAAAATAGATCAGGCTGAAAACGCTGTTCTGGGGAGCGCCGTTGGCAACGGTATCGTAAACTCCCAGCGGAAGCCCCTGGATGTAAGGAATATTTCCAACAATCACACCGAAACCGATGGGCAGCAGAAGCAACGGTTCATATTTTTTGACAATTGCCAGGTAGATGGCGATGCAACCAACGATGATCATGATGATATTGCCCCATTGCAGATTGGCAAATCCCGTAGTTCTGATGATCTGAAATATCATATCCATGTCAATTGACTCCCTATGCCATCTCTATCAAGGTATCGCCTTCGTTCACCGAATCGCCTTCTCTGACCAATACGGATTTGACTGTGGCATCTGCCAGCGCCTGCACGTCATTTTCCATTTTCATTGCCTCCATGATTACCAGATTTTGACCGGCTTTGACCGTCTCTCCCGGCTTGACCAGTATCTTCAAAATTAGTCCCGGCAGCGGTGCGACTACGGACGAAGCGGAAGCAATCGGTTTGGGCTGTTGGTAGGTTGGGAGCGAAGGACTGAACGGTGCCCCGGCTGGTGTGGGAAGTGGCGCGGCAACGGCAGGTCCTGAAGGGCTGTCGGATGCCTGCTCAATTCCCAGGTCATTTAAGCCGACGGTATAGGTTTTACCGTTCAGTGTTACCACTGCTTCATAGGCGCTGAATTCGTTGATGGTGACTATATATTCCTGATCGTTGATTTCCAGTTTGAGTGTTTTTTCTCTCATTGGGATTTCCTTTACAATTTCCCGGGAATGGTTAAGCGCTGTCCGAATCGCTGACCGGTTTTCCAGACGCTCTGCTGCTCACCGTGTTTGAAAGTGATCTGACTCTGTAGTGTCTCGAAATGAATTCGCCGGTAGCATTCGAGAGCAGTAGCGATGGCGACCAGCTCATCATCGCTGAGCGGAATCATCTTTTTCGGGACAGGTTTTGGTTCCGCCGGTTTTGGCGCTGCGGTTCGTTTCTCAGTCCGGCGGTGTAGTTTCTCAAAAAATTTATTGAACAGATGAATGGTAACGGCAATTAGAATCAGACCGGCAAAAACGACGATAATGCCGCTCAGTGCGATATTCAATCCGTTATTCTGGAGGATATTTTCAATCATGAGTTTCTGCTCCTAAAGCGGAATATTACCGTGCTTTTTTGGCGGATTATCGTCCCGTTTGTTGGCGAGCATTTCGAGGGCTTTGATCAGTTTATAGCGGGTCACTTTCGGTTCGATGACCTCATCCACATAACCCTTTGCCGCAGCGACATAGGGATTGGCGAATTTTTCGCGATATTCGGTAATCTTTTCCTGCAGTTTTTCAGCCGGATTGTCAGCCGCTTTGATCTCTTTGGCAAAGATGATTTCACTGGCGCCCTGCGGACCCATGACGGCGATTTCTGAGGATGGCCAGGCGTAGCTGTAATCGCCACGCAGCTGTTTGGAGTTCATCACGCAGAAAGCACCGCCGTACCCTTTCCGGGTAATGACGGTAATTTTCGGAACGGTGGCTTCGGCGTAGGCGTAGAGCATTTTGGCACCGTGCTTGATAATGCCGTTGAATTCCTGCACCGTTCCGGGCATAAAACCGGGTACGTCCTCAAAGGTGACAACCGGAATGTTAAAGGCATCACAGAAGCGCACAAAGCGGGCGGCTTTATTGGAGGCGTTGCTGTCGAGAACACCGGCAAGATACTTGGGTTGATTGGCGACAATCCCGACGGATTTGCCGTTTAAGCGACCGAATCCGACGATAATATTTTGAGCATACAGCGCCTGGACTTCCAGAAATTCGCCATTGTCGAGAATGCGCACGAGAATCTCTTTTATATCGTAGGGTTTGTTGGGATTGTCGGGCACGATGTAGTTCAGTTCCTCGTCGACCCGGTCCGGCGAATCCTGATTGGAAATCACCGGTGGTTCTTCCAGATTGTTCTGGGGAATATAATTAAAAAAGGTCCGAATGCCTTCGAAAAGGCTTTTTTCATCGTCGTAGGTGAAGTGCGCGATGCCGCTTTTGACGGCGTGGGTGTCGGCGCCGCCGAGCTGTTCGGCGGTGACCTCCTCATGGGTAACGGTCTTGACGATTTTCGGGCCGGTGAGGAACATATAGGCGGTGTTTCTGACCATGAAGATAAAATCGGTCAGTGCCGGTGAATAGACCGCTCCGCCGGCGCAGGGACCGACGATTGCACTGATTTGCGGAATCACGCCGGAGTAGAGGACATTGCGCAGGAATATTTCGGTATAACCCGCCAGTGAGTCCACCCCTTCCTGAATGCGCGCTCCACCGGAATCGTTAATGCCGATAACCGGTGCGCCGACTTTGGCGGCTTTTTCCAGAACCTTTACGACCTTATCCGCCACGGTTTTGGAGAGTGAGCCGCCGAAAACGGTAAAATCGAAGGCATAGACGAATACCAGTCGCCCGTGAATGCTGCCATAGCCGGTGACCATGCCATCACCGAGGATTTTTTTCTTCTGCATGTCAAAATCCGAACACTCGTGCAATCGGAACATATCCATTTCTTCGAAACTGTTTTTATCCAACACAAGGTCGATGCGCTCCCGGGCGGTCAGTTTATTGCGCTGATGCTGTTTGTCAATTGCTGCATCCCCGCCACCCTGTCGGGCTTTTTCGATCTTTTCCTTTAATTCAAGGATTTTTCGCTCTCTGCTCATTTTTATTCCTCACGTGAGATTATTCAAATGATGGACCGGATATTTGAAGCAATGCTGGTTTTCATTTATCCCCAATCTGGCAGATTTCGGTCAGTACTTTTCCCGAGGATTTCGGATGCAGAAAGGCGATTCGGGTACCATGTGCACCGGCACGGGGTTGCTCGTCAATCATCCGGATATTTTTTGCACGGAAATCATGAATATCCGATTCGATATCGTCGGATTGATAGGCGATGTGATGAATCCCTTCGCCCCGGTTCTGGATGAATTTGGCAATCGGACTGTCCGGCGAAGTCGGTTCAAGCAGCTCGATCTGGACCTCTCCTGCCTGGAACATGGCGACCCGGACTTTTTGATCGGGTACTTCCCCGGTGCCTTTGAATTGCAGCTGCAAAATATCCCGGTAGAAGGGAATCTGGTCTGTAAGTTTCGTCACCGCAATCCCGATGTGATTGATTTTCGTAATCATTGCCAGTGTAACTCCTTTAAGAATTCTCCGATTTTTCGGTTCAATAATTTATAGGGGCTGACCTTTTTGTGAAAGACATCTTCCACCCAGCTTTCCAGGCGTCTGTCGATGTTAAGGAAACGTTCGGCGGCAGCCATGATCTTGGCGTTGGCAATATGCTTCAGCTCCTTTTCGATGCGGCTTTTGCGCCGTTCTGCCAGCTGACCGTTTTGCCGGATTTTTTCCTGATAATCGAATATCACAGACAGGGCTGACTCGATGCCTTCGTCCTGAGTTGCCGAGGTCATGCAAACTGATGGTCTAGTATGAGTGTCGTTTTCCTGCAATCCCAAAACGTACTCTACTTCGCTTTTCAGCCGCTCGGCGCCGGCGAGGTCCTTTTTATTGATAATGAAAACATCCCCGATCTCCATAACGCCGGCTTTCAACGCCTGGATTTCATCGCCAAGTCCCGGAACCAGTACCAATAAGACAATGTCGGAAAGTTCCATGACTTCGATTTCGGTCTGACCGACTCCGATGGTCTCGATGATCACGTAATCGAAACCGGCGGCATCGAAAATTTTGATGGCGTCGGCGGTGGCTCCGGCAACACCGCCAAGATGACCGCGGGACGCCATTGAGCGGATAAAGACACCGTCGTCGGTGGCATGTTTTTGCATTCGCAGCCGGTCGCCCAAAATTGCTCCGCCGGAAAAGGGCGAACTCGGGTCTACGGCGATCACGGCAACTGTTTTATCCTGCCGGCGCAGTCGTTCGATAAAACGATCCAACAGGCTGCTTTTCCCGGCGCCCGGGGGACCGGTGATGCCCCATACCATCGCATGCCCGCAATGGGTGTGGAGGCTGTCGATCAGGGATTCTTTTTGAGCACTCTCCGTCTCGTTCTCGATCAGACTGATGCTGCGGGCGATCGCCCGGGTATTCTGTCGCAATATCTGTTGAGCTAATCTATGCACGGTTGCCTAAGGCTTGACGGATTCGATAAAAGCGATGATCTCCCTGATCGGGGTTCCCGGAGTAAATACGGCTTGAACGCCCTTTTCCTTTAAACCGGGAATATCGGCTTCGGGAATGACACCGCCACCGAAAACAATAATATCACCGGCGTTTCCGGATTTCAGCAGTTCGACGACTTTTGGAAACAGCTCATTGTGTGCGCCGGACAGCAGGCTGAGTCCCACTAAATCCACATCTTCCTGAATGGCGGTTTTCACAATCGCCTCCGGCGTTTGCCGGATACCGGTATAGATCACTTCGTAACCGGCTTCTTTCAGTGCCCGGGCGACATATTTTGCGCCCCGGTCGTGACCGTCAAGTCCCGGTTTGGCAATCAGTATGCGTATTTTTTTATTCATGGTTAATCCTATAAAACGATGGATTCCTGGTATTCACCGAATTCTTCCCGAAGGACCTGGCAGATTTCACCCAGGGTAGCGTACTCCTTAACAGCCGCCAGGACAGGCGGCATCAGGTTTTGATCACCGATTTTAGCAATCCGGCGGATTTCCGCCAGTTTTCGGCTGACCGCGGCGGCGTCGCGGTGTTGCCTGACCTCTGCCAGTTTTGCCATCTGCCGTTTGCGTAACTGTGGGTCGACTTTCAGAATGTCTGTAGGTGTATTTTCCTGAATGGTGAATTGATTGACACTGACGACGATTCTGTCACCGCTTTCAATCTCATGTTGGTAGCGATAGGCGGCGTCCTGAATTTCTTTCTGAACATAGCCGGTTTCGATCGCCTGTACCATGCCACCGATGGATTCAATTTTGTCTAAATATTGCCATACCCGTTCCTCGATCATGTCAGTCAGGCGTTCGAGGGTGTAGCTGCCGGCGAGGGGATCAATCGTATTGGTGACGCCGGATTCATGTGCTACGATCTGCTGCGTCCGCAGGGCGATTCGGACCGACTCCTCAGTGGGCAGCCCCAGGGCTTCGTCCCGGGAGTTGGTGTGCAGACTTTGGGTGCCGCCCAGAACCGCCGCCAGGGTTTGAATCGTCACGCGAACGATATTGTTATCCGGTTGCTGGGCTGTCAGGGTACTGCCGCCGGTCTGTGTATGAAAACGCAGCATCATGGATTTTGGACTCCGGGCTTTAAACTTGTCTTTCATTATTTTTGCCCAGATCCGCCGGGCGGCCCGGAATTTGGCAATCTCTTCCAGGAGGTCATTGTGTGCATTGAAGAAAAAGGAGAGACGCCCGGCAAAGCTGTCGACGTCGAGCCCGGCGCTGATCGCCGCTTTGACATACTCGATGCCGTCCGCCAGGGTAAATGCAATTTCCTGAACTGCGGTGGAACCGGCTTCCCGGATGTGATAGCCGGAGATACTGATGGTGTTCCACTTCGGCACGCTTTGACTGCAATATTCAAAAATATTCGTAATCAGACGCAGGGAAGGCTTGGGGGGAAAGATGTAGGTTCCCCGCGCCATATACTCTTTTAAAATGTCGTTCTGGATGGTGCCGGTCAGTCGATCAGCGGCAACCCCCTGTTTCTCAGCAACAGCGATATACATTGCCAGGAGGATAGCGGCGGGTGCATTGATTGTCATGGAGGTGGAGACTTTGTCCAGAGGTATGCCATCGAACAGAACCTCCATATCCTGCAAGGAATCGATGGCAACGCCGACCTTGCCGACTTCTCCTTCTGCGACCGGATTGTCCGAATCATAGCCGATCTGAGTCGGTAGATCAAATGCTACCGAGAGACCGGTTTGACCCTGTTCCAGCAGGTACTTATACCGTTGGTTGGACTCCTCCGCCGTGCCAAATCCGGCATACTGGCGCATGGTCCAGAGTCGCCCGCGGTACATAGTAGGCTGAACACCACGGGTGAAGGGATATTCACCTGGGAAACCGATTTTTTCTGAAAAGGCTTCGAAATCACCGCTTTCCGGAATATCGACGCGTTCCGCAGGCAGCCAGGAGTTGGTTTTAAATTCGGCTTTTCGCTCCGGAAATCGGTCAATGACTTTTTTCAGGGTGCTGTTTTCCCACTCTTTCCGACGCTGCTGAAAACGATCTCTATTTTGCATTTATTGATTCTCCTACTTCATTCAACAGACCGGTTGCTCCAAGATTGTGACGGATACCCGGATCAGTTAAAAATCGGTGAAAAAGGGTGACAAATACTATGCCAAAGGCTAACCCGGCTATTTGGCAATTCATCTTTGTATAAAACTCAAAATATTAAAGAGGATTCTCAAGAAATCCAATAAGATACTGGATTGACCTCGATTAATCAGACATTTTCCGGTCTTCTCATTTTTAATAAAACAGCTTCTCGCTTATTGACGGAAGCTGGATGTAGTGAGGACGGCTCAATCAATCCGGTTTTCCTGAAATTTTCGCAGAGCAGTATCGCTGCCCAGTACCAGCAGGTGATCTCCCGAATCGAAACGGTAATCGGGATCGGGAAAGATGTGGGTCTGTGAAGCGGGTTCGGACGATACCATAGCGGTTCGTTTGATCAGCACAATTTCCACCTGATACCGCTTGCGAATGTCTGTTTCACGGATGGTTTTTCCGATCAGGTGACGGGGAATCTCGACCTCATGGAGATGGACGTCACCGGCTAATTTGACGGTTTTTCGGGACGCTGTCGTTCGGGCGATATTGCTGATACTGCCGGCGAGGTCAATTTTCCGGATTTCCCGGTTGTACACCTCGATGATATCCTTCTGGCGCACCGATCCGAGCAAAACGGGAGTTTCGCTGCTGGAAATGACCGGCAGCTCCTCGACACCGTAGCGGGCGAAGAGTTGCATCACGATGTCCAGGTGGTCGCTTTCGAAGATTGTGGGAATGTCGGTGCGGACAATATCGGCGGCTACCACCAGATTCGCCAATTCGGTTTCATCTCTAACAATTTTTGCCAGATATTTCCATGACAAGTGACCGCTGTATTCGTTTTTTGCATTGACGATAAAGAGCTCCTGGTAGGTATTGCTCAGCATTTTCCGAACAATCTCCGACAGAGTGGCTGTTTCCGGGAGCGTCAGGATATCCCTTCGCAAGACGGATGCTACGGGAATGTTTTTCAGGATGTTAATGTCCTGACCGCGCTGGATGTTGATGCCCCGCCGGACCAGTTTATCGGTGTAGACAGACTCCTTCTTCAGCCATCCGGCTAAGAGGACGCTGATGATACAGGAGACCATCAGTGGCGGAATAATCTGATAGGTATTGGTCAGTTCAAAAATAATGATGATCGCCGAGATAGGTGCGTGGGTCGCCGCCGCCACCACTGCACCCATTCCGACCAGAGCATAGGCACCGCTGCCGGCTGTGACCGCCGGGAAATAGAGGTGGGCGATTTTGCCGACCAGTCCGCCGAGCATGGCACCGATAAAGAGTGAGGGCGCAAAAATACCACCGGAGCCGCCTGATCCGAGTGTAATGGAGGTGGCAATGATTTTTACAAAAATCAGGGCAGCCAGCAACCAGATTCCCGCCTGACCCAAAAGTGCGGCGGTAATCGTTTCATAACCGACGCTGTGAATATGGGGGAAGGCAAAGGCGATACCGCCGATCAGTAGACCGCCGATAGCAGCTTTGATTGGATCGGAAATCGGAACCCTGTCAAAAAGATCTTCGGACTTATGAATGGAAATATTGAACAGAACCGCGATCAGACCGGCGCCGATGCCGAGAATCAGATAGGGCAAAAATTCAAAAGCGCTGATCAGTTCGTATGGCGGAATCTCAAACGCCGGCAGGTTGCCCATAAAGTGCCGTGAGAGCAGAGTCGCAGTGACGGACGAGATGACTATCGGACTGAATTGAGCGACGCCGAAATCGCCAAGGATCACCTCTGCGGCAAAGAGCGCCCCGGCGATGGGCGCATTGAAAGTCGCGGCAATCCCGGCGGCGGCACCGCAACCGACCAGGGTCTTCAATTGACGTCCCGTGGCTTTCAGGAGCTGACCTATGGAAGACCCCAGCGCCGACCCGATCTGGACAATGGGTCCTTCCCGACCTACCGATCCTCCGGAGGCAATCGATATCGCCGAAGCAAGCGCCTTGACCACCACAACACGCGGTCTCATTTTACCGGACCGCAGCGCCACGGCTTCCATCACCTCCGGGACGCCGTGTCCTCTGGCTTCTCGGGCAAATTTGTAGACGATCGCGCCACACAGCAACCCGCCCAGTGCAGGAATAAGAAACCGGAACAGCGGTGGGGTATTCTGCACAACCGCAATGGAAAATGGTTCCGCCTGCCAGAAGATTTTTTGAAAGTGGGCAATCATCTTACGGAATCCCACGGCGCCAAAGCCGCCCAGAATCCCGATGATGATTGCGGCGATGATCATGAAAATATGTTCGGATCGAAACAGCTGTATCTGAACCGGGCGGCTGACGGCTCGCAGAAATTTTTGAATAGCGAATTTAAAGGATTGCAGCATCTTTTCTAACGAACTGTTCCCAGGATTCCAGCGAAAAAAACCAACTTAAACTTATCGATTTTTCGGCAAGGTCACAATAACGGATCCTTTTGCGGCATGAAAGCAAACCGAAAAATCAGGAAGTTTCTTTATTTCTAAAGGAATAATAGTAAATTTACTGGTGCTTTGGTGAATCGGAAATGAACAGTGAAACAATCTCGGTGCAGCAGCGATGAAAATCTACCTTAGAATTCTCAGTTGGGTCAAAACCTATTGGAAAACTCTGGTGCTGGGATTTATCTCGTCGCTTCTCTATGTGATGTTCAACAGCGCCTCGGTCTGGCTGACGGCATCTTTTGTGAATGTCATCTTTCCTCAGAAACATGCGGAGGTGGTGCAGGCACGGCAAACAGACCAACCCCTTCTGTCGAAAGTGGACCTGAACACAAAAATAAAAGAGTACACCAACCGATTCCTGATCAAAGAGAATCCCCATCAGTCACTGAAAATGCTCTGTATCATCATTATCCTGGCATTTTTTCTGAAAAATGTATTTTTCTATCTGAAAAATATCTCCTTTGGGTATGTTCAATTAAAATTGATTATGAACATCCGCAACCGGCTTTATGAACATCTCCACAATCTGTCGCTTTCCTATTTTCACCGTAAAAAGAGCGGCGAGCTGATGTCTATTATTCTCAATGATGTCGGTGTCATGCGGCGGGCGTTTACAGTAAGTTTTGACAAACTCATCGTCGAACCGATCAATATTCTGACTTTTGTGGTACTGATGTTTATCATCTCCTGGAAACTGGCTCTGCTGGCGATCGTAATTCTGCCGGTAACCTTGGTGGTCATTTCCCAGGTCGGTCAGAGTATCCGCCGCAAATCGATCCGGACATCGCGGAAAATCGCCGGCATTACCGCTATTCTGAATGAGACGATCAACGGTATACGGGTGGTCAAAGCCTTTGCCATGGAAGCCTTTGAGAAGAACCGCTTTTTCCGGGAGACCATGAGTTATTTTCGACTGACGTTTCGGCGCCGGCGGCTCCGGGCTATTTCTACGCCGATCAATGAAATTTTCAGTGTTGCCGTGGGGGTTGTCCTGCTTTGGATCGGCGGCAATCAGGTGCTGAGCGGTGGTGGTATCGAAGCCGAAGATTTCATCCGCTTTATCATTCTGCTCTTTGCCATTCTGACACCGATTCGGTCCCTGAATACGGTGAACGTGGATCTGCAGGAGGGAATTGCGTCGGCGACCCGGATATTTTCGATTCTGGACGAGAGGCCCGAGATTGTGGAAAAACCGGATGCCATTGAATTGACGGGTTTCGAGCGTGAGATTGACTATCATAAGGTCTGGTTTCATTACAATGAGCAGGACGGCAGCGTCTTACAGGATATCAATCTGACATTGAAGAAAGGTGAGATCGTGGCAATTGTCGGTCACAGCGGCGCCGGAAAGTCGACATTGGTTGATCTGTTGCCCCGCTTCTATGATGTTTGCGACGGCAGCATCAGCATTGACGGGATTGATATTCGAAATGTTACCCTGGCGTCCTTACGCTCGCTGATGGGGATCGTGACCCAGCAGACGATTTTATTTAACGACACGATTTTCAATAACATTGCCTATGGGATGAGCGATGCCGATTCAGAGGCAGTCGCCGCAGCCGCAAAAGCCGCCAACGCGCATGAGTTTATTGTGGATTTCCCCGATCAGTATGAGACCGTGATCGGCGACCAGGGTTCCCGCCTGTCGGGCGGACAGGCTCAGCGGATTGCCATTGCCCGGGCACTGCTGAAAAACCCACCGATTCTGATCCTGGATGAGGCGACCTCATCGCTGGACACCGAATCGGAGCAAAAGGTCCAATCGGCGATTGACCGGCTTATGCTGGATCGCACTGTACTTGTGATCGCCCACCGGCTGGCGACCATTCAGTCGGCGAACCGGATCATTGTTTTGGACCGGGGTAAAATTGTCGAGGAAGGCAGTCATCAAGAGCTCCTGGAACGGGACGGCATTTACCGGTATCTCCACGACATTCAGTTTATGAATATCGATAAGACGGCATAAAAAACAGAGCATTTCTGAAAATCTCATTATTCTCAGGAAAAGGTATGAAGAAATCTGCCTACATTGGTCCGAAAATGAGTCGCTACCAGTTTGAAGGGTTGCAGAACAAGGGCTGGATTATTGAATATGCGACTGAAGTCTATCGGCGTCGTCCGAACATTGTCGCCCGGCTGGAGCTGGATTTGGACAACCGGTTCCGGGATGTGGTTGTGAAGTGCTTCGGCTGGCGGGAAGCAAGGGGTCCTTTTCTCAGCCCTTTTACCAAATCCAAAGCCGAGCACGTTTGGGAAATGAGTCGCCGGTTCATCGACCTGAATATTCCGGTCCCCAAACCGGTGGCGATGTATACTGAACGCCAGATGGGATTTGTGAACCACAATGTTTATATCAGTGAATATATCGGTCGTTATCAGACTGGAGACCGGATTGTACATAATGAACAGGTTCCCTTTTCAAAAAAACAGGAATTTGTTCTCAAGGTTGCCCGGATCATTGCGGCGGTGCATCATGCCGGTTACCTGCATCACGATTTCGCTTTGGATAATTTTTTGGCGCTGGATGATCATTCAAATGAGGTTTTTTTGATTGATTTGACCCGGGTGGAAAATAGACACAGGCTGTCCCTTCAGGAGCGTGTGGAGGATTTCGCCCGGCTGGGTCTCTGCGATTGCGGTTTGCAGGAGGATCATGACGATTGTCTCTGGCTCCACTTTCTTCTGCGATATGACGCTGCCCATGCGGAATCATTCATTGCACCGCTGCAGAAAAGTCTGCAGAAATATCAACTAAGGGGAAAATCCGATCAGTAAAGCAGGATATCGTTTTCGATGGACGATTTTAATAGCAATTGCCCTGGTGACAGATGCTTTTGTCATTGCGCAGACCCGTCCGCCCTGTGATGTGGGAGAAAGACTGAACTATTCCGCCTGGTTCAATTTTATCAGAGGTGGCGAGTCGTTTCTGGAATGCATCGGGATTGAAGATATCAATGGAAAAACGGCGTATCATGTCCGCTCGGTGACGGAATCGCTGCCCTTTTTCGACCGTTTTTACAAAGTGCGCGATTATATGGATTCGTGGCTGGATACATCCGGTCTGTATTCACTGCGGTTCCAAAAATCCCTTCGCGAGGGGAAGTATCGTAAAAAATATTTGGTGGATTTTGATTATCAGGCAGGTGTCTCGGTTTCTGAAGATGACCAAGACCCGATTCCGGAGCAGGTTCACGACGGACTTTCGATGTTTTATTATGTGCGGACGCTGGACCTGGCGGTGGGCGATGTTATCAAAATCAACTACTTTGATAATGATTCCCTGAGACCCTTCCATATCAGGGTTGACCGCAGGGAGTGGGTCAAAGCACCGATAGGTAAAATGGAGTGCTTCGTGCTGGAGCCCTATGTGGAATCAGGAATACTGCTGAAACACAAGAGCAAAATAACCATTCACCTTAGTGTGGATGAGCGACGACTGCCGGTGATCATATCCAACGATGCCCGTTTCGGATCGCTGGTGCTCAAGCTGGAGTCCACCGGGCAGCGCCCTTAGGATGGGAAAAAACCAATCGTCAGTCTATTTACCGATGGGTAGATTAATGGTAAAGGTTGTCCCTTTGCCGACGGAACTTTCCACCTGAATCGTGCCGTTGTGGGCTTCGATGATCCGCCGGACAATCGCCAGTCCCAGCCCTGTACTCTTTTCACCGTCGGTGGGACGAACGCTGGTTTTGCTGAACTCTTTGAAAATTTTATTAATTTCGTCCGGCGGGATTCCCTGTCCCTGGTCTGCGACGGATATTTCCACCGATCCATCACGTTTTCGGGCACTGATGGTGACCGTCGTATTGGGATATGAAAATTTGATCGCGTTGGTAACCAGATTATCAAGAACCTGCATGATCCGGTTTGAATCAACCACAATAATCGGCAGATCGGGTTCGATGTTCAGGCTCAACTTGATCTGTTTTTTCTCCACCAGAGATTTGGTCATTGATTGATAGGTTTGGAAAAATTTGTGCAGGTTCAGGGGCTCCGGTTTCAGCTCCAGCTTGCCCGATTCAATCGCGCTGAAATCTAACAGGTTATGAATCAGATTCAGCATGCGGTCGCAATTTTTATCCATGGTGTTCAGGATATCCCGCTGCTTATCATCGATCTCTCCCAGATAACCGTTCAGGAACAGAATGATGAAATTTTTGATCACTCCGATGGGGCTGCGGAGATCATGCGCAGCGATGCCGAGAAATCTGTTTTTTAATTCGTTGAGATGCATCAATTCTTCGTACATCCGGCTTTTTTCGAGAGTTACGGAGAGCTGCCGGGCGATTTTCTGAAAGAGGTTGACGTGAATATTTTTATAGGTATCGGGTCGCATGCTGGAGAAGAAAATCAACCCCACGGGGTCGTGGGTTGCGATCAGCGGGCAGGTGAGACTGGAACGCATGCCCTCTGCGAGGATCAGTTTGGTGGAGGCGGACCGGGGGTGTTTTTTCAGATAATCGCGCAGATCGTTGATGATGCGGGGTTTTCCGGTGGTGATGATCTTTGCCAGGCTGCTGCCTTCGAGAGGGGCAGAATACCCCTTGGCAATCTTGATCTCGGTGGCGTCGGAGCGGACACAGCAGGACCGGAGTTTTTTGTTATCTTTATCAAGCAGAGCGATGCTGATGCGGTGATAAGGAATAATTTCCCTGAAAGATTGAAATACATGGTCTAAAATTTCTTCCAATAACAGACCGTCATTAATCTTTTCGGTAATGCTGCCCAGCAGGCGCTCCTGCTGACAGTGTTTTTTAAAGGAATTACCGACTTCTAAAATGGTCGTGGAGAGCCGGCGATAGGATTCATCATCCCGGTCAGGAATGTCGGGATGATAGTTGCCCTCACTTATTTGTCGCAGGGCAGTGATCAATTCATCAAGTTGATCTTTTTCCATATTTGATATTTCCTTTTTGGAATTGTCGGGGCGTTTTTAATGTCAATATGGATTTTTGGGCTGCTTTGCCCCGGATTGTTTTCTCTACTGTAAGTTTCTCCAGAGTAAAGGGGTCAACTTCCGTATAATACATTAATGCGGAGTAGGTAGAGGGTAACGGTGTAAAAATCTGGACCTGTTCCGGGTTGATGCGCAGTTCACGAGTGGCATAGTCTTTGAGCATCCGCATATCTTCCTTTCTGCAGCCGGGATGGGCGGCAATAAAGTAATAGGTTAAAAACTGCCGCTTACCGGCTAACTGAGAAAATCTATCAAATTGATGCTTAAATCCAAGCAAAGAATCAATCGCCGGTTTGCCCATTTTTTGTAAAACGGCTTGCTCACTGTGTTCCGGTGCAATTTTCAGCTGACCCGATGTATGATAGCGGGCGATATTTTGAAGATAACTGTGCCCATATTTTTTGTCCGCCATGACGAGATCGTAGCGAATTCCGGAGCCGATGAAGATATGTTTAATGCCGGGAACTTTGCGCAGCTCCTGCAGCAATCTGGTCAGGCGATCATGGCGGACAGGCAGCCGGGGACATTTCTCCGGGTAGAGACAGCGTCTATCGATACAGGTGCCGCTTTTCAGCTTTTTTTGGCATTCGAAGCCATACATATTGGCGGTGGGTCCGCCGACATCGGCGATGGTACCCCGGAATTCGGGATGCGCAGTGAGCCGTTTTGCCTCCTGAATAATGGAGCCCTGGCTGCGCCAGCGAACGGTACGACCTTCGTGGACGCCGATGGAGCAGAAATGGCACTCACCGTAGCAGCCGCGATGGGAATTGATTGAGAACCGGATCGTGTCCAGTGCTTTAACCCCGCCCTGCCGGGCGTAATAAGGGTGGACGGCGCGCTCAAAATCGAGAGTATAAATATTGTCCAGTTCCCTCTGATTCAGATAAAATTCCGGTGGATTCAGGATAATATAGCGGGTGTCGATTTTTTGCGCCAAACCGTAAGCCGTCAGCGGATCGCTGTTCCGGTAAAATTCATGAAACATGCGGATAAACGCTTTTTTGTCTCTTGTCACCGTTTGGTAGGCGGGCAGTTGCAGATAATTGTTTGGTACCGAATCGGCGATGTAGCCGATACTCCGAAGTGTACGAGGTGATTTACCAGACCGAAGAGAATCCGCCAGCTTGACTATTGTCTTCTCCGCCATGCCGAAAACCAGATAATCGGCTTTGGCGTCAAACAGTATCGGACGTCGCAGTTTGTCTGACCAGTAGTCGTAATGCGTGATACGGCGCAGGCTGGCTTCGACACCTCCCAAAATGATCGGGACGGTATGTTTGAAATTGCGGCGAATCAGGTTGCTGTAAACGATGACCGCTCGATCAGGACGGCGGTTATTCAAGCCGCCGGGGGTATAGTCATCGTGACGACGGAATTTTTTCAAGGCGGTATAATTGGCAACCATCGAATCCACACAGCCGCCACTGACACCCCAAAAGAGCCGCGGCTCGCCAAGCCGGGATATATCGGCACTACCGGTAATGTCAGGCTGCGCAATGATGCCGACTTTGTAGCCTTTCCGGACCAGTAGCTTCCCGATAAGGGCAATACCGATTTGCGGGCAATCGATATAGGCATCGCCGGTGACCAGGATGATGTCACACTGCGACCAGCCGAGTTTTTCCATTTCCAATTTGGTGGCAGGTAAAAACATTGTGATAAATTTCCGATGATTGGAGTGAAAATCCAATTTTTTTAACGACTATTTGACACGAATAAATGCAAGGGTGATCAACTAACCTTCTGAAGGTTGTCAGAGGTATCTCAATCAGGAATAAATTTTATTAGCAACCTTCGGAAGGTTAGCTCGTCTTTCGCGCTATGACGCTGTTGCCTGCCAGCCAGCCGGTGGAAAATGCCGCCTGCAGATTGTAGCCGCCGGTATCGGCATCCAGATCCAGAACCTCACCGGCGAAATAGAGTCCCCTCAGAAGCCGGGATTCCAGGGTTTTCGGATTGACCTCCCCGAGAGAGACACCGCCGGCGGTGATGATTGCCTCTTCGATTGGTCGGTGTCCGCTGACCCGAAAACGAAAATCCTTAAGCCAGTTACGGAGTCTGTTGCGCTCTTTTGCCGTGATCTCGCCAGCGTTTTTATCTGGTGGGATACCCGTCAGATCGAGACAAACCGGAATCAGGCTACTGGGTAACAGTGACTTCAGGATTTTATGAAATTGCTGTTTGGGATGGGCGTCAAACTCCCGCAGCAGACGGGCATCGAGCTGCGGATAGTCTAGTGCGGGCTTCAGGTCCAGGGCAATTTCGACGGACATCTTCCGGTTCAGCGCGTCTACAGCCTTTCCGGAGAGCGTCAGAATAATCGGTCCGGTCAGTCCGAAATGGGCAAAGAGCATTTCGCCGAATTCGGCAGCCTGCTTTTTGCCATTAATCCAGAGTGAGGCAGAGACATTGCGCAGGCTGAGTCCCTGGAGTCGCAGGGCAATGTTTCCTTCTGTTTCCAATGGGATTAACGCCGGGCGGGGTGGTATGATTTTGTGACCCGCTTGCGCAGCGAATGAATAGCCCTCGCCGGTGGAACCGGTCAGGGGATAGCTCATTCCCCCCGTGCAAAGAATGACATTGGCGGCGACGTAAGTTTGACCGCTGGCGGTGGTGACACCGGCAATTTGTCCGTCCCCGATGCGCAGATTCGTGACGCCGGTGCCGGTAGTGAGTGTGGCACCGGTCTGTTGCAGCCAGCGGATCAACGCCTCCGCCACGGCGGGTCCGCTTTCGCATTCCGGGAAGACCCGATTACCGCGTTCCACGATCGTTGGAATTCCATGTGCTGCCAGAAGTTGCCGGATATTGTTCACGAAAAAGCTGTAAAACACCGGTTTCAGGAATTGACCGGCATCCCCGAAATGGCGGAGAAATTCATCAAGGGAGGTATCGTTGGTGAGATTGCAGCGCCCTTTGCCGGTGATGCGCAGTTTGAGTCCCGGGTGATCCATTTTTTCCAGAAGCAGAACCTTTTTCCCGCGCAGCGCCGCCTGACCGGCAGCCATCATTCCGGCAGGTCCGCCGCCAACCACAATTACGTTAAAAGAGTTTGAAGTTGTCACCGGGCATAGTTTGAAAGAAAAAAGCGGTGAATGCAAATAAAAAAACTCCCGCAGAGCTGCGGGAGTCGAAACGATGTCCCGGATGTTGAAGGAGCCGTCTATTTCGGCAATTTGTCGGGATCCCGCTTCCAGATCAAATAGGAGTAGGTAAAAGTGCCGATGACAATACCGAAGACGCCGGACAGCAGGATAATCATTGTGGTTTCTCCGGCCGCCAGCAGACTGGAGAGAACGATTAGAAATCCCACGATGACGAACAGCCAGCCACCCAGCCGGTGAGTCTTGTTCCAGGCACGTTCGCTGGAGAGCGTCCAGGGTGTCTTGATACCCAGCATGTAGTTGCTGCGCACTTTGCCCATGAAATTACCGATGATGATAAAGAGGAGACCAATCAGTGCCGGTACAATTTTTTCAATGCTGAGCGGTTTTCCAAGAGCATTCATAATCACCACTACGTGAAGTGCGGCAAAGACGAGAACCAGTCCGATGATGATAATATTGTAGGCTTTCATGGACATCTTGATATGCTTCTGGCGTGGCTCGATATAGGGCGCGAAAACCAGCAGAACGGTGATACCGAGAATAACCATGGGCATTATAAAAAGCCCCAGGAATTTACCGGCATAGCGATCCGGTTCGCTGGCGACATTCCAGTGGACGGGCAATTGAATATCCGGCGGTAACTGCCGGGCAGCCCAGACAGCTACCAGGGTGATGATGATAAAAACCACAATTGCCGTCAGCAGCGCCGGTTTGAGACTTTCGAATGGTGTTTTGGCGGATTTCATCTAATGTCCTCCTTAAGTTTGAATGTATCCATCAATGCCAGCAAAGCCTCTTCCAAGACCGAGACGTTCAGGTGATAATAAATTGTTGTTCCGTCGCGTTCCGCCTGAATAAGGTCCGCCTCCTTTAAGATATTGAAATGTTTGGATAGCGAAGGTTTGGTGATATCGAAATGGGTGGCGATTTCGCCGGCACTCAGGTCTCCGTCCCGCAGCAGCTTCAGAATTTTGCGACGGGTCGGGTCGGAGAGGGCTTTGTAAATCTGGTTCATTTCAACGCTCACAAAGTTATTTTAGCCATCTTTCTAATTAGTCAACCGGCTAAATATACAGAATATTTAGCTGTTTGGCAAATAAAAAGTGAAATTTTGCGGAAATTAATTGTTTTTCGAGAGAAGAAATTCTTTGAAATCTGAGTATCGGCTGGACATTGAAATAGATCGTGCCTCGCGCTCCAGGAATGTTTGTAAGCGGCGGGGTATTTCGACCGCTTCTCCGATGACCGGTTCGACGACGGTGTTGAATTTTGCGGGATGTGCGGTTTCGAGAAAGATACCGGTGTCGATCTGAGGATTTTGAGCAAGATAGTCGGACAAGCCGAGGTAGGCGACGGCGCCGTGGGGATCGAGAACATAGCCGGTTTTACGGGCTAGCTGCGCCATTGCCCGACGGGTTTCGTCATCGGAATAGTAAGCGCCGGCAAGGTCTTTTTGAATGGCTTTCCAGGAGGAGTGGTAAAGATCAAGAATGCGGGCGAAATTGCTGGGATTGCCGACATCCATGGCATTGGAGATCGTTTGAATTGATGGGCGGGGTTCGAAGACTCCACTGGTTAAATAATCGGGTACCACGTGGTTGATATTTGTGCCGGCAATGAAGCGTTGCACCGGTAGCCCCATCTTTTTGGCGATCAAGCCGGCGGTGAGGTTGCCGAAATTCCCGCTGGGCACAGATATGACAATCTTTCTGGCTAAGTAATCGCCGATTTGGCGCAAGGCATTAAAGTAATAAAATATTTGGGGAATCAGGCGGGAGATATTGATAGAATTGGCGGATGTGAGCCGCAAGGAGCGGAGAAGGTCTGAATCAGCCAGAGCGGTTTTTACCAGGCGCTGGCAATCGTCGAAATTTCCGGCAATTTTCAGGGCGGTGATGTTTTTATCCAGCGTGGCGATCTGTTTTTCCTGGATCAGACTGATTTTGTCCGCTGGATAGAGGACGACGACATCAATCCCCGGAATTTCAAAGAAGCCGTTGGCGACGGCGCTGCCGGTATCACCGGAAGTGGCGACCAGAATGGTCAGTTTTTGCGTGGAGTCCCTGTTCAGATACGCCATCAGGCGGGACATGAAGCGGGCTCCCACGTCTTTAAATGCCAGTGTTGGTCCGTGAAAGAGTTCCAGCGCGTTAATGCGGTCTTCTATATTTACTAGTGGTGTATCGAAGTTGATTGCCTCGTAAATAATATCCTGAAGCGCCGCTTGCGGGATCTCGTCACCCAGCAGCGCTGTGGCGATCTCGAGGCAGATAGTCTGATAGTCGTATGAGTTGAGTGAATCGAGGAAGGACTCCGGCAGCCGGGGAATAAATTCCGGCATATAGAGTCCTTTGTCAGCGGGCATGCCGCCCAGAACGGCTTCTCTCAAGCGGACCCGTACGGATTTATCGGCGGTGCTGTAAAACTTCAATTTATTCCTCGTGAATGATGCGGGCGCCGGCGGAATTGATACCCGAGATGTAAACCTGTTTGGCAATGGAATGGCGGGTAAATACTTTACCCATGGCGAGAGCAACCTTCTGAGCCGTCTTGCGGGAAGCTGAAAGTGCAAACAGGGCTGGTCCCGAACCGGAAATGCTGCAGGCGATGGCGCCGTGATCCATTGCCGTCTGTTTGACTTCATTAAAACAGGGAATCAACGTCGAACGTAGGGGCTCTGCAATATAGTCGACCGATGAGCGACGGAGCAGGTCGAAATTTTTTTGGTACAGTCCGGCGACCAGACCGGCGGTGTTTGCCCACTGTTTTACGGCGGTGGTGAGCGGAATGGTGGCGGGCAGAATGTTTCGGGCGTCCCGGGTTTTTATCTCGATATCCGGGTGAATGAGCGTACAGTGCAGCTTTTCCGGAACCGGCAGTCGGATAATGTCGGGCGGATCATTGGTGCGAATCAGAACAAAGCCGCCATAGAGTGCCGGTGCGACGTTATCGGCATGGGATGAACCGCAAGCGCTGGCTTCCGCGGCTATGGCAATTTCGAGCAGCTCCTCTTTAGACAGCGGATTATCGTAGAGACAGTTAACGGCTTTAAGCGCTGCGACGGCACTAGCGGCACTGGAGCCCATGCCGCTGCCCAACGGCAATTGCTTGGTCAGCTCAATATCGATTCCCTCACGGGATTTAATTTTTTCCAGATAACGCAAAACGGCAAAACCGGCGGTATTCTCGTCGGCGTTTTTGGGGAGACGCCCGTCATCGCCGCTGATAGTGGTAATCACGACACCGGGACCGGCGCGTCGTGAAACCCGCACTGTATCGCCGGGTTCTGCGATGGCAAAACCGAAAACATCAAAGCCGCAGCCGACATTGGCAACGGTTGCCGGGGCAAATGCCGAGACTGTCTGTTTCATGCTTCGATATAGCCCTTTTTAACCAGTAATTCGGCGTTCAGGATACCGCCGCCGGCAGCGCCGCGGATGGTGTTATGACTCAAACCTACAAAGCGGATGTCAAAAACATTGCAGGAGCGCAGCCGCCCCACGGTTACTGCCATGGCTTTTTCATTATCCCGGTCTTTGCGGGGCTGCGGGCGGTCGTTTTCACTGAGATAAATAATCGGTTGTTTCGGGGCAAAGGGCAGGTTAAGTTCCTGGGGCAATGCCTTAAATCGGTTCCAGATTTGGATTATTTCCGCGATAGCCGGTTTCTTTTGGTCGAATTCCAGTGAAATGCACGCGGTGTGACCGTCGATAACAGGGATGCGGTTGCAGTGGGCGGAGATTTTCAGGGAGTCCGTGGGTACGATCTTACCGTTTTGAACCGAGCCGAGAATTTTCAGCGGTTCGATTTCCGATTTTTCTTCTTCACCGGGAATATAGGGGACGATGTTGTCCACCATATCCAGCGACGCAACGCCGGGATATCCACCGCCACTGACCGCCTGCAGCGTCGTGACGATAAGGCGCCGGACCGAAAATCCGGCTTGCACTAAAGCATAAACGGGTGTCAGGTAACTCTGTACCGAGCAGTTGGGCTTCACCGCTACGAACCCTTTTTTCCAGCCGTGATGTTCACGCTGGGCGGCGATGACCTGAACATGATCGGGATTGACTTCTGGAATCAGCATGGGAACATCTTCCGTGTGACGGTGAGCGGAGCAGTTACTGACCACGGCAATGTCGTGCCTGGCGTATTCGTTTTCCAGCTCCCGGATTGCCGCTTTATCCATTTCCAGTGCTGAAAATACAAACCGGCATTTCCCAATGGCATCAGACACGACATTAGCGTCATGCACTGTTAAATCTTTCACCGATTCGGGAATAATGCCGGGCATCTGCCAGCGACCCGTTACCGCATTGCTGTAGCGTTTTCCGGCGCTTCTCGGCGAAGCCGCCACATAGCTGACTTCGAACCAGGGATGATTTTCCAGCAGGCGGATGTAATTCTGTCCGACCATGCCGGTGGCGCCCAGGACGCCGACAGGAATTTTCATTAAAAGCTCCGTTTTTTAATAACTGAATTTGCAATTTTAAAAATATCGGCGAGAACACCGGCGGCGGTCACATCGGCGC
>JBNGDF010000005.1:0-1511 GCA_049975265.1 Fidelibacterota bacterium
TATGTTACCGATTTATATACCAATGCCGCCTATTCGCCGGTACAGGGCATTTCCCGCCAGGCAAAAACCGGACACGCCACAGTGATCACGTCGGGATTATCCGTCGGCTTGTTTTCGACGGCGCCGGTGGTGATCTTTATCATTATGGGCATGCTGGTGGCTTTTTTAGCGGGTAATGGGTTTCGCGATTTTTCCCTGGGACTCTATGCCGTCGGTCTGGCGGCTGTCGGGATGCTGGCGACCCTGGGGATTAATTTGTCCACTGATGCTTTTGGTCCGATTGCCGATAATGCCGGGGGCATTGCCGAGATGGCGGATATGCCCAGTGAGACGCGGCTGCGTACCGATGCGCTGGATGAATTGGGCAACTCCACGGCGGCGCGTGGCAAGGGGCTCTGTATCGGCGCCGCGGCGCTGACGGCTGTAACCCTGATCGCCGCCTTCCTGGAGACAATCCGCTCGGAGTTGATCCGCATGGGCGAGACAACTATCGAGATTGCGGGCAACATGGTGAATATTGTATCTGTCGAGGTGATCGACATTCTGGCGTATCTGGGCGGCTCGATTATGGATATTCGCTTTATCGTTGGATTATTTATCGGCGGAGCGCTGACGACGACCTTTTCCAGTAAAACCATTGAGGCGGTCTCGCTGGCTGCCGGTGAGATGATTGATGAGGTGCGCCGGCAGTTTCGGGAGATCAAGGGCATTATGACCGGTAAAACCATACCCGACTACAGCCAGTGCGTGAAAATTTCCACTGCCGCCGCTCAGAAAAAAATGCTCTCCCCGGCGCTGATTGCAATCCTGGCTCCGATTATCACCGGTCTTATTTTGGGACCGATCGGCATGGTAGGTTTGTTGCTGGGTAACTTATTGCTCGGCTTCTTCTTTGCGGTTTTTATGGCTAATTCCGGTGGTGCCTGGGATAATGCCAAGAAATTCATCGAGCGCTCGAAATCGGAGCTGAAATTCAAAATCAGCGACGGCATCAGGAATGTTTCCCACAGGGGTCTATGGCCCTTTTTCCTGACGCGGGACTACTCCAAATTTCTTTATGAACTGGTCAATATGAATCCGCTGGCGTTCAGCATTGATGAGAAGGTTTCGGATTATCTGGCGGATATTATTGATTATCTTGAGACGGAATATATCACAAAGGGCAAATCGCTGGATATTCCGATCAAACGTTTCGGCGGCAAAGAGGTCAGTGAATCCGACGATGAGAGGCTGAATGCCTTGTACCGGAAACTGAATCAGGAGGACCGGCAGATTTTCAAACTGTATCTCAAGCTCGAGCCCGATGAGCACCAGACCCTGATGGAGATGAAGGATTTGAGAGAAAAATTCACGGTGGTGATGAACAGCTATTCCGCGGCGGTGACCGGTGATACCGTGGGCGATCCGCTGAAAGATACGACGGGTCCGTCTCTGGATATTGCGATAAAATTATCCACGATGGTCAGCATCATCGTCATCGGATTTATCCTGCGATTTAATCTGATTGATTA
>JBNGDF010000005.1:1611-2679 GCA_049975265.1 Fidelibacterota bacterium
AAAGCGACGAGATTACTGTCGGCTGCTAGATTTGCCGGCGCGGCGGCGGGTTCCGGGGAAAAAGCCAGGATTTTATGGGGCATATCGATAGTCAGGCGACCGTCGCCAAGCAGGTCCCGCCCGATGATACCGCTGACCGGAACAGGGCGGGAGCTCTGTTTGATCATGGATGCGTAGACGATGGGGAATTCAAAATTGAGGAAAGCGACTTCATGTAAATAGCCCTCTTCCACCATGAGTTCGTTGGTTTCGGTAAGGTGATTGGACATGCGCTGGGGTTCGAAATCGGCATTCCGAAAGGCATTTTCCCTGATCAGCAGATCGCTGGAGTTCGGATCAATGAGGAGATAGCGGCTTTCAGAGCCCACTGTAACTTTGATCCGGGGACCGGGAATTTTGGGTGATGTGACGACGGGAAATAGTTCCTGCGGTTCGTAGCCGTATTTGCCGATCCATTCGATAGTAGACAGGTCGGGCAATTCGGGATCGCCGGCACAGCTCACGAGCAAAACAAAGGAACCCACGAGGAGGATAAATCGGAAAGATTGCTTGTCATTTTTCAGGTTTGTATTCAATGTGCGCCTTTTTAACCCGGTATAATTTACTGTGAAAACAGAAATCCGCCATGTTAAAAATCTTGATAGTTGCATATCCGCTTCACCGCTGGTAAATTTACGCCGGTTATAAATTTTAGAGAATGGAACGGTAAATGGACATATTCGAGAAATGCTACAATTATAAGGATGCCGAAATTGCCCGCCGCGAAGGTTATTATCCCTATTTCATTCCCTTTTCCGGTGGTGACGATACGGTGATGATCTATAACGGCGCCGAAAAGATCATGATCGGCTCCAATAATTATCTCGGGCTGACCCACCACCCGAAAGTGGTCGAAGCGGCAATAAAGGCGCTGGAGGAGTATGGCACCGGTCGCACGGGCAGTCGCTTCTTAAACGGTACATTGGACATTCATGAGCAGTTTGAGCGGGAGTTGGCGGAATTTGTCGGTAAAGCGGCGGCGCTGATTTTTTCCACCGGTTTTCTGGTGAATCTCGGCACCATTTCCAC
>JBNGDF010000005.1:2779-82653 GCA_049975265.1 Fidelibacterota bacterium
AAAGTACAACGTGCGTCTGATGGTGGATGATGCCCACTCCATCGGAGTCCTGGGTCCGCAGGGAAACGGAACTGCAGCGCATTTCGGGGTGACCGACCAGGTGGACCTGATCATGGGTACCTTTTCCAAGTCCTTCGGTGCGGTAGGCGGTTTTATTGCCGGCGATAAGGAGGTGATTGACTACATCCAGCACAATTCCCGCAGCATGATTTTTACCGCCAGTTTGCCGCCCAGCGTGGTGGCGTCAACCCGGGCGGCGCTTGAGATTATTAAAAATGAGCCCGAACGCCGTCAGCGATTGTGGGAAATCGGTGATTATATGCGCACAGGATTTCAGGGAATGGGCTTCGACACCAGCGTCAGCGAGACTCCGGTGGTGCCGGTGGTTATTGGCGATAATATGAAAACCTTTCTGTTCTGGAAGTCCCTTTTTGAAGAGGGTGTCTATACCAATGCCGTCATTTATCCGGCGGTGCCCAGCGACTCCGCCCGCCTGCGCACCAGCTATATCGCCACACATACTCAGGAACAATTGGATTTTGTTCTGGAGAAATTTCATAAAATCGGGAAAGAACTGGGCGTCATCTGAGTCCGACGCCCGTTTAGGAAATTGCAATACAGCCGATCCAAAGCCGTGATTCGATTTTTCCGGTCTATGTTAATATCCGGCGGTCTGGCGGTTTTGCTGGGATGTGCGGCGCAGGGACCGCCCAGCGGGGGTCCGGAAGATAAGACCGGACCGGCACTGCTGTCATCGATTCCCGCTGACGGCAGTGTCAATGTCAGCCGGCAAACGGATATCGTACTGCTCTTTTCGGAGAATGTCGATCCCCGTTCTGCTGAGAATAGTCTGGAGATGACCCCGGCTCTGCCACAGCTGCCGGTCGTCAAGGTGAACCGCCGGCGGATCGCCATCGAATGCCCGGAACCGCTTGCGGAAAACACGACCTATATCATCAGCTTCGGACGCAGTATCCGGGATTATCAGAATAACTATTCGGAACGAAATATCCGGCTGGCATTTTCCACCGGCGATTCCATCGATGGAGGCAGCATCAGCGGACGAGTGTTTGACATTCCGCAAAAACACAAACCCCAGGTCTGGGCATTCCGCAGAGCCGACGGTTTTCCCGATTCGCTGCTCGGTCACCAGCCCGATTACAGAACGGCGGTGGAACCGGACGGCTCCTTCCGTTTGTCAAACCTGGCACGTGGGGTATACCGCCTGCTGGCGATTTCCGCAGAAACGGCGAAAATTATCCTGATTGATGAACACTGCCTCTTCGGGCTGCCTGCGCTCGATCCCATTGACATCAGATCCAGAGATGCCTCGGTCTCGGGAGTGAACTTCCGGCTGAGCCGCTTTTATCTGAAACCCTTCCGATTATTAAAAGTCAGTCCGCTTGAAGACAAACTCGGGTTGCTTTTTTCCTATCCGGTGGAATGGAAAAGTCATCCTCATGCGGATATTCGGATCGATAACGATGCCCAAATCCAGTCGTTCTGGCTGGATTATGCCGATCCCAAATTACTGCTGGTGAAAGCGCGCGGAATGGTGCCCGGACAGGAATACTCGCTGACGGTGGACAGCCTGTTTGACGACCAGGGAAATGAGATAAGCGCCTCCGCAACGGCGATTTTTGTGTATGAAACCGGTGAAGATACAACCGCCCCGAACATTGCCGCAACAATTCCCGCCAACGGAGCTAAAAATATTCCCCAAGATACGGATATCCGGATATTCTTTGATGAGGCAGTTCGTCTGGAGATGACGGACAGTACGGCTATGATTGTGGATAAAGACAGCAATCGGGTGGAATTTGAATACCGACAGGATGACGCCAACTCTATGCGGCTGATACCTTTGTTGCCGCTGGCATCGGCGACGGAATACTGTCTGCAGCTGGACTGCTCAAGCTGGACAGACCTCTCCGGTAATTCATTTGAGGATTCACTCTTTTCCATATCGTTTCAAACGGTGGACGCCAACAGCTTCGGCAGTATTTCGGGCAGGGTCGCAATTACCGACTCCCTGGCAAGCCGGGTGATGCTGAGCTGTGTACCGGTCAGGGAGAATGAGCCGGCGGTGAGCGTTCCGGTGCCGGAGAGCGGTGAATACCTGATTGAATCGTTGCTGCCCGGTGATTATCGCTTTGAAATCTGGGAGGATCGCAACGGGAACGGGCGCTGGGATCCAGGGCGGCTCAAGCCTTTTCAGGCGGCAGAACCCTACCGCAGCTTTTCCGAAAAGATCGGTGTGCGAGCCCGCTGGGAAACCATCGAAGTGAATTGGAGATACTGATATGAAGGTGACATTTTGGAAGGTGGAAGCCGCCGGCAACGATTTTATTATCATCGATTACCGCATGCCTTTTTTGAAAGAGCAACCGGCGGAGCTGGCCAGACGTCTGACACACCGCCGGCTGGGCATTGGTGCCGACGGTCTGATTCTGATTGAGCGCAGTCCCGGGGTGGATTTTTTCATGAATTTTTACAATGCCGACGGCAGCGGACCGGTGATGTGTGGCAACGGCGCCCGGGCGGCGCTGTTCTTTGTCTGCGCCAGTGGCATGATTTGCCGGGAAGAATACTGCTTTAAAGCGTCCGACGGCGTTCATCGGGGAGAGATCAAAAACAACCGGGTGGCGCTGACTATCAATCAGCCCGGCAGAATTGAGCCAGTGCAGCTGGGCGCAGAAACCGCCTATCTAGTTGATACCGGAGTGCCCCATCTGGTCCGGTTTTGCAATGATGTAGATTCACTGGATATTACCGAAGAAGCACCGGATTTGCGGAAGCGATATAACGCCAATATCAATTATATTGAAAAAACGGGTGACGGCGGCTGGAAAATCAGGACCTGGGAGCGGGGCGTTGAGGGTGAAACGCTGGCTTGCGGAACCGGTGCAACGGCATCGGCGGTGACGATTCACAAAATCTGTGGTGAATCGTTTCCCGTCACGCTGTGGGCGCGCGGCGGCGAGCTGATTATTCATCAGAAAGAAAATGAGCTCTGGTTGACGGGACCGGTGCGCAAAGTGTTTGACGGAACATTCACGCTTAATGAATAGAAACGGGGGAGATGTTATGTATGCAGTGATAATGGCTGGCGGAGTCGGAAAACGTTTCTGGCCGCGCAGCCGGAAAGACCGTCCCAAACAACTGCTCGATATTGTATCCGATCAACCCATGCTGCGGCTTACTTACGAACGCATGAAAAAGATCGCCGAAGAGAAAAAAATTTATATTGTTGCCGGTCAGAATCTGGCGGAGGATATTATCCGCGAAATCCCGGAACTGCCCGAGCGGAATCTGATTGTCGAGCCCAGCGGAAAGAATACGGCACCCTGTATCGGTCTGGCGGCGACGACCGTTGTCCAGAAGGATCCGAATGCCGTCATGGGCATTTTCCCGGCGGATCATTTAATCAACGATGTCAGAGCCTTTAAAAGAGCGGTCAATCAGGGGGTGCAATTTGCCCGGGACCACGTCGCATTGGTGACCTTCGGCATAGCACCCACCCGCCCGGCGACAGGCTATGGCTATATTCAGTTCAGCAAAAAAGAGACGGCGTACAAAGGTGTGATTTACAAGGTAAAAACCTTTGCGGAGAAGCCCAATCTGGCGACAGCCCAGCGCTTTTTGGACAGCGGCGAATTTTTATGGAACAGTGGTATCTTTATCTGGAAAGCCGAAAATATTCTCAATGCAATGAAGCTCTTCCTGCCGGAGATGTACGAGAGCCTGGAGCAGATCGGGGCGGCGGTGGATACGTCGAAATACAAGACAGTATTGAAAAAACAGTGGGCGACGATTCACAGTAATTCCATTGATTACGGCGTCATGGAGAAAGCGAAAAATGTCTTTGTGGTGAAGGCGAACTTCGACTGGAGTGATGTCGGCAGCTGGGATGCGGTGTATGAATTGCAAAAGAAAGATAAAAACGGAAATGTTCTCATCGGTGAGATCGTCCCGATTGACACGGAAAACTCTTATATCTATTCCCGGAAAAACCTGATTGCGGCGATCGGTGTCAGGGATTTGATCATTATTCAATCCAAAAATTCTATTCTGATTGTGCCGCGCCATCAGTCCGAGCGGGTCAAGGAGCTGGTAGACCTGCTGGAACGGGAAGAATTTACGGATCATCTGTAGATAATGGCGCTGAAAAGTTCCCTAGCAAAGCTGGCAGCCCGGAAAACAGAACTTGAGGATATGCTGGAGAAACTCGGCTACTCTGTGGTGTATGGCAAGGGCGACTTCAAGGAGGGTACCTGTCTGATTGAACATGAGAAGAGGGTGGTTATCAATGAATATACACCGCTGGATTTACAGGTGGATTTTTTAATTGGGGTAGCGAGTCGCCTGGATTTATCCAATGTGTATGTTCTGCCGGCGCTGCGGGAGCTTATTGAAGCAAAGAGGACGCTTTTTGATTAGCGGGTCGCAGGGTAATCATCCTCGCATTCCCCCGGATCAATGTCAGGCGATTCCCCGATAGCAGCTGACGGCGAATACCGTTGATAATCCTTTCCCGGCTGATCCTGTTGCGGCGTTGCAGGCGGACCGAATAATGTTGAATCAGCGGTTCGGATGCCAGTGTCACCAGGAAACGGGTTTTTGTGATCCGGTCAGCCGGAATCAGCTCCGTTGCCCGCCACTGAGAGATGTTGGGTGAATGCATTTCAGCAAGAGAATTGACGGCTTCTGTGAAAGCGCTGACGACAATATCCTTGCGCCGCTCAACGGTAGTGGGGGTGCGGATATTATCGAACCATGAAGATTCGCCTTTTTGCAAAAGATACATAGTGTTGAGAAACAGTTCCTGCTTTAGATGGATAAACTGGTCATAAAGCTGCGGATCGCTGAGCTCCAGTTCGTCGCGATAGATGTTTTCATATAATTTATAGAGAAATGTCTCAAAAAGTACCGCTTCCGGACCCGCCGGATCATTTTCGCAATTCCATTCCGTTAAAAGCTGAAACGCCTGCCTCTGAAGAGGGTGGTGCAGGTCGGCAGGACGGATGATTTCTTTTATAAAAGGCAGCATCACTTTGGCATTCCGGTTTGGAGCGACGGTGAGTATATTCCGGAGGGAGGCGGGACGGGTGCCGGTGACCGGATCGATGCAGACCGAGGTATCGTTGTTGAATGTCGGAAATGAGTAGTAGTGCACAATAGAGCCGCCTTTGGGATTGAAATTGCGGAAAAGGTGGTGCACCGGACTGTTGAAACCGGGTTCAAAGCAGCGCGATGGCGCCGGAATACAGCTGATATTGTATACCTCTTCCAGATCGGAAACGTATCGGGTGGTGCCGATGTTACCCCGGATGTCAGTATAGTCCCATTCGGCGGCGGGTAGCATCTGCTGGCGGACCGCCTCTTTGAAGAGGTCCCAGCTGTCGGCATGCAGGAGTAGTTGAAGCCCTTTCAGATCGTCGGAGAACAAAAATCCCTTCCAGTGGATTGAGATTGCCTGTTGTGGGGTCAGTTCCTGAATTATGGGAGCGATCAGCGGACCGTAGCGGGTCTTTTTGACGGTGAAGGTGGTGTCTTTGCCGTTGCGGACGCGGATTGTTTCCTGCCGGGTGTCGAAGTCGATCCAGCGATTTTCGTGCAGATAACGCTCATTCAGCACCGACGTCAGAATGAATTCGAGGTTGTCGGTGGGATAGATCGCCCGGTTCCAGGCGATAGTGGAGTTATGTCCGCAGAAGATTGCCGGTATTCCGGGGAGGCTGAATCCGCTCACGTGGATCCCAGGGGCATTCAGTTCGACAAGGCTGTGGTAATCGTTCATGAAAGCGGGCAGTTCACCACCCAGAGCGGCGCGTCGGTCGGTATTCTGATTGGCATTCAAAACCCAGCTATGACCCAGATCGGGGATGCTTATATTCAACAGGTTCAGCATATCCAGATGGCAGCCGAGCATTTTATTTAAATCAGGGAAAAGGAGGGTGTTATATATTGGAACGCCTGTGGAGGGCAGGTTGGTAACCGCCGGGAAACCGTCGCGGACTTTTTCCGGACCATAGATTTCCAGGAGTTTATAGAAGACAATCTTTTTCACCAGCTGGTCCGACAGCGACCAGGCGAGCAGCCGTTGGATCGCCAGACAGTCCGACGGTTGCCAGTGCGATGGAGAGTATCCTTTGAGTTTAAATGTCCGTGGCAGATGGTGGACATTTTGGTTGATAAAGGCATTGATACCGTGGCAGTAGGCGTTGAGCGTCTGCCATCCCGTCGAATCAATCTCTCCAATGAAATTGCCTGCCAGCTCGGCAAAGCCGAGAGTGCGGGTGTAAACATCAATATTGAGATACTGGTTACCAAACACTTCGCTGAGTGTGCCGTTGGCGGTGCGCAGAAAAAGGTCCATGCGAGGCAGGAATTGGGAGGCGTGGAGATACCCCAGTGCCCGATAGAGGTCGGCGCTGTTTCGGGCAAACAGGTGAAAAAGATTGTCATTATCAATGAGCAGCTCCACCGGCTCCTTCAGTTCGGGCAAAACCAGTGAACCCTCCTTGGGCAGTTGTGCCTCCTGAAAATAGAACCAGAGCCCGCCGCCGATGATGGTTAGCAGGAACAGAGTGAAGTATATGATCTGCCGGGTGATGCGTTTCATGGATTAATCGTGATCCAGCCGGCGAGCCAGCGCGGTGGCAAAATCGGCGGTCTGCCGGATGGTTTTTTCATCAATATTTTCGTTGGTGTCGGTGTACCAGTGCCAGTTGGGGATAAGTCCTTCATGATCGAGAGCAATCAGGGTTGTGCAGCGGTAACCTCGTTGAGCAAAGATGAGAGTGTCGAAGTAAGCCCGGCGGTATTCGAGAGGTAGGACATTTTTGAATTGCGGGGATTGCGCCAATATCTGGCATTGATTGATCAAATCCTCATCGAAAGTATAAAATAATAACATACCCTCACCGGTAACGTAGTGCAGATTTCCATAGCCGACATTGTCGATGTTGATAATATCGGTGTTTTCCGGTGACAGCTCCGCCCAGTGTTTTCGGAAAAAGGCTTTGGCGCCCTGAATGCCAGCCTCTTCACAGCCGGTGAAAACAATCCAGAGATTGGAGTGTTGCAGAGACTGTTTCCGTAGTTTGGCGATTACCGCAAAGACCGCGGCGACGCCCGAAGCATTGTCGTTGGCACCGGGAACGAATTTGTGGTAAATTTCACGTTGGATGTGAATGATGACATTGACAAGATGAACACCTGAAAGAGCCAGACAGATCAGTTTGAACCAGAGCGATGTGCCCCAATATTCACCCAGATAAGCCCAGATGATCGAGATAATCCCGGTATAGGTATTTAACAGGAAGGAGTGCCGGAAATTTTTGACCCTTTTGGGTGCGAATACTGCCGATGCCCGGGCGCTGTCATAGTGTGCCATGAGGAGGATATCGTGGTCTTCCCCGGTCTCTGCTGGAATTCGGGCGACGACATTTTGGGATCGTTTTTTAGGGATCAGAGGGCTGAAAATTGTTGCGCGACTTGTGAAATGCCGGACGTAATTCCAGAAACCCAACAAGACGATGGCGGTTCCGAGCTTCGAAAGAAAAGGGCTGACCAGCAAGCCGGCGATCATGGTGAGGGAGATGAGGATGACTTCCCAGGAGTAGGAAGTGGCGGCTTGGAAGGGTTCGATTTGGGTGGCAATATTCAGCTGCTCGAGCTGTTGGTGCAGGATTTCAGCCGCCTGTTGCTCCTCTTTTGAGGTAGCTCCCCGGTGGGGCAGACCGGTTAGTTTTTGGAGGATATCCGGAATGTTCATAACGAGACAAATATAGGGGTTTTTAGAGGATGCTACAAGAGGAGAAAAAAAGTTTTTGCTTTTGGTGAATATATTCTAAATTAGACCGCTTTTTAAGTGGCGAGGTAGCTCAGTCGGTAGAGCAGGGGACTGAAAATCCCTGTGTCGGCGGTTCGATTCCGTCCCTCGCCACGCCGATTTATCCCGGGCAATCGGGGTTTTTTTTATTTTATTGGGGATTTCGATTTCAAATCGTTTCCCGTTCGGCGTAGCCAAGCGAAGCCGGGATTCCTCATTACACTATTTTATCCCGAAAAATCAACACCTTTTCTTCAAGAAGAAAGACGGAAATTTCCGGCCCTGCTTCCAATGGGATGGCTGTCTTGAACCTGATAGAAATATACACCCGAACTATATTCTGAAGCGTCCCATTGCTGCTGATGAATACCGGAATTCTGGTATCAATAAACGAATTTTTCTACTAAATGACCATTGTTATTAAATGTTGTGAGACTGACGTTTGGTGGCTCACAAAGATTATAGGAAATGGTCGGGACCGGATTGAATGGGTTTGGAGAATTCTGCAGAAGAGTGACTTTTTGGTGAGGATGAATGTTATGATCAACTCCGGTGTGCAAATCCCAACGGGTGGCTATAGAATATTCAATACCATTGAGTGCTTTTAAATAACCGGTATAATCGTATCCACAGATCTGGACCGTTGTTTTGCATTCCACCGCTGTATACCGGGTTACGGCTGACAGATTATTCACGGTGGTTGCTTTCATGAGAATTAATGGTTCATCCGATGATGCGGTTGCGGGGTGAGAACCGATTACCGCCAGACGTTCGCTATAGTTATCAAAAGAAAAGCTGATGTCCAATCCTACGTCCTGGATTGTAATATCGCCGATCTGAACAGTTATCAGTGATCGGTTTTGAAAACAACCGGAATTGAAATATAAACGCCTACCGGTTCACCGTTTTGTTCTGCCGGCTTGAACTTTACCTTTTTTATGGCTTCCATAGCGGCTTTTTCCAGACCTTTGAAACCGGGGGATATGAGAACCGTTACAGAATCCGATACATCGCCGTTTTTATCCACCAATGTCTGGACAACTACGGTGCCTTCATGTCCTGCCTCTTTTTCGGCTTGCGGATAGACAACCGCTTTCTGGATAGCCGCAAAACCGCCGATAGGTTCAGGGGGAGAATCGTAGGGAACAAATTTCGGGTCATTCACTGCCGCTGTTTTTTCCGATGGATTCACCGGTGTGTTGTTATTTTGATTGTTGCAGGATAGAACAATCAGAATGATGGAAAGAAAAACGAGTGTGATTTTTTGAAATATTCCTAATTTCATTTGCAGCTCCTTTCCAAAATTGAATAGATATTCAAACCGCCGAATGATGGTTTTTTTTGAGAAAAAGAGACCGTTGGCGATTAAAGGCAGCCGGTGATGAACCAGGTAACTTTCCAAGTTGTCCATCAATGTTCTGCCGTATTTCGCAGGACTCTCACCCAATAATTGAATGGCAGTCGCATCACAGATTTTTTCACGTTGAAAGTTGATTTGGTGATTCGCCAGCCAGACCAGGGGATGGAAGAAATAGAGGATGTTTAGTACGTTCTGAACGCTGATGGTCAGAATATCCCGGCGTTTGATATGGGCTAATTCGTGACAGAGCACATGGTTCATCTGTTGGGGCTTCCAGCGACTGGCGGATTCCGGCAGGTAAATGACCGGCTTGCGGAAACCTTTGGTAAATGGTGCCGGGACGTCTGGGGAGGTGCATAATCGAATCGGTTTTAAGATTCCAATCCGCTGCTTTAATAGATGTAAATTACTGGATTTAATAAATGTTAAGGATCTACTCAGAGATGTAAAAAAGAGGCGTTCATTACGAATATATAAGAAGAGTAAAATCACAATACCGCATAGCCAGAGGATGAACAGGATTGACGGAATGGTTAATGAAATCGCCGAACTGGTTTGCGATGCAGCGCCCGCCTGAACCGTATCGAAACGAAAACCGAAGAAGGGAATGACCGGAATTGCGGAATGCTGCGTGAGAGGAAATTTGATAACCGGCAGAAGGATTGCTTTGAAGATAAACAGAGTCCAGATTGAATATAAAAAGACGGGAGACTTTTTTCGGAGCAAGAGATTGAGAGCAAACAGAATCATAAATACAAGTGTCAGTTGCAATGATTGGCGAGCGATGATATTCAGCCAGCTCTCACCCACCCGGTTGAGTGTTGCGATCAGATCAGCCATTTTCCTGCTCCTTTGTTTCGATGAAATGTTTGATTTTTTCCAGGTCCTTTTCATTGAATTTTTGCGTATCGAATAAAAAGGCTGCCAGTTTTGAAAATGACCCGTCGAAGGCTCGTTTGACGAAATGGTTGGTCTCCTTCTTGAGAATATCGGTCTCTTTTACTGTAGCGGAATAGAAATTGACCAATCCGATCTTTTCTTTGGTCAAATATTTTTTATCCACCAGCCGCTCCATATAGGTCTGAATTGTGGTATAGGCTTTGGATTGGTGGGCAGACAGGGCTTCATACACATCCCGGACGGTTGCTTTGTCCTTTTTCCAGACCTGCTTCATGATTTCCCATTCGGCGTTTGTCAGTGTTTCGACTTTTGGCATGTTTGTCTCCGAATTTGTCGCTAATCTACTACGTTGGTAGTAATATACGGGTCTTTGTAGTAGATGTCAAGTAAAAATGGGATAAATTGCGCCGGACTGAATTGCGCTTCATGGTTGCCAGCTTAAATATGGATGGCAGTGGTAATTTCGATCGCAGGGTCACGGGGAATTTGATCCGCTCTTCAGCAAAAAACGGGTAAAATTTATCTCCGGTATTCTGTCACCAATCAGTCAACCCGGTAAGAACGGCATAGCAGATAAAGTTTTAAGAATTTGTTTCGGTCTCACCCTCTGATTTTTCCGCGAATTGCATGGAAAAAACGATAAAATATTTAATTTACAGTATGAAAACCGCCCGTTATCCGCAAAGAATTCATTCACCGCAGCTATGATGCGTTCCAATTCAGCGTTTCACATAATGGCAAAACCGGTCGGTCCGCTCTGTAATCTTGCCTGTAAATACTGTTTCTATCTTGAGAAAGACAGACTTTTCCCACCTGCTGAGAAATGGATTATGACCCCGGAGATAGTGGAAAAATTTATCCGTGAATATATCGAGTCGCAACCAACGCCGGTGGTCAGCTTTGCCTGGCAGGGCGGCGAACCGACATTAGCCGGCTTGGATTTTTTCAGGCAGGTTATCCGCCTTCAGAAAAAGTATTCTCATGGAAAAAGGATTGAAAACGCTTTTCAGACAAATGGGATTTTGCTGGACGACTGCTGGTGCGAATTCTTATCGGAAAATCGTTTTCTGGTGGGACTGTCCATCGACGGTCCCCAGGAAATTCACGATAAGTATCGCCTTTATAAGAATGGTAAACCGACCTTTGATAAGGTGATGGCTGCCCTGGACTGTTTAAAAAGACACGCTGTCGAATTCAACACCCTGACCTGTGTCTACAGAGAGAATTCCTACCGACCGCAGGAGATTTATGATTTCCTGAAGTCCATCGGCAGCCGGTTTATGCAGTTTATTCCGATTGTCGCCAGAAAAGCGCGCGATAACGATGGTACCGGACTGACCCTCGTACCTCCGACGTTTCAGGGAGAAGCGGCTGTAACCGAATGGTCGGTGGAACCTCTGCAGTATGGAAAATTTATGATGTCTGTTTTTAATAGCTGGGTAAGAAAGGATGTCGGTACATATTTTATCCAGCTGTTCGATGTATGTCTCGGGAGCTGGGTTGGTCAAAGCGCCGGACTTTGCATATTTGCCGAAACCTGCGGGTGGGCGCTGGCACTGGAGCATAATGGCGATCTGTACTCCTGTGATCACTTTGTCTTTCCTGAAAACCGGTTAGGTAACATAAGGGAGGAATCCCTCGGGAAGCTTGCAAACTCAGCGAAACAGATTCGATTCGGACGGGACAAAGCAGACACCCTGCCTCGTGTTTGCCGCCGCTGCGACGTGCGCTTTCTGTGTAATGGCGGTTGCCCCAAAAACAGGTTCGTGAAAACGACAGAGGGAGACCCTGGACTGAATTACTTATGTGCGGGCTACCAATACTTTTTCCACACAACAGCTCCATATATGCGATATATGGTCAGTGAGCTGAACAACCGGCGCCCGCCCGCCAATGTAATGGATTTTGCGAGGCAGAAGGATAAGCATTTCCCCGGAGTCGATCGTAACGATCCCTGTCCTTGCGGCAGCGGCGTCAAGTTTAAAGACTGCTGCGGCAGCGTTCGTTAGCTCCTTTGGTGGAAATATGTACAACCGCATGTCAGAGCTATTTGCAGGATGGTGGTGTATGTGTTTTTCAGTGAAATTTTACTTTTCAACGGAAAGAATTATTGGAATTATATCCAGAATATTTAAAATACACTGTAAATCAATCAAATGGGGAAATTACGCATGATGAAGGAAAAACTAATTTATCGCGGCAAATCGAAGGATGTCTTCGAGATAAGTGCAGGATCGCATGCCGGCAAATACCGGATGGTTTTTACGGATAGGGCGACCGGCTATCTGGAAAACGGAAACCCGGTGTTTGATCCCGGTTACGATACGGTTGTCGGGGAGATTCCCGGCAAAGGAGCAATTGCCTGCCGGTTTGCCACCCATTTCTTCAAACTTCTGAAAGACAAAGGGATCCCTTCCCATTATATTGATACAGTCGGTGACAACGAAATGATTGTGGAGCCCGCCATTCCGCTGAGTATGCCGGCGGAATCCCCGGAGCTGCCCGGTTCTGCGCCGCTGCTGAACCTTGAGTTCACCTGGAGAAACAATGCGACCGGCAGTTTCTGGCGCCGGTATCCCTTCGTGAAGCCCGGTAAAAATCTGCATAAGGTTGTCGAATTATGGACAAAGGGTGATCAGGATATCCTGATTACCATGGAAGCCGTCGAAGCCACCGGAGCCATGACAAGAGCCGAAATCGCACAGAGCGTCGGGATTGTACAAAACATCGCCGAGATCGTCTCCCGGGAATTTGCGGTTCACGATCTCCATGTCATCGATGGAAAGTTCGAGCTGGGCAGATTGAAATACGGTGATGGTGCGATCGTTATCATCGATGAAATATCCCCGGACGTCCTACGGGTCTGCAGAGGCTATGTGCCCGATACGGACGGTAATTGTATGGTCTTCAAAGAGTGTGCAGTCACCAATTTTGCTGACGACAAACGGACAATCAAGAACCGCAAACAGGTTCCAGCGTCCGATTTTATCAATATATTTCTATGATCCCAAAAGCGCGGCGATCGGGGCTGATTATTATTGAATTTTTAACCTTCAGGACATAAGGGGATATAATGCAACGCTATGTAGGAACGGTGGCAAGAGGAATTCGGTTGCCCATCGTGCGTGAAGGGGATGCCATTGCAGAAATAGTTGTTGACAGTGTCATCGCCGCCGCTGAAGCAGAGGGATTCACCATCCGAGATCGGGATGTTGTGGGGATTACCGAGTCGGTGGTGGCGCGGGCACAGGGAAACTATGTCACGGTGGCTGCCATTGCGGCGGATTTGAAGATAAAATTCGGTGGCGACTGCCTGGGTGTTGTCTTTCCCATCCTCAGTCGCAACCGTTATGCCATTCTGCTGAAAGGAATCGCCCGCAGCACCCGGCAGATTGTCCTGCAATTCAGCTATCCATCCGACGAGGTCGGTAATCAATTGATCGAGCCGGACAAGGTGGAGGAAGAGGGTGTCAATCCCTGGACAGATCATTTTACGGAAAGCCAGTTTAAGCGGACTTTCGGCAGTAGTCTGCACCCGTTCACGGGCATAGATTACGTTGCCTACTACCGTTCACTGGTGGAAAGCGAGGGAGCTAAGTGTACTATTCTCTTTTCCAATCAGCCGAAAACCATCCTAGACTACGCCAAAAATGTTCTGGCGTGCGACATTCATACCCGGGTACGTACCAAGCGGCAGCTGCTGGCGGCAGGTGCACAGACGGTCTATAGCCTGGATGAAATTCTGTCCGCTTCCGTGAACGGTAGCGGGTATAATCCGGATTACGGACTGCTGGGCTCAAATAAAGCCAATGAGGAAACCGTGAAGCTCTTTCCCCGGGACTGCCAGCCGATAGTGGATCGCGTTCAGCAACTTTTCAGGGAAAAAACCGGTAAATCTGTAGAGGTTCTGATCTACGGCGATGGTGCTTTCAAAGACCCGGTGGGAAAAATCTGGGAGCTGGCAGACCCGGTGGTGTCACCCGCCTATACCGCCGGTTTACGGGGTACTCCCAATGAGATCAAGCTCAAGTATCTGGCGGACGACCGCTTCGCAGATCTCACCGGACAGGCGCTGAAAGAGGCGATTGTTCAGGAGATTTATGAGAAAAAAGAGAATCTCGTCGGGGCAATGGAATCCCAGGGGACGACGCCCCGCTGCCTGACCGACCTGATCGGATCGCTCTGCGACCTGATTTCCGGCAGTGGCGATAAGGGTACGCCGGTGGTGTACATTCAGGGCTATTTCGACAGCTTTGCCACCGGTTGATACATATTTTAACCAGTAATTTACATTAAAGGGGGAGCAAGAGCATGAACACGATAGAAAAAGCCCTGATGCACGGATTGTTTGTTCATTTGCATCATAATATCGATAAGGTGATTGATTTCAAAGGGTTTCAGGAGATCAACCGTCAGGTGGAAAAAATCTGGACGGGAGCCTTACTGGTGGGCCCGGAAGCCAATGACGATGCAGCGGTATTTCAATTTCCCGGAATGGATGGATTTGTGGTGGGAAAGATGGAGAGCCACTGCTCGCCTTGTGTACCTCGTCCCTACGACGCAGCCGCTACGGGTGCCGGTGGTGCCATGCGGGATGTGGTGGCGATGGGCGCCCGCCCAATTTTTTTATTGGATTTCATCGGTACCCGGCCATTGGACCAGGAGGTAATTGTCGGACCCTGTGGATTTAAGGGGCGTTGTACCTGCGGCAAATGTAAGGTCATGACCAGTCAGGAGCGGGTGAACATCATGGTCAAAGGTTTGGGGGATATGTGCCGGACGATGGATGTGTTTATTGTCGGCGGTGGCTTCTCCACCTCCTTTTCGGATATTGTGCCGGCGGTGGTGGTGTCGGTTATCGGCAAACTGGTTACGGAAAAGCCACTCACCAAACCGGCGAAAGATGCGGGCGACCAGATCATCATCATCGGTGTAACCGGTAATGATGGAAACGATACCCTCTACCGCGCCGGTCTGGTCGAAGAAATGCGTCCGGCGATCGCCCTGTTTGATGAAGAAAAAGTGGCAATGGAGGCGGCGTTGGCGGCATTTGCCACCGGTCAGGTCAAAGCCTGTTCCGACCTGGGTGCAGCGGGTATCGGTGCCGCCATCTGTGAATCCGCCCGGTACGGCAAACGGGGTGCCAGAATCGATTTAACCAAAGTTCCTGTCTCTATTCAGGACATCACTCCTCAGGAAATCCTGATTTGTGAAACCCAGGCGCGGTATATCGTGCAGGTGGCGCCGGAAGCGGTGGATGAGGTGGTGGCGGCTATTCGTTCCAAAACCGAGCATGTCGCCGTCATCGGTGAAATTACCACCGCTGATCAGGAGGTTTTCGAGTATAATGGTGAGGTCATTGCCGCGATTCCCAATCAGCCGTCGCAGGCAGAGCTTGAAATACTGAAAAGCAGTTAGTAATCATCCGAAGGATCTCTTTGAGAAAGGAAAAAATCAGTAGAGAATCGTTCAGCAACCTATGCTGTCGGATTGTGCTCCGGCGCCGTTTTAACTCTTTTCCGCCTGATGCAGAAAGTGCCGGACGACCTGCAGGTATTCCTGCGGTTTTTCCAGATGGTGTTCGTGGGACGCATTTTCGAAAATCCGGATTTGAGACCCGGGCAGATGATCCTGAAAAAATTGCGTTGTTGTCGGTGTTGCTTCGTCATACTCGCCGCAGGTGAACAGCACCGGTATATCTATCTCATTCAGATGATCAGTGCGTTCGTAGCTATTCAGTTCACCGGTGACGGTAAATTCACTGGGACCCCACATGTGTTTGTACATTTCGAAATTTATCGTCTCGAACGACCTGTTCAGACAGTCCGGCCAGGTATCGAGACGGCAGACATGCCGACGATAAAAATCCATCATCGCTCCCTGATATTGGGAAGAACTGTAATCGCCAGTTTGTTCAGATTTTAGGATGATTGCCCGGGTTGATTCCGGCATTTCACGAATATAGGCGTTCTGGTCTGCGATCCAGCGCGAGGCGCTGAGCAGGGGCCCGGAGAGAATGAGACTCTCAACGCCTGCAGGTTGATGGGTCAGCATATAATCAATCGCCAGCGCGCATCCCCAGGACTGACCCAGAATATGGCATTTTTTCAATTCCAGCGCCTGACGTACCTGATGAAGTTCCTCCACAAAATGCCCGATGGTCCACAGATTTTTATCTGCCGGTCGGTCGGATTTGCCGCAGCCCAGCTGGTCATAGAAAATGACCGGACGTTCATCTGCCAGCGCCTCGAGCGGTTCAAGGTAGTCGTGTGAGACCCCCGGACTGCCGTGTATAATCAAAAGTGGCATACCGGTTTGGTTTTTACCTGCAATTTTGTACCAAATTTTACCGCCGGTGACTATAATATAACCTTCCTGCAGATCATCGGAGTTTTCGGTTATGATGATATCTGTTTTCTTTTCTATGGAACACCCCCCGAGTAGAAGTACAAAAACGATTAAGGAAAGTAGCCGTGATTTGAGATAGAACATTGGAGTGCGGATCCTTTTAATCACCTGGTCACTTTTCGAATGTTTTGTCACCGAAGCCGTATTCAATTGCCAGGTCTATATGACGAAGCAGCTCCTTAAAATAGGGCATTTCAGATAGTCTTGAATCTATTTTCCCGGTGACCGACTGCAGCCAGTTCATAAAATCCGGGTGCATATAATCGGTAAAGGGAATCATGGCTTCGACCTCATCGCACAATTTCAGGTGGGTTTCCAGCGCATTGTGTGGGTCCCAATCCTGGTTGTTGGAGCGGCTTAACTGGACCGAAGATATCAGCAGCTGCTTCTGCAGCTCGACGGCATTGATATATTCCAGCAGTTTGTCTCTGAGTTCGAGCAGAGTAATCATAATATCTCGGATAAAAATTATCGACATCCTGGGTAAATTGCAAGATTCCTAATGGCTGTCAGATGAGTGGCAAATAATTTCCACCTTTGGCGGTGATTTTATAAATTTATAGAGAGGAACAGAGGGGAGGTACCGAAATGAGTCACTCAGAGCCATTCAATCTTTTACGCATCGCTGTTATGCTTGGAATTTTTGTTGTTTTTTTTCCGCTTCTGCCGTTAATAATTACCGGACACTGGGACTGGTGGGAAGCCCGGGTGTATGCAGCGATTTATATTCTTGGTTTCGGAATCAGCCGGACACTGGCGGGACGACGGCATCCCGACCTTCTGGGCGAACGTGCCCGTTTTTTACGGCATGGGGATACCAAAGCCTGGGACAAGATTCTGGCGCCCCTGGTCAGCCTCGGTGGCTGTCTGATACCGCTGGTCGTTGGGCTCGATGCGCGCTACGGCTGGTCACCGCCGTTTCAGCTGCCGGAAAAGCTGGTGGCACTGTTCATTATACTGGGTGGATTTCTTTTGGGGTCATACGCTCTGATTGAAAACCGCTTTTTTTCAGGGACGGTGCGCATCCAGCATGATCGCCGGCATCAGATTGTGACCACCGGACCCTATCGCTGGGTACGGCATACCGGCTACGCCGGTGCTCTCCTCTCCTATCTGGCGACTCCGGTCTTTTTGGATTCCTACTGGGCGTATCTGCCGGTGCTGTTTCTGACCGTCTGTTTAGTTCTCCGCACGGCGCTGGAAGACCGGACATTGCAAAACGAATTAGCGGGTTATCGCGAATATGCCGGACAGACCTGCTACCGCCTGATCCCGGGAATCTGGTAGTGGTTTTGGCGCTTTGGCGATTTATTTTCTTGTGTTAATTCCTTCCGCAGGCGTACATTTATGTAGCATTCAATGGAAGAATACGGTGTTCCAAAATTATCATCAACAATTCAATATCCGGTGGATTGGTTTCTCCAAAAACAAGCGAAGTGGCGGGGAATAATAATGTGGCAACAAACGATTGGTATGGTTTTGCTCACGACGGTTTTGAGCCTGAATGCCCGGGATGCGGCTGCCGTCCCGACAGAAAAGGTATTCAATATGGAAGCCCGGGTTGATTCTCTGCACCAGAGGATTCGCCACCTGGAGGAGGAGTTGTAGCAAATCAGGCAAAATACGCAGGATGAGAGGTCAGAAATGGACGAGTTGCTGGCGCTGTTCAACGGCGATGCGGTGGAGACGGCGGATATCGAATCCCGTTCCCGGCATAAGCGTGTCGACGAACTCTTGAAAGCCATTGTTCAGCAACCAGGTCAGTTGCGCTTCAATGGGGGTGCGACGGCGATTTTTCAGGGAGGCGGCGACCGCAGTGATCAATATTCCAGCGCCACCGGCTCGTTTGATATTTACGCCTCGACAGCGTTTGGACCTAATACACTGCTGTTTTTCGATTGGGAAGCCATCGGCGGAAACTGACCGGACGACTATTTTCCCAATTTTGCCGGTTTGAACGGAGACGCCGGTTCGACTCAGGACAGCCTGGGAATCGATCGTTTGACGGTGCTGGAAGCCTGGGCTGAATTTACCATGCTGAACAGAATTTTTACAATTACTGCCGGGAAGATTGACCTGACCGACTATTTTGACAACAACGCCTCGGCGAATGACGAGACGATGCAGTTTATCAGTGGTGCCTTTGTGAACAGCGCCGCCTTTGCAGTGCCGGGCAATTCGCCCGGTGTCCGGCTGCGCACGACATTGTTCGATCGTTTTCATTTTCAAACAGGTATCGTCAGCGCCGATAATTCAGGCAGTGAGATTTTGAAAGAGCTGTACCGGATCGCCAGCCTCGGTTTTACCCTCTTTCCCGCTTCCGATTTTGAGTCCAATTTGCGTTTTTACGGATATCAGGACCCGCGTGCGGGTTATGCCACCGGCTGGGGAATCAGCTTTGATAATCTCTCTTTTGGAACCTATAATATTTTCGCCCGCTACGGACAGAACAGCACCGGTGTGGCGGAAAGTTGGGGCGTTCGCTGTGCCTGGAGTCTGGGCATCCGCTTTATGCGGGAAATCGCCAGCCAGTCCACAGCTGTGGGGCTGGCATACGGGGAGACAACACTCCGGGATGATGATTTGCATAACGAACAGCTGCTGGAATTGTACGCTCGCCGCCAGGTCAATAAATGGACGCACCTGTCACCCCATTTACAGGTTATCTGGAATGCCGGTGGCGCTGCTGACCGGATCATTCTGTTCGGAGTGCGAACACATTTTAATTTTTAAAAAAGGAGAAGTATGAACCGATTTTATTATTGGATAATAGCAGTTAATCTGGCAGTGGTGAATGGTGCTGCCGGTAAAGAAGAACCGCTGGTGCAGCAGATCCGGTCCGCCGTTCAACACGAGGCATTTACGGTCAATGCGCTGGTTCAATCGGGATTCCGTTACTCTCTGGGAGACGACAATTTTCAGGGCGGTCGGACCTTTGAGGCTGCCAACGCCAGGCTGAGTTTTCGCGGGAATCTGGATGGGGGATTTTTTTACCGGCTGTTTTTCAATCTGGTCAAGGAGCCGAACCTGCTGGATGCCTATATCGGCTACCGCTTCAGCGATGCTCTGCGTATTACCACCGGAGCCATGAAGCCGAAGCAGACCCTGGACTTTATTCCTGATCCCGGTTCGATGGATTTCATCGACCGCACGCATATCACCGATCTGCTTGTTCAGTCCCGGGAGATCGGAGTGTCGTTTGAGGGCGATGTCGGAGGGCTCTATTACTTTTCCGGAATTTTTAACGGCAATAAATTGTCGTCGAATAATAACAACGAATTCTACGGAATCGGACGGCTTCAGTACACTCTCGGGGATTTACAGCTGGCGGTGCAAGGTTCACACGGCAATTCACCCGGCGTGCAGACCGGTAATGCGGGGCCCGTATTGCAGGGCAAGCGGACCATTTACGGCGGCGATGTCCGGTTGAAGGCGGAACGTCTGCTGCTAGCGGCGGAATATCTGGCTGGCAGCCTCGATCTCGACTCGACGGCTGGTAGCGACAAGAAGGATCTGATCAGTGGCTACTATATCACCGCCGGTTACCGGATACTGGAAAAGACTATGCTGCTGAGTCGCTGGCAGTCCTGGGGATACCGGGAGCAGGATTTTCGGGATCATCAGGTTACTTTTGGGATCAACCACAATTTTACCGGTGTCACCAGACTGCAGCTGAATGCCGACGCCTACTTTCCGGAAAAGAGCGATCGCCAGTATGGACTCTCCCTGCTGTTACAGGTGCAATTTTAACCGGACGGCGGTTTGTTATTGGCAAAATTCCGTACATCGCGAATTTTATGGAAAACAGATGATGTGATCGTAAAATAGAAGGAGGCATGCGATGAGTGAACGAACAGCGTATATCGACAAGATGGCGGCGAAACTGAAAGAGCTGGATGCAGAAATCCGGATACTGGAAGCCAAGGGGGAATCGGCGAAAGCCGATTATAAACAGCAGATTCAGGTGTTGAAAGCTCAGCAGGAAGATGTCCGGCAGCAACTCAATAAAATCCGGGAAGCCGGTGAAGATGCCTGGGAGGAACTGAAAAAGGGCTTTGAGAAAAGCTGGCAAACCCTGGGCGATTCGGTAAAAAAATTGCTGTCGCGATTCAAGATTTGAGCACCGATGGGATGGTTTAAGAAAACTAAAAAGGGCTCTGTTGGGCTGGCACTGGGCGGCGGTGCCGTGCTGGGCGCCGCTCATATAGGGGTTTTAAAAGCGATTGAGGAGAAGGGGCTTGACATCCGCTATGTTGCCGGCACCAGTATCGGAGCATTTGTGGGTGCCTTTTACGCCTTCGGCAAGAACTGGGCGGAAATCGAGGAAATCGCCAAAGATTTAAACTGGCTGGACATTTCTGGAATTTCGATTCCAAAGCTCGGCTTGCTGTCAAATCAGAAAATGGGCGAATTTATGAGGGAAAAAATCGGCGATGTCAGCATTGAAGATGCGACGATTCCCTTTGCTGCCGTGACCACCGATATTATCAGCGGGGAGAAGATGGTGCTCCGGGAAGGCGATCTGGCGACGGCGGTGATGGCAAGTACCTGTATCCCGGGTGTTTTTATTCCCGTTGAATTGGATGACCGCCTGCTGGTTGACGGCGGACTGGTCGAAAACGTACCGATTGCACCTTTAAAAGATATGGGCGCCGACTTTATCATCGGCGCGGACCTGAACGCCGGTCATCGCCCGCAACGACCGGAGAATATTGTAGAGGTACTGCTCCGGACGTTTGATTTCATGATCAGGTCCGCCACCGCACTCCAGACGGAAGAGGCAGATGTCCTCATTCAGCCGGACCTGTCAGAGTTCAATATGTTTGAAACTTCCCAGGTGGGTGACCTGATTGAGGTGGGTTACGCCAGTGCACGGGCGGTATTGGAAAAAAACCTGTAAACGATCAGATCAATAATCCGGCAAAAGAGTAATCTTCCAGGCAGGTTATTATCAGGAGTAATATCCGTCAAAAAGATTAGATAATGTATAAGACCGGTTCTTTTCCAGCGCAATTACGGGGCATATCAACCACTTTCTGGCACCTTTTATAGATAACTGATGACGAATCAGAAATCGCCCGGACGGTTTCTGTGTCTGGGGTCACATATTTCCGGCTGCTTCACCGAATACTGCCGGTAATTACCATATATTAAGATGATCGGCATATGAATTGTATGAATTAAATACGTTGTTTGAAATGAAAAATCGGTTGCTTAACTCAGTTTATGCATTTGCTAAAACTGCTCTGCTGTTTGGTAGCAATAAAAAGATTCCTGGTTAAAACCCCCCCTACCCAGGATGAGGAGAGAGTCTTACAGATAAGGCTCTCTCCTTCCTATTTTTATTCCGCAATGGTGAAATCAAGAGGAGGTAAAAGATGAAAAAAGTACTAATCCTGCTGATAATGATTACAGGTATTGTTTTCCTGAGCTGCGAAAGCGATTCCGACGGTGAAGCCGGTACCGGCGAGATCGTTATCAAGGCGTTCGACGCCCCCTTTCAAGGGGATGTGGAGCATATCTACCTGCATATAACCGAGGTCAGTGTGCACAAAGCGGTCGCCGGCAGCACCAGCGATACCTCGGCGCAATGGATCGTGCTGAGCGAAGCGGACACCACGATCGATTTCCTGGAGCTGGTCAATGGCACAATGGCAACCCTGATTCATTCACACCTCGACGTGGGACAGTATTCGCAGATGCGGTTGCTGCTGGGTGAAGGTTCAGCGATTGTCGTGGATGGTGTCTCCCACACTTTGAGGGTACCCAGCGGCAGCGAGTCCGGTGTAAAGCTGAATCTGGGTTTCTTTATTAATGAGGATGAAATCATCGATATCTATCTGGATTTTGATGCGGAGCGCTCGATTAATAAACATCCGACTCAGGAGCGCTACTCATTGCAACCGACCTTCCGGGTGTTTAAAAGTGTGCTGTCGGGAACAGTCTCCGGGACCGTGACGGATTCTGTCGGAAACGGTCTGCAGGATGTTTCGGTCTATGCCGTCTCCGATGGTGATTCGGTGACCACCCTGACGAATGCGGACGGGAATTACAAATTGATCCTGTTAGCCGGAACCTATGTGGTCTCCGCAGCCGGTTATGAGCTCACGGCGGATACTGTTTATCAGAATATTGCCCTTGATGCCGAAGAGAATATCCTAAATCTGGATTTTGTGATGAACTGATTGAGACCGAAATTGATTCGCAGTATGAAAAGACCGGTGCTCAGCCGGTCTTTTTTATAAAGCCGGTAGTGAAGGCAGGCGATAAATCCGGAAAAATGATTAATAACGCCGGACAAATGGTCTGTCAGCCGGGACAAACGATGTATCATTTATGGAAAATGGTTGATCCGGCGGTCCAAATGACTCATTACCACGGGAAAATGCCGGATTGTCTCAGCAACATCGTCCGGCAACTATTTTCGCAGTGCCGCTTTGGTGAACCGGTACTCCGGAATATCAACATTGAAGTCAATGGATTCGAGAATGTACTCGGTCCCGCCACCGCGGGAGAGCATGTCCTTGAAGGTCATCCGCTTCGGCAGCCAGCGTCCGTCCTGCTGAAAGACCTCCAGGATTTCGGTTTGCTTGAGCAGGCGTCCGCTGCGGGCGAAGCGCTCCTCCTTGAGCGGCAGCCAGCGCTTGGCGTCTACCCAGATTTTCCGGGAGTGATAAGCAACATCGCTGGTGTTGGCGGTCAGTTCCAGCACCCAGCAGTCGCGTCCATTATAGGTCTCTCTGCCCAGTACAACGGCATCGTAATTGGCACGCAGCTCATCGCTTTCCATTAAATCTTCGTAGGACATATCCGATCCCATCACGGATTGCTTCAGCAGGTGACCGGAAATCGTGATGATCCGGTCATTGGGCTCGGGTGTGTAAATCCAGAGATCGTCTCCCACTTTGAGCATCTTTTTACCCTTTTCACGGGCGGGCGACAGGTATTCCACAAAGGCTTTGTCGTTGCCCTTGGACCAGGCTTTGGAGCGGATTGTGCGATCGCCGGTGCGGCTGTGAACGATCATTGTTGCGGTACTGATCGCCTGATCATATACCTGATTCCGGTCGATTTTCTGCAAAATCTCATCGACGTCGGGTGTTTGGGCATTTATTGATATGGATAAACATAAAATAACTGAAAAAGGAATCCGTTTCATGTTTCCAACTCCTTAAATAATGAGGCGGTCTGGCGTCTGTAAATACCGATGCCCGCCAGAGCGGTTCCGAATACACTGGCGATCAGCCCCGGAAAAACACCGATGTAGTAGGTTGTGGTGGTAATCCTGGCTCTGAACACCAGCGGTATCATCATGTTGACATTTTTCATGGCACCGCTAAAGTCCAGACCTTTGACCTGCATCCAGTAGGCTGCCGCCAGCCCGAGTCCGGTACCGAGGATGGTTCCGGCGATTCCGATCGCCAGGGATTCACATAGCAGAGAGCGGTAAATGTGACCTTTGGGTTCGCCGATAGCCAGGCGAACGCCCACTTCGCCATAGCGCCGCAAACCGCCCAGCAGACCGGCATTCCACAGGACGATGGACATGACGATGACGAATATCAGTGCAATCGTGCCAGCCATATTGTTCGCCATGGTCAGGTAATCTGTCAGCCCGCTGGTCTCTTTGAGTTTGCCCATAACGGGGGCAAAATCGCTCTCGTTGTCGGCATACCGGGCATTGAATATTTTCACAATTTCGGCGCAGGCTTCATCGTCATATACCCGGTTGGGTAAATAGCCCAGAATTTCCCCGGCGGCATTGTCCATATTGAGTGCTTGCTGAATGTCCCGGATATCGGCAATCATGGCTCCGCGGTCCATAGCCGGAATACCGAATTTGATTGTACCGACGACCTTGAAATTATAGATCGCCATGCTACCGAACATGCCGGAACTCAGCAACGTTGCATAATCGCCCAGGGATATTTCCAGTTCCTTCGCCATTTCGTTACTGATCAGGATTTCACCCGGTTCCTCAGGCATTCTGCCGGTGACCAGGGATTTCGCGATATTCAAGGTATTAATCTCCGTACTGCCGGGGCTCAGTAAATCCACACCCATTCCGGCGACGGTGCCCTGTTCGCGGGTCTCGCCGTTTTCATCGGGGATATCCAGCAAACCACCGAATTTGATTCGCCTGACCCAGATCATATCCGGATATTCAGCCCTCAGGTCAGCCATCATTTCATCCACACCTGTGAGTGCCATATCGTTGGGCAGCTGGTCTTCGTTTTCCGCATATGCCCGGCTCATAATTTTTACATGACCGGAAGAAAAGCGGGCAGTGGAATCCACCATATCGGTGAGAATCCCGCCCATGAAGGCTTGATAAAAAACCGTAATACAGACTCCGATGGTAACCATAATGACCGGAAACAGGCTGCGATGACGGTCACGCAGCAAACCTTTAATAATAAATGTAATCATTGGATTTTCCCCCTGATTGCTTCGGTGGGTTCCATTTTGGCAATGCGGCGCGCCGGCAGGTAACTCACGATAGTGGTGGTGACTAAGACGATAAGCGTAGTGCCAAATACCAAACCCAATGAGTAGCTTGGATAAATCTTTTCGGCGATGGTCAATCCAAAATCGTCGGTGCCAGCGGGCATCGCCCAGCCAATTTTAGCCTGGTAAGCCAAAAGCGGGATGCCGTAAATTGCTGCTAAAATGGCAGCCAGGATCGAATGCATGGCGCCTTCCACCGTGAAAAGTGCAATGACCTGCCGTTGCGTCATGCCTAACGCGATATGCGTCCCGATCTCTTTTTGGCGGCGGAAAATGGACAACACCTGGGTATCGAAAATCGCCAGCATTGCCAGTGCCATCAATATAGTAAACATGACATAACCGCCGATGGATTTCGTTTTGATCATTTTCCGGATATCTTCCATCAGGAAATATTGATTTTTAAATTCCCAGCCCGGTATTTTACCGATGAAGCCGCTCTCCGGCGCAGTAATCAGCATGGTCGCCTCATTGGGCATGCGCACTATCCGGCGGTGTTTTTCCAGCGGAATCCAGACAATCCCGGCATCCATTGTCTGTACGTTGGTTTCGAAAATATGGACAATTTTTACTTCATCCGCATCGAAGGTGCCGTTTACATCGCGCCAGCGGACGGTTACGTAATCGCCCACCGCCAGCTTGCTGTTTTTGGCGGTCCGTTCGCCGATGATCGCCGGAATGTCACCGCCATCGCTTTTTAAGTGATGCGTTGGCAGCTCAATAATGGTTTGGTTCGGATCGATACCCCGGAGAGAGATGCTCTGAATGCGACCCTGGGGATACATATTTGCTTGGCTGATCAGTACCGGCGTCAGCAGACCTTTGCGAACCGCTTCCCGGGCGAGTTCGGGCAGCGGGGCATGACTGTCATCGATAGTAAAGGGATCGTAGGGGTCGTAATTTTTCTGCCAGTATTGACCGCCCCCGACTTGCCAGGCGATGGTATCGCGTTGTGCCTGTTCGTTCCAGCCGTTCAGAACGCCTTTGAACCAGATGATGACTACAAATGCCAGCGAAAGGACGAAAACGTTCAGCCAGGTCCGCAACCGGGCGCCGATCAAATTTCGAAATGCCAGTTTTAGTGCTAACATATTATCCTCCCTCAAAAAGGTTCTTCGAACCGGTTATTCTTTGACGATCTGTTCGTCTTTGGCTACTTTCCCGTCCAGCAGAGTAATCTTGCGGTGCAGGTACTGGATGACCTTTTCGTCGTGAGTGGCAAAGATAAAGGTGGTTTTCAATTCCCGATTCAGGTTTTCCATGGTCTGCAGGATGTTATGGGAATTTTCGGCATCCAGGTTGGCGGTGGGTTCATCCGCCAGAACGATTTTTGGGGATTTGACCATGGCGCGGGCAATCGAAACGCGCTGACATTCGCCGCCGGACAGTTGCGGCGGACGGGATTTACGTTTGTCCTGCAGACCGACCCATTCCAGCGCCTGGTCCACCAGTTTACGCCGTTTGTCTTTTTCTATTTTTAACAAAAGTAGCGGTAGTTCGACATTTTCAAAGACATTGTACACCGGCAGAAGATTGTAGGTCTGGAAGATAAATCCCAGGTGTTGATTGCGCAGGTCGGCTGACTGGCGGGCGTTGAGTTTGTTGATTGATTGTCCCAGGACCAGTGCTTCGCCCTGAGTGGGCACGTCCAGTGAACCCACGATATTCAGAAGAGTCGTTTTACCGGAGCCGCTGGGACCGACGAGTCCAGCAAATTCACCCTTACCGATGGTCAGATTGATATCCTCCAATGCCCGGAAGTAACCACGCCCCACCGGATAATCCTTGGTCAGATTTTGCGTTGTGATTAATTGACCGTTTTCCATTAGTATATCCTTTCTTTTTTTACCGCCAAGACGCTGAGTTCTCGCCAAGTTCGCAAAGATTAATTTTAACAAATATGGTTTTCATTATTTTTACTTCCACGTTGCGCTCCCTGCGGTTATGACGGATTATCAGTGATTGTAAATGAGCATTAAACGAATTCCGATATTGCTGCCGAAAGCGTTGATGGTAGGCAATTGTATATCCGGAAAGTGAAACAGCGCCAGATTGAGCATAATTTTATCATAGCTGCGCTGCCAGCTGATATACTGAATGAAGTCTTCAGTGTCCCAAAAATAAAATATCATCAGTGCCAGATTATCGAACAATCCCAGCGGATAATTCAGCATTAATGCGGATAATTGGGCATCCTGATCGGATTCATGAAACTTGTTCGACAGCCGATGGATCATGTGTTCCCCGAGAACATACAGCCCGTTCCCGACACTAAAAGTATAATCGGTTCCCATCGTCAGCGACTTGGTGTAATGATACGGTGCGGCGATTTCCTGATGCTGCACAAGCGCCTCAAACCAGACACCCACGACGACATCCCAGCGTCCGTCAAAAGCGATTCGGTTTTCCCGAAAATCAGCAGGGGAGCTGTGAACGGTTCGGGTATGTCCCGAGACCGCTGTTTCGCCCATGGGTACAGGAACCTGCAGCCGGGCGCCCAATTCCGGTTTGGTTTTCACACTGCCAGCCGTTTCCCAGCCCTTGGCATCACCATTACCGTACAATCCCCAAAGCCAGATGTTGGCATTGTTCAGAAAAATGAAGCGATACCGCAGACCCCAGACGCCTTCGGCAATATTCATCGGGTCGGTGGGATTCTGGCGCTCAAACCACATCAGTGCCCGCAGTAGCTGTGCCGGTCCGAAATTGATTTTTTGCAGACCTACTTGAATTTCCGATTGAGGGGTGGCGTAACGCAGATTCAGCCGGTAGGGGCGGATATCATCATGGTACTGTCCGGTTTCCTGATTGATATAGCCATGAAGCGACAGTTCAAGATCGATAAAATGGGAGGGTGAGAAGGATTTCGAAATCTGCAGGTTGGGGATATACTGAATTCTCGCGCTGCCGTACCAGATGCCGCCGGATTCCCAGCCGGTGCCGCTGAATGACAGCTGCCCCCTGATGTTCGTCTCCGTTGCGGAGAGCAGCGAGAAAATTCCTAAAAGCGATATCAGGAAGCGGGAGTTCACTTTTTATCCTCATCCGGAATCGGCATCAAACCGTAATAAATGAAGTTGTTAACCTCAAGGGCAAATTCCGTATAGTTATCGTAGAGCGCCACCAGCTGTTCGTTTTTGGCGAGCTCCAGAAGCTGGTTAACAACAGCGAGGAAAAACTCCGGACGAATGGACTTACGAACCTCACCCTTTTCCTGAGCCTGTTGGATGAGTTTTATGAACCATTGCATGACTTTTGTCAGCATCTGATTATAGAAATCCTGCAGTTCCGGAACAACGTCCAGATAATCCTTGATATATTGGTCACCCATCGCCGTGGTGGCTTCGGCTTTCAATTTCAGGATCATGCTAACCTTCTCCTGGAAAGTGGCGCCGGTTTTATCCAGCGCATCCAGTTTTGCCATGCTATCATCCATAATCCTTTGCCAGAGATACTTGATCAGTTCGTTCTTATTGGCAAAATATTTATAAAAGGTCATTTTGCTGACTCCGGCGGTCTGACAGATTTCCTCCACCGTGACCTTCTTGAAACCGAATTGATTGAAAAGAGTATCGGCGGCTGTGATGATTTGATGCTTTTTGGGGGGTATTTTTTTGGTTTTCATGTTTGTAGCGGGTTTACGATTCATATTTTTAAAAACGAAATTCGTATATATTTTACCATTTCGTAAAGCAAAATGCAAGAAAAATATTTACGAATTGTTCTTCAATTTACTTTATTCGTAAAATAGAGGTGGGATCGTAATACGAAAGCGGTGGTTTGTCTTAAACTGCAGCGGGATGGGTAAGCGTTTTGTATAATTTGAGGTACTGTTTGGCGGATTGCCGCCAGGAAAAATCCGCCTGCATGCCGTTCTGCTGGAGCAGTCGCCACGTTTTGGGATTGGAAAAGACTGATACTGCATCGCTGACGGCAATGACCAGGTCATCCGCGCTATAGTTCGCAAACAGAAAACCGTTGCCGGTCTCTCCGTTCCACTGTGTGATGGTATCCGCCAGTCCGCCGGTTTTGTGAATCACCGGGACGGTCCCGTATGACAAAGCTGCCATCTGGGTGATACCGCAGGGTTCGTAGCGGGAAGGCATTAGAAAGATATCACAACCAGCCAGGATTTTATGGGAGAGCGGGTTATTATAGCCGGAGTTAAATTTGAACTGTTTGGAATGATGATCGGCGATCCGCCGCAGCGATTGCTCATACTTCGCTTCGCCACTGCCCAGGATGACGATGGCAATCTCCATTTTCAGAATCCGCTCCAGCGCTTCGATCAAAATTGGAATCCCTTTCTGTTCGACCAGCCGGGAGACCAATCCGATGAGAGGTTTATGGACATATTCCGGACTGATGCCGACATCGTTCATCAGGGCGACCTTATTATGGTATTTTTCCGCAATGGTCTGAAGAGAATAAGGCTGGGTGATGTAGCGGTCGGTAGTGGGATTCCATTCGGAATAATTAACCCCATTCAGGATTCCATGCACCGGTTTACCGGTTGCCAGCAACACATTTTTCAAGCCGGCACTCATGGTATCGTCGGTTACAATTTCTATTGCATGCGTCGGGCTGACGGTGCTGATGGCATCGGCGTACAGGATGCCGGCTTTGAGCGGATTGATCTGTCCGAACCACTCCAGCGGTGCCGTGGGGTAAAACAGTTCGTCGGGTAAATTATAGATCCGGCGGGCACTCATCTCTGTAATCCCCTGATAGCCGACATTGTGCAGGGTCAGCAGGGTCTTTGTCTCCTGAAAATCACGATATTCCCGGGATTTCGCTTTCAGATAGACCGGAATCAGGGCGCAGTGATTATCATTGCAATGAAAAACAGCGGGTTGCAGGTTGAGTAACCGGGCGGCTTCCAGACCTGCCTTTGAGAAAAGCAGAAAGCGCTGTGCGCTGTCGCTGTAGTAGTGTCCGTTTTGATCGGCATAAACGCCCCGTGAACCGAAATAGAACTCATTTTCGATGAAAAAGATTTGGAAATGTGAATTTTGTGGTGGCTGCCAGCGGGACAAACCACACGCGATGGTTTCGTTACCGATGTCGACATTGAACCGGTAGGGACTGCTTTCCAGTTTAAACTTTCGGCGATTTATCGTCCCGTACGCCGGTGTTATTACCGTCATATCCACGCCCAAGGATGCCAATTCGACGGGTAGTGCACCGGCTACATCGCCCAGTCCGCCGACTTTGGAGAAGGGGTACACCTCTGCTGAAACAAATACGATCTGCATGGAATTTGGGTCTATTTTCCCAGTGTGCACCAGTAACGAAAATCGAGGGTGGGAAAGATTTCGTCATCTTTCTGAATGCGATCGAGATATTCTCTGGCGCCGTCGCTGAGACTGCCATCCGCCAGATATGTATCCAGAATCCGCCGCAGATTTTTGATCCGCTCATCGTGAACAGTGACACGGTCTTCCGCATAATCCCGGGCGCTCCAGGTACTGATCAGAAATTGCCAGTCGGAACTTTCGAGCAGCAGCAGCTGCCGCGCTATAATGTTGAGGATTTCCGCCAGCGTTGCGTCATTGGTGTCTTTATACTGATCCGCCAACGCGATCATCCGATCTTCGGCGGCATAAATGTGTTTCCAGGTCCACTGGGTCCATTCATTCAGCCAGATATAGTGAAAACCACCCTGTCCCCAGGAGCCCTCCGGCAGTGAGACGGAGATTTTCGGCGGGTTATCGCGAAGATGTTCACCGAGCGTCACTTTGCGGACCGAGGTGTCGCCGTTCAGTTTGCGCAGGACCTTTCCCACCCAGCGCGTTCCTTCGAACCACCAGTGCCCGAACAGCTCTGTATCAAAGGGGGCCGTCAGAATGCCGGTCCGGCCGGTTGCGGCATAATGTTGATGAAGGTAATCATGGACCAACCCTGCAAAATGGGAAGCCTGGTTTTCCAGTGCCTCCTCCACATCTTCGGGATAGTATTCCTGCTTGTCGGCGAGGTCTGCTTTGGCACTGGTCACCTTCCAGAAGCGGTGTCCGCCGGGATAGTGTTTTTTATGAAAATCCAGATAGCGCCCGTCGCCGGGATAGCCGTATTCGCCGCTCCAGACCTGCAGTGAAGACTCTTCGTGCCGTCCGTAGACCACCGCTGCCCGGCTTGTTCCGGTGGAGCTGACCAGATAATTTTCGTAAATCGATCGTTCGGTGGTCTCTTTACGGGGTTTCCAGTTTTTCTCGAATTGACGCCAGAGCTGTTTCAGAGAGTCAAAGCGGTCGATATAAACCCCCTTGCCTTCGCCGCCCATAATCAGGTGCTTATCAACGATGAAATACTGAATGTCGTATTTGTAGAGAAATTCTTCGATCCCTTTGCGCTGAAATATTTTCGGGTATTCGGGAATCGGTGATGACCATTCATAACTGGGGCGATAGGCGCATTCCGGCAGCCACATTCCCCGGGGCGCGCACCCAAAATGGCGCTGGTAAGTCTCCTTTCCAATCCGTATCTGGGCATCGATCGCCTCGTCGGAGCCCAGCAGCGGAAAATATCCATGGGTAGCCGCGCAGGTGATGATTTCGATCTGCTCATCTTCCTGAAGTTTGCGGAATCCCGCCAGCAGATCCTGGTGGTAAACGTCGCTAAAACGTTGTTTGATATCGGTATAGAAATTTAACCAGAACTGTGCCAGCCGCTCGAGATGTTCGTTCCCGAGTTTGACAAATTCCAGCTGATTATCCCTGGCTGCCTCAATTTTCTGGTCAAGGTAGTGAATCAGACCGGCTTTGAATTTATCCGCCGCCAGCTGCTCCGCCAGGATAGGAGTAATTCCTAGAGTGACCTTGGGACTGATGCCGTCGGCTGCCAGTGAGTCCAGTTCCTTCAGCAGAGGAATATAGGTTTCTGCAGCGGCTTCGTAGAGCCAGTCCATGCCGTGGGGCCATTCGCCGTGATTGATCACATAGGGGAGATGGCTATGAAATACAAAAGTAAAGTATCCTTCCATAATATCCTCAGGTTTTTATTGTTCCGTTTTCAATGCCCCGTAAAATACAACAGTTTGAATTAAAAATCCGCTACTCTTTTTCGGGCGGGAGAAATGTTGGTTTGGGTTATCTCCTGGCAAGGAAAATTGACCTGCGGGTGGAGTAGCCGGTTCCAGTACAGAAAGCCCTGTGCTGTTCACACAAGGCTTGGAGGAGGAGAAGAAGGGAACTGTATGTTTTTTGGGTTTATTCCAGGTTTCGGGAGGCGATCAGGGGAATTCCCGAACCGGCAATGTTTTCCATCAGAATATCTCCCATTTTGACTGGAGTCGCTACTTCTATCCGGTTGATTTCATTCATACAAGGAAATATCAGATGTTTGGGAATTGCTTCCCGGGTGCGCACCGGTAAACGTTTATAGTGGGAGTTAATAACCTTTACTGTGGAGGTTAGTATTCGGCGGGGGTCGGTCATTTCAGCGATCGCATAACTGATGCCCCGTTTGCAGGAATTACCCTCTACCCGAAATCCGTTTTCCGATTTTTCATCGCGGTAAACCGTCAGCCTGCAACCAATCGGGCAGGCGGTACAGATAAGCTCTTTAGATTGCATATGATGTTTTTTCTCCATCAATGTGCAGGGAAATTGTTTTCGGTTGAATGGTTTTCATGATATTGGAATTAATCCGTACCCGTTCCATTTCACCAGGGGCAAGGTGGAGTCGTTTGACCTCTTTGATTATTTTTCCATCGGCTTGAATCCGGATTCTGGCATTGCGATACACCCTGGTGACCCGCAGCATGATGTCCAGAATTCCGTTCAGATTATCAAGGCGGATATACTGAGGGATGACGTAGCTGACGCCCTCTTCCGGTACGACAGGGATAGAGGGGATGTTTTCATTGATTTCTTCAAAAATATAATGTGCGGCGCCGGCACCGGCTTTCCGGGCTTCTTCAGTGACATAATCAGCCAAGTCGTGCACATGGGTGACATTTCCGCAGGCAAAGAATCCTTCGACGCTGGTTTCCATACTCTCGTTGACCAGCGGACCACCGGTTCTCGGATCAAGTTTGATATTAGCCTGGAGGGATAATTCATTTTCCGGGATCAGTCCCACGGAAAGCAAAAGAGTATCGCATTGGTACTCTTTTTCGCTGCCCGGGATCGGTTTTAGGTTCTGATCCACCTTGGAAATAGTGACGCCTGTGACACGGTCTTTACCCCTGATATTGGTGACAGTATGGTTCAGTAGCAAGGGAATGTCGTAATCGTGGAGACACTGAACGATATTGCGGGTCAAGCCGCTGGAATAGGGCATCAGCTCCGCAACCGCCATAACTTTGGCGCCCTCCAGTGTAAGGCGCCGTGCCATAATTAAACCTATATCACCGGAACCGAGAATCACAATCCGCCGACCCACCATGTAACCTTCGATATTGATAAATCGTTGAGCAGTACCGGCAGTAAGGACACCCGCCGGTCGGGTTCCGGGAATCCGAATGGCGCCCCGGGTCCGCTCACGGCAACCCATGGCTAAAATGATAGCATTGGCAGAGATGTGGATCAAGCCATCCTGTTTATTGATGGCGGTGATGGTTTTGATTTCTGAAATGTCCATTACCATCGTATCGGTTTTATATTCAATGTCCATTTCGAGAAGTTCATTGATAAACCGCTGGGCATATTCTGGTCCGGTCAGTTCTTCTTTAAAAATATGTAAGCCGAAGCCGTTATGGATACACTGCTGCAAAATGCCGCCCAGTTCAAGGTCTCTTTCGAGAACTAAAATATTTTGGACACCCTTTTTCCGGGCTTCGATGGCAGCTGCCAAACCGGCGGGACCGCCTCCGATGACGACCAACTCGTAATTCAGCATTCTACTTCCTTCAATTGTTGGGCAGCGAGAACGGGTTTGGTTTCATTCATATCCGCAGATTTGGTTTTACCAGTGAGAATGGGTGAATTCAAATTGTCTTTTAGAATGCTGCCCATCTCCTGATGCAGTTCACGCGCCAGTATCTCAATCACACGGGGCATACAGAAACCACCCTGACAGCGTCCTGTGCCGGGTCGGACTCGGCGTTTGACACCGTCAACTGTTGTGGCGCCGGCATTTCGGTGAATGGCATCTACAATTTCGCCTTCGGTAATATTTTCGCAGCGGCAAATGATTCTGGCAAACCGCGGCTCTCTTTTGATCAAACTGGCTTTTTGATGATCGCTCAATTCGGCGAAGTGAATGATTTCGCGACGGGTGTCGCGAAAATCACGCTTTGGTTTCAGCGCCGGCAGTATTGAATCGACAATGCCGACCACCTTTTCAGCAATTGCCGGCGCTGCCGTAAGTCCCGGTGATTTGATGCCGGCAACATTTATAAAACCCTTAACTGCCGGTGATTCTGCGATGATGAAGTCGCCGGTGTCGGGTTCGGCACGCAGTCCGGCGAAAATATTGATGGTCTGATGCAGTGGAATATTAATAAAACTTTGCCGAGCGGTCTGTTGGACAAATTCCAGCCCCTGTGAGGTCGTCTCGACGGCGTCATCGCGGGAAATCCGTTCGGAGTTTGGTCCAATCAGAACGTTGCCATGAACTGTGGGGGTAACCAGAACCCCTTTCCCGAGATCACTGGGTGGTTGAAAAACCACATGGCGCACCATTTTGCCGGCGGTTTTGTCCAGTACATAGTATTCCCCACGGCGGGGCATGATTGTAAATTCCGGTGGCGCGATCAAATTGTTAATTTTATCGGCTTGCACACCGGCACAATTAATGATGACCCTGGAGCGGAATTGAACAGAGCCGGTTGAAATATTGAAAATTCCATCTGCTTTGGAGATGGAGACAACCGGGCTGTTTAAATAGAGTTCCGCGCCATTATCGATTGCATTTTCTGCCAGAGCAATCGCCAGCTCCCATGGTCCTACGATTCCGGCGGTTTTGGCATACAGCGCACCGATAGCAGCGGGATTTATTTCCGGTTCGAGATTGCGGAGCTGGTCGCGGTCGATGATTTCCATCTGGCGGATTTTATTCCGGATGCCCCGTTCATAAAGCTGCTGAAGGGTTTTAAGATCGGTGTCGTTAAACGCCAGCACCAGCGAACCAATTCGTTTGAAGGGTACTTGGAGACGTCTGCAAAGGGAATCGAACATGGGATTTCCCTTTGAATTTAGTTCAGCCATCAGGGTACCCGGTTTCGGATCGTAGCCGGCGTGGATAATGGCACTGTTGGCTTTTGTGGTGCCGTTTGAGACGTCGTTTTCTTTATCGATCAGAGCGATTTTCAATTGATAGCGGGTTAATTCACGGGCGATAGAGGTACCGCAGATTCCGGCTCCGATAATCAGAACGTCATACATGCCGCCGAGTCCTTCATGTTGTTAAAGAATAAATATACATTAATATTAATTCATTGATAATTTCAACTATCTGTCGCCAAAAGTCAATAAAAAATTTTAAGACTATCGGTTATCCGTTAATTATATCCCCAAAATTCAGCGATTCTATAAAGATCGGCATTTACTTTTTAAAGGCGGATTAATTGATAGGTAGAACAGATATTAAGTTAGATGAAGCAGCTCGTCAGCCCCCTGATCATCAATAACCAGAGAGTTGATGATTCCTGCTCTCGCCGCAGCGGCAACGACTTGAGCCCGATCCCGTCCGCCGGTTACGGCAACCACTTCCGGAATCCTTTTTAACTGTTCCAAGCTGATGCCGATAATCCGGTTTGTATAAGTGGTTTCACATTCATTGCCATCTTGGTCCAGAAAATGACCACAGATTTCACCCACCATGCCCCGGGATTTAAGGTTATTTAATTTGTGTTTTTCAGAAAATTCATTTGTGTAGAAGACCGAATTTACCGGATTACCAATTCCTACGAAAGCCAGGTTGGCATGATCCATCTGGTTTAGGACATATTTAATCTGCTCGTGTTCTACAAAAATTTGGTAGCTGCGGTGGTCGGGAGTGATTGCGGGGGCTTGCAGACGATAATATTGTCCGCCCCAGCGTTTCGCCAGGCGCCGGGTAAGTTCGATAGCATCATTTTCCTGAATCTGGGTAGAAATATCACCGATGGCTTGAATAAAGATATTGCTGTAAGTCGCTTGGGTCGGTTTCATCTCCTCCGTCACAGCATTCAGATAACGTCCCGCGGCGACACAGACAACTGAACCGGATTTGATTAGTTTGCTGAGAACAGGAGCCGCAAAATGCCCCATCGTGTAGCGATACTGTTCGCTGGTCTGACCGGGGATTGTTTTGATGACGACGCAGTGATGAAAATGGAATTCTTCCATCAATTTCTTTTCAAGCACCTGATCACGGGGCGAAAAAGGCTTAACCTGGATTTGGACTATTCCCTTTTTACGGGCTTCCTGGAGCAGACGGGACACATTAGCCTGGGATAGTCCGGCTAGTTTAGCTACTTTAGCCTGCCCCAGACCTTCGATGTAGTAAAGCGAGGCAACAAGCAGTAAAATTTCATCTTTTGCTTTTGGTTTAATGTCTGGCTCCCTGCGAAGTTTTAAAAATCATCCTGACCGTAAATTGATTGAACATTTCAAATTCTCCCAGATAATAAAGAAAAAACATCAATTATTCAATCATATTTATTCATTAAAAAAAATTTATATAAAATGAACTCTGTTCTGACAATGAGTGTTTTTACCAATATTGCTATACTTAATGATTTTCCCCTTATAAAATTGAAGTTGTCTGGTTGTTTTTAACAAAAAAAGTGTTGACATTCCCTGAAAAATGCTTAAAATTAACTTGGCATTTTTATTAATGGATATTTATTCAATTTAATTATAAAGCATGGTTTTTTTTTAAACATAGGTCGAAACAGGCGGTTAAGAAACAGAAAAATGCTCAGCCGCGCCCAGACTGGGATTAGGGCAAGCCTGTGTGGAGTGATAGTTATGAATAAATTTGGTGTGGTTGTAATAGTTGGACTGGTCTTATTGATTTGTATTAGTGCTTTGGCTGCACGACCGGAAAAATCATGGGGAAGATTGTTGATAAAAACACCGGTGATCCGATTGTCGGCGCTAATATCTATATTGAAGGTACCAGTATGGGGACGGCATCGGATATCAATGGCGATTACTTTATTATCAACATTCCACCCGGAACCTACACACTGATCTGTTCTTATGTTGGATATGAACGCATCTCCGTAGTAAATATTGAGGTCAACGTTGACCGGACTACAATTCAAAATTTTTCTATCGCTCCCCAAGCAATTGAGGGTGAGGAAGTAACGGTTATTGGGACCCGCAAGATTATTGAAATGGACCGCACAAATACAGCGGCTTATGTAACATCAGAAGAAATTCAGACCATGCCGGTGCAGGAGCTGGGCGACCTTATTCAGCTGCAAACGGGTGTGGTGAAGGATGCCGGTGGTACTTTTCATATTCGTGGTGGTCGCGGTGGTGAAATCGCCTATCTGATTGACGGAGTTCCGGTGACGGATCAATATAACGGCGGAAGTTCCATTGCGATGGAAAACAGCTGGGTTCAGGAGCTGCAGGTCATCAGCGGTACGTTTAACGCCGAGTTACGGTCAGGCTCAATCGGGTGTCGTCAATATGATTACCAAGGAGGGTGCGAAAAAATTTGGCGGAAATGCCTCGCTCTCAATTGGCGATTATCTTTCAAGCCATTCAGATATTTTTATGAATATCGGGGAGATAAATATAAATGAGAAGGACCTCAATCTGAACTTCAGAGGACCGATCTCCCTTATTCGGAATTTGTCTTTTTACACATCCCTGCGCTATTATCAGACCGATGGCTGGTTATACGGACAGCGTCGGGTGCTTATCGATGATACCGTGCCGATCCAGCATTATGTCTATCAGGCTCAACGAAATCCCACTCAGGAGGAGTCACTTTATGGGTATAACATTCCGGACTCGCTGATGAATGGAGACGGCGCCTATATTCCCATGAATGGCAGAGAAAAAATTTCCGGTTACGGGAAGCTTTCGTACATGCTTACGCCGAAAATTAAGATCAACTATTCGCTATTTTACAATAAGACGGAATCCAGGTCCTACAGTGATTCCCGGCGCTACTCTCCTGACGGTGTACGTCCGTCTCATGACCGCAATTATAATCACATTCTCAGTCTGAATCACATCCTCTCAAATAAGACCTTTTATAATCTCAACCTATCCCATTATGCCAAAAACACCTGGTCTTACCTTTTTGAAAATCCTCTGGATCCGCGTTACCAAGGCATTGCCTTTAGTGACCAGGGATTCATCTTTGGCGGCACTCAGAACGACCGGTATGATATTTTACGCTCGGCGACATCAGTTAAATTTGATCTGACCAGTCAGATCAACAAGTTCAATCAGGTTAAAATGGGGCTCGAGTATAAGCAACACAAACTTGATTACAACTCTTCCAAAACGGTAGCATACGGTGTCAACTACCAGCCGCCCGATTCTCTGGCGGTGCCTGCGAGAAATACGGCAAATAATAATCATTATCTGGTAAAGCCCTTAGAAGCATCAATATATATTCAGGACAAAATTGAATTCAGAGAGGTGATCATCAATGTCGGTTTACGTTACGATTACTGGGACCCGGTAGCTCAGATCCCCGTGGATTTACGCGCCAGAACAAATATCTATGATGGTATTCGACTGGATTCGGAACTCAGGAAAGCCAAAAAACAGATGCAACTGAGTCCCCGATTGTGTTTAGCATATCCTATTTCCGACCGGGGAGTATTTCACGTTTCCTACGGTCACTTTTTCCAGCTGCCGCGTTTCAATGCAATTTACAATAATTACGAATATGAGATTGAACTGGGCGGGCTGCGTACAACAATGGGCAACGTGAATTTGAAACCGGAACAGACAGTAGCTTACGAGTTGGGACTTCAACAGCAACTTGCGGCGGACTACAGTATTGACATTACCGTTTATTATAAGGACATCCGTAATTTACTGAGTCAGGAAATCATCAGTACCTATGATGACAAGGTCTATGCCCGCTATATTAATCGTGATTACGGCAATGTAAAGGGTATCATCTTTTCGGTGAACAAAGCCTATTCGAATTATTTTTCCGGTGGGATTGATTACACCTATCAGGTGGCGATGGGGAATGCGTCTGATCCGAATGCTGTCTTTACAAGATATCAGACCGATCCACCGGCGGAGGACGAAAAGCAGGTGGTCCCTCTGGACTGGGATCAGCGGCATACCTTGAATGCGTCGGCGATTGTTGGGAATCCGTCCAACTGGACCTTTGCGGTAATCGGGCGGTTTGCCACAGGAATGCCTTACACGCCGACCAACCCCGGTAGTCAGTTGACGACCCAGTTTGAAAACAGTGCCCGCAGACCGGCGACGTATAACATTGACCTGAATATCTATAAATCGGTGAAATTGCAGCGCTATAAGCTGAATCTCTTTTGCAAGATATTCAATTTGACCGACCGTTTAAATGAGATCAGAATCTATTCCAGTACCGGCAATGCCCGTCATCCCTACAGGACCATTCCCAATATGGAGGTGCTGCAAAACAATCCGAATTTCACGGTGGATGAGGTGGATTTGAATCCTACCTACTATTCCAGTCCCCGACGGGTTTTATTCGGTATAAGTGTCGATTTCTAAAAGAGGAAAATATTCATGTGCAAATCAATAATAATACGATGCCTTGTTCCTGTTACCCTTCTGTTTCTGACCAAGCAGGGGTTGTTCGCCGGAGCTGATGAGCGTACCACCGGGGTTCATGATGGTAACCTTGTAATTACCCGCTATTCGAATTATGGCAACCTGGGGCACCGCGATTCCAGTCCGCGGATGGAATGGCCGAAGGGGACCGGTTTTGTCTACGGGTTTGAATTTATTATGATGGCGGGTGCTGAAGTGCTGGACGTTAACGGCGATACAGTCCATATCGTATCGGAATCCTATTCACATCCAACCAGCGGGGATATTTCGGCAGACGGAACGCACTGGTACAGCTGGCAACCGTTGCCGGGTTATTACAATATGGGACCCGAAAACAAGCTGTTATATCCGGCGATGAGTCATAAACCAGAGACCTGGCCGGCAAGCTGGCCTCACGACTACCCCGGCGAACCCGGAACCCGTGACGGTTTGTGGAACGGTGAGTTTGGTGCTTATACGCGCGCTGATCAGGAAAGTTACTATGTCATGGACGATCGTGACAATGACGAGTACGAATATTATCCCTTTATCGGAAGTTCTGTTGATTCATCGGGCTATCCCTACGGGAGGCGTGGTCTTGGATTTGAGGTGAAAATGCGCGGCTATCAGTGGGCGGCAGTAGAGGCGGAAGACATTCTGATTGTGTGTTACGATATTGCCAATGTCAGTCATAAAAACCTCGAGACAGTTGTATTCGGTATGTACGTGGATGCCATGGTGGGTGGTACCAATGACAATCCCGATCATGCAACATTTGACGATTTGGATGATATTACCTATTGCTGGGATCATGATGGTGTGGACAATCGGGGTCGCCCGGGGCTCGGTTTTTTCGGATTTGCTTTTTTGGAAAGTCCCGGTGATCCGCTAAATGGAGTAGATGATGATCAGGATGGGTTAATCGATGAACGTCAGGATAATCCTCGCGGCAACTATATTTTTGGTTCAATCGGCAATTTTGGAGAGCCCTGTTGGCACTGGGAAGGCGATGAAGATGGGGATTGGCGCCCTTATTTGGATGAGAACGGAAATGGACAGTGGGACCACGGTGAATTCATCGGTGATGATGTCGGTTCGGATGGGATCGGACCATATGACCAGGACTATCCGGGACCAGATCCTGATGGAACCGAAGCCAACGGAATGCCCGATGACGGCGAACCGAATTATAATAAGACCGACAACGATGAATCGGATCAGATCGGCTTGACCAGTTCAGTATTGTGTGAAGCCCAGAGTATGGCACCCGACGAGCGCACCTGGAACCATATGAAGCCTGGCCTGTTTGCCTGGGTTCAACCTTCTAATCTCGCGTTTGTTTACGGCTCGGGCTATTTTAAGGTTATGCAAGCAGAAACCCGCAAATTTGCCATTGCCTGTCTGTTTGGAATTGATGAAGATGATATATACCGTAATAAAAGAACTATGCAGCGGATTTACGATGCCGATTATAGCTTTACTAAACCGCCGCTGAAGCCGCGTTTGACGGCTATAGCCGGTGATGGTAAAGTGATTCTCAGTTGGGATAAACGCGCTGAATTGTCCATTGATCCAATCTATAAAGAGGATTTTGAAGGATACTTAGTCTATCGCTCTACAGATCCCTCATTTAATGATATTAAGACGGTCACCGATGCCTACGGTGCGCCGATTTACTGGAAACCGATTGCCCAGTACGATCTGGTTGACGGTCTGAAGGGTCCGCATCCAATCGCAATTGAAGGGACCGGTGCGCAATTTTACATGGGTAAGGACACCGGTCTGAAATACTACTACGTCGATGAAGATGTCCAAAACGGGCGTACCTACTACTATGCAGTCTGTTCGTATGACAAGGGATATGACACGGACTTTTATGAAAAGGGGTTCTCCCGCTATGATCTCCTGGCTCCGGTAGCGCCTTCGGAGTGTTCAAAAATTATTCAGACCGACCTCGTGGGCAATGTCACCAGTGTTGACCGTAACTGTGCCGTCGTCGTGCCCAATGCCCCCAGCGCCGGGTATGTGCCCGGTCAGGTGGAGGAAATTGAGCATATCGGCATTGCTACCGGCGAGTATGCCGTCAATGTTATCGTGCCCGATAGCGTTAAAGATGGTCATACTTATGAAATCACTTTTCTGGATGATTCGACGGACTGGCGCAATACAAAGAGTGTTAAAGTTGAAAATGTAACGGCGGGAAAGATTTTATACCAGAATGATTATAATGAATTCGAGATCAGTAACGAACTTTTTGAGGGGCTCCAGTTCGAATTTGACAACGATTCAACCTATATCAAAGAGTATGGCTGGCGGGTGGGTAATTGCAATCTGCCCGTAGAAGTGGACACGGCGTGGGGTGTCAAAATTATCCGGGTTCCGGAAGATCTGGAAATAAGGGTACTTGGTCCCAATGCCGACACCACCTACAATCCCCTTGCATGGGAGCGGTATCCGGTCAATTTTCAGGTGTGGAGTACGACCCGCAATGAACAGATGGATTTCATGTTCAGTGAACCGATTAATAAAGACAGTATGCTGAACGCCGGTGATAAGGTCTATCCGGTGATTAATGCCAAAGGATTTAATTACAACGATATATGGGAAATTTACTTTCGCCACGACACCACCCAAAAGGATGTGATTTTACCGCAGCCGGGTGACATTTTTGAAATTAAGGTCTATAAACCCTTTAACTCCGATGATACGCTCCGTTTTACAACAGCAGGTTCCTTCGTCAGCAAAACAGAAGCGAAGAGCAGTCTGGACGATGTATATGTCGTTCCCGATCCCTATGTGGTGACAGCCAGCTGGGAAAAACCACTGTTTTATGCCAGCGGTCGGGGTGAACGCCGGGTCGATTTTGTCAATCTGCCGCAGAAGTGTACGATTCGGATTTTTACCATGAGTGGAAAGCGGGTGCGGACCCTGCACCACTCCGCTGATTTAACGGATGATGGAACGGAATCCTGGGATTTACTGACCGAAGACGGTCTGACGGTAGCCTTTGGAGTGTATATTTTTCATGTGGAGGCACCGGGGATTGGCTCCAAAATTGGAAAATTTGCCATTATCAAATAAGCGATGTTCTCTTTAGTTGGAGTAAGATATGCCAGTTATTAAAAGTATTCGGAAAATCGTAATTCTCTTTGCCATACTGGGGTTTTCAACAGTTCTGATGGCGCAGTTTACGGAAGATGAATATATTGAAAGTGTCTATAAAGAAGATGTCATGAAGCGGGGTACTTCGGCGGCACCCTTTCTTGAAATCGGTGTCGGCGCCAAAGCGCAGGCGATGGGTGGCGCTTTTACGGCGATTGCGAATGATGCCAGCGCCCTGTTCTGGAATCCGGCTGGCATCACCCAGATTCAGACGATATCCGCTTCGGTAATTTATACAGAATGGCTGGCGAATACGCGGCATGAGTACTTTGGCGCCGTCATACCGTTGGGAGGGCGTTTCGCCTGGGGTCTGAATGCCACAATCCTTGATTATGTGGATGAACAGCCGGTGCGGACCATTGACCAACCGGAAGGTACCGGCGAGTACTGGACGGCTTCGGATATGGCGTTGGCGACTTCCTTTGCCGCCCGGATTACCGACCGCTTTTCCTTTGGCATGAGTGCCAAATATATCCGCATGCAGATCTGGAACGAGACCGCCAGCGCCGGAGCACTCGATTTTGGCGTCTTGTATAAATCGCAGTTGAAAGGACTGACCCTGGGAACGAGCATTTCCAATTTTGGAACCACACTGAAGCTTGACGGTCGTGATTTGGTGCGGGCGTATGATGCCGATAAGCAGCATTATTCGAATGACCAGCTGAATGTGCTTTACAAAATGGAGAGCTATCCGTTGCCGCTGCTGTTCCGTTTCGGAATTGCCTACAGCATTACGCGATCTAAAAACCAGTTGACCCTGACCTGCGATCTGAATCATCCGTCCAATGATATTGAGAGCATCAACGTGGGTTTGGAGTACTGTCTGCTGAATATTTTTTATTTGCGGACCGGTTACCAATCGCTGTTTGATGATGACAGTGAAAACGGCTTGACGTACGGTTTCGGGCTGGAAACGCCGCTGAAAAATTCCTTCGGTCTGGCGTTTAGTTACTCTTTTGCCGAGTGGGGATTGCTGGAAAACGTTCAGCGTTTTTCGGTTGATTTGAAAATGTAATGAAGGAAAAGATTTTAAATAAAACAAATGAATACAACAGGAATTAACAGAAGGAGAGAATGATGAAAGTATGGAAAATTGTTACTCTGTTTTTCATGATATTAGTCGTTTTGAGTCCCGGAATTCTTACGGCTCAATGGGGTACCTGTCTGCATTTTACTCAGATGGAGCATGACAAGGTAACGGTCTATGATACGCCCAGTTTGTGGCCCGGAGTCCTGAACGCCGGAACAGTGGAGTTATGGTTCAAACCGGATACGATATTCAAGAGCGACACCCACGGTCCGGATTATACCTATATTTTCTGTAAAAATATTTCCGGAAACTGGGTTGGCGACATGGGTCTGCACTGGATTCGGGGCGAAGGAGACATGGCTTGCTTCATCCAGAGCGGTGATGCCGCCAATTATCCCACACAGACAGTCAGATCGAATAACGATGTGTTTGAAGCCCGCTGGTATCATGTGGCTTATGTCTGGGATACCGCCGATTCCATGCGTCTGTTTATTGACGGCAAAATGCAGGATGATATCGAGCCCGATCCGAACTCGGTAGGCGAGTACTGTTATGGCGTACCAAACGGAACGCAGCTGATCAATATCGGAACCGGTGCGCAGGATATGTGGTATTCTCGTTATGAAACCTTTCCCGGTTGCATTGATGAGGTCCGGGTTTCGGGTGTAGCCCGTTATACTGAGGATTTTGAAGTGCCCGATGAACCGCTTGATGCGGATGTGTATACGGTCGCCCTCTGGCATTTTGATGAAGGCGAGGGCAATATTGCCAATGATGCCAGTGGTTACGGCTTTACCGGTACGCTGGGAGACCCCGATTCGGCACTGGGCGTAGCCACTCCGGAATGGGTTGAGGTGATTCGTGATCCGAAGATACTGATTAATGAAGTTTTAGCCGATCCGCATGATGATGTTCAATACGGAGATGCCAATGGTGACGGGGTCCGGAATGCCTCTCAGGACGAATTCGTTGAGCTAGTTTGTGTGGCACAAAAACCGGTGGATATGACTGGCTGGAAACTGGGTGACGACGATGCGCTGAATTTTCAGTTTCCCGATGGCTATCTACTTCAGCCCAACGAATTTGTGACCATTTTCGGCGGGGGCGACGTCAGCGGATTTCCGGGATACAGTTCCGATCTTCTACTGACAAAGGTGTTTTCAGCCGGCGGGAGCATCGGCGACGGACTGGATGAAGCCGGAGACTATGTGGTGATGCAATCGGCGAACGGGCTGGATAACACCTACCTGGCATTTGGCAGCGTAAGCGGGGATCCGACCGGGAGCGCCGTCAGTGAGCTGACCTGGGAATTTTCTCAGAGTACTGCCGCCAATGCCGCCAATGATAATTCCATTACCCGCAGTCCTGATGCCGGACAGGATACGGATGACCCATTCACTGAACATCTGAATGTCAGCAGCGATTACTTCTCACCCGGCAAGACGCTGGAAGGTTTTTCGACCTTAGCCTATACATTGACAATTAATATATCGCCAGCCGGTGCCGGAACTGTTGAGTTAGATGAAGAGAGTGCCGCCAAAACCGAATTCGGCTACGGAGACTTGGTCACCCTGACCGCCCATGCGAACGGGCTTTACATTTTTGATAAATGGTCCGGTGATGAGAGTTCTATGGTGAATCCGGTGATCATCTCCATGAAGAGTTCGAAAGTCATTACGGCGGAATTTATTGAAGCCTTTCAACGACCGGTCACTATTCTGATCAATGAAATTAATGCTGACCCGTCGAACGATCCGATTCTGGGTGACGCCAATGGTGACGGTTCACGCCATCCCCAGCAGGATGAGTTTGTGGAGTTGGTGAATGTCAGTACGGAGACGGTGGACCTGAGCGGCTGGATGGTCGGTGATGACGAGCGGATTAGTTTTACCTTTCCGGATGGCGTAACCATCGGACCGGGTGAGTTTGTCACCATATTCGGCGGTGGCAACATTTCCGGAGTACCGGGTTTTAATGTTAATCCGCTGAAGAGCCGGGTGTTCGTATCTGCCATTCGTGATACTCTGGGGAACGGACTTGCCAACTCTGGTGAAACGGTGGTGGTCATTTCTGCGGACTCCTCTTATGCGATGTATTGCAATTACGGCAGCCGGTACGGACAGGGACCGCCGGTCAAGGATTTTAATGCCGGCATCTACTACAATATGCGCATGGATGCGGCAACTCCGGGCGACCAGAATCAATCGATGACCCGTTATCCGGATGGCAGTATTGATGTACTGGATAATTTTGTACTGCATACCGAAGTGAATGAGGATAAAGAATCCTCGCCGAATTTGACTGTTGACGGCCAGGAAAGCATCACTGTCAATGCCATCGGAGTTGGAAGTGCGGATTTGCCGAGAACATTTCAGCTCTATCGCAATTTTCCGAATCCCTTTAATCCGACCACGACAATCCGGTTTGCGACACCCAAACAGACACTGGTCAATCTGGCTGTTTATAACATGTTGGGACAGAAAGTCGCGGATCTGATGAATAAAGAGTGTGCCGCCGGGATTTATGAAGTGCAGTGGAATGGTAAGAACATCGCCGGTGAACCGGTTCCCACCGGCATTTATCTCTATAGTATTCAGGCGGACGGTTTCCGACGGACACATAAAATGATTCTGATGAAATAGTGTTAAGTGAAAGTGTCAATGGGCGGCTCTCCGGTCGCCCAATGCAGCTTTTTTGATAGCTTGGGAAAATTTTTTGTCCCCCTGAACAGTCCATTGATTTGACGGAAGTATGTTGTGATTTTTCTACTGAACATTGAAGAAAGGAGTTCTTCGAAAAATTGATGGGGTAAGCACTCTGTAAATCCGTTGAAAAAGGAGCCAATAATGCGAAATAATCTTAAAATTGTATGGCTGGGACTACTGCTGGTTTTCGGCGCCTCATGTGCCCGAGTTGACAACCGCATAATCACCGCCCATCGGGGAGCGTCTGGCACTGCACCGGAAAATACAATGATTGCAATCCAAAGGGCGATCGAGCTGGGCGCCGGTTTTTCGGAAATTGATGTTCAGGAGACTGCCGATGGCGAAATCATTTTACTCCATGACAAGACGTTGGAGCGGACCGGCGGTGTCGTCTGGAATATCTGGGATACACCCTATGACTCGTTGAAGAAGATTGAGGTGGGCTCCTGGTTTGCGCCGGAATATGCCGGTGAACCGGTGCCCCGGCTGGCGGATGTCATAGATGCTGTTAAGGGAAAAATAAAACTGAATATTGAGCTGAAAATCAACGGTCATGAAAAGGAACTGGTAGAAAAGGTGGTAGACCTGATTCATGAAAAAAAATTCCAGTCGGAATGCATCGTTACCAGTTTTGATCTGCAATCTGTCCAGAAAGTTCGTCAACTGGATAAAAATCTCAAGGTCGGGTTGATTTTCAGTAAATATCCGGAAAATGTGGATGTGTTTTCTCTGGATGTGGATCTGCTGAGTGTGAAATATACGCTGGTGGATGAAGAATTTATGCGGAAAGCCCGCGCTAGTGGTAAGGATGTGCATGTCTGGACCGTCAATGACTCGGAGATGATGCAGAAGCTTCTGGATTTGGGCGTAACGAGCATTATTACCAATTATCCGGGGAAATTGAGGACGCTGATCTGAGAGTGACAGGAGAACAGTCATGAAACGTCGCATATTTAGTTGTGTAATGCTTCTACTTGTCAGCGGACAGACCCTGCCCGCACTGGACCTGCCGGCTGTTTTTGGTGATAATATGGTCCTTCAGCAGAAAAGCAAGGTGGCGGTCTGGGGCTGGGCATCTCCAAATGAGAAAGTGAGGGTCTGTGGTAATTGGAGCCGGCGCAGAGCATCTGCCATTGCCGATGAAAGTGGAAAATGGCTAGTTCGATTAAAGACGCCCAAAGCCGGAGGACCCTATACGTTGACGGTTTCTGCGGATACGACGATTGTGTTCCGGGATGTATTGATTGGTGAGGTCTGGTTCTGTGCCGGGCAATCCAATATGGATATGTGGATGGCCAAAGGCGCCGGAAAAGCCGGTGTTTTGAACTATCAGGAAGAAATTGCAAAAGCCGACTATCCAAATATACGTATGTTTAAAGTTACGCAAAAATTGTCTGAATCACCAATGGAGAATTGTGTTGGCGCCTGGCAGAGATGCACTCCGGAAAGTGTCGCCAGATTCAGTGCCGTAGCGTACTACTATGGGTTGGAATTGTATCAGGAATTGGGCGTGCCGATCGGGTTGGTTCAGAGCTCCTGGGGTGGCTCACCGGCTCAGGCGTGGACCAGCCGCGAGGCTCTGGAAAGCCATCCGGATTTTCGATATTACTTAAATGAACTTGAAGAAATTGTTCAGAACGAGAAGAACAAGGAGCACTTAAAGCGGGAGTACGAGGAAGACCTCAATCGCTGGATCCTGGAATCTTATGCCCTGGATAAAAAAATCTGGCGGAGCTGGATTTCACCCGAGCTGGATGACAGCGACTGGCAAAAAATGAATTTACCAAGCAGCTGGGAGAGCGCCGGACTGCCGGATTTTGACGGCACGGTCTGGTTCCGGAAGCATTTTACCGTGCCCAATGAATTTCTTGGTAAAGAGTTACTATTTGATCTTGGACCAGTCGATGACATTGATCGGACCTTCATCAACGGGAGAAGGATAGGTGAGATTCAGGAACGGGGCAACTATAAAGTATCCCGTGAGTATCCAATTCCGACGGACTTGCTGAAGCCCGGTGACAACGTGGTTTCCATCCGCGTAACCGATTATAAGGGTAGTGGTGGAATTTATGGCGGGAGTGATCATTTGCGCATTGTTACGGCGAACAATCAGAAGGTGGTTACCGATCTCTCCGGCGAGTGGCTCTATAAAGTCGCTTATGATATTAAAGACCATCGTCCGATCCCGGAAATCCCGGGCAAGATGACAAAAACAACACCGACGGCGCTGTTTAACGGTATGGTGGCGCCGTTAATTCCTTATACTATAAAGGGGGTTATCTGGTACCAGGGCGAAAGCAACCGATCTGAAGCCTATGTATATCGGGAACTGTTTCCGTTGATGGTTTCGGATTGGCGGGAGCGCTGGCAGTTGGGTGATTTCCCGTTTTACTATGTCCAGATAGCGCCCTTTGGTTATAAGAGTGAACATCCGATTGCTGCGGAAGTGCGGGAATCCCAACTGGTATGTCTGAACACGATTCCCAACTCAGGTATGGTTGTGACGATGGATGTTGGAGATATTGATGATATCCATCCCCGTGACAAAAAAACAGTGGGACAGAGGTTGTCACTCTGGGCATTGGCGAAAACATATCATAGAAAAGGGGTACCCTGTTCCGGTCCTTTATACAGGGAAATGGTCGTAGAAGATAATAAGGTACGAATATATTTTGACTTTGCTGATGATGGTTTAAAAATAAACGGTGATGATCTGTCACATTTTTCAATTGCCGGTGCTGACAGCGTTTTTCAGCCGGCGAAGACAAAAATTGAAGGTAATACGATTCTTGTGTGGAATGAGAATATAACAAAACCGATTGCTGTACGTTTTGGCTGGAGTAATACGGCGGAACTGAATCTGTACAATTCTGCCGGTCTGCCGGCATCGCCTTTTCGCACCGATGACTTCCCGGTTTCCACTCAGAGAAAATAGAAAGCAGATTACCATCCGATGAGATTTCAAAAACACATTTTTCAGGTAGCGGCCACTTTTTTCCTCACAATAGGGAGTGGATTTTTATCAGCAATGCCCATTTTCAGCTACTATACCGGAATGGATTCAACCGATGGAATTATATATAATGCAGTGGAGATTGTTGGTATTTCCGATCCGGAAGAGGCGGTTGCCCGGGGAGAATCCGGCTGGGGATATACAGTTCCTCAGGCAGCCCGTTTTGATACGGATTCCTCCTATATTATTACCGCAGAGAACGTTCAACTGAGTTATATCGGCGATCACACGCTATCCGGTGAAATCTGGGTGCGACCATATCGCGGCAATGGTGTCTTGTGGACGTGGGGCGATACGAGCGGGGCAAATTTTTTACGGATGTCTTTGAAAGAGGATTGCTCTATCCGCCTTGAGCGGAGCATTCTGGACAGTGTTTATGTGGTTGATTCCGGGCGGACGCTGGATACAAACCGAATGCAATATATCCGCTGGGTCAGTGAAGTTCTGCAAGATACGCTGTATCAATCATTATGGATAAATGGACAGATCAGTTCTCAAAACAGAGACTACCTGCTGTCCGGCACAGGGTTTGTCATTTTAAGGTCCCCTTTTCAGCTGGGTGGCGTACTGAGTTCGGACAGTGCGGCACAGGCTTTTTCCGGGGAAATCCATGCGGCTACCCTTACGAATGTTTTGTCGCAATACGAACTGTCCGCTTATCTGCCCTATGACGGCAGCCGGTTTTCCGGGATTCCCTATTATTGGGATTACGACCATTGGAAAAGTTATACCATTTCACCGACACCTGTTGGGGCGCTGATATTTGTGCCCTATGTCCACGATGATTTTGTTCCTCAGGGGCTGACCAACTCCTTTGAGGACCCAGACTTCAGCGGTGATGGAATGATTTTTATTTCCATGTATAACAAGACGATTAATAATGTCATTGGTCTGAAGCGCTCAATTGTTGTCGAGATGGATCCCGGAAATCATTTTGCGGTGCGGCGCTGTTTTCGGCTGCGGGGACAGCTGCAATACAGCCATAATGGCGGCATTGCGTATAAAAATAACCGTATTTATATCGCCGGTTCGGGCTATATTGAAGCTTATCAGATTCCTGTCTACGATGGCGAAGGAGACGCAAAGTATCAGGACCTGTACCCAATGTCTTCCGGTTTATACGATGTGGAGGGCTCGACCTCTTTTACCACCATTTTTAATGATACTCTCTGGGTCGGTGATTTTCGTGAAGAGGATCAAAGCAATCCCTATTTGCGGGGCTATCCTCTGGACTCAAATGGCGCCATTGGCGGTACCCCAAAATATTATCGCCTGCCGCTGCAAACTCAGGGTTGTACCTGGGGTATATACGCCGGCAGGACATACCTGTTTACTTCGATCAGTTCGGGCGGTACAAATAACAGTCTGTTGCACCGGTTTGATCGGAATGAGCTATCCGTCTATGCGGTTCCGGAGCCCGACAGAACCCTTGAATTTCCGTCTGGAGCCGAGGATATCAGTTTTGACGGTGACGGCGATCTGTGGTGCGTTTCAGAGTCGGGTGCGAAGTACTATCAGCTGCGTGATTCCTATCCCTGGCGCCAGTTTTTTCCTTTTATCTATGAAATAAAAAATTCAGTCCTGTTCAGCGATATTGATACGACGTTGAATCTGCAATTTCAACAAAACCGGATACCATCAAAATTTTCGGTTCAAAACTATCCGAATCCGTTTAATCAACAAACGGTCATTACCTATTCAATCATTGAAAACTCTGTCATTGATATGGTTCTCTATGATATTTGTGGCAGAGAGCTGTCCCGACTGGTCGATCAGGAGTCGAAGCCGGCGGGCAGCTATCAGTTTGTCTGGCATACGCCGGAGCTGCCGACAGGGATATATTTCATTCTGCTGTCGGATAATCACGGTCAGCAGGCTATCCGCAAGCTGGTTTTTCTAAAGTAAGGTACGGTGGAAGTGAGTCGTTTAAGAAAGATAACAATGATTGGACCGATTCTGGGCAGCATGCTGTTAACTGCTATGACTGACAGTGCGGTTATTTGGCAGGACGATTTTGATTCGGAATATCTAAATGGCTGGACGATTGTCGACCTTGCTCCGGGTCAACAATCCGACTGGCATGTTTATGATGGTTTTTTGGTTCATACTTCAAATATCGGCGGGAAAAAGCAGCTGGGGTCCCATATTGTCGCCGGAGACCGGGAATGGCGCAATTATACAGTTCGGGCTGAACTGGTTTTCACCGACGATGATTATATCGGGATTCTGTTTCGCTACCGGGATCAGAAAAACTATTACCGCTTTTTCTTATCGGGACAAAATGGACAGAGTTTTCTGGAAAAGCGGGTGAAGGGCGATATTCAGCGATTGGGCTTTTTCGAGGAATCGCTGGATGAATGCAAAATGACAATGACCGCTGCTGTTCACCAGGATACGATTCGGGTCTATCTCAATGATCGGGAATATTTTACGGTGATCGACTCCAGTCATCCAACCGGTAAGGTGGGATTTATGACCTGCTACAACGAGGGGGCGTATTTTGACAATATTGTCGTATCGGAATTTTACGAACCGATGATAAAAGTGGTCAAACCGCGGCTGGATTTTCGGTGCGGACCCTACCTCCAGAATGTTCTCGGTGACAGTGCAACGATTATGTGGCAGACGAACCTGCCGGCTAATTCGATTGTGGAATACGGTCGGCGGAAAGGATCTGCCAGGCGCATCGAAGTTGCGGGAAGCCGAAAAATTCATGAAATATGTCTGCGGAATTTGCGGAAAAATGCCCGTTATTTTTATCGGGTTATCTCGGATAGTCTGCAGAGCGAGTGGTTCTCTTTTCGGTCTTATAATCCAAACCGGAAAAAATTGCGATTTGCTCTGTATGGTGACAGTCAGAATAATTTTATGGTGCATCGCAAAATCGCGGTTGCGATTGAAAAACATGATCCGGAATTCATCGTCCATGCCGGTGATCTGGCGCACGGCGGTCGGACTGGGCAACAGAATTTTTTCATCCGGCGGGCAGATTGTTGAGTAAAACACCAGGTTATGTTGCCCGCGGAAACCACGCCTATGGTTCGCCGCTTTTTGCCGATTATTTTTCCTTTCCGGAAAAGGAGCATGAAACCTATTATAGTATCCGGGTGGGAAATGCCTATTTCATCTTCCTAGATAATGCCAAAGCCGATTTTCCTGACAAAGATTACTATCTTGATATTGATGAAGACAGCCAGCAATATAAGTGGCTGGTGCAACAATTAAGCTCCGCCGCGGCACAGCGCGCCGAATGGCTGTTTGTGGTAGCGCATGTGCCCTGCTATTCGGAGTTTGCCAGTCAGAAATTCGCAGGTAATATAAACGTCAAAAAATATGTACCGCTATACCGGCGTTATCAGGTGGATGCGGTTTTTTCCGGGCATATTCACGCCTATGAGCGGGGCGAGTCGGAGGGCGTTCACTATTTCATCTGTGGCGGTGCCGGGGGGACATTGGATCAAAAGCAGGAGCGGGATATTCCGGAGATAGAGGTTTCCCAGGCGGGTCATCACTACTGTATTGTCGAGATAGACGGTGCCCGTTTGTCATTTAAACAGTACGGAATCGATGGTCGGTTGCGGGACAGTTTTGAGATTAACAAGGGGGAGAAGCAGAATAAAAAGGAATGAATATCAATGCTTTGCAAAAGGGGGCAATAAGATTTATTTGGCTTGAATGAGCCGGTAAAGGGCGTAGAAAGGCAATTTTTTTATTGACTCTGATGGAAATATTTTTTAAGGTATAGTGGAATTTATATTATTGAATAAATATTCAAATGAAGTTCAGAATCTTACCCTCCCAAAAAAAAATATCTGGTTTCAGACAGGGGTACGATGGTTAAAAGAAAGGAGGCAGCAAACAGACTTTGAGAAAGGCGTTGAACATTTTTAATAAAGAAAAGGAGAACCTATGAAAAAGCGTGGTTTTGTATTTATCGCTGCTCTGATGTTCGTAAGTATCAGTACCTTTGCTACGGTGGTTACAACATCGGATAGTGTCGTAATAAACGAGTTTACCTATAACTCGGAATACTACGACAATGAATGGATCGAGCTGTACAACATTTCCAAGGACACGGTCAATATTGTGGGCTGGTCATTGATGGACGGTTATGCAGGTCACAATCCTGCTGTTATTCCAAACACCTGTCCTGACACCCTCTTGGAGCCCGGTGAATATTTTACGATCTGAACGATTGGAGATGGATTAAGCCATGGTTGGCCGCTACATTTTACTCCTAATGTGGATGCAGTCGGAAGCACCAATATCGTTTTAAATAATACCGGAGACATTCTGTACCTGCGGGACGCGACCGGAACGGTAGTCGACAGCGTCGATTTCTGGGATGAAGAAACATTCCCGGATGCACCCCGATGGGGTGTTGGTCCAACATGCGAGCTGATTGATCCTCTTGCTGATAACAATGATCCGAATAACTGGGCCGCTAGTTTTATGTATGGCGGGACTCCCGGGTCCCAGAATCAGGTGGCTTTTGAAGTACCGAAAATCATCATCAGTGAAGTAATGTACAATCAGACAGAGGGATATGAGTTTATCGAATTGATGAATGCCGGTGACGTGGATGTCGATATCAGCGGCTGGTGGATCACTGACGATAATCCAACCACTGCTAAGACCCCCATACCTGCGAGCACGACTCTGGCAGCCGGGGATTTTTATGTCATTTTGGTTGATTCGTCCGAGGCTCCTCCCTTTGCACCGGATCACAATATTGCCGCCGTTGCGCCAATTGGTCTGAATAATGATAAAGAGAATATCGTCCTTTTCAATGCCAATGACACGATGGTGACCTTTATGCATTATGATGACGGCAGTTCCAGCTATGGTGAATTTGCCCATGCTCCCAAAACCAGTGGTCATACACTTGAAATAATTGATATCAATTGTACCAATTGGGAGCCTTTAAACTGGCAGTTGAGTCTCTATGTAGGCGGTTCGCCAGGAGCTCTGAATGCCACGCCGGCGTCACTGGTTTTGGCTGAAATTGTCGGTACTAACAAAGTTGATCTGACCTATTCGGAACCGGTGGATTCAACCCAGGCTGTGACGAAAACCAATTACAAGGTCGATCATGGAGTTGGTAATCCGGATACTGTCATATGGTTAAGCGAAGTCATGGTAGAACTGACCGTGTCGGAAATCAAGTGGGATACCACGTACGCTCTGGCGGTCTGGAATGTCACCGATCTTGAGAGTGGAACTCCGATTCCGGATAGTACCGTCATCACCTACGGTCGTTACAAACCTGATGCCGAACCACCGGTTGTTGTGGCGGTTAACGCGATGACAGATTCAACGGTCGTGGTCGAGTTTAACGAAGAGGTGGATTCCACTTCGGCGGTAACGCTGACCAACTACAGCATCGATAACTCCATTGGCAATCCGCTGGGTGTCACCTGGTTTGGTGATAAGGTGGAGCTGGCATTAGCCATGAAACTGACCCTGGATGCCACGTATACCATTACGGTCAACGGGATTACCGATTTGTACGAAAATACAATGACCACCGCCGCCGTTTTGGAGTTCGTCCTCCGGGATTACAGTGGCAAGATTATCATCAACGAGTTCACCTACAATTCGGAATATTACGATAATGAGTTCATTGAGTTATATAATAATTCTGATGAAACCATTAATATCGCCGGTTGGGGTTTTCAGAACTCACTGGATAAGGATGTTTTAATTGTAGCCGATACAATCGACACCGAAATCGAACCGGGGACCTATTGGACAGTTTGGCTGTATGCGGATCCGTTATCCAGGGGTCTCGATTGGCCACTGCACTTTACGCCGGATTGGAATGCGGCGATTGATTTGACCGATTCTACTAAAATCCACGTCTTCAATCTCTGGAATTCCGGCAGCGATATATCGCTCTATGACGAAGCCGGCAGAACCGTTGATTTTGTTGATTTTAAGGAAGAAGAGACCTTCAATCAGCAGGCAAAATGGGGTGTTGGTGTGACCCTTGAGCGGATTGATCCCGACGGTCCCTCCAACGATCCGGAAAATTGGATGGCGAGCTGGTACTACGGTGGGTCACCCGGTGCAGCCAACCGCATTGATCGCCCGGTCTATCCGAAAATCGTCATCAACGAAATCATGTACCACAGCGCCGATGGTAATACCGAGTTTGTCGAACTGAAAAACCTGGATGATGTTGCCGTGGATATCAGCGGCTGGTGGTTGCGGCGTGATAATCCGACCCTTCCGAAAGTACCGTTTACCGGTGAAACAACTCTGCAACCGGGCGACTTCTATGTTGTTCTAATTGATTCTCTCGGCGGACAGGATCTGGGATTTGTTCCGGATATGAATTATACCAATATTTCCAAGATCAACTATTCCAACAGCAAGGATAACGTAATTCTGTTTAATGACGATGATATGATGGTGACCTATGTACATTATGATGACGGTGCTCATAGTTATAGTGAATTCACCCATGCAATGGATGCTGACGGACTGGGTAAGTCGCTGGAATATTGGGATTACCGGAAAGAGAACTGGGAACCATTAGCCTGGGCAGCCAGTCAGGATTCCGGTGGAACACCCGGCAGAGAAAACTTCATTCCCGATGTCGTTCCGCCGGTCGTGGATTCAGCCCTGGCGATCAGTGATACTACCGTGCGAGTCTACTTCAACGAAGAGCTGAACTATACGACAGCCGTAAACAAGAACAACTACACTATCGACAATGGTATTGGTAATCCGCTCTACAATCTTCTGGAGTCTGGCAATATGTCGGTTATTCTCTACCTGAATCCGACTAATCCGCTGGTTGAAGGGACAAACTACACGGTTACCGTTACCGGCGTCACCGACGTTTCCGGAAATGCCATCGAAGACATGAATACGGCGACCTTTGTCGGTCCGGCGGTGGTTGGAATAAACGGTGAGGATGCTCTTCCTAAGGTCTTCGCCCTGCATAAGAACTACCCGAACCCATTTAACCCGGTCACGACGATCAATTACGATCTTCCCAAAGATGCCAATGTTCGCATCGTGATCTATGATGTAATGGGACGGGAGGTTCGCACGCTGGTGAACCGGCATCAGAAAGCGGGCTACAGGACACTGCAGTGGAATGCACTGGATAACCGCGGACTTCCGGTCAGTTCAGGCTTCTATTTCTATGTGATGGATGCCGGCAACTTCCATAAGACCGAGAAGATGCTGTTGCTGAAGTAGTGTGTCAAAGTGGAAAACTGAAAAAGGCTGCCTTTCATCGGGCAGCCTTTTTTTCTCATAATGAAAGCGGCTGTTGGAAATAATATTGGTGAATATTTTCATTGACTTTTAGCCAGATTTTCCGCAAACTTTATTGGAATTATTATTTGTGTATATTTATTCTAAGTTTGAATTTGCCTGAATGCTCCAATTTTTTAAAATTTCAAATGTCAATCAAAGGATGCCCTGATGAAGAAACTGTTTACAGGAGGTCTGATTGCTTTAATGACCATGGGATGTTCTCAGAGCGATCGTAAACCGATTGATTTTTATGATCGTCTGAATATCCTGCCCATCCAGGCACACCGCGGCGGTGGTCTGGCATTGCCCGAAAATACGCTGGAGACCTTTGAATTTACCTGGGCAAATCAGATGATTCCCGAAGCCGATATCCGGACAACCAGTGACGATGTCATTGTCTGTATACATGATGATACCGTTGGACGGGTGGCTCCGGATGCTTCCGCCAATTTAAAAAAGAAAAAATTCGAAGAGCTTGATTTACAAACGATCAGGTCACTAGATGTGGGTCGCTATCGGGGCAAACCCGGTCAGCGGATTCCCACCTTGGAAGAAGTATTCGCCGTGATGCAGGGACATCCTGAAAAATTGCTCTACCTGGATTATAAACAGATCGATCTGGACCGACTGGCGACGCTGGTGAAAAAGTATAATTTGGAAAAACAGATTATTTTTACGACGAAGCACTATGACCTGATTCTGGAGTGGAAAAAGCGGATTCCGGAATCACCGACCATGATCTGGATAGGGGGTTCACTGGCGCATAAAAAGGAGACTTATGCCAGCCTGAAGGAGGCTGATTTTGAAGGTTTAACAACACTCCAGATCCATGTCAAACTGCAGGATAACGGGCAATTTACCCCCGATGCGGATTATCTCGGTGCCTGCTTGAAAGAGTTGACGAAACATGGTGTCTTGTTTCAGGTACTGCCCTGGCGAATTAACGATCCGGAAGTCTTTAGAAAACTGATGGATATCGGTATCCGTTCCTTTGCCACCGATTTTCCTGATTTAACGCTTGCAGTATATACCGACTATTTAAAAAGTCCGTGAAAGGAAGCGACCGGGCATGAAATCCTACGAAATTGAGACTTCGCAGCGGATAAAGGATGCGCTGCAAATCCTTGACGCGAGTAAAATTGTCGAAATCGGTAGCGGCATTTTAGACAGGATAGCGGAAATCTTTCGGCGCTGTTTTGATGATCGACCAGCGATCATTATTGCGGATATGAATACCTATCCGGCTGCCGGACGGCAGGTTGAAACACTGCTAAAAAATTCGGGTATATCGCTGCTGGAAACGTTTATTTTCAGGGAAGCTGATTTGTATGCAGAGATGCAGCATGTTGACCATTTGGTGGAGCTGCTCTCGAAAGTAGATGCCATTGCCATTGCGGTGGGGTCCGGTACCATCAACGATCTGGTCAAGTTAAGTTCCTATCGTTGTGGTCGTCAGTATCTGGTGGTGGTGACTGCCGGATCGGTGGATGGGTACAGCGCTTATGGAGCATCAATCTCAGAAAATGGTTTAAAACAGACCTTTTTTTGTCCGGCACCTCAGGCGGTGATTGTGGATTTGGATGTTATAGCCGCCGCCCCACGGATAATGAATGCCTGGGGATATGCCGATTTGGCAGCAAAAATCCCGGCGGGCGCCGATTGGATTATCGCGGATGCACTGGGGATTGAACCGATTGACAGAATTGCCTGGAATTTCGTGCAACGACCGCTACGGAAATTAATCACCGATCCTGCCGGTGTCAGAAATGGCGATCAGCGGGCACTCTGTTTCCTGATCGAGGGATTAATCATGAGTGGTCTGGCGATGCAACAGGCGAAATCCTCGCGACCGGCTTCGGGTGCCGAGCATCAGTTCAGTCACCTTTGGGACAACCAGCATCATATTCACCATGGCAAGGCGCCTTCCCACGGTTTCAAGGTAGCGGTGGGGTCTATGGCATCCATTGCGCTCTATGAGGCAATGTTTGCAATTCTGGGTGATGCTCCATCAGCGAAACTACGGGATGTCACCGGCTACTGGTTGGATTTTGCTGATATTGAGAGAGAAATAAAACGGGAATTTCCCAGTCCGCAGGAGTCGGTTCAGATCATTGAGCAGAGCCGTGAAAAGTATGTCGATCACAGAGAGTTAGCCAAACGGGTTGCTCAGGCAGTCTCCATCTGGCCGGATTTGAAGAAGAAATTGCTGAAACAACTGCTCGATTTTAAAGAATTTCAAGCCCTGCTCAGAAGGGTGGGGGCACCCCTCTCACCTCTTGACATCGGTATTGAGCCGGATCGGCTGAGGGCTAGTTATCGAACCGCCTGGCTGATACGGCAGCGGTATACGATATTGGACTTTACTTACCAGTTGGGTATATTCGAGCAGTGCATCGGGTATATTTTCGATTCCGAACGGTATTGGAAATCCTCGTCTGAATAAAACATTAGCGGAAAAGGAACATGGATAACAAGACAACACATTTAAAGCGGCTCGTGAATATTCGCCACCTGGTACTGGATATGGACGGAACCATTTACAACGGCAGACGGCTGTTTAATTTTACCACTGATTTTTTTAAAAAGCTGGACAACCTGGGAATTCGGTACACCTATCTGACGAACAATTCATCGAGAAATGTGTCGCAGTATCTGGAAAAAATCCGCAGCATGAACCTGAAAGGAACCAAAGAGAATATCTACACATCTTCGCTGGCGACGATTGATTATCTTCAATCCAGGCGACCGGAGCTGCAGAAATTGTATATTCTGGGAACGGAGGGATTGAAAAGGGAATTTCGGGAATATGGATTTACGGTCGTGGAGACAGACGGCGCTATGGAACCGGACGGCGTAGTGGTCGGTTTTGATACCTCTCTTGATTTTAAGCGCTTATGTAAAGCCGGATACTGGATCAAAAGCGGAAAGCCTTTTATAGCGACGCATCCTGATCGCATCTGCCCTACGGATCAACCGACGCTGCTGATTGACTGCGGGGCTATCTGTGCCGCTCTGAGTTCGGCGACCAGCAGGGCGCCGGATGTGGTGCCGGGTAAGCCCGACCCAGGTATGATTTGGGGAATCATGGAGCGCAATAAATTACACAAGGAAGAGGTAGCCATGGTGGGCGATCGCCTCTATACGGATATTGAGATGGCACGCCGAGCCGGGGTGATGGGGATTTTGGTATTGTCCGGTGAAGCAACGGCGGAGGATGTAAATAACGCCGTCCATCAACCGGACCTGATTGTGGAAAATATCCGGGAACTTGGGGAACTACTGGAACAGAGTCATCAGGTGAACAACCGAGAGTGATACTGTAGTGATTTAGATTACAGGAGACATCAGATGATCTTTAGCAGGCTGTTCAATTTTTTAAAGGTGGCACCGGATGTACCGCCGATTACCGATGAGCACGTGATGCGGAAACAGTACAAATACTGGCGTTTCCGGGTCATGTATGTCATGATGTTCGGCTATATGGGCTACTACTTTGTGCGTAAGAGTCTGGCGGTGGCGATGCCGGTTATCGAGCAGGAGTTTAATATTCCCAAGGCACAGCTGGGTCTGATTCTGACGGCGTTTGGGATTACCTATGGGGTCTCAAAATTTATCAACGGTTTTGCGGGTGACCGCACGAATCCGCGCTACTTCATGGCGTTGGGCTTGATCTGTTCGGCGCTGATCAATGTGTTTTTCGGACTGAGCAGCGGTATTATTACATTCGGTGTGTTCTGGATTTTAAACGGCTGGTTTCAGGGAATGGGCTGGGCACCCTGCAGCAAAACGCTGGTCAATTGGTATGCCGCCCTGGAGCGCGGCGTCCGGTTTTCCATCACCAACACCGCCTGTTCCATCGGAGCTTCGGGAGTCGTCTTTTTAAACGGTTTTCTGATTGTCCGCTACGGCTGGCGCTCCTGCTTTTTTGTGCCGGCGGGGATTGCCTTGCTGGCGGCGCTTTTTATTTTGAATCGTCTGCGCGACCGTCCGCAATCGCTGGGTCTGCCGCCGGTGGAGGAATATGTAGGCGAGGAAGCCGATATCAGCGATTCAAAAGATGGGCAAAACGTCTCATATAAAAAGGTTGTGGTTCAGTACATTTTCAAAAATCCGGGAATGTGGATCGTCAGTATTGCCAACTTTTTTGTCTATGTGATCCGCTATGCGATTCTGGATTGGGGTACCACCTTTCTGACGGAGTCAAAGGGCGTGGATATTACCCAGGCGGCGGGGATTGTCGGTGGCTATGAACTGGCGGGATTAGCCGGTATGCTGGTCGGCGGCTGGGCTATGGACAAGCTGTTTAGAGGCTACGGCGGACGGACCTGTGGAATTTATATGGCGTTATGTACCCTTTTTATTTATCTGTTCTGGAAATTGCCGGTACAATCGGTGATTCTCAATGGAGCACTTATCTGGGGTACAGGATTTATGATTTATGGTCCGCAGTGTCTGGTAGCGGTTATCGCTGTCAACATGGTGCCGAAAAGCGCCGGTGCGGCAGCGGTGGGACTGACCGGTCTGTTTGGCTATTTAAGTACGATTCTTTCCGGTTGGGGGCTTGGTTTGGTAGTTGACAATTTCGGATGGGATACCGGCTTTATGGTATTGGTCCTGTCATCTCTGGCGGCGATGTTCTGTTTTATTTTGTTGTGGAACCGGAATCCACATCTGCCGGGTTCCAAAGCGCATACAGAGCATGAAAATAATAAATTGAGAAACCGGAGTGCCAGATAGTGGGAAAGCGGTTAAAAATTGCGATTGACTGTGACGATGCGGCAACGGACCTGAAAAAAGTTATTTATGAGCATTTGAAGACATCTGGTGTTGATATTACCGATTTGAATTATGGAGCGGGGCGTGACGCCATGTATCCGGAGATCGGCTATCATCTGGCTCTGAAAATCCAGACCGGCGAATATGATCGGGGAATTTTAATTTGTGGTACCGGTTTGGGAATGGCGATTATCGCCAATAAGGTCGAAGGTGTGTATGCCGGTGTTTGTCACGATGTTTATTCGGCTGAACGTCTGAGAAAGAGCAACAAGGCCCAAATATTGACCATGGGAGCGCGGGTCATCGGCAGCGAGTTGGCAAAAATGATTGTGGATGCATGGTTGCACTCCGAATTTAGCGGCGGTCACTCACAACCCAAAGTAGACCAGATCAAAGCTCTGGAAAGACGCTCTTTTCTTTCGAAAGCGTTATAATTTATAACAATTATTTCTTTTGTTTATACCCTGAGCCCGTTTTATGGATTTGCTGTCAGGGTAATTCTACATGTAGAACATTTCAAGATATCTTTAATAATTCTCTTGCACCGATATCATCGATGACTAAAGAGTTGATCAGATTACCGTGAATGGCGGCGGCAAGAGCCTCCGCCCGATTTGCGCCGCTGGTAACGGCGATGACCTGAGGGATCCTTTTTAACTGTTCCATGCTGATTCCGATGACCCGATTGCGATATTCGGTATCACACTCTTCGCCATCCCGGTTAAAAAAGTGACCACAGATTTCGCCCACAACCCCCTTATTGATCAGGTAGTTTATATCGTTGGTTTTCAGAAAGTCGCGGTCGTAAAACACCGAATTGCCGTGAACGCCAATACCGACAAAGGCAAGATCGGCGCTGTCCATACGGGATAATACGAATTTGATCTGATCGTGTGAGACAAAGGCTTCGTAGGTCTGACTATTGGTGGTGATGGCCGGGGCTTGCAGGCGTAGAAATTGCCCGCTCCAGCGCTTGGCGAGTTTCCGAGTGATTTCAATGGCATCGTCTTCTTTGATATGGGTGCTGATATCGCCCATCGCTTGAATGAAAGTTACGCCGGAACTGTTGGCCGGGTGCATGTTTTCGCTTAGGCTGTAAATATGACGTCCGGCAGCGACACAGACAATGTTATTCGGTTTAATCAGTTTGGATATAAGCGGTCCGGCGAAATGCCCCAACGCATGCCGGCGGTTTTCCTCGCTGGTGCTGGCAGCGCTTTTGATGACAATTGCGAAATCCAGGTGATATTTGATTTTGAGATTTTGTTCGAGTTCTTTATCCTGAGCGGAAAAGGGTTTTACGGTGATCTGAACGATCCCACGCCGGCGCGCTTCCTCCAGGAGTCGGGAAACGGTGGCTTGGGACACCCCGGCTAGTTCCGAAACCTTTGCCTGCCCCAATTTCTCTACATAGTAGAGAGTCGAAACTAAGAGTAAAAGGTCATCTGAGACATTAATTTTAATAGTGCACCCGATTTCAAATTGATTATAACACCAATAATCAGTTATTACTGCCTTTAAAATAATATAGTTGGAATATTTATACAAATAAAAAGAGGAAATTAGCAAAAGTGAAAAATCAGGCAGATTTTTCAATCAAGGGTAGAATAATAGGTAGCTTTCAATGAATTGGTAAAAAAACTGTTGACTTTTAGGATAAAAGATTGCATACTACACATAGAATTAATATTTATGAATAATTATTCTTATGGTATTAATAATTCCCCGCAAACTCGAGATAAGTAAAAATTCTTTTATTGTGTTCGCAAAGGTGACTTCCTGAAACCTACCCAGATATCTTGACATGAATAAAAAATATTTTCAATCAGTTGGAGTGGTGAATGAGTAAAAATATCGGATACGCTGCTTTGGTTTTCATTGCCCTGTTCCAGTTTGGCTTTTCCGGGACTACCGGGAAAATCAGCGGAAAAATCGTGGACGGTACGACGGGCGATCCGATTATTGGAGCCAATATCTATCTTCAAAACACAGACTACGGCGCCGTTTCCGACGCTGAAGGTAGCTACTTCATCATCAATATCCCACCGGGTACGTACGATATTGTCTGCTCCTTTATCGGTTATGAGAAAACGATCTATACCGGTGTGGTGGTTAACCTGGACCGGACGACCACAGTCAATTTTACTATCAAGCCGCAAACCATACAGGGCAAAGAGGTGGTGGTGGTTGGTCAACGTACCCTGGTCGAAATGGACCGGACCAACTCAGCGGCGTATGTTTCTTCCGAGAACATCGAGACGATGCCGGTCCAGGAAGTCGATGATCTCATTCAGCTGCAGACCGGTGTTGTCAGGGATGCCTCCGGTGCATTTCATATTCGGGGCGGGCGTGCCGGTGAAATTGCCTATCTGATTGACGGTGTGGCGGTTACTGACCAGTATAACGGCGGCAGCTCGATTGGTCTGGAAAACAGCTGGGTTCAGGAATTGCAGGTGATCAGCGGTACCTTTAACGCCGAATACGGGCAGGCGCAATCGGGCATTGTAAATATTGTGACAAAAGAGGGAGCGAAAAAATTTAAGGGCAGAGTGTCGGTCTCAGCGGGTGATTACATATCAGCACACAATGATGTTTTCATGAACATAGACTACCTAAATGTCGGCGAAAAGGACCTGAATTTTAACCTTCAGGGACCATTGCCGGTTTTACCACAGGGGTCTTTTTATACATCCACCCGTTATTATCAGACCGACGGCTGGTTGTACGGTCAGCGCCGCATCAGGATTGAAGATACGGTGCCGATCCAGGCATTTATGAACGAGGCGTATAAAACCGAAACTGAGGACCAGAGATTGTACGGCATTAAAGTACCTGACTCGCTAATGACCGGTGACGGAGCCTACATCCCGTTAAACGGAAAAGAGAAATTCTCCATTTACGGTAAGCTAACGACCAAACTAGGTTCAGCCAAGCTTAACTATTCGCTTTTTTACAACGATGATGAAAGTAAAAGCTACAGCGATGCCCGCCGGTATGCACCCGATGGAGTACGGACCAATTACGGTACCAGTTTTAACCACCTATTCAGTCTGAATCATGTATTGAGCAACAGTACGTTTTATACGTTGAATTTTACAAATTATTCTAAAAATACCCAGGCTTACCTCTTTAAGGATCCCCTGGATCCACGGTATCAGGGATCTCCTTATTCAACGGACGGTTTTTATTTCGGCGGAACCCAGAACGGTCGTTACGATATAACCCGTTCGGCATTATCCCTTAAACTGGACCTGACCAGCCAAATCAATACGGCAAATCAGATTAAAGGTGGATTTGAATTTAAACAACATAATTTGGACTATTTTATCCAGGAGACCGTAGCCGAAGGACCGGTGTATGAAAAAGCGCATCTAAAACTACCAATTCGTGAGACCACGATGTTTAACCAGTATGTTGTCAAGCCCCGGGAAGCAGCAGTCTACCTCCAGGATAAAATGGAGCTCATTGAGATCATTATGAATATCGGTCTGCGGTATGATTATTGGGATCCGAATGCGTTAGTTCCCGACAGTCTGCGAGCCCCGGCGGATTCCGGTACGATTTGGCTCGGATCACCGCTTTCCGATGCAAAAACCAGATCACAAATCAGCCCCCGCTTCGGATTGGCATTCCCAATCTCCAATGAAGGTGTTGTGCACACTTCTTACGGTCATTTTTTTCAGCTGCCGCGTTTCGAATATATTTATAATAATTATGAGTACGAAATCGAACTCGGTAAATTGAAAACCAAGATGGGTAACCCGAATTTGAAACCGGAAAAAACAGTCTGTTATGAAGTGGGCTTACAGCAACAGCTGATGGGAATTTTCGCACTGGACTTAACCATCTATTATAAGGACATTACAAACCTTTTAAGTCAGGAAATTATTTCGACCATTGATGACAAAGCCTACGCGCGGTTCATCAATCGAGACTACGGCAATGTAAAGGGATTTACACTGTCCTTTAAAAAGGGGTATGGTTATAACGATTTTGTGTCGGCTTCGGTGGATTATACCTATCAGGTCGCCCGGGGCAATGCTTCAGACCCGAATGCCGTCTTTCTGGATTTTCAATCGGACCCGCCGAAGGAGACCGAAAAGCAGGTATTACCGTTAGATTGGGATCAGACCCACACGTTTAATGCCTCGATAGCCGTCGGGAATCCCTCGGATTGGAACCTGGGAATAATCGGACGGTATGCAACTGGTCAGCCCTATACCCCCGTGAGTCCGGGAAGTGCACTGTCAACCCAGTTTGAAAACAGCGACCGCAAGCCGGTAACCTATAATATTGATATGACTTTTTATAAGTATTTATCGGTAATGAATTATAAAGTCAAACTGTTTTGCAAAGTATTCAACCTGACCGATCGGTTGAATGAGATCACCGTTTATGAAGGTACGGGACGCGCCGGTTACACCTATCGAACCATGGCAACTTACCATTTGTTGCAGAAGAACCCGAATTTTACAATTGAAGAGATTGATCTCCGTCCGGATTACTATTCTGAACCACGGCGCGTACTGATCGGTTTAGCTGTTGATTTTTAGAGCAAATCGTCTTGAATTTTCCTTAAAATTAAATGCGAAGGTGTAATTGAACATATGACGGGAAAGAAAAAATCAAACAAATATGGGCGGTGTCTCGCAATACTGCTGATATCACTACTCTAGACCTGGACCGGTATATTTGCCGGTAATGAACATCGCCGGTCGGGAATCCACAACGGAAATCTGGTCAACACCCGCTTTTCCAATTTTGGGAATTTGGGTGACCGGTATAAATCGCCGCAAATGGAGTGGCCGAAAGGGACCGGATATACTTACGGTTTTGAGTTTATCATGGCTGCCGGAGGCGAAGTGGTGGATTCTGCGGGTTTCACGGTTCAGATTGTTTCCGAGAGCTATACACATCCGACCTCGCATGACATTTCACCCGATGGTACGCATCTCTGGAACTGGCAGCCTCTGCCAGGCTATTTCGAAGAGGATATCACAATTAATAAAGATGAATTTCCGGCAATGAGTCATAAATCGGAAACCTGGCCTAAATCCTGGCCGCATGATTATCCCGGTAATCCCGGTACTCGTGCTGGGCGTTGGAATGGTGAATTTGGTGCCTATGTTCGGGCGGATCAAGAGAGCTATTATGTGATTGATGATCGGGATAATGACGAATACGGCTATTTTCCATTCATTGGCAGTGCAATTGATTCCGGTGGCTGGTATACAGGCGGGCGCCGGGGACTTGGTCTCAAAGTAAAAGTGCGTGGATATCAATGGGCGGCTGTAGCAGCTGAGGATATTCTGATTGTCCGCTACGACTTTGAAAACTACAGTCATAAGGATTTACCGAAAGTTGTTTTTGGTATGTATGCCGATGTGATGGTGGGCGGCTCCGGTGATTCCGGTGATGATTTAGCCTATTTTGACCTGGTTGATGATATTACCTACTGTTGGGATGCCGATGGTTTAGATATTAAAGGTCGCACGGGGATCGGTTACTTCGGATACGCCTTTTTAGAGAGTCCCGGTGATCCGCTTAATGGTCTCGATGATGACCAGGATGGTCTGATTGATGAAGAACAGGATAATGATCGAGGCAGTTATATATAAGGTCCGGTTGGAAAATTTGCTGAGGGCAATGTGTGGCATTGGTCTGGTGACGAGGATGGTGATTGGCGCAGCTATGAAGACGCCAACGGCAACGGACAATGGGATTATGGGGAGTTTATTGGTGACGATGTCGGCTCGGACGGAATTGGTCCCTACGACTACGATTATCCAGGTCCGGATACCGACGGAACAGAAGCCAATGGAATGCCGGATCAGGGAGAACCGAATTTCGGTAAAACTGATAATAATGAATCCGATCAGATCGGCTTGACCAGTTTTGTACTTAACAACGCCACCAACATGAAGGATGACCTCAGGGCATGGCGGTTCTTCCAACTGGGCTTGATTTCGACTCCTCCGGTTACAAACCTGGCGTTTTTCTATGGTTCGGGATATTTTTCCTTACCTAAAGAATGGAACCAGAAAATTTGCCATTGCAAATCTGTTCGGAAATGACTTTGAGGATATTTTAAAGAATAAGCGCACGATGCAGAAAATTTATGATGCCGATTATAACTTTACAAAGCCGCCGCTGAAACCCAATGTCCGCGCTGTAGCACGGGACAGGAAAGTCATTTTGACCTGGGATAAGATGGCGGAACTTTCCATCGATCCGATTTACGGTTCTGACTTCGAGGGCTATCTGGTCTACCGATCCACCGATCCCTCTTTTAACGACGTCAAAACAATTACCGATGCTTACGGTAATGAGCTCTACTGGGAACCGATTGCCCAGTTTGACAAAGCCGACGGGCTGAGCGGCTTGCATCCGATTACGATTGAGGGTACGGGAGCTCATTTTCACATGGGAGATGACAGCGGCTTACAGTACCATTATATTGACAGCACAGTGGAAAACGGGCGGCGCTATTTTTACGCTGTCTGTTCCTATGATAAAGGGTATGACGAGGATTTTTACGAGCGGGGTTTGTCGTCGGTGGCATCGCTTGCACCGGTTTACCCCACCGAATGCAGTAAAATCATTCAGATTGATGCGTTGGGGGAAGTGGAGTATGTGGATATCAATTGCGCCGTAGTGACTCCCAATGCCGGCAGCGCCGGTTATATTGAAGGGGGCATGGTGGCTGACTACGAGCACGTCGGTCTGGCGACCGGCTATCTGGATGTGGTGTTTGCTATCCCCGATGACGTTCAGGATGGACATCGTTATGAAGTAACCTTTTCTGATACCACCGGCGGTCGCTTCACCAACGGTATCTGCATCCGGGATTTAACGGATAATGAGATTATCTATAAGAATGACTGTTACGATGAATTTGATATCAGAAGGGAAGTCCGAGAAGGTATGCGTTTTGATTTTTACAACGATTCTTCCTACGTGACCGAGCACGGCTGGCTGGTGGGGAATTGTAATCTGCCCTATCGTGTTGGTCTAACCAGCGATAACGCCAAGCGCCGCACGCTGCCGGAAGATATTGAGATTCGGATTCTGGGAGATAATGCCGACACTTCGTTCTACAATCCACTGGACACTGAATCCAACCGCCCGGTAAATTTTCAGGTCTGGAGCACCACCTACAACCGCAAGCTGGATTTTGCTTTTTATGAATATGTTCATAAGGACAACCGTCTTAATGGCGGCGATCAGATCAGTATTTGTCATGAAATTCAGAATTTCGGCACCGCTTCGAAGGTTGCCTGGATTTTCAAACTGGATACCGTCGAAAATGCGATTGACCCGGAATATGGTGATATATTTTACTTTAAGGTGACCAAGCCATTCAATGCCGATGACACCATCCGTTTTATAACGCACGGATCAAAGATAGACAAAAAGCAGGCGAAAGCGGACCTGGATGATATTTACGTAGTTCCCGATCCCTATGTGGTCAGTGCCCCCTGGGAAAAGCCGCTATTTTTTACCAGTGGCAGGGGCGAACGGCGCATTGATTTTGTCAATTTGCCGTCGGAATGTATGATTCGTATCTATACGGTTTCAGGAAAACTGGTCAAGACTCTCAGGCATTCGGCGCAGATGTCCATGGGTGCCGAATCATGGGACTTGGTGTCGGAAGACGGGCTGACGGTGGCATACGGCATATATGTCTATCATGTGGAGGCTCCCGGAATCGGTTCGAAAGTGGGCAAATTTGCTTTAATAAAGTAACGGTGCATGATTGGATTGAGGATTCTATGAATAAAAATCAACAAAAGTTGCTGCTGAAATTATTATTGATTGCTCTGGTTTTGATGGGTGGCTCGAGCCTGTGGGCGCAGCTGGAGGAGGAATACACCGAACTCATTTATACGGGGGAGGTCAACAAAAAGGGGTCATCCTCAGCCCAGTTTCTGGAAATCGGCATCGGCGCCAGGGCACTGTCCATGGGTAGTGCGTTTACGGCGGTGGCTAATGATGTGACCGCGCTATACTGGAATCCGGCGGGTATTACCCAGATTGACAATATCAGCGTCACCGGTACTCATACTGAGTGGTTTGCCGACATGTCGCTGGATCATGCTGCCGGGATTGTACCGGTGGGCAACGGACAGATGGTGGGATTTGCGCTGTCGGTTTTCAATGCCATTGATAAGCAGACGGTCCGCACCGTGACGTATCCGGAAGGAACCGGGGAATACTACAGCGCCTCGGATTTGGCGCTGGCTTTGACATATGGTCTGAGAATCACCGATCGTTTCTCCTGTGGTTTGACGGGTAAATATGTACGGCAACAGATTTGGCACATGTCGTCAGCGGGGTATGCCGTGGATATCGGTTTACTCTATAAAACACAATTAAAAGGTCTGAATCTGGGCGCCAGTATTTCCAATTTCGGGACGGATATGCGCCTGGCTGGTCGTGATGTGCGGCGGGCTCATGATGAAGACCCGATTCACTATTCAAACGATAAAATCAATGCCATGCTGGAAACCGATGCATTTCCAATGCCGCTGCTGTTTCGGTTCGGGCTGGCGTACTCTTTTTCACCTTTTAAATATAATGATTTGACGCTGGCGGTGGATCTGTTGCACCCCAGCAATAACGTGGAATACCTGAATGTGGGCTGCGAATATGCTCTGGCAAAACTGTTTTTCCTGCGCATTGGATATGAGGCGCTGTTTGATGAAGAGGCGGAAAGCGGTTTGAGCCTCGGAGCCGGCATCAACTATAAGCTGTTTCAGCAGACGGCATTGCGATTTGATTATGCGATTGTTGACTGGGGACGTCTGGCGTATGCCCAGCATTTTACCGTGGGATTATCATTTTGAATAATTTTTTTAAGAAAAAACCTTGGAGGTATTTATGAAAAGAAGAAATGTTACCATCGCGAACCTCTGCGTGACGTTTCTGGTGCTGGCTTTTTTTTCCGGAACAGTCACGGCCCAATGGGGCAAGGCGTTGCATTATAAATGGTGGGAGCATGACCGGCTGCTGGTTCTCCAGTCGGTGGACTATTGGCCGGAGCATGTGTATCAGGGAACGGTAGAGTGTTTCTTCAAACTGGATTCGACGTTGCGTTCGGATAATCATGGCAATACCTATACCTACATCATTTCGAAAAATCAGGGCGGTGCCGCCAAGGGCGATTTCGGGATTGCCTGGCAGACAGGGGCTGGCGATCTACACTCCTGGATTCAGGATGTAAGTAAAACCGCCTCGGTGCATACATACGAAATTAAGGTCTGGCAACCCCGCTGGTACCATGTCGCAGTTACGTGGGATGTCAACGATTCAATGCGGATTTGGGTAGACGGTGTCCAGATGGCGGATCGAACACCGTCAGGGCTGATTAATGATACCTATCCCCCGCTGGATGTGGAAAGTGGCAACATGCCGATTGTGATTGGAAACCAGACGACGGAACAGATGTCCACCACCTGGGACGGCTTTCGCGGTACGATTGACGAATTCCGGATCTCCAATGTGGTTCGCTATACCGAGGATTTTGAAGTTCCCACCGAGCCTTTCATAGCGGATGCCAATACCATGGCGCTCTGGCATTTTGATGAAGGTGAGGGTTACGTCGCCCACGATGCAGCCTTCGGTCTTTTCGACGGGAAATTGGGGAATGAGAGCAATAGTTATGTTGATGCACCCCAATGGGTTGATATTGTTTATTCAGAAAAAGTGATCATTAATGAGGTTTTGCTGGATGAGCGCAATAATGATGTCAACGGCGACGGTGTCAGTGACCTGCGGGATGAATTTGTCGAGCTGACCAACATTGCCGATAAGGCGGTGGATCTCTCCGGCTGGCAGCTGGGTGATGACGAGGCGTTGAATTTCACCTTCCCGGATGGATACATTCTTCCGCCACACAAATTTGTGACGGTGGTCGGTGGCGGAGATGTCAGCAGCCTGCCCGGATATGACGCCGATCCGCTGAAAACGGCGGTCTTTGCCGCCGATGGTACCATTGGTGACGGTCTGGATGCAGCGGGAGAATATATTATTCTGAAGTCACGTCTCGGCTATTCTGACACCTATCTGGCGGTGGGCAGTGCCGCCTCGGCGGGTGCACCAAATTCTGCGGTGGTTGAAGGAATGGACTGGGAGTTTGCTAATGCCACGGCTGTCGCCGCCGGTCAGGGAGCTTCGATAACCCGCAGCCAGGATGCCAATACTGAGGTGGAGGATCCTTTTGCGGTGCACAGCGAAGTTGGCACCGGGAACTTTTCGGCGGGCACGACGATCGACGGTGCCGATTATTTGTCCTATGTGGTAACGATGAGCATGGACCCGGAGGGTGTGGGAACCCTTGAGATTGATACGGTCATGGCGCGTTACGAATACAACCAGGTTGTCACATTTAATACTCTGCCGATTTATGGCGAAGGTCACGCCTTCGGCTATTGGACCAATAGTGATGAAGGATTTAAAAGCAAATTAAATCCTCTCACCATGTCCATCAATAAACCGCAGCACGTGGTGGCTCACTTTGTACCGCGAATTCAGATCACCCCCCGAATTGTCATCAATGAGGTCAATTTTGATGTCTATAAAGATGCCAATGGCGATGGAATTATAGATTCCAACCAGGACGAGTTTATAGAGATTGCCAATATATCCAACGACGATGTGGATATGACCGGATGGCAGGTTGGGGATGACGAAGAATTATCCTTTACTTTCCCCGATGGCTATATCATGGCACCGGGACAGATTGTTGTTATTTTTTCCGGTGGCAATATCACCGGAGTGCCCGGTTTTAATGTCAACCCGCTTAAAACCAGAGTATTTGTATCCGATGTTATTGATCGTCTTGGAAATGGTTTGAATAATACCGATGAAGCCATATTGCTGGTTTCCGCCGACGGGACGGAGGATATGTACATCCAGAACCGGGATCGCCTGTATAAGGGTGATCCCCATATTAAATCGGCTGAAGGTATTGATTTCGAGATTCGCTTTGACGTCCGGGATTCCACCTGGAACAACAACTCGATTACGCTGTTTCCGGATGGGGACCTGAGCGAAGATGATCCCTATGTGCAGCATAAAACGGTGGCTCTAGATGACTCCTGTTTTTCACCCGGTCAGACGGTTAATTTCGAAAACTCGATTGTTGTCAGCGCGATTGATGGAACCGAATCCGGTTTACCGAAATCCTTTGCTCTGCATTCGAATTATCCCAATCCGTTTAATCCGGAAACCACCCTGCGATTTGATGTACCGGGTCGTACGAAAGTAACGGTAACGGTTTACGACATACTGGGTAAAAAGGTCGCCGTGCTGACTGACAAAGAATATGCTGCCGGGTACTATCAGATTCGCTGGGACGGACGGAACCGGAGCGGTCAGGCGGTTCCCGCCGGTGTCTATTTTTATCGTCTTCAGGCGGATAATTTCATGCAGACCAATAAGATGATTCTGCTGAAGTAGATTGGATCTTTTAAATCTCGATCCCCGATGGATGGGCGGCAATCAAAAGCCGCCCATCCTGATGTATCAATAGTCGCATTATTTATAGAATCTGCCGTGAAAAAAGAGTATTTTACAACGTTATGAAAAAGCTTGTTTTAGTAATATTGTTTATTTTTCTCACAGACGCCGATGGCAAGGTGCTGTTTCGCTACAATTCCGACCTTACAGCCGATTCTCCGTTATAATCGTCGTTTGTGGGTAATCATATTACGGTTCAGGAATATCTGCCTGCCAGCGAAATACCCGCCAGAGGAGCCGGGGGCTGGGGCTTTCGGACGGTCCACACAACTCTGTTTAATCACGATTCCGCCTATATTCGGTGTCCCGATACCCTGCGCACATCTTTCTACAACGATCACGATTTTTCGGCGGAGGTCTGGTTCAAGCCCGATTGCCGGAATGGGAACCTGATGACACTGCTGGATGATTACGGTGATGTGATTTTTACTCTGACCCTGAAAGACTGTATATTACATTTCCAGCGCATTCTGCAATACAAGCTCTTCGAAATACAGTCATCCGACACCTGTACCCAAAACGAGTGGAATTATGTGCAGTGGATCAGCGGAACCGTCACTGACACGATTCGGCAGCGTCTCTATCTGAATCGCCAGCTGGTTGCCGAACAGCAGTCAGCGATTGTTCACTACCCCATCGGCTTTGAGACCCTGTCGGGACATCTGAAAATCGGTTTCGATGCCGCGCTGGAAAGCAGCTCCTATCGCGGTGAAATATATGCAGCAGAGCTGAAAACCGAGGAATTCGGATCGGTATACAACAACGCCCATTATCCACTGGATGGCAGCGGCTACTTTGGTCTGCCCTATTACCGTTATTATCGCTCCGGTTCCGACATTTATCAAAAGCGGATCCGCGCCAGTAAGGTTCCGATCGCAGCGGCTGTTTTCGTGCCTTATTCAAACGATGGCTATATTCCACAGGGATTGACAAATACTTATGAGGACGATCAATTCACCGGTGACAGCGACATGGTGTACATCTCGCTTTACCATCGTGATATCGATGGAACGACCGGCAATCAACGCTCGATTATTGTCGAGTTGGATTCCGGCAAAGACTATCAGGTACGGCGCTGTTTTCGGATGAACGGTGAACTGGCGACGGCGCACATGACCGCCATGGCTTACCGGGGCGGTAATATTCTGCTGACATGTGGCGGAAAAGGTTTCCGGCTTGAAATCCCGGAATACAGTGGTGCCGGCAGGGAGAAATATCAGACCCTTGGTTATGTCTGGTCCCAGAGTATGTATTCAGCCTCCGCCACCTATTTTTCCGATACACTCTGGTGCTGTACCAAATTTGCCGATGAAGCCGGAGAAACGGCTTATCTGGCGGGTTACCCGATGAATCTGTCGGGAGTTGTTGATTTAGCGGCAAAACCGACATACTATATGCTGCCGATGTATGTTCAGGGCGCCGCCTGGACGAAATTTCAGGGACAGGATTACCTCTTCGCCTCCTGCAGCTTCGGTGACAGGGATTCGAAATTATACCGCTACTCCAGGAGTAAGCTTTCCCGCTGGGAACTGGCGGAACCGGATACGATTTTTTACCTTCCGGCGGGAACGGAAGATGTAACCTTTAACCGAGCCGGCAATTTAATGGTCTCTTCCGAATCGTCGGCGCTCTATTATTCCAGCCGGACGTCCAATCCCTGGTCCCAATTCTTTCCCTTCATTTTCGAAATTTCCAGGGAGGTACTATTTGCCGATCGGGTCAATGGAGGTACGGGAACCCAATCGCAGGGTCTCAGTATACTGCCGGGGGAGTATGAGTTGGTGGCTTATCCCAATCCGTTTAATAACCGACTGAGTATTCACTACAAGGTTGGAAATGCTGTCACCAGCCTGCTCAATATTTACGATCTTCGCGGGCGGATTATTGATTCCGTTTCCCATGAAAGTGTCGATTCCAGATCGTATATACATTATACCTGGAATCCTGAAAAACTCGCCTCCGGCGTTTATCTTATTCAATTGCTTGTGGATGATATCCCCACCCGTTCACGGAAGGTGGTCCTACTGAAATGAAAGGGCGAATACCATATTTTTTTCGTTTCGCACCGATAATTTTTCTTTTAATTGCCAGCTCCTGCAGCCGGCGGCAGTATCATGATGATACACCCGTCCTGGCGAAGGTGGGCGATGTAGTCATTACCGAGAAAAGTTTTATTGAAAGCTACAGCTTCGGTCCCTCTTTTTTAAAAAGCGTTGACGGTGCCAAAGAGAGCTATTTGCAGGCAATGATCAACGAAGCGGTTTTAGCCCAGCTGCCCCAGGTGCAGGAGAAAAAATCCGGTGAATATGTTCAAAAGTCCATGCGCCTGTTGAAACAGGAGCTGCTGGTGGAAAAGATGTTCAATGTCGAAGTCGGCGGAAAGGTCAGTGTCAGCGAAGAGGAGATTCGGGAGGCGATTGCCAGATCCGCCATCGAAAACAGAGTGAAATACCTGTATACCGACGATTTAAACGAAGCCCGGCGTTTTAAAGCGGAACTGGATAGCGGTGCTGATTTTGATAGTCTTCTTGAGAACAAACTGGGTCACCTGGGCATCGCCGTTGAAAATGGTGAAACCGATTTTATCGGTTACGGCGAGCTGCAGGAACCGTTTAATGAAACGATTTATTGTCTTAAACCTTCCGAGATTTCACCGATTATTTCCCATGGAAAAGGCTATTTTATTATTAAAAAAGTCGCTTCGCGGCGCAGAATTCTGGCGGAGTCCGATTTCGCCCAATACCGGCATCGGTATGAGCAGGTTATCCGTTATAAAAAAGACCGCCGCCAGACCGGCAGGTTTCTGAAGGAGTTTATGGACCCGAAGGAAGTTGTTGTCGATGGTAAAATTTTTAATGTCCTGGCTCGCACGTTCCATTCACTTATTCATACAGCTATCCAGGACTCCGGCTTTCAGCAGACGCCCTCCCTTCCGGAACCGCTCTCCTTTCGTCAGATTTCCGAGCAGTTAGCGGATTATTATGACGAACCAGCGGTACGCTTTAAGGACGGGCACTGGACGGTTCGCGAGTTGCTGTACCATCTCTCCTATCGCCCGCTGGATTTACGGGCAGCCGAATTTACCGAGCTGGCGGGAAAATTACGGACCATCATAGGTCGAACCATCCGGGATGTTTGTCTGGAGGAAGAGGCGTTAAAGCGCAACTATGATCGCGACCCGGAGATTCGGTATCAGCTGGATCGCTGGGAACGTAAACATACGACCCAGGTTTTCATAGATTCGGTCAAAAACATCTGCCAACCGGAGCTGTCAAATGTAGAATCGCTTTATGAAAAAACGGCGTATGCGCAGAATGTCGAATTTGACCAGGTAGTGTCCCATTTAACCGGTTTGCTGACGATGAAAATGACTCAGGACAGATTGATGGAACTAGCCGAAAGCAGTGAAATAGAGGTGATTCTGCATCCGGAACATCTGAACGCTGTCCGTGTGGATGAACCCCGGGCAGGTCGGCTGCCGGATGTAAAATTATACAAACTGGGATTGCCCTATCTGCGGGAGGCGTTTCCCACGCCCGACCCGTTATGGGGTGCGGAAGAGATTTTGGAACGGCTGACCCGCTCATCCGATGAAGAACTGATTAATAAAAAACAGTAAGGATAAAGCAATGATTGTAAAAAAAGGAGCATTCCTTTTCTGGATTACAGCGGTGGTTTTCCTGCAGTCCACCGTTTTTGCCTGGAATAAGGTCAATCATGCCAATATTACCCGGGCTGCCTTTGAGCAATTGACGAGAAAAGAACAGCGGATGTTCGGTAGTGCGGCGGATTCGATGATTGAACATTACTCGTTAAATCCGGATTACCACCGCGCCGCCGTCCGGCAGAAGGATCAGGCGCGGATCGATTTTTACGACCCCTATGTTAATTTGCCGCTATTACAAAACATCAAACAGTGGCATAAAAATGATGATGAAAATAGCGAGGTATGTTTTTATATCACCACGAAACTGATGCATCATGCTGTGCTGAATCTTCAGAAGGGTGGGACCCTCGAAGCCGCAAAGTATCTGGGATCATTGGCTCATTTTATCGAAGATAATGCCTGTCCGGTTCATGTTCTGCCGGATAAAACCATTGCCCAGCTGCTCATTTCACCCGATTATCCGCAGCCGATGGATATTCATCGGGCTGTTGATAGAGCTGATTTTACAGTTGATATTTCCGGTTACAAACCCCAGTTGTTGGGAGAAAATCTGGTGGAAGCCTCCGAAGCGATCTATTTTCGATTTAAGGAGAATCGAATCAACGCCCGGGCGCAGATTGTACCGCTGGTTCAGTCCATATTTGCAAAGGATGAAGCGGGAGTGGCGAAGTATGGCGCTGCAGCGGCGGAGCCGGCAGCCCGCCTTTTTGCCGATATTCTCCATACTGTTTGTACCCTGGCAGAGGCAGGTCGCTGATCGAATTACCCGGTGATATTGGATGAGGGACATGGATTTGAGAAATCCTTTTTAAATCAACGCATGTTTGTGGAGTGGTAAGAGTATTATGAAAAGTAGCCAATTTTCCAGACGGGATTTTTTAAAATTAACCGGTACCTCTGTGATTGGTGCAGCATTATCCGGTAACGTTATTACAAAAATATTTGCTCGTCCAGGACGAATCGCGTTTGAACCAGTGCGCTTTGCGGTAATTGCCGATATTCATCTTGATACCCAAAGTCAAAATGAGATGAAGATGAGTGCTGCAAGTGTCGCTTGTCTGCGTCAGACGGTAGCGGCTCTGAATACCGAAGAAAATCTGAGATTTGTTATCGTTCTGGGTGATTTATTGCTGGATGGCGAATTGGAAAACGCCCGTGTGGTCCGAAGCTACCTGCAACAGTTGAAGGTGCCGGCGTATGTCATTTGCGGCAATCATGACTTTATGCCGCCTGATCCGAAAAGGCGCCGGACAGGATTCACCTATTTAAAAATTGATGAATTTGTTCAATTTTTCGGTGATTATGGTTATGGAAAAGCCGGGAAGCGGTATTATGCAAAACAGATCTTGCCGGGCTTACACCTGATCGGTCTCGACGCCTGTCTGCCCAACGATCCGGTCTGCTGGGGCGGGATTCTGCCACAGGAACAGATGGGTTGGCTGGCGGATCAACTGAACAAAAACGGGGATTCCGTCAATCTCGTTTTCATGCACCACAATTTTATCCGCTGGTCGCAGGATGAGCAACCGGGACAGCCGATGGCCTGGTTTTGTATTGATAATGATGAGGCGGTCCGGAAACTACTTGCCCGTAGTTCTCAGGCGGCGCCGGTGGTCATTTCCGGTCATCGCCACATCGGATTGCGATATAAAGAAGAAAGCGGCGTTAACTATTTTGTGACGCCGTCTATTAATTCCTACCCCATGCGCTATTCGGTCTTCACACTGAGCAGGTTCGCGATTTCCTGGAAAACTCCGATGGTTGCCGTGCCGGAAACCGTCCATCTGGACGCACGGGCTAATCTGCTGAAGGCAACCTGGTGGCGGGGGGCGCGATGCAGGGAGCGCAGTCCGGCGAATGATGCTGCCGTCCGGGATTTTTATGAAGAGTCCGATAAAATCTTCGGTCGGAAAGAGTTTAGTTAACTGAAGTCTTTTTAAATTGTAAAGGAAGGTAAGTTGGTGAAAATCAGATATCTATTGTTTACAGGTACCATTCTGTTATTTAGCGTGTTCGTACAGATAGTAACCCGGGCGGCAACCGCCACACGATCACCTTTTGTAATCGTATTAATGCCGGATACGCAATACTACTCCCTGCGGGATCTGGCGACTTATAATGCCCAGGCTGCATGGATTGCGTATCATAAAAATTTCCGCAACATTAAGTTCGTTATCCATCTCGGTGATATTACTCATAACAACACTCTCACGGAGTGGCAGGCTGCCGATGCCGCGCATACCATTTTGGATAATGCCAATGTGCCCTACAGTGTGATACCCGGTAATCATGACAATCCGGACGGCGGCAGGAAGCGTGACACCCGGCGATATAATCAATATTTTGGTCCGCAGAGATTCGATGAGCGTGCCTGGTACGGTGGGCATTTTCACAACACTAACGACAATAACTACTGTTTTTTCGAAGTTCACGATCTGAAATTTATGATCGTGAATCTGGAATTTGCGCCAAGCAAGGAAGCGCTCTGCTGGGCGGACTCGCTGTTGCTGCACTATCCGGATCGGCGGGTGATTGTAGCGACGCACTGCTACCAGGGGCATGATGCCGTTCATCAGTGCAATTGCGGCACCGGCTATGATATTGCCGGCAGTGGTGGGAATACCACCTGGAACGAGTTTGTCAAACGCCACAGCAATATTTTTATGGTAGTCTCCGGACATGTGGGCGATTCGGAGCTGATGGTTCGGACCGGCAATCTCGGCAATACGGTCTACGAGATTTTAACCGATTATCAGTTTGAACAGCGGAATGGCGTGAACCACGGAAACGGCTGGCTGCGCACCCTGGAGTTTTTCCCCGATGAGAACCGGATTGATGTCCGGGTCCTGTCGGTACTGGACGACGTGTATGAATTTAACCGGAGTGATTATCCGTCGAATCCCAACGATCCCGCCCATAATTATTCACTTGATTACGACATGAGTGGTCCGGTAGAGGGGAAATATCTCCGGCTTGATAACGCCTTTAATGATATGACCGTCCAGGCTTCTGATATCATCAATCAGTGTGAACCTGCCGTTTCAATGGCGCCCGATGGGGATTTT
>JBNGDF010000005.1:82753-114285 GCA_049975265.1 Fidelibacterota bacterium
ATTACCATTAATTCGGTGACAACCGGAGAACAGGTTCGCCCATCTGTGGCGATGACGTCAGACAGCACGTTTGTTGTCGTCTGGGAAGATGACAGCAACGACGATAGTATATCGGAAATCATGCTGGCTGGGTTCGGGATTGATGGTAGCAGACATTTTAATGATATGTCGGTAAATGCACAGTCCGGTGGAGCGCAGAAGAATCCCGATCTGGCGGTATCTTCGGATAATTCGCTGGTTATTGTGTGGGAAAGCGGCGATGACAATGATGGTTTGTCCCAAATAAAAGCGGTGGTATTGAATGATACTGGCAGCGTAAAATTGCCGGAGATGACGGTCAATGCCAAAAGCAGCGGACATCATCAGAATCCGTCAATTGATGTCAATTCCTCCGGTGATTTTATCATTGTCTGGGAAGATGATAGTGATGGGGACGGGAATTATGAGATTCACGCCGCCGGTTTTAACGATCAGGGTGTAAAGCTATTCGGCGATGTGACGGTTCATGCTGTCACCGCCGGACAGCAACTTCGACCGTCGGTTGCCCTGGCGGAAACGGGTGATTTTGTTGTCACATTTCAGGATGATAATGACGGGAACGGCTATTTTCAGATTTATGCTGCGGAGTTTAATGCTAATGGAAACCGCCGGGAACGGGGCGTTTTCACAGTAAATGAAAATGCCAGGGGGCAGCAGTTTGATCCGGTGATTGCCCTTCACAATGTTGAGAATTATATCGTTCTCTGGGAAGATGATATGAACAATAACAATATTTTTGAAATTCTGGTGAAGGGATACGACTACGGGCAGGCTTTCATTACCCAAATATCTTCAACTGCAATGCAGATCCCGGCGGATCTTACATTATCCCAGAATTATCCAAATCCCTTTAACGGTATGACAAAAATCGGTTTTTCACTTTGAAAATCAGATATGGTTCAATTGAGAGTCTTTAATTTTCTCGGGGAACAGGTCGCTGTTTTAGTGAATCGCCGACTGGCACCGGGTAAGTATACGACCGCCTGGAATCCCGAGAATCTCGCTTCGGGTATTTATCTATATGAGTTGCGGATTGGAGGTGGAAAGATAACTCAGAAGATGATGCTGGTGAAGTAAAGGCATCGGATCCTCCCAAAGAGTCTCAATCCAGAATGCTTCCCGGTTTGATTGTGGATTAAGTCTTTTTAAATTCTCTTTTTTCATGTATTTTCCGACTATGCAGCGATTTTTTAGTTATCGGAAAGTCACGCTTAAGTGGGCGATCATCATCTGGCTGGGAGGATGGAGTACTTTTCAATCTTGTAGCTCTTCTGACAGTTGCGCTATTCTCGATTCAATTTTAAATGATGAGACCAGTTTTTTCTATCTGGATGTTCGGCGGTATCCGCAATCCGACCCGACGCTGCCGGTGGGTATTTTTGATTCCGGGACAGGCGGCTTGACGGTTTTGGATGCGATTGTCCGGTTTGATGAATTTGACAACCGGACGGGTGATGCGATTGACGGCGGTGACGCGCTACCCGATTTTCAGAAGGAGTGGTTTATCTATCTGGGCGATCAGGCGAACATGCCCTATGGGAACTATGCTGCGGAAGATAATACGGAATTGCTGCGGGAACACATCATCAAAGATGTCCAGTTTTTACTTGGGAATAAATATTATCGCTCGGCGGAATCGGTGACCTGTGAGAATGATAAAATGCCGGTTAAATCCATCGTGATTGCCTGTAATACAGCCACCGCTGTGGGGAAAGAATTCATCGAGTCCTTTATTGAGAAGGCAGGTCTGGATATCCGGGTAATCGGCGTCATCGGTGCGGGGGTACGCGGTGCATTCCAGCATATCCGGGAAAATGAAAATAGCAGTATCGGTATCATGGCGACCGCCGGTACGATTGCATCGGAAGGATATACACATGCAATCGAAGGCCATATCCAGGAACATGGATACAGCGGAAACATCGCCGTGTTTCAGCAAGCCGGCATCGGACTTGCTGGTGCGATTGATGGGTTCAGCGAATACATACTTCCCGATGGAACAGTGCCGGATGCAAATTACCGCGGTCCGGCATTTCGGCATTCTGCCGCAGTAATCGACAGGGCGATTATGGCACGCTACGATTTCGATTGGAATGAAAACCGCATATTGTACTCCGGCAGCCGGGAAAATCCGGAAACGATTCAGTTGAATTCTGTGGAGAATTACATTAGATATCATATTGTATCTTTACTGGAACAGGTTCGCAAGTCACCCCGGGCGACACCACTGAAGGTCATTATTCTGGGGTGTACGCATTATCCCTTTTACAGCGCCCAGATTCGGGAGCAGCTGCAGCGTCTGTATCATTACCAGGAAAACGGGCAGCCGGTTTATCGCAGCTGTATGGCAGACACGATAATGCTGATCGATCCGGCGGAAAATACCGCCCGGGAGCTGTATAAATATCTCCGGGAAAGGCAGTTAGTGAATTACGCCGGTCTCGACCGAAGTGAGTTTTATATCAGTATACCAAACCGAGCCAACCCGGCGGTTCGGCTGGATACAGCGGGTAATTTCACCTACAAATATAAGTACCACCGTCGCGTTGGTGATATCCAGGAGTATGTCAGGCGGGTTCCCTTTAGCCGGATGACCCTCGATGAACAGGTCATACGGCGACTGCAGAAGAGGGTGCCGATGGTCTATCAACTGATCTGCGAATTCAACCGGTCAAATCCGAAAACCCGCTTTCTTTCCCCGCTGGAACGGCTGTAAGAAGGCAGCTTACACTTCAATAAATTTCATTAATTATACTAACGTCGGTAATCCGGCATCCAGACAACTTTTTTCCGGGTAGTTGCGTCTTACGGATAACTGTTTGCTGAAATTGAGAGGAAGGGAGAGATAATCATGAAACGCAAAGATTTTTTCATTCAATTGACCGGCTGGATCATACTGCTTCTGCTCATAATCAGTCCGGCGATATTGTCGGCAAAATCCATCTGGGGTATTGGCAAAACGGTGACGATTCAAAAAGATTATCAGGATTTTGATAAGGTCGAAATTTCAAGTGCCTTCAAAGCCCGCATTCTTCAGGGTAAAGTGTACAATGTGACCCTGCAGGTGGATGAAGACCCCCGGGATTATATTGTGGTCGAAAAACGGGGACGCACCCTGCATATCGGTTTAAAAAACCACCGCTCCTGTTGCAACGGTTCGCTGGAGGCGGAGATCACCATGCCGGATATTGGGGAGCTTGGCTTGAGTGGCGCATCATCGGCGGTATTAGAGGGATTTAGTTTTAAACACGATCTGGTCCTCAACCTATCGGGTGCCAGTCGGGTGGAAGGTCTGATTGGGACCGGCAATCTCGATTTGAATCTGTCGGGTGCCAGCAATGTCACCTTGAAAGGACGGGGTGAAAATCTGCTTATTCATGCCAGCGGTGCCAGCAACGTCAGGATGGGTGATTTCTGTAGCAATGATGCCAATCTGTATCTGAGCGGCGCCAGTAATTGTGTGATTAATATTGATGGTGAAATGGATGTCCGCGCCAGCGGTTCTTCCAAGGTTAAGTATTGCGGAGAGGGTGAGATCAGCACGATTGAATCCAGCGGTTTCTCGAGAGTCAGTCGGTTATAACATGACATTCCTGCTGGAAAAGCCCCGATTGTTCGGGGCTTTTTTTATTGTTGTCCGGGATCTGTGCGGCATTCAAGCCGATCGCAGCGGACAAAGGTCAATTTAAAATCCACCTTACATTCCCAACACTCGGTTGTTTTTTTCAGATACAATGATGCGTATCCGTTTTATCATGTATCTGATGCGCAATTTGCTTATCTTATTATTGATGAGAAGCGGGAAAAAGTTGCCATGCTGGCGGTGGTGGGACTGTTTATTATTGGGGGAAGCGTGGTATTTGCCGACGACAATTCCTGGATGGTCTACGACGACACAGAGATAGCGGAAATCCGGATCAGTATTGATCCCGCAGCCCTGGAATGGATCTACACCTGGGAAAATCGCCAGAGCGACTCGCTGCATTTGGCGCAGGTTCACTTTAAGAATAAATACATTGATGAAACGGTTGAAAATATCGGCTTTCGTTTGCGTGGTAACACTTCTTGGGATTCACAGAAAAAATCCTTTAAAATCTCCTTCAATACCTTTGTACCGGGACGGGAGTTTTACGGATTGGATAAGATGAATCTGAACGGCGAGCATAATGATCCGTCCATTATTCGCAGTAAAATCTGCTGGGACTGGTTCAACGATATCGGTCTGATCACCAGTCGGGCGGCGCATGCGGCGGTCTATATCAATGATGAATATTACGGGCTGTATGTCTCTGTCGAACACATTGATGATGAATTTGTGGATAAACGCTTTGCCGATCCATCCGGCAATCTCTGGAAATGTCTCTGGCCGGCGAATTTACATTACCGTAGTCCGAATCCCGAGGATTATCACCCGTACCATGATGCCGAGCGCCCCTACGAATTGAAAACCAACGAGGAAGAGTATGACTACAGTCAGCTGGCACGCCTGATTGATATTCTGAATAATACACCGGAGGCTGACTTTGTGGATTCCATCGAGCAAATTCTGGCGGTTCCCGAAGTGCTGAAATATTTTGCCATGAATATCCTGACCGGCAGCTGGGACGATTACCGCTTCCTGCAAAATAATTACTATCTTTATCACGAACCGGCACTGGACAAATTTCATTTGATTCCCTATGATTATGACAACACCTTCGGAATTGACTGGTTCAATACCGATTGGTCAACCGTTGATCCCTATGATTATCCGGTTAATGACGATGATGGACGACCGTTGTTGCGGATTCTGGAAATACCGGAGTACCGGAATCTGTATACTCACATGCTGGAGTTTTATTCACAGCATGTGACGGATTTGGCGCTGAATGAAGCCCGGATTGACAGCCTCAAAGCGGGGATCACTCCCTGGGCAGAAGCCGACCTTTACAGGACCTTTGATTATGGCTTTACCAATGACGATTTTCATCAGTCGTATACTTCAAAACCTGCAAATGGCGACCATGTTAAATTCGGTTTAAAAGAGTTTATCACTGCCCGCAACACTTCGCTGCCGGACCAGTTGGAATATCTCAATTCGTTCCCGATCATTTATCATTTGGATTATCAGCCCCGGCAGCCGGGTCCCGAAGATTCGATTTATGTCACGGTGGCAGCCTTCAGTTCGACGAATATTCCGGCGATGGAGATTCAATATCATCCGGGGCAGCTGACAGTTACCGAATATTACTCCATGGTTCCCGATCCGGTCTCTGATACAAAAATCCTGGAGGCTGCTGATCGCTGGACTGGTGTCATTCCGCCGCTGGACGCGGGTGACTTCGGTGGCTTTATGGTCAGGGTGACAGGGATAGAGACGGATTTGTCAAGATTTCCGCGCACAGGATTAATCGAAATCCGTGTCGTAGAAACTCAGGATAATTCTCTGAGGATCAATGAATTTTTAGCCAGCAATAGTTATACGAATACCGATCAGGACGGCGAATATGACGACTGGTTGGAGTTGATCAATCTGGGTGAACAGGCGGTGGTGCTGAGCGGTCTGTACCTCACGGATAAACCGGATAATCTGACCAAGTGGCAGTTTCCACCCGGCAGCGCCGCACTGGAGCCGGGTGAATTGTTACTGGTCTGGTGCGATGAAGATGAAGAGCAGAGCGGTTATCACACCAATTTCAAACTCAGTGCCGGTGGCGAGTTTCTCGCGATTGTGGCGGAAGATGGCGTATCGGTGATCGATTCTCTGAGATTCGGAGAGCAGGAAGAAGATGTGTCATTTGGTCGATTCCCGGATGGTGCGGACAGCTGGCAATTCTTTACCGCACCGACGCCGGGGGCCCCAACCAGTTCGGAAACGGAAAAGCTGCAGACCGGCTGGCAGCCGGGTTTCAGCTGTTCTGCAATTTCCCCAATCCATTCAACGCAGTCACCACCATTCAATATATGATTACGAAAGAGTCAGCTATCCGGATCAACATTCGGAAAATCAATGGTCAGCTGGTCCAAACTCTCTGTGACGGTGTCCGATCACCGGGCAAGCATCGCATCCAATGGGATGCCGCAGCATTAAGTTCCGGAATTTATTTTTGTGAATTGATGGTGGACCAGTCCAGAGCTATTCAAAAAATGATAATGTTGAAGTAGCGTTCAGTCAGACTGACTCTTGAAGCGGTTGATCAGCTCCGGGATGCGTTCGATGCCGGAAGCAATATCAACGAAGAAGTCCGAACCGGCATCTTTTAAGAGGTTCTCAAAGGTTTTATCGCTGAATTCAGTGAGTGAAATGATTTTGGTCTGCGGGCGGATAGTTTTAACGGCACGGATCATCTCGAGCAGTGTTCCCCGCAATGAATAGGTGTTGATAATGATGACATCGGGGGCGGTATGGTAGATATCCATCAGAAGATTGTCGAAGGTGGCGATGACGGTGATGCTGTCGCATTTTTTGTCGATGATCCGCTCGGTCAGCTTATACAGCCGCTTGTAAATAATTTCCGAATCGTCGATTATGAGAATTTTCATGGAATTTCCCTTGTTTGAAAAAGCGTTCAGAGGATTGATTTCGGTTTCCTTTTGCATAACGTACATCGCGTGACTCCGTTTTGACATACTAAAAATAATGGATCAGTGCCTCTGTCAGTATCCCTCTGAGTTGTAAATTTTTGTCGGAAACCAGCGATTTTCTGGTAGCGATTTCTCTATTCCCATGTGAAAAAACGATCTGCCTTAGTGTTTCTGAGTCTTCCGGGCTTCGGAGGTCAGTGAAGATAAGACCTGGTAAATTTTTTCAAAATCTGTGGTTTTGTCAAAAAAGCATTCAATCTTGCGGTCCCGGCACATCTTTCGGTACCGGCCGGTTGGATAATTTGTCAGGATGAGGGTGAAGGGGCGATAGGAATCGGTAACGACCCGATCATATATCTCAAAGCCGAGCCCGTCGGAAAATTGGATATCCAGAATGATGATGTCGGGATTCAGCCGGTGGATGAGCGAAATGGCTTCGCTGATACCGGCGGCTTCCCCGCAAATCTCAATATCCGGCACACGCATGATGAAACGTTTGAGACGCTGCCTCAAAATATCAGAATCATCTGCGATAAAAACATTCATTATAAAATTAAGCCTGAAGAAAATTTTACGGTCAAAATTTTTATATGGCTGTAAAACGACTTGCACAAATCGTGTCGCTTTTCGGCGATGTTTGTGTAGCGGAACCGCTACATTGTTATTTACCTGCTCAAGTAGATGGAGCCGGGTATACATCACTCCCAGCGCAGGGCTTCGATGGGATTCAGACGAGCGGCTTTCATCGCCGGGTAGACGCCAAAGACCAGTCCAATTAGGAGTGAAAAGCCGACCCCGAGGATTACCGACCAGACCGGTATCTGGGGAGGCAGGTGCAGCACCGCCGCGATGATAACGCCGATCAGGACGCCAAGGATGACACCGATGACCCCACCGAACAGGCAGATTCCAATGGATTCGGTGAGGAACTGATTCAGGATATGACGCTTTTTGGCGCCGATTGCCTTACGAATTCCGATTTCACGGGTGCGTTCGGTCACTGCGACGAGCATGATGTTCATAATCCCGATTCCGCCGACCAGCAGGGATATGGCACAGATTACCACGGCGGCGATAAAGACAAAGCCGGTTAGATTTTTCAGAGTGCTCATAATGGAATCCTGGGTAACGATTTCGAAATCGTTGGGTGCGCCGGGTGGAACTTTGCGAGAAATCCGCAGAATCCCGGTCACATCATCCATGCCCTGAACCAGCCGGTCGGGCAGTGCCTTTACGCCGATATTGATGGAACGTTTCTCGCCGTAGAATTTGGTAAAGGTGTCAAAAGGGATCACCACCAGGTTGTCCTGGCTGCTTCCCAGCAGGGCACCCCTCGCCTCAAGCAGACCGATTACTTTAAACCGGATTCCGTCGATTTTTACGTATTCACCGACCGGGTAGACGAAGGGAAAAAGCTTCTCAGTAACGTCACTACCGAGCAAGATTACCCGCTCTTTGCGGCGGATTTCGTCCCGGGTAAAAAAACGCCCCTCCGCGATAAAGCGTCCATTGACCTCTGCCCAATATTCATCACCGCCATACACCAGGATGTTGGGATTGGTGGCGTTGTCCCGGTAGGTTATCTGTTTGCCCCAGACCAAAATTTCGGCGGATGCCGCCTGAATATGCCTGGCTCTGCGGCGAATAGCTTCCACATCATTGGATTTCAGGTCTTTGCGCATGCGGATTTCCCGGGGGAGTCTTCCCATCTGGACAGCCGGGTATTTTTGTACCCAGAAAATATCGCCGCCGATGCTGGAGAAAGCATTGGTCATATGCTGTTCCAGGGCGTTGATGATGGACATCATGCCGATGACGGACATCACGCCGATGACGATGCCCAAAGTGGTCAGAAATGTCCGCATTTTGTTGGCTTTGACCGTCTGCCAGGCGAGTTTGAAGCCTTCGTCAAGATTCATTACTCATACCTCAGGCATTCAATTGGATCGAGTTTGGCGGCGCGGCGGGCGGGATAGATGCCAAAAAAGAGTCCCACTACGGTTGAAAATCCCAGTCCCATGAAGACCGACCAGACCGGTACAGTGGCAGGGAAAGGGGTTACGTTGTCAATGATTCGGACGATTAGAAAGCTGAAAAAGATGGCGATGACGCCGCCGATTAAACAGATGATGATGGCTTCGATGATGAATTGAAAGGTGATAACCCGGCGTTTGGCGCCTAACGCTTTACGGATGCCGATCTCCTTACGGCGCTCGGCGACGGAGACCAGCATGATGTTCATGATCCCGATTCCGCCGACAATCAGCGACAGCGTGCCGATGCCGAAAGCCACCGTGTAGAGTCCGCCGGTCAGCTGCTTGTACATATTCGTCAGCATTTCCTGCTGATTAATGGAAAAATCGTCCTCTTCCTGGGGTTTCAGGCGATGCGTCACCCGCATCAGAAAGCGGATTTCATCTTTGGTTTCGTCAATCAGCTCGGGCGATGCGACCCGGACGAGAATGCGGATGCTGCGCCGCGAGCCGAAATTTTTAAAAATTGTCCCGATAGGAACATAAACCTCGGAATCCAGGCTCTGTCCCAGCAGACTGCCCCGCTTTTCCATGACACCGATGACCCGGTACGGAATGTCTCCGATCTTGATCCGCTCCCCCACAGGACTGAGTCCTTTGAACAGTTTTTCCCTGATCTCCCAGCCGATGACACAGCTGGGCTTGTCGCGGTCAATTTCGGTCTGCGTGAAATAGCGCCCTTCGGCGATGGTGTACCCTTCGATGTATTCATGTTCCATGGTGACGCCGGCGACACCGATATCGGTCAGAGAGTTGTTGCCGTGTTTGATTGTTTGGGAAGTTCCGGCAGCCGGTGCGATAACCGTTGCCAGCCGGGAATGATCTATCAGGTAACGCGCATCATCCATCGTAACATCCGGGCGGTTGCGGTATTTATAAAAATCATCCTGAATAATCCAGGGATATTTGTGGACGAAGAGAGTATTGCTGCCCAGCGCCGCGATCTGGCTGGCGAAGCCCTGATTTAAACCGGAAATGATCGAAGCCACCGACACGACGGTCAATACGCCGATGATAATTCCCAGTGTGGTCAGCACGGCGCGCATTTTATTCTGGACCAATGCCCGCAGCGCTACCAGAATATTTTCCCATATACTGATCAGTAAAGCAATCATGCTGTGTTGACCTGAATATCCTCGGCAATAACACCGTCGAGGATGTGTACAATCCGCTCGGCATGCTGGGCGACCTCTTTCTCGTGAGTGACGAGTATGATGGTATTACCTGCCCGGTGCAGTTCATCGAAGATCGCCATGATCTCTTTGCCCGTGCTGGAATCCAGATTGCCGGTGGGCTCGTCAGCCAGGATCAGAGACGGATTATTGACCAGCGCCCGGGCAATGGCGACCCGTTGACGCTGTCCGCCGGAGAGCTCATTGGGGCGATGCTGTTTACGGTCGGACAGACCGACTTGCCCGAGCACCTCTTCGGCGACGACTTTCCGCCTGGCGGCATGAAGCCCGCTATAGATTAGAGGCAGCTCCACATTGTGGAGGGCACTGGCGCGGGGTAACAGATTAAAGGTCTGAAAAACAAAACCGATTTTCCGATTGCGAATCTCCGCCAGCCGGTTATCATCCATTTCAGAGACACGTTCATTCTCCAGCTCGTAAATACCACTTGTGGGAGTGTCCAGGCATCCGATTATGTTCATCAGGGTCGATTTTCCGGAACCCGATGGTCCCATGATGGAGATATATTCATTGGTTTGGATCGAAAGGTCGATGCCGCGCAGGGCAGCGACCTCTATGGCACCGATTCGGTATATTTTGGTGATATTCTGGAGTCGGATCAGATTCTGCATTAACCACCGAAATAAATATTCAGGCGATAAATCACGTTGGAGAAGTCAATTTCAGGAACGTTCGTAACGGTTTTGCCGTTCATTTCCCAGCCGTCCTGGTTCATATGACTGTAAAGATACCCGACATTGATACCGATCGCCGCCCAGCGGAAAAAGTTATACCGAAAGCCGATCGAGGGTAACACCGTAAAATAACCACAGGATATTTCGTTCTGGTAATCGGTGAATTTCTGGGAACTTGTATCGATGACGGCATTGTTGTAACCGCTCCATAACTCGTCCCAATCGACGGGACCGCCCCACTGTTCAAATTTCAGGTGGGCATTGCCGCCGCCGATCATAGTGCCCCAGTAGAGTTCGGTTTTATTGAAGGGGTGGTAGACCTTTTCGATGAGAAAGCCGCCGAAATTGATCGAGAGAGTGACTTCGGTAGCCAGGACAATGCTTCCGGGATTGCCGCTGGTTTTCAGCTGCCCGTGGGCGCCCATTCCGCCAACCCGGATACCGTGTCCGATAAAGCCCCAGCCACCGCCGCCGGTCATGTAAATCTGTTTATTCAGCGGATCCAAACCGATGTTGACCAGTTCCGTATTGATAGCGGAGACGTTGAGGTCCATCATGTAATATTCCCAGCCGCCGGCGCCGCCGCGGAAGTAACCCCGCTTGCCCGAACTGCGCCACTCTTTTTTACGGTTTTCTTTCCAATCATCCCAGTCATCCCATTCGTCCCATTCCTCTTCATCGTCGTCCTGGTTTTCGATTTTGGTGCTTTTATACTCCTGATGATTAAGAATGTCTGAGGATTTAGCGTCGTTCGTCACCGAATCGGTGACGCTTTCCAGTTCCTGTTCAGTGTTGTCATAGGGTTCCTGGGCGACAGCCAACGACATGGTGACAAGAGATGCAATTATGAAATTGAATAGACGTTTCATGGCTGTTTCCTTTCCATGTTTTCAGCGTTCGACAGCTTGATGGCGCTGCCATGTTTGAGCTCTTTACTAATGGCTTTATAAGGACCGACAACGATCTCTTCGCCCTCTTCGAGACCATTGATGATTTCAAATTTTGTATCACCGCTGATACCGACACGAACCTCCTGCTGCAGGACCTTGGGATACTGTTTAGGGGTAAAGAGTCCCTTTTTCGTGCCCGGTGTTTCCTGGCTGTGGGGGACCACAAATACCACATCCACTGAAGATGCTCTTTTGGCAAGTAAAGGAAGGGCGGAATTTTCATTGGGAGCGGGGTCGTCTGTTTTGCTAGAATCGTCCGAAATCGGCGTCCGGACGGTCAGAGATTGAATAGGAATGACCAGTGCGCTGTCGCGAACATCGGTGATAATATCGACGGTTGCGGACATTCCCGGTCGGAAACGGCGGTCCTGACCCAACACAGAAATCTCGATTTCGAAATTGGTGACCTGTTCCTGGGTGCCCTGACCGGTGGTGGTGGCGCTGTGAGCGATTTCTGAAACCACACCTTTAAAGGGGGTATCGGGCAGGGCATCGATTTCGATGAGCGCCGTATCACCGACGGAGACAGAGACTACATCGGTTTCATCGACTTCGGCTTTCACCTCCATTTTGGACATATCGGAAATGACGAGAATGACATCTTCCTGAAATACCGAGCCCAGAGCGATCTCGCCCACCTCCTTTTTGATACTCGTAACAATGCCGTCCATCGGCGCCAGAATCCGGGTTTTGTCGAGATCATCCTGCGCCTGTCTGAGTGCCGCCTCGGCTTGTACTACCTGACTCTCGGCAATTTCCACTTCAGCTACGGTGGCTTCCAGTTCGGCTGCCGAGGCAAGATTGGATTGATACAGCTGCCGGAGCCGTTTCAGCTCGCTGGCGACTTTACGCAGATTGGCTTTATTGGACTGGACGACCGACAGAGCCCTCTCATAAGCGGCTTCGTATTGGGCTTTATCGAGTTCAACCAAGAGATCACCGGTTTGAACCTGGTCGCCTAATTGTACGGTGATATCCATGATCCGGGCGGCGATATTGGCGCTGATTTTCACCTGAGTCTTGGGAATCAAAGCGCCGGAGGCGTTGACCGTCTGTACGATGCGCTCCTTTTTGACGGTATCGGTCTGAACCTCGATGGGTTTCTCGTTGTTTCTGTTCTGATTAACGATGATCAGAACGGCAATGATACCTATGATAAGTGTCAGGATAATGATTTTTCGGGTATTTTTCTTTTTCATGTGTCTGTCCGGTGATAGTTATAATGTGCCCATTAGAAGCGCCAGTTCTGATTCGGCTATCTTGGCGTCATATTTTGTACTGATCAGCTGCTGTCGGGCTTGGGTCAGCGCCATCTGGGCGTCCAGTACTTCCAGAAGGGTGGCGGAATTCAGGCGATACATCTCCTGAGCGAGGCGCAGGTCCTCCTGAGCCGATACAATATTCAGTTCCTGGATATCGATCATTTCCATATAGGTATTCAGTTTTTCAATCAGCGACTGGGTCTGGTTGCGGATTTCGATCTTTTTCTTGGCGATGTGGTCATCGTACATCTTGTAGCTCAGCAGATTTTTCTGGATCGCGGTTTTGCGTTGAAAACCGTTGAAAATGGACCAGCTCAGATTCAGATTTAAGGATGTGTTCCAGGCTTCATCAAATTTCGAATAGAGCAGATCGAAATTTTCGCCACCGCGGCTGTAATTTAATGATGTATTAATTGATGGAAACCAGGAGCCTTTGGCGATTTTGTAGTCGATATTTGCACTTACCTGTTCCGCTTCCAGTTTGAGTAGTTCTCTATTGTTACTCAGGGCTTTTTCAATGGCGGATTCCCGCTCAATTATCTGCGGTCTGACGTAACCGGTTTCGATGACTTCCAGCGGCTCGGAGGGATTGCGACCCATCGCCTGATTCAGATCGGCAAGAGCATTTTTATAGAGAGCTTTCTGGGCAATGATGTCGAGCCGGTCATTACCTTCATTGACCTGTGCTTTGAAAAGGTCCTTTTTGGCGACCTGACCGATTTTGTACATCTCTTCGGTTTTCTTCAGCTGTTCGCGGCTGTTTTCCAGGGATTTTTCATAGACTTTGAGCAGCTCTTGGGCTTTCAGAACGGCATAAAATTTTGCCGTCACATCATGAATGACCTGTTGACGGATGCGTTCCTGCTGCATGTGTGCGCTGTGCAGGTTGTTTTTTGCCTTTTTGATATTGTTCCACCACTGTCCACCGTCGTAAATATTTTGTTCGACGTTCACTCCGAACCCGTGTTGAAGACTGGAGGACTTGCCGGTGCTATCAAAGGGAATCCCCTCAAAATAGCGGGTGCGCGGTCCCTGCGATGTAGAGGAACCGTAGTAACCGATACCCACATTTGGAAGAATATCATTATAGGACTGAAGAACATCCTCTTCCGCGATTTCAAACCTCTTTTCTGAAATCCGGATATCCGGATTGTTTTCAAGCGCCAGCTGAATACACTCCTCCAGCGACAGTGGGTCCGCCGGAAGCTGATTCGCAACAAACAGTGGCAGTATCAATAGCATGAATTTACGCATAACAATTTCCCTTTTTAAAATTTGGCGAGTCCTGCCAACATTGCGGCTGCCGCGGCATACAACAGCCAGATAATCACGATCGGACAGAAGGGTTTACTGGTTTTTTTATTTAAAAAAGTGCCGAGGGCAATGCTGAACAGGATGATTTTCCAGATGGCAAAAAAGTCGATATTGGTCAAAAAGCGGTAACCGAAGCTATCGCTCTCTGTCAAAAAAAGCGCCAGACTGGAATAAATTTTGGTCGTGCCCTGAGACACCATCAGAGGTGTTTTAATGCCGGCATTGAGGGCGTCAATCAGGCTGATATAGGCGGTAATTCCGAGAAGGGACTTGTATTTCAATTCTCCACCGAGGAAAAAGTTACCAACGAAAAGCATAACGCCAGCCAGCACCAGCCACTTGATACCGATGGCGACGACGGTTGATACATACTGAAAGGGTGAGTTGGCACGTTTTTCAATCTGCTCAAGGGCGGCTTCTTTCTGGGTGTCGGAAATATTTTCGCTGTTTTCGATCCGGGCTTTGGTCTCGTCGATGGCAATTGGTGTTATATAGACGGAAGATATCAGGCTGACACTGAGAACAATCAGCATCGGAATGACCAGATCAGTCCAACGGGTTTGTTTTTGCAGCTCATGAAATGTTGCTGATGGTTCCCAAAAAATTGCAACGATTTTTGCAACGATTGATTTTTTCGCAGAGTTATTCATTGTAATGTCCGTTTTTAATACCTGCTGTTAGAGTTTGTATGTCCGGTTAGGTTGTCAAAATGAGCGACTTATATTGAAAAATCAGCCAGCCAGCGGTCTTTGTGTGACATGAGATACATTTTGGCGGCTTCGTAGCTGTTTTCAATTTCGCCGGAGAGAATGGCTTCCTCGATGTTGGATTTGATGTACCCCACCGCCGGTCCCGGTTCCAGATTGCAGATTTTCATGATTTCATCGCCGCGCACCGGAGATTGGAATGCCCGCAGGCGGTCTTTTTCCTCCACTTCGACGATCTTTTCGACGACGCGGTCGAAATTACTCATATATTCGCGGACTTTGCGGGGATTTTTTGAGGTGATGTCCGCCCGGCAGAGAGTAATCAGGTCGTCGAGCTCTTCACCGGCTTCTACATAGAGCCGGCGTACGGCGCTGTCGGTTACGCCCTCGTCGGCGATGGCTATAGGGCGCAGATGTAGCCGGACCAGTTTCTCGGCGTATTCCGCCACCTTATTGGGTAGTTTCAACCGGCGGCAGAGCGGTTTTACCATCCGGGCACCCAGCTCTTCGTGACCGTAAAAGGTCCACCCTTTACTCTTGATATACCGTTTGGTTTGGGGTTTGGCGATGTCATGAATCAGCGCCGTAAACCGTAGTTCAAATTTTTCCGTTACTTCCGCAATATTATCCAGTACCTGCAGCGAGTGCAGAAATACATCTTTATGATGATAACCGTTTTTCTGGTCGACACCGTCGAGATCAGCGATTTCCGGGAAGATGATACTCAGCAGACCACAGGATTTCAGCAGCTGAAAAGCCCGGGACGGTTTATGCGGAATTCTGAGAATTTTTGTGAACTCTTCGGTAATCCGCTCCTGCGAGACGATAGCGATGCGCTCTTTGACTTTGGCGATAGCCCGGAACGTTTCATCTTCGATACTAAAACCCAACTGGGTGGCAAACCGAACCGCCCGCAGCATCCGCAGAGGGTCTTCAGAAAAGGTGATCAGGGGGTCCAGTGGCGTCCGAATAATACCGGCATTCAGGTCGTGCAGTCCCTGAAAATAGTCAAACAGTTCGTAAAAATTATCGGTATTCAGAGACATCGCCAGGGCATTGATTGTGAAATCGCGCCGGGCGAGGTCTTCGTAGAGGGATCCCTGGTTGACACTGGGTTTGCGGGAATTGTCTGTATATTGCTCAGATCGGGCGGAGGCGACCTCGATGATGATATCACGATAGTGAATCATCGCCGTTCCAAAGCGGGGATATTCCAGCACCTTTTTGAGGCGCAGAGAGTGCGCAACGGCGCGGGCAAATTCTATTCCGTTTCCCACGACTGTAATATCTATATCTTTAGTGATATGCCCGAGAATACGGTCGCGAATGGCGCCGCCAACCAGATAAACAGGCATCTTATTACGCTCGGCAATTTTCCCGATTCGCATCAAGATTTTGGTGATCGGATCGTCATCCGGAAACAGGAGCTCAAGAAAAGCCATTGATCAACTCTTTTTTGTCAGACAAATTTAGGCACAGGCGAACATTATTGCAAAATTTAGCGATGGTTTATGCACGGCAGGAATGTATACAATTATATACATATTGTCAAGTATATTTTACATTTCTATGTCTGAGTTTTAACGTTCGCTCTGAATCAATTGCTCAGCATGGTAGGAGCTGCGTACCAGCGGACCGGCAAGCACCCCCCGGAAACCCAAGCGACTACCGGTGTTTTCGATTTCCCTGAATTCATCGGGAGTAACAAAGCGTTCCACCGGGAGATGCTTCCCGGTGGGTTGCAGATATTGACCGGCGGTGAAAATTTCGCATTGCACCTTCCGGGCATCTTTCATTAATTCAATAATTTCCGAATCCGCTTCGCCCAGACCAACCATGATGCCGGTTTTGGTGACAGCACCCAGGGCTTTGGCATTTTCAAGGACTGCCAGAGATTGGGAGTAGTCGGCTTGAGGTCGAGCCAGTGGATACAGCCGGCGCACGGTCTCCAGATTATGCCCGAGCACATCGGGTTTTTCCGCCAGAACGGTTTTCAGGGCGGTCTGATCCCCTTTAAAATCGGGGATCAAGATTTCGATTTTACAGTGGGGATTTTGACGACGGATGGCGCGGATTGTCATTGCCCACTGTTCCGCGCCGTAATCCGGCAGGTCGTCGCGGGTGACGGAGGTGATGACGGCATATTTCAAGCCCATGAGTGAAACAGCCCGTGCGACTCTTTCTGGCTCGGCGAGGTCGGGGGGCTGTGGCATGCCCGGCTGGACGGCACAAAAGCGACAGTTCCGGGTACAGATACGACCGAGGATCATAATGGTAGCGGTTCTATGACGCCAGCATTCACCCTGGTTGGGGCAGTGGGCTTCCTCGCAGACGGTGTACAGGTGATTTTGGCGGACGATATCCCGCATATCGCGAAAATCGTCGTTGACTGTATAGCGAACCTTGAGCCAGGCAGGTTTCCGCATTCCGGGTGGACACAAATCAGTGCGAATATTTTGACTGTTTTTGGACATGGTTTTCCTGTGTATGGAATGATTCAGCATATTGGTACGAATCGGTACTCATTTGTAGTTTATCAAAACCAAATAGTTCAATGAATTTATTCACGACATCGTGTTTGACCTGTTCCATGGTGATTTCCAGATTCAGATCGATGATTCGGGTGACTCCTTTACTGACGATTCCACAGGGGATGATGCCGTCATACAGAGACAGGTCGGTATTCACATTCAGGGCAAAACCGTGCATGGTAACCCAGCGCGAGACCCGCATTCCGAGGGCGGCGATTTTTTGGTTGCCCACCCAGACACCGGTCAGCTTATTCACTCGTTGGGCGGTAATTTGATACTGTGCCAGCAATTCGATCAACACCTGTTCGACGGTATGAACATACCATCCGATACTCTCTTTATGGTTTTTCAGGTTGAATATGGGATAGCCCACCAGCTGACCGGGACCGTGATAGGTGATATCGCCGCCGCGGTCGACATTATATATCTCGATGCCGCGGCTGTTCAGGTATTCCTGACTTGCGATCAGATGCCCTGCGTCGGCGTTTTTTCCCAGCGTATACACATGGGGATGTTCGACCAGGATGAGGGTGTCGGGAATTTCGCCGGCTAATCGTTTGGTGTGCTGCTCCTTCTGAATTTCCCAGGCTTTACCGTAGGGGCAGAGCCCCAGATCAAGAACATTCAGGTTTTTCATGAATTCAGACTGTTTTTCAATAGTTTGATCTCTTTTGCATAATGCGCTTCATTGCCCGGCGTTTCCAAAATCATGGGAAGTTCAGAGAACCGCTCATCTTTTACCAGACGATAAAACGCTTGCCAACCGATCAGTCCCTGTCCCAGTTGATGATGCCGGTCAACTCGGGAGCCAAGGGGTTTTTTGGAATCGTTGAGATGAAAGACCTTAAGGCGGTGTAAGCCGATGATATCATCGAACTGTTTGAAGGTATCCCGGTAACCGGATTCTTCGGCAAGGTTGTACCCGGCGGCAAAGGCGTGACAGGTATCGAGGCAGACGCCCAACCGGTCGGGGTGAGTGGACTGCCGGATGATCGTATCCAAATGGGCGAAATGGTATCCGACATTGGTGCCCTGTCCGGCTGTATTTTCCAGGAGCAGCATTACTGTCGAATCCGGTACATTTTCAATACAATAATCGAGGCTCTCGGCAATGGTTTTCAAGGCGTAATCCACACCCTTGCCCATATGTGAACCCGGATGAAAGACAATATAGGGGATATTTAAAAAAGTGGAGCGCCGGATTTCTTCGATAAAGGCTTTGCGGGACATTGCCTGTTTTTTGGGTTCGGGGTTGCTCAGATTGATCAGATAGGAATCGTGAGAAATGACCTTTTGGAAGCGATGTTTTTTAATTTCGAGCAGATAACGTTCCCGGGTTTGCTGTGGGATCGGGCTTGCTTTCCACTGCATTTGGTTGGCGGTAAAAATCTGGAAAGCGTCACAGCCGATTGCAGTAGCGCGCTCCGGAGCATTATCAACCCCGCCGCTTATGGAAATATGACAACCGATATAGGGCATTTGTTATTTTAGCAGAATCAATTTTCGGGTTTGATAGTTACGCCCGGAATCAAGCCGATACAAATAAATACCTGAAGCCAGGTCGGTTCCGTCTACTTCAAATTCGTAAAATCCGGCTGTGAGATTTTTTGAAACGATTGTTTTTACTTTTTCACCTCTAAGATTGTAGAGAGACAATGTGGTATACTCTTTTTGTGGTAGACGAAATCGAAGTGTCGTTGTCGCATTAAATGGATTTGGGTAGTTCTGATACAGATTAAATGAACCGGGCAGAGTAATCCCATCCCTTGTATCAATGTTCGTGAAAAACGGATATGTGGCTTTTAAATTGTCGAAGCAGATAACACCGCGATTTGTATCACCAACATCTCCTTCGTAGCCGAGGCGAATTTCGATACGCTTAAAACTGATGGGAAAATAGAAATTAGATCCCGGCTCGATTTGTGCAAAATCCGAAAGGGCGAATCCGTAGCTTGTAAAAGCCGTATCACTGAAAATGGATGATTTCTGATATAATTCCTTATCATCATCTGCGATCACCAAATTGACCATGTGGGGTTTATGATCTCCGGGATTTGATTTAATATCCAAAAAAATGCTGTCGGGCAGACCATAGACAGGAATATTGGAATTTAAATAGATCCAGGCTCTGGCATCACTTCGCCGGATGAATTCGTAGGAGAGGCAGAGCGCCTGGCGGGTTCCATCAGCCGTCACTACGGTACTGATGGATGTATTGGATGGATTAAAATATTCTCCCGTCAATAGCCAGCCGGTGGGGGAATTCAGCGAGTCGATGATAATAGTCCCGGTGCCGATTTCAACAATGACCTCAGCCGTATCCGTTAAGCCACGATACTCGGCAACTATTTTGGAATTACCATTTTTCATTCCGGAGAATACTCCCGAGGTATCTATCTGACCAATTTCCGGATTCAATAGTATCCATGTGATTGCCGATTGGGAGACGCTGGCTGTTAAATTATCGATATCGTAAACAGTGGGTGTAAATTGAATTTTCTTGATATTGTCGGTAACGACCTTTTTAGGATTGATTTCGATGCGTTGTGCTGATTTGATAAAAATGTAAGCAGAATCTGCCATCTCCCCGTATTGTACATAGACATATCCGCTATCTACCTCGTTCGCAGCCAGGAAATTTCCTTCCTGATCGATAATGCCGATGTTTTCATCGCATGTAAACGTCAAATTGTCGGTATTAATACTCACAGGATTAAAATACTCATCCCAGCCACCGGTGTGAAACTTGATTCTGCTGCCCCAAAAGATCCGATAATTATCAGGAGATATTTGGATTGATGAAAGGCTGCCTTCATCCGGTGCATCGGAAATGACCATTAATGCATTGGCGACGCTGCGTTCGTCAGCGAATAATGAGTTAGTAATCTGATTTCGGATGACCATGGTGGTGGAACCGCCGCCATCGAGGTTAATCGCATGATGAGCCCCCAGAAAGAGCATGAGATCAGCGAGTTGGCGATAGTTCATCCCGATGCTTCCGGATTGTCTTCCGTCAATGGTGGCTAAATATAAGATACTGCTGTCGGCAGAAAATCCGGCGATAGTGCGGGGATGCAGATCGGTATTGGTACTGCCGGTATAGACCCCGCCGGACAGAATTTTCAAATTTCCTCCGACGACGTCAGTGATTTTTTGTAAAGAGGTATTTAACCCAAGATAAAGTTTTACCGTATCCTCTGCATGTAAAGTATTTAAAAACGTTGCTGAACTGCCATGTCCTGAAAGCACCGCCTGTCCTTTTGGAATGGTGCTGCTCCCTTGGTTTGCATAAAGGGTGTCAATAACACAGATGATTGTGTCATTGGCATACCAAGGGGTGATCGGGTGTACGACGATTTCGGATCCCCAGCTATTCGTATTGGTTGTGCTGCCAAAATATTGATTATAGAGAATTAATTGATTTTCCTCTCTGCTTTTATTTATTCCATGAATGCTCTGATTGCCCGCGGTCGTGATCACTGAACCGGAAAAAAGGACGTTATTGATAAAGGGTACGTTATCGGCGCTAAAGCCGATCGCCTGCCAGCCGGAGGAGGTTTTCAGGATTTCACCCTTAATCACCTGAGTCCCGACAGGCACTCCTGTACTCATATCATAAAAATCCGCATTGACTGCTCCGATCACACGGTGTCCCGGCGCGTCGTTCCGTTGAGCCATACTGCTGGTTCGCTCCATACCATACAACAAATTTTTTGCTTTGACCGATTCGAGATAGGTGAATGGATTTTTCAGATCGATTTCCAATACGTTGATGATCCAGGGAGCGGTGGGGGCATGAATATATTTATGCACAATTCCCGGACCGATCTGAGTAGTGGACTGAACATAAAGTCTGTGATTACCGTTTAGAAAAGTAATTGTGAATAGAAACATGAATAAAAATAAATAATTCCGTTTCCTCATTTTCTCATCTCACGGTTGTTTTTTTTTTCGTATTATTCAAATAAAACATTGGATCTATATTCTTGTGAATTCCGCGACCGTTCAAATCCGGGTGATATTGATTAAATCCAGAAATTCCTTGCGGGTGCGTTCCTGCTCCCGGAAAATGCCAACCATAGCGCTAGTGGTAACCATGGAATTTGCCTTTTCGATGCCGCGCATCTGCATGCAGAGATGCCGGGCTTCCACCACCACCGCAACGCCTTTTGGCTGCAGCACTTTCTGAATGGAATCGGCGATCTGATTGGTCAGACGCTCCTGAATCTGCAGCCGACAGGCAAAAGCGTCCACGATGCGGGGGATTTTACTGAGCCCGATCATTTTTCCGTCGGGAATATAGGCTACATGCGCCTTTCCGAAAAAGGGTACCAGATGGTGTTCGCAAAGGCTGTAATAATCAATATCTTTTACCAAAATCAGCTGGCTGTAATCATCGTCACAGACAGATTCCTTTAATAAAGCATCAATGTCAACTTTGTATCCACGGGTAACGTATTCCCAAAATTTTGCCACCCGCTGCGGGGTCTTTTTTAAGGCGTCCCGGTCGGGGTTCTCCCCGATATTGCGCAACAGTTGCCGAATCAATTCTTCCGTATTCATATCATTGCCTTTCGGTTCCATCTGCCGAAGGGCAGAGGTCATTTAAAAAACAGTTCCGACATCTCGGTCGTCGGGCAATACAGACCGCACGCCCGTGATCAATCAGCAGATGACCCAGCAGGGTCCAGTGCTTTGGAGGAAAAATTTGCATCAAATCCCGTTCGATTTTCTCCGGATCGCTATGGTTTGTCCAACCCAGCCGACGGGAGATTCGCTTCACGTGTGTATCGACGACAATACCCGGAATGCCGAAAGCATCGCCCAGCACCACATTGGCGGTCTTGCGACCGACACCTTTTAACATGAGCAGCTCATCCATACTGTCCGGTACCATGCCGTTGTACTTTGTGATAATGCCCTGCATCGCCGCCTGAATTGCCTGGGCTTTGTGGTTGAAAAAGCCGGTGGAGCGGATATCATCTTTAAGCTCTTCGATGTCGGCATTTGCAAAGGCAAGGGGTGTGGGATATTTTCTGAACAAGCCGGCTGTAACCTGGTTGACCCGCTTGTCGGTACACTGTGCCGAGAGAATTGTAGATACCAGGAGTTCGTGGGGTTTTTGAAAGGTGAGGGAGCATTGGGAGTCGGGATAGTGTTTCTGCAGACGCTGAAATATTTTTGAGGCATGCTTGGCAAGCAGTTCATTCACGACAATAAGATAACGGATAATAATTGAAAATCCATGCGAAAGTGTGGAATTAACGGGGGTCAATCACCCGCGCACCCTGATAGGTTCCCCGCCGTGCCAATTCCGCCTGAATGTTCTGTAATATTCGGATTTTCGGTATCTGCCACTGCGGTGCAATCAAAGTTCCGGGTTGAGCATCACCCACCAGTCGCTGCATCACGATATCGGGTGACAGACGCTCTAAAAAATCACTTATGAGGTCAATCCACTCCGACTCCGTGAAGAGCGCAAAGGTTTTTTGGCGATACAATTCTGCAAGACCACTGTTTTTAACGATGTGCAGATGGTGGATTTTCAGCGCATCCGGCTGCATGGCATTCAGAACCGCCGCCGAATCGAGGATTTCCTGCCGTGATTCGGTGGGAAAACCGAAAATAATATGTCCGCCGGTATGAATCCCCGCTTTCTTCGTTTGTTCAAAGGCACGGCGGGTGACGGCAAAAGTATGTCCGCGCCGCGCCCACTCCAGGGTTTTATCGTATACCGACTCGATTCCGTATTCAATGGACACGTAGGTATTTTGACCAATATCTGCAAGCAGATTCAGAATGTCGGCGTCCACGCAGTCCGGTCGGGTGGCGATGATAATTCCCACAACGCCGGGGATATCGAGCACCGAGCGGTACAGCCGCTCCAATTCCGTGATCGGCTTATAGGTATTGGTGTATGCCTGAAAATAGGCGAGATATTTTTCCGTTTTTTGCCGCTTTCTGGTGTTTTCAATGCCTTCCAGCAGCTGATTTCTGACCGGTGGCAGACCGGCAGCCCGCGGCGGGGCGAAACTGCTGTTGTCGCAATAGAGACAGCCGCCGGTGCCCAGTTTGCCGTCGCGGGTCGGGCAGCTGAACCCGGCGTCCAATGAAATCCGGCGGACCTTTTCGCCGAAATATTGCCGAAGGTACCGACTGTAACGATAGTATCGTTCATTCATTGGAAAACGGAGTACAGGCATGGATAATCAGATTCGGACAGGCTTTTACCGGAGTACAGTGCCGATCTGCTCGGTTGCCCGGGACAGTTGGATGTATTTTTGTTCTCCGGAAACCATGTTCTTAACAATTAATTGGTCTTTTTGAATTTCATCCTCACCGATAATGATCACCCAATCGGCGCCTTTCTTGCCGGCATCCCGCATCTGGGCTTTCAGTGAACGCCGCATGAAATCCATTTCAACGGCGTATCCCTGAGAGCGCAGTCGGGAAACCAGTTGAAAAGCCGTCTGGCGGGCATTATCGCCTAAAATTGCGGTATAAATCAGGTTTCTGGCGGGCTTGGGAATCGCCTGAATCTCATTGAGAATCATCAGGAGACGCTCCATTCCGGATGCTACGCCCACTGCCGGGGTCGGGGGACCGTTCAGGTCTTCCGCCAGATGATCGTAGCGCCCGCCGCCACAGATGGCGTCCTGCGAGCCCAGCAGCGAGCTGGTGATTTCAAAGGTGGTCCGGGTGTAATAGTCCAGACCACGGACCAGTTTTTTGTCGATTTCGAAGGGTACGTAGGCGGCAGTAAGAAGCGCCTGAACCTCTTCGAAGTGCAGGATATCGGCACTGCTCAGATGATCCAGAATGGAGGGTGCATATTTGTCCAGCAACGCCTGGCAGCTTTCGAGTTTACAGTCAAAAAGGCGCAGAATGTTTCTTTCCAGCCGCTGCTGACAGGTTGCACAAAATTTCCCGGCATGGGGCGCCAGAGTCTTGCGCAGCAGATCGAGATAGTGACGCCGGCTGTCCCGGCTGCCGATGCTGTTAATCCGTACTTTGAGGTCATTGATTCCCAGGTCCTGATAAATGGCGAAGATCACCTGAATGACCTCTGCGTCTGCCTCGGGATGTTCGGAACCGATAATTTCGAAGCCGAACTGATTGAACTGACGCAGGCGCCCTTTTTGAGGTCGCTCCTGGCGGAATAGTGGACCCAGATAGTAGAGTTTTGTAATGGGACTGAGTTGATTGAGATTATTTTGAAGGTAAGCGCGCAGGACCGGTGCGGTCAGTTCCGGACGAAGTGTCAGACTGGTATGACCTTTATCCTGAAATGTGTACATCTCTTTGGAAACGACATCTGTATCCGTGCCGATGCTGCGGGAAAAGAGCTCCGTAACTTCGAAAAGCGGTGTTCGGATTTCCTGATAATTGCAGCGTTCGAGATAGTTACGGATTCTTTTTTCCACAAATTGCCATTGATAGATTTCCTCGGGTAAAATATCCCGGGTTCCTTTGATTCGGTGATACACAGTCAATCCTTATTGATTACAGGTTGTTTTTATTCAAATTATACTCATAAGTGACTGAGCCGGGAGTCGGTTAATAGGTTTTGTCAAACTCTTCCAGTACCGCGATGATTCCCGCGGCGCTGGTGGCGGATAGGAGTTTTTCCCGACAGACGGCGATATTCAATATACGCGAAAATTTACTAAGCAGTTTGAGATGTTTGTTGGGGTATTTAGCCGGGGTCAACAACAGTACAAAAATGTGAACCGGCTGTCCGTCAATTGCATCGAAATCGATGCCCTTTTTGGAGATACCGCAGGCAATCAAAACGTCCTCAGTCTCCGCATATTTTCCATGGGGCAGTGCGACGCCCTTACCGACGCCGGTGGTCATTAATTCTTCCCGTTTGAGGACGGCAGCTTTCGCCGCGGCGGGATCTTTCAGTTTGCCATTGCGGACCAGGATATCAATCAGCCGGGAAATCACTTCCGACTTATTGTCCGCTTCCAGGGGAATTTGAACCAGATCGGGTGTTAAAATATCGCTTAATTCCATGGTTGTTCATTTAGTTGTAATTGAACGGAGAGAATTTACATGAATCAAATCATTATGCCAATTATTAATCTGCTTGTCAGATATTTAGTCTGTTAAAAGGTGGCGAACCGGTTTTGTTTCAGCCGGTTTTCATTAAAATCCGCATGGTTGTTTTTTCGTTGGGGCGGCTTTCTGCAACGCTGATTTTGCCCTGATGATTCTCGGTGATGATCCGTTTTGTCAGCGATAGACCCAGTCCCCAGCCACGCTTTTTGGTGCTGTAACCCGGACGAAAAATGTTTTTCCGGTCTCTGGGAAGGACACCTTTACCGTTGTCAATCACATCAATGGCGAGCCATTTGCCGTTTTTGATCAATTCGGTCTGAATCCGGATTTTGCCGTTTTTCTGAGGGACGGCGTCTATGGCATTTTTAATCAGGTTTTCAATCGCCCAGGCGAAGAGGTCCCGGATTATGGTGACCTGATAATCGGTGCTTGGCTTAAATTCGATCTGGATGCCCGGACCGAGCTGGGGCAAACGGCGTCGGTAATAGTCAACGGCTTCCTGGATGGTGGCATTGATTGCAACCTTTTCGGCTGCCGGCGTTGAGCCAATTCGGGAAAAACGATTAGTGATCTTTTCCAGACGCCGGATGTCCCGAGCCATTTCGGCGATATTTTCGTTGTCCGGGTATTCACTCTGCAGGAGTTCGACCCAGCCCATCAGTGATGTCAGAGGGGTGCCCAGCTGGTGGGCGGTCTCTTTTGCCATGCCGACCCAGATGGAGCGTTTTTCGCTGCTGCGGATGACCTGAAAGCCCATATAGCCCAGAAAGATAAAGAGCGCCACGACGGAGATTTCGACATAGGGTAATGTCACCAGCTGACGAATCAGTTTTGTGTCACCATAGTGAATGTAGCCCAGATTGTAATTTTTATAGGTCAATGGAATGGGATCGTTGGCACTGTCCATTTCAGCCATGATCTGTTCCAGTTTTGCAACGGTTTCCAAATTGAGGTCGATATCCTCAACCCCAACATTGCGCCAGGCGGTGGGTTGTTTGTCAATCTGGGCGGAAATGATCATGGGGATGGTGGATTTGCGGATAATTTCATCGAAGATAAAACTGAAATCCTGATCGCTCTCTTCCACCGCTGCCCGGGCGTAAACACCGGCGTAAAAGCTGATCTGGTTGTTCAGGTCCTCGCGCAGTTTGTCGACTATCTGCTGAGAATACCAGAGCAGGGCGAAAATCAGGATGATTGCCAGCAGCAGCAGGATGCGTTTGATGGTACTGGTTTGGCGGTAAATGTTCATCGGTTCTGACCGGATTTTGGGGTGATTTCTGCAATTTTCCGGCGCAAAGTTGCACGATTCCGGTACAGCACGGTTCCCAGGAGAGTGAGCCAGGTCAGATACACAAAAAACGACGACAGCCACTTACTGCTAACGTAACTTTTTGGTGCAAACCGGAACCGGATTGAGTGTTCGCCGGGGGGAATACCGATTCCTCTGAGGAGATGATTGACCTGGTAGATGCGGGTCGGTTTTCCGGCGATTGTCGCCTGCCAGCCGACGGGGTAGTAGGCTTCCGACATAACCAGAAAAGCGGAATCCTGACAAACGGCGGTCAGGTCGATCTGATTGGGCGTGTAGTTGGTAATGGACACAGTGGCATCAGTGCTAAAATACAACCGCTCCGGTTTTTCGGTAGTCAGCGCCATTTGTGAAGGATCAAAATCCGGTTGATTGAGATATGCCACCACCGCTTTTTCATCGGGGAAAATCCTGACAACCGGGACAAACCAGGCGCGTGGCAGGCTGTGGTAATTGCGATAGAGAATCCTGCGTTTATTCTGGTCTATATTGAGAAGCGTGAGACCGTCGTATTGCAGATTCGCCGGCGAGAGAATGTATTTACCATTCAGCATGTTGACGACATTCCAGTTGACCGGCTGTTGCGGATCAGAGGTGTAGAGATTGTTATCGATAATGTCTTGGATCAGCTGCGGTTTGATCGCCGAGTAGCCGCCGATAATCTGATAGCGGTAAGCAAGATCATTGCTCTGGAACAGGTTGCCCAATGCGAGTACCCGGAAGTAATCCGGGTCGCCTTCCAGAATTTTATCGATTTTGTCAGGCAGAAAATACTGCTGCTCGATACGATCGGTCCGGACCAGATTGGTATCTTTCATAAAACGATGACTGACCGCAATCAGATCGACTGATACCAGAATAATGATGCCGGTAATCAGCAGGTCCCGATTGATTTTACTAAAATAAAAGGTTGATAAAATTCCCACAAAAAGCACAATGAAAATCAGCATCCGGACGGTGTCCTGGACCATCATTTCCATGCGGGCGGTTTTCAGCATGTCCAGCACCTGGGGATTGGATGCGTACTGAGCATCGCCAGCGGACGTGTAGCTGAGCATACCGGGATTCAGCAGCGGCACCAGTCCGATTAAAAAGAGGATTCCCGCGATGATCAGAAGGGTTTTATATTTTTTTAAATCAAAACCCTCAATTAGACCTTTGAGTCCGTACATGCTGAGAATAACGAGAATAAATTGAATCAGGGTGAGAATCATCATAGGTACGCGGAATTTGCTGAAATAGGGCAGGTGCCGAAACAGGAACCGGTACAGCGGCGGAAAATGTCGCCCGAAAGCCAGCAGGATCGCAAATCCCAGCAGGATATAAAGCGCCATGACGAAGCCGTCTTTGCGATAGAACCAGATTCCCGCCAGCGCCAGAATCACCACGATAATGCCCATGTATTCCGATGACTGTGTGAAGGGCATATGACCCCAGTAACCCGGAATCGTCCGGTTGCGCAGCTGAGGGAATTGATCGCCGGTGTAAACTTCCTGAGAGGTGCCGCCGAAAAAGCGCGGTGAAATCAGCGCCATCAGCTCTGCCGGATGCAGCGACCAGCGGGTGGCGTAATCAAAGGTTACCCCGCCGGACTTTTCCGGTGCTTCCGCCTTTTCTGAGAGATTAATCGCATTGCCGCCGCGGGTGGAATGGGGTGTGTATTCATTGACGATGAACAGCGGCTGCGCAGCGATCAGCACGGCGACAGACATTCCGCACAGTAATATCAGGAGTCTTTTGCCGATGATTCGGTACTCTTTCGATTTTATCAGGACCACCAGTTGCCAGATGCCGATAGCCAGAAGGAACAGGAGTGTATAAAACAGAATCTGATAGTGCTTGGTACGAATTTGCAGGGAAAACGCCAGCGCAAATATTGACAGTGACAGCAGATCACCCTTTTTAATGAGGCGCAGGAAACCGTAGACCACCAGTGGCAGTGCGCACAGCGCCCGGATTTTGTAATTGTGACCGACGATGATCAGGGCTTGGTAATGGGGGAAAAAGAGAAACATAACTGCCGCCAGCAGAGCGAAGTACCAGGGAAAACCCAGCAGATTCAGTAAAAGAAATATTCCTGCCGCCGCCACAAGGAACCAGCCGATCCGCCAGTCGATAAGAGTATTTAGTTTGCTGATGAATGTATCGATGTGAAACGCCCGGTTGCTTAGATTATGATAGATTGGAATACCGCAGAAGACATTTGGATTCCAGAGGGCGCGTTCGCCGCTGCTTTGGGTATATGACTGGAGCTGATGGCTTTGACCGATACTGGCGATCCGGTCGCTGCCCACCGGCTCCAGGCGCTCAAAAACGAAAGGCTTGTAATAAATCAGGAGAAGCAGCACGATTACCAGGAATGAGAACAGGACGGCTTTTTTCGTGGTAATTTTATCAACGAAGGAGATTTCCGAATTTGTCTGGAGTTGTTTTGTTTTTGATCTCTTTTTTGACATTGCTGATCCCGGGTTAATGTTCGTTATTCCATCGCTCGCCTGACATTCTAGCGGAAATTTATCTTAGAAATATTGTTTTTCCAATTTTTCGGGTTGCGCCATTTTTTCCAGGACTGTTTGAGACGCAGGAGCTCGATGGGTTCGTAGAAGTGGAAGAGTAACAGTAAAACCGGAAAAAAAACTATCAGGACAATCTTCGCAGGAATTGTAATTAATAATGGTAAGTCACGGAGTAGCAAAGATGTTCCGTAGATAATTAAAAAGCAGATCAAGATCAGTACGGTTTTTTTGATTTCGTATTTTTCATTGAATTTTTTAAGGATGTAAAGATTATTCATGGTAAACAGAACAATCTGAGAGATCAGAGTCGCCAGCGCGGCGCCGTAATTTCCCATAACCGGAATCAGCAGAAAGTTTAAAAGGATGTTCAACAGGGCAACGATGATCGTAAATAATAGAATAATGCGGGTTTTACGTTCCTTCATCATGACAAGAACCATTTGGCGTCGCATACCATTGACAATGATACCAAGGATCAGAACCGGAATTAAGGGATAGGACTGCCAATAATTTTCATTTCCGAGGCTAAACACCTGCAGGATTTCTTTGGCAAAAAGTGATATAGCCAGGCTGAAAAAGGTCGTCATATAGACAAAATAGGTCAGTGTTTTTGTATATAATCGCCCCCGATCTTCTGCATTCATCGATTTAAAAAAGATATGAACGTAGGCTTGGGAAAAAGCATTGACCACTAATAGTTTGACAACATTGGAAATTCGAAAGGCAATGGAGTAGATACCCACATTCTCAAGGGTACTGATGATATTAATGATAAATCGATCACTCAGAGCCAGAATCATGGACGAAAGATCAGAAAGAACCAGTGGCCAGGAGAATCGTAACATTTCAAATAGCAATTTCCATTGAATTCGGAACTCGATTTGGTTGAGTACGTAGGGAATCAAAATAATCAGGACTGCTACCGAACCGATAATACGGGCGAGAAAAACCCCCTCGAGCTCCATGTTTCTGAAGATGAGAAAATACACTGTAAAGACAATAGTGAATACAAGATTTACAATATTCAGGGTGGTATTTACCAGTGCTTTTTGCTGGATCCTCTGAACCTGCATCGGCATGAAAATAAAACTTTTAAATAAGAGCGAGAGCAAGAACAGATGAAGGATATGTTGCTTTATCTCAATCTGTAAAATTTGATGTTGAAATCTGCTTAATAAAAGAAAGGTGACCAATAAAAAAAATAAGGAGGAAATCAGGTAAAAAACATAGGCAGTAAATACCATCGCTTTTCGGTCTGTCTTATACTGTTTATCCCAATACCATCGGGATAAAGCTTTGCCGATACCAATACCGTTGACACTCAAAATGAGGTCAATAATCATGTCAAACAGCGACAAAAGACCAAATTGAGCAATTGAAATGTTTTTCGAATAGAGCGGTAGTAAAATGACACCCGCCAGCTTGGTGGCAATATTTCCAACACTATAAATAGCAGTATTTTTTACGATGAATTTTAACTGATTAAGCATCAATCTTGGACTAATCCAAAGCGGTCACTACTTCAGAAATCGTCATTAAATACTGAATATTAATATAACGACTATTATTCAGACCTCGCAGATCAAGACAACTGGGTAGATTAAGCTTGGGTAAAATGTCTTTCTGCCAATCAATGGTGGGGTCCCATATTAATTTTTGAGGTTTCGGTATTTTTAAGATTCTTTTTATTTCATTCATCAGTTTTGGATAATATTCTGTGAAATAGTTATTACTGATAATCCGAACTGTTTTTACCCCTCCTCTTTTAATTTTTATTAAATCCGGATTTCCCTTATACAGATATCTAATCTGGGCATTTTGATATAATTTTTGGTTTAGTAAAGAGCTCAGTGGTAGGTTGATGAAGAAATCCATCAATTTATAATCAAAATACGGGATCAATATTCTTTGCTTATCGGATAGAGACATGATTGAAGAACGTAGGATATACCGTCTCAGACGTTGTTCGCCGTTCCAGCGATTAAAATTGCTGATCAGGTCACTGTCCTCCGGAATAGTCTGTTTTAGGGAGTTATACAGAATGTCCCGATATATCTGATTGTTTTCTATCAGGTGTCTGGTAATTGGAGAAGACTTGAATTTGAAAATATATTTTATGATGTCCTGCTTGTTTTTCCACTTTAGCATCTGGTACTTAATATTTTCTCCAGCCATATAGTTTGCATCGTGCCCGGGTATATAAAAATAATTATCCGTTTGATTGCACAGATACAGAAGTCTTTTGTCAATATGACCACAGACAATCTGATCATAATTGTTAAAATTGTGGTGCTGTAATTCATAAAGATAGGATTTGTTATAAAATAGAATCCGGGCTTCGATTGTATTTTGCATATAGCGCAGAACTTTTTG
>JBNGDF010000005.1:114385-129539 GCA_049975265.1 Fidelibacterota bacterium
GCTTCGATTGTATTTTGCATATAGCGCAGAACTTTTTGTGCCGTCTTGATTTCGTTGGAGTCCAGAGATGCGCCATAGGTCATTGTTCGGGTTAGAATACCCGCTTTGTCAAAATAGTATAGCAGCAGGCGACTATCCAAACCACCACTTATGGGGATATAGGCTTTATAATTATATGCTTTTAAATAATCTGTATAAATATGAATCCGCTCATTCCATAATGATGCAAATTCCCGTTCTAAACGAGATGAATATTTTTTCTCTGTGAAGGGATAATGGAACACCCAATAGTCTTTTTCGTGAAACGAGTATTTACCGTCAGTAAGAAGAAACTTTGAAATAGCATGGGGTTGGCATTCATATATCCCTTCTACCAGTGTTTTTTTACCCATCACATAGCCAAATGTGTGCATCTCTATTGCGGATTCGGTATTTATTTTTTTATTGATTAAATGGGGTAATAATTTTTTCCAATCATTGGAAACAGCTACGATATCATCCCGGTAATGATAATATATCGGATAAGTGCCCCAGCGATCATTATATATCTTGATGCTAGTATCGCTAACGATAATGAGGTTAAATGCCCCGTTATAGTCTTTGATGAAATGATCGATTCGATCGGTCTTAAAATGCTCTGTTACAATAGGTAAAAACTCATTATCAAACAGTAATTGTTGATTCCATACTACATATCCACGAAAATAGAGGTAATGTGTGGGGTCCAGCTTGGAAAACCCTTCAAGTATTTTTTTTCCTGCGCCTATACAAATATACATGATTCTATTCCTGCCCTATAAGTTCATTTCTTTAAATATGTTAATATGAAAGTTCTGCCGGAAAATTGAACCATCCGGTTGGATAAAATTTAAGTGATCTTTTGAGATGATCTTTAGCCAGGTCGATTTTAATTGATTTTAAGGCAGAAGGATATACTTCTGGTTCGAAATCATATCCGAGAACTTGGCATAAGGATTCGCAGTCGCAGAATGGGAGGGCTTTTTGCCGGGCTACTCGAGAGCGGATTCTAAAGACCGATAATGCGGTAATAATTTCTTTTTGAATTTCCAAGGGTGCTGCCTCGAATTGACTTTTTTTCTTCCGATTGATAGTCTGGTTTGGTTGATTTTGCCAGCTGCCGATTGATTCTCTTTTTTCATTCTCTTTTGGTATCAGGATTTTATTCTCAAATTTGAACTTTAAAAAGGCAAGGATTGCAGATAACTGTTTTTCCGGATCTTGCAGGAGGTCTTCATATTTAAGGTAATGATAATTTGAACTTTTTCGCACTTTCAAAGCTGAGGACATGTTATATATATACATACCCGCCGAAAAGATCGGCGAGTAACCTCTATTTACATAGGAAGCAACCGTTGCATAGGGGGATCGCGCAAGGTGAATGACTTTATTTTTGGGGGATTGGTTTAAAAATTGTTTAAAGCAATAAACGTTGGATGGAGTTTTTTCAATCCAAATGTCAGCGTTATGTCTCTTTTTAGCAGGCATAAAATATTTATCAGCAAATTCCCTAATTGTATGTGCGCTGTCAATAAGACGATATAGATATTTTCTGGTCCAACCATATTGAGGATTCAGTAACCGGGTTCCGGTATACGGTACCCAGCCTTCCGTAGCTAAAAATCGTGACGGTCCTTTAATTTTGTGTTTCTCCTTTTCCCAATTTCTAAACAGCTGCTCCTTATTGAAAAAATTCAGCTCAGGTCCGCAAAATATCCGGGGATGCCTATTTAAAATATGTCTTAATAACGTACTTCCGGTACTTCCACAACCACCAATCAAAACAGACATTCATTTCCTCATTGATGTGTTTATTATCTTCTCATATTGCCTGAGATACTGTTTATGATATATTTCTTTACAATAATGATTTCGCACAGCGACACTTCCATTCTTACCCAGTCTATCACACAATATTTTATTGCTGTATAACGTTAAAACTTTAGTGATAAAGTCATCAATATTTCCAGATTCAAATATTAAACCACACTGGTGTCTATTAATAATTTCTTCCTGCGGTACACAATTACTAACCAGCAATGGTCTTTCAAACAACATGTACTGAAAGATTTTATTAGCAACACCGGATTCATGCTGTTCATTTTTAATAATTGGCGAAAGACAAACATCGCTTTTACTGATATATGAAGGCAACAAACTTATATCTTTCCATTTATAGTGAATAATGTGATTTTGCAGCCCTGGAGCATGTAGATATTTATTAAAACATGGTTCATCGGCTTTATCAACAGGTCCAATCATTAAAAGCAATATCTCTGGTATTTTTTCAACCAGAGTTGGGAGTGCTTCCAATACCGTAAAAATCCCCCTTCTTTCAGCAATCGCACCAAAATAGAGAAGAGTAAACCGCCCCGAAGTATCAATAATATCTTCCCGAACAGGATATCGTCCGAATTCTTTAATACTGGGTAGATTTGGATAGACAACAAATTGATTATCTTTCAAAAACGAATATTGTTTCATCAGCTGATTTTTAAAATACTCACTCAGCACAATAAGTCCATTAATCTTCTGTAATATAATTTTTTCAAGAGACATCCACCGTTGAGGTCGGATAAAGATTTTTTGGGGGAATTTATTCGCCCAGCTATATGTACGAATGGCAGCCGGATAGTTCTCATGTAAATCAACAATTATCGGGACCTTTAAATTTTTGGATGACCGAATTGCAGCTGGCGCCATATAGAGATCATGGACATGCAAAACATCAATTTTATAGTCCTTAATGAATTGTTCAATATAGGTCGTCCATTTCTTTGTATAAAAATCAAGTCTACTTCCGATAAGTGCTCTGCCATTTCGAATCCATTTTCTATGGCGGTTAATTTCTACAAGTTTAATTCCTTTATAATTATTGTGGTCATGACCGCTGGCAGGATAGCAGATAATCGACACCGAGTAACCAGCCTGAATCAACATGCTTGCCTCATTCTCTACCCGTGAATCCGGTGGAAATTGCTTGTCCAGCACCATCCCTATTCGCATAATTTACCCTTCTTCATGAGCACCAGCAGCGGCTCTTTCTCAAAATTAGCCTGTAATTTCTTAAACTCAGCCTGATTCAGAATCAATGTCCCGATCTTGCGGTTGATCAATGCTTCTGTCTTCTTTCTCACCCGTTCAATTTCATCGTAATTGATATCATCGCCCACAATGACCAGTTCGATTAATCCTGTATCCTTGCCAACGGCGTAATCCCCTTTGATAAATGCCAGTTCAATGTCACCGGATTTGCGCAGAATGTTTTCGATGACCTGATCAATACCGGTGGACTTCAGCACGATGGTGCGGATTTCTTCGAAGAGAGGGTGTCTGATGTTGGCGCGATAGACTTTGTTGCGCCCCTCTTTGCGGGCTTCCAGAATTTTAGCGTCGTTCAATCGGTTCAACTCTATGCGAATACCGTTGGTGGATTCGTTGAATTCTGTTGCCAGCTGGCGGAGATAGCCGCTGTTTTTCGGATTGAGAAAAAATTTCAGCAGAAGTTTGATGCGGGTTTCGGATGTGATTAAAGTGTCAAGCATATTTTATGAGTAATAATATTACTCGTAAAAGATAAAATACACTGCTGTTTTTGTCAAGTATTTTTTATTGCCAGAAATGCCACAGGTCTTCCGGGGTTTCACGCCGTTTTAAGAGTTGACGTTTTTTCCCGCTATCGGAATAGCCGATGACGACGGGAATTTGGCGACTCAGGTGGCGACTCCACATGCTTAGTGTATAACCGCCGGTGTCGTGAATAATGATGAAATCGCCGGGATGAATTTCCGGCAGTTCAATATCACGGGCTAAAATATCCCCGCTGAAGCAGAGCGGACCGACGATATTGTATTTTCGAAGATGGTGGCAATTTTTTATCATTCCATGAGAATCCAGTACACTGAAATCGTGGTGCCAGTCCTGGGGAAAATAGCAACGTCGCATCAGGAAGTCGGCGCCGACATGAATCACGGCGGTGTTGGTGTTGCAGTATTCCTTGACGTATTCAACCCGGGATGCCGTCCAGCCGGCATTGGCGAATACCGACCGCCCGAATTCGGTGATTACCCGGTATTTTCCGGTAAACAGTCCGGGGCACTTTTGACGGAGCTGGTCGCGGTACAGCTCCATGGATGGTGGTTCGCGGTCCTTGTGGTAAGAGACCGGAAAACCGCCACCGATATCAACGATTTTGATTCTGTTTTTGGTAAACTTCCCGGCGAGCCACCGATTGGTCTCCTCTACGAAATTATAGACTTTCTGGACACCCTTGACCAGTTGGTCGACCGGATAGCCCTGACTGCCGATATGCAGGTGGACGCCGGTTAACCACGGATATTGGTAAAAAGCCTGACGGATCTCTTCACGGAATTCATCCATAGGCACGCCAAATTTTGAGTAATCGCCGGTGGTGCTGGTAATGGCGATTTTGCCCTGCCCGATTTGGGGATTGATTCGCAGACCGAAACGGCTCCGGGTCGATCGGTTTTTTAGCAGATCAATGATGCGATTCATTTCGCTGAACGAATCGATATTCAGGTGAATGCCCAGATCAATTGCGTGGGAGAGCTCCCTGGTGGTTTTCGCCGGTGAATCAAAGACGATTTTTCGGGGTGCGAATCCGCTTTTTTCGGCGATGTAGAGCTCCGGGAAGGTGGCGGCTTCCGCACCGACGCCCAGTGATTTGACGATTTTTAGAACTTTTGGAAGCGGGCAGGCTTTTAATGCCAGAGCATGCAGGGCGTCGGGGAAAAGGGATTGGATATACAGAATCCGCTCTTTGAGATAATCCAGATCGTAGCAGATAATTGTGTTGTCGCGGCTTTTTTGGATTAGAAAGGAGTCCAAAATTCCGGGTAGTGCCGTGCCGATTGTGGTGAGGGGGATATGGTGGTGCATAGCATTAATAGCGGTTTAAACCGCACTCGACTTTTTCGCTGTCGTGCCACCGGCATTCCCGTTCATTGGAAGGATTTTCAATTGCCGTGGTACAGGGCTGACAACCGATACTGTGATAGTTCATATCGTAAAGCGGATTGTAGGGAATTTTATACTGATGGATAAAGTCCCACAATTCTGCGCGATGGCGGTTGTAAAGCGGGTGAATTTTGAGTGTCCCCCGGGAATCGATTTCCACCGGTCGGATGTTAGCACGGTTGGGAGTCTGATCGCGGCGAATGGCGCTTAGCCAGGCTTTTTTAAGGGGTAGAATATTCAGCAGCGATCTAATCTTCAGATGGTAACAGCATTGGTCGGAATTGGTTTTATAAGGAGGGTTGCCAACCATGGCAATCAGCTCAGCGTGGCTGATTTCGGGTTCGATTATTTTCAGATTCAGCTGCCATTTTTCCCGTAATTCTTTCACAAACCGGACTGTTTCCGGAAAATGGTAACCTGTATCAAAGAAAAAGAGTTCTATACCCGGATAATATTTTCTCAGGTGATAAATTAATACAACACCGTTATAGCTGCAGGTTGTCGTCATGCCCAGGTCGCTGCCATAGGTCTCCACTGCCCATTTCAAGATGCCGTCAATATCGGCATTCAGCAGTTTGCGATTAGCCTTTTCGACAAATTCTTGATCAATCTTCATTATTTACTTTCCATTTTTAGGTAAACAGTTGGGCGATTTTCTGCCATTGTCGTGAAATTTTTCGATTCCGATCCACCGGCTGACATTCCGACAGTTTCGTAATCATGGGCTTTTTGGTGATATATTTTTGGGTAAAATCCGGCTCGCGCAGAACCCCCTCGCCGAGATTTAATACGACAATGTCGCCGTTGAAAATCCGACCAGTGTGGAGTGCCTGAAACAGGCCCAACACCGGGAGGGCTGCAGCGGGGCCAACCAGAACCGAGCGTTCCATAGCGATTAACCGTGCCACATGAATCACTTTGCTTTCGTCTCCGGCGATGATATCGCCACCGGTTTTGCGGACAAACTGGCTCAAAAACGGATATGTTTTCGGGTTTCCGGTTGCCAGTGTGGGGATAGTCGTTTGTGGTTTTTTAATGATTGGAAAATCGTTCTGCCAGCCTTTGGGAAAATTATTGTTTCGGGCTTTCTCCCAGGCGATTGCCATGGGAGCACATTTACTGGATTGAACCAAAATTTGCCTTGGTAATTGTGAGACCAGGTTAAGCGGTTCCAGCTCCATAAAGGCTTTTTCGATACCCAGCGGACCGGTTCCGCCGCTTAGTGCCTGGATATAGACCGTCGGGAAATCTTCCAGAACCCGCAGCCACTCGTAGACCATTGTTTTTTTTGCTTCCACCCGCAGGGGATCAAAATTACCGGCGGCTAATAAAATTCCGTGGTTTGCCGCAAATTCCGCCGCCATTATTTTGGCGGCTTCGTAATCACCGTCCACGCGAAACACCGTTTGTCCGTAGCCGCCGATATGCGCTTCCTGTAAGACGGAGGAATTGTAGGGGATAAATGCGTAGAGCGCAATCCGGGCGGCAGAAAGGTATTTTGAATAGGCTGTTGCGATATTACCGGTACTGGCGACGACATAGTTGTCATAGCGGTTTTCCCGCAAGGCGCTGGCAACCACCGTACCAGCCATGTCTTTGAAGGTGCCGGTACCGGGATTCAGGTCGTTTCGCTGAATGTAGATTTTACAATCCAGATTCAGTACTTCATGGGCGTATCGCTCAATGAAATCCCAGCGTTCAATCGGTACGATTCCCTCATTGAAAGTGACGATATTTTTCCTGTCCAAGAGGGGGAGATAGTCAAAATAGTGCCAGATATTTTTTGGTTCAAGCCCTTTCCGAACCAGTTTTTTCAGCGGTTCATAGCCGCTGTGATAGTGGACAATGACTTTATGACCGCCACACTTGTCGCATTTTTGCCAGTTGGAAAACCATGTTTTGAAATCGGGAATTTGGTTGTTGCATTCGCGACACTGCAGGAAAAGTTTGGATTTCATGAGATTTGAACCGGTTTTTTCAGATTTTCATTGTCAATTGGATTGATTATTCAAATCATGGCAATCGTTTGCCATGCGCAGAAAATATTCTACGCCCGCTAATTTATACAAAAATTCGTAATTATCTAAACGTTGCGCATCCGGAGTGCTGAAGGATTCAAGGTAGGCATGCCAACGGGGGGAATCGATTATTTCCGTCAAAACCATGGCATTGGGATCGATCAGACTGCCAATTTCAGGATCGGTCAGCAGATTTTTATAGATCGGCAGATAGTCCCAGGTTTGCTGCAGCTGGGAGGCAACCTGCATTCCCAGCCGTTTTTTTATTTTTCCGGTAAATTTCGAAGATTGAGCGATCCAGTACCGGAATAGAAAGAGCCACTGCCGGAGACCGGTTTTGGGCAGCATGTCAAGGTTGCCGAAGCTCGTCGGTTCCCGGGCGAGTCTCTCATCGAGACGGGTGACGACTCCGCGCTGGATTTTTGAGAGATTGTATTTCCACTGTGGTGGCATGGACAGCGCAGCTTCAAGATTTCGTCTCATCAGCAACGGCGACAGCATATCGATGGCGCAATTGCAGGTGGTGTTGGACACGTTTCCAAAATTGGCATAGCATTCCAGATCGAATTTATCCAGCTGTATCGCTACCGGTGCATGTTCATAGCCGGAGCGGGAGCGGTTCAGAAGTTCCGTAAAATATTCGGCGGAATTCCGTTTAATCTCAAGAAAATTGTCCTGAAAAATATCGTCCCGATATTTTGCGTTTAAAATCCGGTATTTCAGGAGACGCTCGACATTGACATGGCGGGGTTCGCGGTACAGATTCAGGACGTATTGCTCGTTCCAGAGTCCGTCTTTATAATATCGTCCGTGCACACCGTTGACCACGCAGCTGGCAAAGGGCAGATAGCTGCTTTTCATATAGAAAATCCGCCCTAGCATGAACCCCGGTTCTTCGCAGCTTCCCAGTGTCACCGCCAGTTTGAAATAGTCGAAAAGATGGTCCAGAAAATCCTGCTGCAGTTTGATATGGTGGGTCTTAAAACCGTATTTCTGCGCCATCCGTTTGACATTGATCACCTCCACATCGTCGTCCAGACCGAAAATCGCCGTCTCCACATCGATCTTTTGGCTGGTAAATCCGGCAAAAACCGTTCGCGAATCCTGCCCCGTTGTAAATTCCACTACCTTATGCTGAAAATGTTGATCGATCAGGCGGGCGGTTTCCTGAATGCTGTCCGCCATTAACTGGATGTTATCCTCAAGTGACAGAGATGTATACTGTTTCGGCCAGTGCCAGTAATTCGTTAATGTCAGGTAATTGTTTTTGATTGAGTAAAGGGATGCCGAATTCAGGCGCCGGACGTTTTGGAGCATGGACCGTTCAGAGAGAATGTAATAGCGCCAGAGAAATTCATTTAGAGCATAATAATCGGGTTTCGGCTTGATGATGACAGCCGCAAGCAGCAAAAAGGGGGTGATCAGTACATAGTCATCGGTTTCACAGATAAAATTGGTATGGGTCTTATCAAAATCATTGATAATCAGGTATTCGTCGGCATCGGCATCGTAGAGTTTGATCACGAAGTGACCGTCGAGACGGTTTGCCATTTGTGAACCCTGGTTCTGATAGAGCTGCCACAGCTCTTCGGCAGAATACATTTTGGTTTGCTCCAGTGCAAAAACCACTCCTTCGTAGATCAGCCAGCTGCCGGATTTGTCGAAGTAGGATTTGGATGGTTCATTTTGCTTCCGGAATTCTACCAGAAAACAGTTTTTCAGATTATCATGGTATTTAATCGTCCGGAAATATGTCTGAAAGTGGGCTTGAATTGCTTTTTTAAATACGGTTTTAACACGATTGAATTCACCGGATTTCGATTCTTTTTTCGAATATAGCAATAACACTCCAGCCATTACAATCTCCCGATCTTTTTCAGCGACTGATATTTTAGTACGTACATCCGCAGGGCGTTGTAAACGGTATCCTGTTGACGGAAGAGCACAGCATAGTCATGGAATATTTGATTGCCGGTCAATTGGTGCAGCAGGCGCATCTGGACCTGATGCAGGCGCTGATAGGAAATAGTCGCCGGGTCAATTCCCGGATGCCAGTCCGCCCGGCAATAGTTGTAGCGCGACCAGAATCCGAGATCGTATTCCGGTAAGATATTTATCAGCGTATTCACGCCGTCATTGTAGAGTTTCCGGGCTAATGTGTTCTCGGGAAAGACGCGGATAAAATCGTAGAGCCCCAGAAGCGCGAAAACGTTGCCGTTCAGTACGAGAGTCGGTACTTCCGCCGTATATTCTTCATAGAAAGGACCCCATTCTGTGAACGAGGTGACACCGCCTGCCTGAGCCGATTTGGTGAAGGGGACCAGCGCCTTTTCCGCCAACTCTGCATATGACGGTTTACCGGTCAGCTGATAGGCGCGCAGCAAAATATTCATGGCTCTTGCCTGGGAAAAGGCGGAAGCCCAGGGACCGGGATTTTTGTACTGGGGCAGGGCGACATCGGTCAGCCAGCGGGCGCCGAACTCCACACTGGTTTCGACATTATCGCAGAACCAGTCGGCAAATTTCAGAAAGCGCTGTTTATCTTTTTCCGATTGGGTTTGCAGGTAGGTATGAAACACTGCCAAACCCATTTGTCCGATTGAGATTGGGAAATAGACATATTCCTTGTCAGTCACGTCAATATAGGTTTTGTTGACAGGTATGCCATTTTCATCAAATTTACTGATCAAAGCCTGGTCTTTTCCGGCTGATACCCGCTCCTCCTTGAATAAAAAATAATACCAAGTCAAATCAGATGAATGAACATCCTCAGCTATAGCATACCTGAGTTTGGGCGTTTTCAGATCAGACCGGAATTTAGTGAGCATAAAAAATATTTTTCTGATCTTCATAACACTCTCTCAAAAACAGAGACCAGCTGCCGGGTCAATTCATAACGCGAGTATTTGGCAAATTCCCGCAGTTCTCTGGGAGCTAAAGTGCGATTCTTCCACTGTATAAATAATTTGCCAATAATGGTCGAAAAATCATCGGTCGGGTCAATGACTCGGCCGCAGTCTGTCTCGTGCAGAATAGCCGCCGCTTCTCCATGCCGGTTGCCGACTCCCAAGATATAGTTCCCGGTGATCATATACTCAAAAAGCTTCCCCGGAATATGGCCGGCGTAGTCCCGTACATTCTCCAGAAAGAGCAACAGCAAATCGCCGGAACACATTTCATACATCGCCTGATCATGGGGAATGTATCCCATGAATTCAGTGACATGATAGGGCTTCAATATATCAGCGATTTCATTCTGAACTGATGATTCGATTTTTCCGGCAAACCGAAGCACAAAATTTTCTGATGACAACAGGCCCCTTTCCAGCAGACTGCGGATTCCCCTGTAAAAGGCCGGGTAAAACCGATTTCTGTTTATACTACCGATATGGACAATAGTAAATTTTGGGTTTCTCTGTTTCCTGACTGGCACTTCAGGTTGATCAAAACCATTTGTGATCACTGTTGTATTTTGTTTAATATCAGCGCCGATTAGGGCAATAAACTGCCGGCTAGCAGCTGTCAGCCAGTTGGCCGAGTTGACAGTCTGCTTTTCTTTAACGCCATCAAGCCATTTTGAAAAAGACGACCGCTTACCACAATAGTAATGAATTTGGGTCCAGGGATCCCTGAAATCAGCTACCCATTTCGTCCCGCTCCATTTCGCCAGTTTTTTGGCTATCAGATGCACGGTTGGCGGTGGCGATGATGAAAAAATCATATCTGGCTGGTGTTTTTTAATTATTTTCCGGCCCTTTTTGACGGCGAAGGGAATCCAGCCGATTTTGGCATCGGGAATAAATAGATTGAGCCGAACCCAATTGGCTATTCGTCTCTTCCAATTGAGATTTTTTTCAGATAATACAGCTACGGGAATTTTCTCACCTTTTTTCATGCCGGCAAAATTTTTATACAGATTGGTTGGCTCCCAGGAATTGGTTTTATATACAATACATTCTTTCGGTATATCTTTTTCCAATGTATTATCAATGGCTGGGAACTCCCCCGTTTTCACCGTCAATATAATCGGCTGCCAGCCAAATTCAGGCAGGTATTTGGCGAATTTCAGGACCCGCTGGACACCCGGTCCGCCAGCCGGCGGCCAGTAATAGGTAATGATGAGGACTTTTTTCAGTTTTTTATGAGGCAATAAAGCGCTCCGGTGCTGAACCATTCATTGATGAATAGACTGTTCAGTGGTTGTCGTATGCGGCGTATATTGAAGCGGTATTCATGTGCCGGTCGGACGATATAAAACTGACGTTGATGAACCGTCAGTGGGAGTTGACTTGTCATTTGTTCAAACTGACGGATACTAAGACGACAGGCTTTGACGTTTAAAAAATTGTCTATTCTTTTCCGGGGAATTTTTAACAGTGCCAGATACCAGGCGTAGAGATTATCCGGCAGGCAATGAAGGTACGGTAATTTCCCCGGAAGTGCCGGGCTTCCCTGCTGATGTCCGGCATAGGCTGAATATTTTGGTGGAAAGGAGATGAACAATTTTCCCCGGGATTTCAGCAGGGCGACCATATTCTGTAGTGCCACTATTTTTTTTTCAGGCTCAATATGCTCGATAACGTCCCGACAGATCACGATATCCATTTCACCGGGAATTTTATCCCGGTAGGTCGCCGGATTGGTAATGTCACCATTTACAAACAGGATATTGGAATGTTGATCCAGGAGAACCGCAATTTCATGGCGGTGAACGGCGAACTCAATTCCGTAGCAGCGGTGACCCTTTTCAGCAAAATATTGTAAGGTTCCTCCTTCGGCGGTTCCGACTTCGCAGATGGATAAGCCCGTTGCTTCGGAGATGTTTAGAAAACCTTCCAGTACATGACTGGCGTACCAGTATTGTTCATTGAAATAATTCAGATTACGGGGGGGAATCGCGTTCATTTGTAATACTTCTTCACAAAGCCGGTGAACTCGTCTTTTTTAAAGACTATCCGGCGAATAAAATTAACAGTGAAGCCAAAGCCGTAGGCGAAGACCTGGCAGACGGCGACCACCGGCGCCAGGCAGGCAGCCGGCAAACTGTGATATCTGCGCAGACTGTCAACAAAGATAACCACGAAAATCAGGAACGCCAGCCCGGTGACCCCCAGCCAGACTTTCAGCGCTAAACCGGTCAGCAATGTAAAAATCGTCAGCAGTGTATAGCCGACAGCGGCAATGGCGGGTATGAAATGCAGCGGCTCCAGAATCCCCTGATCGATAACAGTCAAATTGATGCGCGCCACGCCCCAGTTGAACATCTGTCGGAAAAACTTCCGCAGGCTGCTGCGCCGTTTGTGGTAAACTACCGCTTTGGGAATAAAAATAACGTTGACGCCGCTGGCGACGATCCGGCGGCTGAATTCCAGGTCCTGTCCGTGCCGCAGAGTACCCATACCCCCCAAAGATTCGAAAATCTTGCGGTGAATGCCCATATTAAAGCTGCGGGGATAATATTTTGCCAGTTTTCTCTTTGAGCGACCGCGCATGCCGCCGGTCGTCAGGAAAGAGGTCATGGAATAGTCAATCGCCTTTTGCAGCGGCGTGAAATTATCGAGAACCGAATCAGGTCCGCCAAATGCATCGGGTTTTTCCTGTTCAATCGCTAACCCCAATTCGCTCAGCCAGTTCGGATCGGCGATGCAATCGGAATCAATAAACAGAAAATATTCACCCTCCGCCTGGCTCATCCCGAAATTACGCGCTGGTCCGGGGCCCTCGTGATCCCGCTGGAAAAAGCGTATTCGGAAAGGCGATGATTTGATCAGCTCGTTGACAACCGCGGTTGTATCGTCTGTGGAACCGTCATCCACCAGCAGTACCTCAAAACGCTCCTTGGGAAAGGTCTGCCGGTTAAAGGATTGAACCAGGTCGACAATTTCATCAGACCGGTTATAGCAGGGTACAATAATCGAAAACAGATAGTTGTGCATTATTTCTCATATCTCTGGCGGATAATCATTTCGCTGATCAGCCCCAGCGAAAAGAACTGCATGCCGAAAATAATGAGCAGAACGCCGAGCAGCAGCATGGCAATGTGGTTCCGAAAGGGATCACCAAAGGCATATTTCAAGATCAGGAGGTAGACCTCCGCGGCGAATCCCAGCAGCACAAAAACCAGTCCCCACAGTCCGAAGAAATGCATGGGGCGCTTTAAAAATTTCATGGTAAACAGGATGGTCAACAGGTCCAGAAAGCCTTTGTAGAACCGGCTTACGCCGTATTTTGTTTTGCCATATTTCCGGGGGAAATGTCGAACCTTCATCTCGCCGCTCTTAAAGCCGTGGATCTTCGCCAGTACCGGAATGAAGCGGTGCATTTCGCCATAGACGGTGATACTTTTGACGACTTCGGCTTTGTAGACTTTCAGACCGTTATTCATGTCGTGCAGTTTGACGCCGGTCAACAGGCGGCTGACGAAGTTGTAGATTTTGGAGGTAATTTTTTTGATAAAGGGGTCTTTCCGGTTCTGTTTCCAGCCGGAAATCAGATCATAATCGCCGGTTTTCAACATGGCGACCATTTGGGGAATCGCCTCGGGATCGTCCTGCAAATCGGCATCAATTGTAGCGATAAATTCGCCTTTGGCGGCACTGAAGCCCTCGTTCAGAGCGGCGGCTTTGCCCAGATTGCGGGTGAGGCGGATCAGCGTTATTTCGGGATGATTCGCCGCTAGTTTCTGTTCCACCGCATAGGAACCATCCCGGCTGCCGTCGTCGACAAGAATGATTTCGTAGGCGTAGTCGCTTTTGCGCAGAGCGGCTTGAATGTTGCCGCACATTTCGGCGATGGAATCGACTTCGTTAAAAATGGGCACGATGACCGAGATTAAATTTGGCTGTCCGATATTTTCCACATGCTCTCCCTTTGTCATGTTATCTCAGGCTAATTTACGGAATTCGACCTGAAATTGGGAGTACTGAATTGCAATTTTCACCTCTTTCCCGAAATTCAGGTTCACCGTTTGGGGAATCCAGTAATATTCTCCAAGGGAATTCCAGTTGGCATAAGTAAAGATGGTTCCGTTATCGGATTTCGGTGTGAGGCGGATGAGTCGCCGGTATCGGTCGTAGATGGGGTGATAATCGGCGTTATGCTGCTCAATCTGTCCGATCAGCAGTCCGGTGAGGTCCTGCAAGGGTATCTGTGGAATGGTGTAGCGACCAATCGTTTCCGGAAGTTCGATGCCGGAAAGGTGGCGATTTTCACGCTGCAGCCAGAGATGGTATTGATGGTTGTTCAAGGTAAATTGCGCCAGCTGCCGTTTAAGCGGGTCTCGGACCTGAATAAAAAGGGAATCCATGCCGGTGTAGTACAGCCAGGCGGAAAGGGTGACATCGCCTTCGGGCGATTGAACATTGATCCGGGCATTAAAGGAGAGGGTTGCGATAGCCTGCCGGAACGGCGGCGTGGATTCGGGACGTGGCAGAACGGTGGGCGTTTCACGGGTGGTAATATTGCGGATGATCGAACAGTTGTGTCCATGCAAACAGAGGTAAAGGATGGTGATCAGAGAAAGGAGTCGCTTATTGAGAGACTTTTTTCTGGAGACGTTCATTTTCGCTGTCAATTTCGAGGGCTTGACGATAATATTTTTGGGCTTCTTCGGGTTTATTGAGTTTCATCAAAACATCACCCATGTGTTCCAGTACTTCGGCGTTATGTGGATTCGTGGAGAGCGCTTTTTCGATGTACTTTTGGGCGTCTTTGTAATTTTTCTGCAGATACAGAAGCCAACCCTTGGTATCGAGATAGGAGGCGTTATCCGGTTCAATCACCAGGGCTTTTTCCACCATTTGCAGAGCTTCTTCAATCCGCTCGCCGCGGAGCGCCAGACTGTAGGCATAGTTATTCAACGCTACCGCTTCATCGGGGTGTTGACTGATAATCCGGTTGTAAAGACTGTCGGATAGCCGATATCGTTCCAGGGCTTCCCAGGTGTTTGCCAGCAGCAGTTGAGCCTGCAGATTGTCGGGCTTGATCGCGAGCACCCGTTGGAGATAGCGGACAGCTTCGTCATTGTTACCCTGATTGCTCAGGACATTCGCCCGGACGATGGGGAAGTAGCTCTGATCCGGAAATTTTTCCATGGCGGTGTCTGTAATGGAGAGAAGCGAATCGATTTCGTCATTCCGTGC
>JBNGDF010000005.1:129639-163126 GCA_049975265.1 Fidelibacterota bacterium
CGCCGCCTGCTCCAGCTTCTGCAGCACGAAGGCAATCTCGGCGGCTTTTTCCAGCGCTTTAACCTGCGATTTATCACGATTAAAGATATGGTCATAAACCTCCATTGCCTTTTCCGGCTTTTTGTTTCTCAAATAGATTGCCGCCAGCTGGTAATGCAGTTCGAGATCGCCCTGACTGGCGGCGATCAGCTTTTCATATTCCTTTTCCGCGGCTTTGTTATTGCCGGAGAGATAGTAGACCTGAGCCAGGATTTCGCGCAATTCATAATCTTCGGGAGCGAGCCGGAGTGCTCTCTGCAGTGCTTCGATGCCCCGTTCCAGTTTACCGAGATTGATATAGGCTTTCGCCATGGCACCGTAAATGGTTGCCGAGCTGCTGTCGTAACGGAGAGCATCCTGATATTCCAGAATAGCCATCGCGTAGTCGCCCTGCATGCTGTACTGTTCGCCCGCCATGAAGTGTTCGATTGCCTGTGAATTGTAGGTTTTTTGGGTGGAATCCGGAAGGGCGGGTTCAGGAGGAGCCTGGGGATGAATGGCGCAGGCGCAGAAAAGTCCTGCTCCCGCGATCATAATGGATATAATCACCGAGTTTCGGATTTTGTTGTGCAATGGATTCAACGGTCCCCGCTTCTGAAATAAAATAAATGTGCCGGTGTTTCCCGGAGGGAGAGACGCCGGTTGCGATTTATTTATAAATTTCGCTGCGGTTGCAGTTGCACACGGCGACCATTTTTTCCTTGAAGCGGATCGAGCCGCCACCGGCTTGCTGGGTCACGATATGTTTGATCATTTCAATTGGTTCGCCGCAGACGGCGCAGTGTTTTTTGGTATCCCGCAATGCTTTGGCGGTTTTGTCCGCGAAGCCTTTGGTTACTCGTTTTGCCATTTTCAGACTCCTTTAGGATTGATTGTGTTCATATAACGCTACCCGGTTCCCGCCGGCTCGTTTGGCGCTGTACATAGCCGTATCGGCACAAGAGATCAGCGATTGCCGATCGTCACCATCGCCGGGAAATTCGGACATGCCGATGCTAATGGACATGCGCTCGTTCATCCCGTCTTTTTCAAAGCGGAAGCTGTTGATATTTTTGCAGATACGTTCGGCAGTGTTGAGACAGCTCTTTTTATCGGTATTAATTAAAATGACAGCGAATTCTTCGCCACCGTAACGGGCGACAGTATCAACGGTACGGACGCTGCTGCGGATGATATTGGCGGATTTCCTGAGAACGTAATCGCCGTGCAGGTGACCATAGGTATCGTTGATGCGTTTGAATTTATCCAGGTCGAGGATCAGCAGGGTCAGGGCGGTGTTATAACGACGACTCCGTTCGATTTCGATCTGCAGCCGTTCTTTAAAAGCCCGGTGGTTGTAGATATTTGTCAAGCCGTCGACCATTGCCAGCTCTTTCATGGACTGGTAAACGGTCAGACGGTTGAGAATTTCAGAGAAATTGCGGCTGAAAATGGTCAGTGTATCTACGTCTTCGCTGGTGTAATGATCGATTTTAAAGCTTTCCAGCAGGATTCCACCGGCTTCTTTGGAAGCGGGCAGTACCGGAATCCCTACCGCCGAGCGAAAGGGAATGATTTTCAGATCATCGGGTTGAAAGCGGAATTCGACCTCGCTTTTATCGTAATCCCGGATGAGAACCGGTTTTTTGTGCCGGATGAGCGGCTCCCAGACGCTCCGTTTCAGGCGGATCTCGTGACCGATCGTGTAATCTGCTTCGGAGCCTTCCACATATTCTATGGTCAGGTCTGACGGTTGTTCTTTATTGATAAAGGCAAAGGTCAGTTTATCGAAACGGAAATACTTTTTCAGAACAGCGGCCGCCTGCTTGTACAGTTCGTGGGGCTCGATACCAAAGGTGATTTCCGTATTTAGGCGAAACAGGTCGCGGAAGAAGCTGATGTAGACCTCCTGGCGGTCCACCACGTCAATCTGCAGGACGGCATTGCGAAATAGATTGGCAAAGCCGATTAGGAGATCGAGGTCCTCTTTACCCCAGCTCTCCTTATCGATGCTGTCGGTACCGATAAAGCCGACAAAGACGTCGTTAATGGTGACAGGTGCCAGCATCAGGGTTCCGATTTTCGGCGGAACCGGATAATATTTCAGAAAATCCGGCGCAATTTGTTCTGAATGATAAAGCTCCGGTTGCGGATTCAGGTGCAATTTGCCGAACAGATCGCCTTCGCAGGCGAAGCTCTCCAGAGGACGGGTTTTATGCGAACAGGAGCATTCCTGCAGGACATAGCTGTTCTCTCTGTTGTTGTAAAGATAAATGAAGACTGCTTGTGCCATCAGCGAGGCGTGGATAATTTCGGTCAGATGATGAATCAGCTGACGGTAGTTTTCGCTGGTATCGATTTTATAATGCAGTCCGATGGCATTGACGGAGCTGCCCTTTTCACCCGATGGCGCCGCGTGACTTTGTGACAGCAGTTGACAGCGTTTGTACCAATTGTTCATTTCGGTCAGAAGAAAGATCATCAGCGAGACGATTGCCACGAAGAGCAGAATCCGAAAGACATTCTGGAAAGGTGCCGGTACGTTTTTAAAAGCTTCTGTCGAGGGGTAGACGGTAAACAGAAACAGGATAACGATTAAGAGGATACTGATGATCCAGGTACTTTTTAAACTATTCATAAGATTCCATCAATACAGCACGTAAAAATAACATGAACTGTATGTAAAATCAATAATAATTAGCGTGCCACTGAAGGGTTGTCTTAATATTCTTTTTTGACGGTCTTGATATTGCCATCGAACGGCTGTGGCGTCCGGCTATCCTGCTGGACGGAAGAATCGGCGCTGTTTTCGGTATTGACGAGCTGACCGCGATTTGGCAGGACGGGCGGATCTTGGGGCTGCTTCGATGGCAGGGTACTTTTCTGCCGGATTTTTTCCTGGACGATCTGCGGAGGTGCCTGAGCCGGGAGCGAGCCGGGGTGAAACTCCATCAGATAAAAGCCGATTATCACAGCGATCAGCGCCATGGCGAAACCGTAGGCGAACGAAGGAATCCGGCGAAAAGCGGAACCCTTTTTCAGATTGTCTTCAATTTGCGCATTGCGAGTCGCCAGAATTCTGGCTTGCAGCCGATTTATGAAGTCATCGCTGACGCTCACTTCGGCAAATTGATTCATGCTGTTTTTTGTGTTTAAGACAGATTGATAAATGCGTTGGCAGCGGGGGCAGTTTTGGAGGTGCTCTTCAAAAGAGCGGCGCCCCTGGAGAGAAATGTCGCGGTCAATATATTGCGACAGGGTCGCTTTGAATTGGTGGCAATTGATCATAGAATCCTCACCTCAGGTATCAATTTTTTTCCTATTTACCTCGCATTTCTTCTAATTCTTCCTGCAATTTCAGGCGTGCCCGGTTGATTCGTGATTTCACAGTTCCCAATGGAGCGTTGATAATATTACTGATTTCCTCATACGAAAGTTCCTGAATATCCCTTAAAATGATTGCTGTTCGAAAATGTTCCGGTAATTTTACAATGGCTTTCTGAATCGCCCGTTCATCGAATTTGCCTTCAATTTTCGATTGAGCGTCCCGTTCATGCGAGGGGAACTCCATATCTTTGTCTTCGGGACCCAGCCGGCTGAAGAAAAACAGCTTGCGGTTGCGCTGTTTGCGCAGGACGGTTTTTGCCAGATTGGCGGTGATGGTGTAGATCCAGGTGGAAAATTTGGCGATCTCCTTATATGCGTAGCGGTTCTGATAGACTTTCAAAAAGGTATCCTGGATAATGTCCTCCGCCTCTTGCCGATCCAGAACAAAGCGATAGGCGAAATTCATCAGACGGTTTTTATAGCGGTGCACAATCTCTTCAAATGCCGACTCGTCGCCGGCTTGAAAACGGCGGATTAGCTCTTCATCGGTGACTTTAAAGCGGTCTTTCATTATCCAAATTTAGCATTTTAGGAGCTGATATATCAATGGAACCAGCAAATTTTCGGGTTTAATAGTGACCGACTTGGCTTGCAGGTCGGCAGCCTGAAGGTGTGCAAACAGAGCGCCAAAGTCGCAATCCCGGTAATTTTGATAGGCGTGTTCGTATTGCAAGCGCCTTTTTTGGGCGGGAAAATAAGATGGGTGGGAATCACGGTGAATCTGCTGAAACGCCCAGACATTGACAAAAAAATTGTACAGAGTAAAGATGATATAGGTGGACTTAATGCCGGTTTCAATGAGTGCCAGACAGATGTGCAGGGCTTCGTAGAGATTCCGCTGTTCAATGGCGTTAAGGAAATCTTTGATCTGATAGTCCTTTGTTCCGCTGATCACGGTGCAGACCGCATCGACGTCGATCTCCCGGTTTGGTTCGACGTAGATACAGATTTTCTCGATTTCGGCGAAAGCGTGGCTGAGGGAATCATCGGTTGCGAGTGCCAGAGCATCGAGTGCTTCGTTGGTGATGGTGAAGCCTCTGTTTTCCAGGGCGTGCTGGATTATCTCCGGATACTTATTGGTATCGGGCGACCAGGTGGAGAGTTGCTTGACAACCGGATGTTTTTTGACGCTGCTAAAAACAGGGGCGCTCTGCCCGCCACCGGCGGTCAGGATTAAGAGGGTGTCAGCCTGGGGATGATCCAGATACTGCAGCAGCGGTTTGCGGTAGCCTTTTGTCAGTTTGGGCAGATCCTTGTAAATCACGATTTGCCGGACGCTGAACAGACCGATGTTGATCAGGTTTTGCATAAAGGTATCGTCAAGGTTATCCGCCGCATAGTAGATTTTCTTTTCGGTGGGTCTGTTCTTCGCCAGCCTGGTAAAAGTGCGGGTCAGAGTATCAATGGCTTCCTCCTCCAGATAGAGGTCGTCGCCGTACAGCAGATAGGCTGGCGCCAGTTCACCTTTTTCGATCTTTTTCAGTTCATCCAGGATAAAAGCCATGTTTGGTCACTTTCGGACAATGTAATCAGCGAATAAAAATTAATACAATCAGCCCGGCAATCAAACAGTAGGGAGCGAACCAGCCGAATTTTCCGCTTTTGATGACGGCGAGTAGAAATCGGATCGCGATATAGCCGATGATAAAGGCACTGGTCATGCCGATCAGCAGAATCGCCGGGCTGGTATTGGCCGGGATGCCGTTTTTGATGATGTCAATTGTGTGCAGCAGGGTAGCGCCGAAGATTGCCGGTACAGCCAGGAGAAAGGAAAAGCGAGCGGCGCTATCCCGGGAGACTCCGGAAAAGAGGGCACAGCTGATGGTGAATCCGGAGCGGGAGATGCCCGGTAAAATCGCGACGGATTGGGCGATCCCGATCAACAGCGCTCTGGAGGCGGTCAGAGAAGCCGCCTTTTTCCGGATAAAAATGGTCAATAGAATGACCGTACCGGTGACCATCAACGTAAAACCGACCAGCTGCAGATTATGGAAAATCGATTCAAAAAAATCCGCCAGCAATAGTCCGGCGAGAACCGCCGGAAGAGTACCAATCAGCACAAAAATACTCAGCCGATAGTACTCGTCATTCCGATAAGTCTGACGGAGATTACGGTGGGTGCTGCCGTAGATAAAATGTTTCAGCATTTGCCAGATGTCCCCGGCGTAAATAACCACTACACTCAGCAATGTGCCTAAGTGGACAAAGACCTCGAAAGCCATGTTTTCCATGGTGATTCCGAGAAGGCGTTCAAAAATGACCAGGTGTCCCGAACTGCTGATGGGCAGAAATTCGGTCAGCCCCTGAACGATTCCCAATATTATAGCATCTGTATATCCCATATTGATCCGACCAATTACCTGTTCAATTTAGAGTTTTCCAGAAAATTTTCTGAGGTTTATTTTTTGACGATCGGTAGCAATTCGACTGGCAAATATACCTAAAAAATCGGAAATGCGGAAATAAATATTGCCGGATGGCACAAAATTGTGATGCTGATCAAGGGCTAATTGATATGATTCATGGGGGTGATGTCGGCATCGATAAAGATTTCGACACGGCGGTTTTTGGAACGCCCTTCGGCGGTATCGTTGCTGGCGATCGGTCGGAACTCGCCGTATCCCAAAGCCGAAAACTTACCCTCATCGATACCCGAAACGGCGCTGAGATATCGGACCACTTCCAGCGCCCGCGCCGAACTGAGTTCCCAGTTGCTGGAGTAGCGTCCCCCACGGATCGGCCAGTTATCCGTATGACCCTCGACGCGGATTTCAATATTGAGCCGGTGATTGTTTTTACGCAGGGCGTCGTGGAAAGCACGCAGTTCGGGGTCTTCTACCTGTCCGAGCAGACGCGACTGCCGGACGGTGCTGCCGATGTGGTCGAGAAGTGGACGGAGCTCCGGGGTAATTTCGGCGGAGTTGATATCGAAAAAATATTCCCCGCTGACCGTCAGCTGGACCCCCTTGGTGGTCCGTTGAATATCGATATTGCGATTCAAAGCCTTTTCACTGATATAGGTATTCAGCTTCTGTTCCGTTTCGGAGAGCAGCAGGTCCAGCATACGATAAATATTGTTTTCAGCCTCGTTCAGGATAACCGTCATGAGAATAAAGAAGGTCAGCAACAGCGTTACCATATCCCCATAGGTGACAATCCAGGCGGCTTTGGGCGAATTTGTTTCACTCATAGTGTGATCACGTGCGACGGTTAAATCTATTACATTCCGTAAAAAACATCAAGATAATCAAGAATCGCTACCAGTGTCTCTGCATAACTGGCGTATTGTTGGTCGGAGTAACACCAGCTGGCGGGATTATCCGGGGATACGGAAACCTCGGGATCGAGCAGGCGGATATACTGATAAGCGAGATCCAGATTGCCGATATGTAAATAAGACATCGCCAGGATGAGATGCAGGTCCCGGTAATTAATGACCGGCTTGTATTCGAAATAGTAGTAGGAGTTCGCCGTCAGGACGAACTGGGCTTTGCTGATGGCGGCGGAGTAGCTTTGATCGGCATGATAGGCGAATGCCAGTCCGGCGACCGGGTCCAGACCCGAATTGCCATAGTAGATCGTGGAATTGAAATCGCTGACGGCTTCTTGGGGATCGCTTAGCAGCAATGCGGACCATGCCCGTCCGTGGTAGGCATCCATGTTTTTCGGGTCCACATCCAGGGCGGCGTCGAACTTGTTGTAAGCCGCCCGGTAGTTGCCCTTTTCGAAATAATCCCAGGCAATGGGCAAAAGACTTTCCGCACTGGTAACGGTCTCTTCATAAAATGAACAGCCCGCTAAAACGACAGTTGCCAGAACAAAAACGGCTAAATTTTTAATCAGATTCATTTTACTACCGTCATTTTCTTTTTTGCGGTATAGGGACCGTATTTCAGGATGTAAAAATAGCTCCCGCTGGGCAAATTGCCACTCCGCCAGGTCAGATGGTAATGACCCGGAGCGGCGGAGCGGTTCAGGATTGTAGCGACCTTTCGACCGAGAACGTCGTACAGAATAAGGGTAGCCTCGCTGGTAGACCTGTCTCGAACTTTCGGCAGGTCAAAGGCGATGACCGTTGCTGAGTTAAATGGATTGGGATAGTTCTGCGCCAACTCGAATCGGGACGGGACCAGGACGCCGAGTTCCGGCGCCACCCTTTTGAGTACATAATTTCCCAATCTATCAATGTATGCCCAGTAATAGATGTTTGTCTCGTCGGAATAGGTTTGCAGATATTCCCAGCCGGATTCGTTCCAGCGGTAAATGCCCAGACGCTCGCTGCCGGACCAGTTTTTAAAAAGGATTTTACTGTTGCATGACAATTCCTGTCGGGGAGCAATGATGGAATATCCGCAGAAATCGCTACCATTCGGTTGCCCAGAAGCAAATTTGGGATCAATTGGCAGGCACAGGACATATTCATCAGATTGAATGGACTCGCTGAAAAATGAGATTTGGACTGTGGAGTCACTGCTATATAAGATGCCCCCATTTCGCTTTGAAACAAAAGACGCACTAAAGTCGTACCGGGAGATTCCGATATTGTGACTTGTATCGCTGGCTGTGACAACGATCTGATAAGCGCCACTGCCGGACATTTTATAATGGGAATGATAGGGCGGCGGATTAATATGAACCATTAAATCAGTTTGGATCGTGTCACCCCGAATCATTACGGAATGCAGAGAATCAATGGGTTCATCCGGAAAGAAATAGATGTCGAGATGTCGGGAGGCTACCGGATTCTGGAAAATGCCGAAAGTAAAACCGGGAGGAATCGCATCCCGGAAAAAGATTCGAAACGTGTCCCGCGCAGCCAAACCGCCGGGATCGGAAACAGTCACATTGATCGTGTCCCATCCGATAAAACCGGCGGGCGGTATGCAGATCAGCGTGTCATTCGCGCCGGAGAAACTGACTTCGCAATAGAGGGCATTTGCCAGCCACTGCATTTCCGTGAAATCGTTGTCCACATCATCCCAGCAACCTGTCAGCGGCAGTTTAAAGATCGTATCCTGCTTGCTACAGGTATCGGAAAAGGCGGCAAGTAGCGGGGCATCGTTGACGGGAATAATATCAACGATAAAAGATTCGGTTAATGTGGATTCCAGCGGGTCCTGCACCCGGATGTGAAAATAGCCGCAGCTGTCAACATCCCTATTCGCCCAGAAAAGGTGCTGCTGACTCTCCTGATCAAAACGGTAAAAAACCAGACCGGAATCGGCACGGATCTGGATCGTCAGCAGCGAATCGTGGTGATCGGGGTCCTGAACAGCCTCCAGAATGAAGGCGTGCGGCAGCGCGAGCTGCGTATCTTCATAAAACGTTGTATCCAGCGGAAACAGCAGCAGCGGTGGTTCGTTGGAATTGGCAGCTGCACCGGAAAGCAGGTCTGTCCGGGATTCACTAAAGAGAGAGATAGTTAAGACAACTCCCGCCAGTAGCATTTTTCTGGCGAGTAATGGCAATTTTTTATTGTACGAGCGATTGAACATTCCTGTGTGGCAAGTTACACTAAAAAACTGAAATTTCATTTAAAAAATATCGCATATTTTAGTGTATATTTAATATAGAAAACGAAAGGCAAACGGTCTATAGGAAAAAACGGTTTTTTATGCAAATCAGCGACACTTAATGTAATTTCTCAGGTCATTCCGGGTAACTAACCATTAAATAATGTTTTTCTTGACATTGAACAGTATCAAAACTATTTTTAAAAATGAAATGGAATTTATGCAAGCATGTATCAATCTATCCCGATAGAAGGATTTTGTCATGAATAAAACCTTGAAAAACTTCACAGCTTGGCTGATTTTCCTGCTGGCATGCTCTGCGCTTCAGGCAGAGGATTACCGTCTGATTATCACCTATCCGCAGGCGACGAACGAGTGGGGTCGGCGTCTGGCTTCCGGTGAAAATAAGACGGTGATGAAAATCCAGTTTATTGATCTGGATGATGCAAACGACTACAAACTGAGCCAGTTCAGTGTGCGACCTTTTACCGATCGGGAGGAGTGGTATATTGACTCGCTGCAGCTTTGGAAGAATGTAGATAATTATCCCGGTAGTCTGGACCACCGCAGCGATTCGCTGATCGCCACTCAATCAATGATCGGGCTGGATGCCCTGACGACCAATATGACGGCGATGCCATTCACACTGGGCGGCGAACTGCCGCTGCAGGATACCACGACCTTCTTCGTAACCATGATCGCTCAAAACTGGTTTACCGATGCAGCGAATGACCGGGAGATTTCGGACCAAAACGGTGCCCAGATCGGCATTACCGTAGATAAAAACACCAATGATATCGTTATTTTACGGACCGATAACAGCAGCGGAACTGCCAATGACTGGGCGGGCAACGCGTCGAAAATATTTACGGTTCAGGCGGTCAATCTGCCGGTGTATATCTACAACCGTACCCGCACTGCCGAAGAGGACAGCAATCTGTTTTATCCCCGCTATCTGGAGCTGGATGATAGTAATGCCAGTCGGGCGCAAAGCCTGACCGATCTGACAGTCGCCGCCCATGTTTTTCTGCCGCACGATGGCAGCGTGAACGGGGACAGCCTCTCCTATGCCTCGTTTAAAATCGGCTGGAGCAACCAGCATCTTCAGCTCGACTCCATTGCTTTCGGCGATCTCTGGGATAACAAGCAATACCAGGAGGACGGCTGGGACGGCAGTGGTTACGGCGTGACAACGCTGCCCGGTGATACGACGGTCTCGGTGGTGCGATTCGAAGCCGTGGTCATGGGTAATTCCTCCAGCCCGGAAAATTATGTGGACATCGCCAATAATTCCCTGGGCGTTTTTTATTTTAAAGTATTGCAACCGGGGGTCAGCCCGCTGTTTTTGGACGATGTCCGGATACTGGATCAGTGGGGCATTCCTTATCACTGCTATCGTACATTACAGAATGATGCCGATGATACAGCTGAAAAATATGATGCCTGGGTCAAGATGATCCTCGGTGACTTTGCCGGCGGTTTAGGGACTCTCACCGACGGCGCCTGCGATGGTCGGATCGATCCGGTGCACGATGTCACCCTCTTTGCCGATTATTTCTGGATGAATGCCGACTCCGCCGACTGGTACAGCCGTTTCGATATCGGTGATTCGATATCGCACAATCCCGATGAGCTGAGCCCCGACGACACCACCAACTTTTTTGACCTGATGGTGATCGGAACAAACTATTATCGGACATTGCGGGGCGATTTCAGTCAAAAACCGGTGGCTTTTGCCGGTTCAGCGAAGGTACACCTGCAAATTTCTGAGAATGAAACCGCCCCGGACATTTTACAGATAAATCTTGAGATGGAGAAAATACCGGAGCTGGTTTCCGGACAGATCAAGTTATGCTTTGATCCGGAAGTCTACGCCTTCAAGGGATTCTCACTTGGAGATTGGGTCGCCGCGATGACACCGCAAAATGTATTTCTCTATGCGCCCGGCGAACTGAAAAAGGGGATCCTGGATATCAATTTTCTGGCGCTGGAAAAACCGGTTAGCGGTTCGGGCTGTTTTCTAAATGTCGATTTCGAAAAGATTGGTAGCGGGACAGACATGTTCCGGCTGGATCATGTTGATCTGAGAGACCGCTATTGTCAGCAACTGGTGGTCAATATTGATGAACAAATCACGCCGGTCGTCCCAGCGGACTATTTTTTAACCGCCTGCTACCCGAATCCTTTCAATCCGGTTGTGAACCTGAGCTATCAAATTCCCGTTATAAATGCCGGGATTTACCGTATTTCGGTTTTTGACCTGCAGGGCAAAATGATCCGCGAATTGTCCGCCGATTATCATGCGGCGGGACAGTATCACCTGGTCTGGGATGGTATGAACGGTCAGAAGATGCCGGTCAGCAGCGGTATCTATATTGTCCGGTTTGATGGTAACGGCGTCTCGAAAAACTATAAAATCACCCTCCTGCGGTAAAAGGGATATTTCGCCCGGTGAACTACATTAAAAAATATAGCCTCCTTTATTGTCTGCTATTGCTGAGCTTTAGCCTGCCACTGCGGGCGCAGTATGGCTGGTATTTTCAGTATGCGGCGAACAATTTATCAACGCACTGGCGGCATCTGGCTTCCGGCGACACCACAGTGATTGCGAGTTTTACCTTTTCCACGGATATCCCGGACGATCCCACCGAATACTATTTAAAAGGTTTTCGTTTGTGGCCGATCACCAATAGCACCACCGGCTGGTTTGTGGACGAACTGCAACTGTATCTGGATCGGGGTGACCGTGTTTTCGGGCGGGATGATTCGCTGATCAGCGGCAGGCTGGCGATTACGATTCCCGATCAGTCCGATAGCGTGAATTCGATCCATTTTAATTTCGGTGGGGATTCGTTACGTTTGAACGACAACTGCATGCTCTTTGTCATTGCGGTTGTTCACGACTGGCGGGATGCAGACCCGGAGAATCTGGAGATTGACACCACCACCAGCGGACCTTATGGAAAATGGTTCAGTATTAAAGTTTTCAAAGAGGATATAACCGTTTCGCCACCGGCTGTTTTCAATAGTATCAATCAACCCACGCTAGCCCAATTTTATTACCGGGCACTGAATCTGCCCGTTACAATCCGCAATAATCTGGCGTCCGCGGCGGAGGATGACAGCCCACGACGGAACATGTTTTATCCGAATTTCCACCCACTTGATGGAACAAATACCAGCAGAAGCCAGCGCCTTGACGATCTCTTCTTTTATGCTGACATTTACCTGCCGCTTGCCAATGACAGTATTCAGTTCAGTCTCAAGTCGGCTTCGCTGCGGTTTGGTTTCGATAACCGGATTTTGGAATTTGCCTCGGCAGAATATGGCGATATATGGGGAGATGACGCCTGGTTTTATGTGGATACGGCAATCACGGCCGTGGCAGATGCACAGGGTCTCGACACACTTTTTGAATATTCAATATTGCAGTATAACGCCGTTTTTTCCGGTAGCGAGACAGTGAACAGCAAATATGGTATCATCGATTCGAACAGTGTCGTACGGCTGAAATTCAATGTCATCAGACCGGGAATTTCGCCGGTCTATTTGCGGGAAATCGATCTGCGCGACCGTTACGGGATTCGCTATCATTGTTATCAGCAGTTACAGAACGGTGCGGCAGGAGAGAGTGGCGCGGTGACTGACCGTTTTGACGCCTGGGCGAAGTTCAATCTCGGAGATTTTACCTATGCCGGTGGTGAGGAGGTGAGTACCGCCGGTACGGGCGACGGACGTGTGACCTGGGAGGATGTCAGCCTGTTTTCCGATTATATCTGGTTAAATTCCGGCAGCAGTCGCTGGTACAGGCGCTTTGATATCGCCTCCGCTCATTCGATATCGCCTGCGCAGTCCTGTCCGGATGATACGACTAATTTTTACGATCTGATGGTACTCGGGACCAACTATCGCCGGACGTACCGGGGTGCGTTTAATCAAAAGCCGGTCAACCGCGAACCGGATAGCCTTGAAATAAGATTAATCGGCGCGGATTTTTCTGACGAACGGCAAGTACGGATTCAGCTGCAAAATATCACCGATCTGCAATCAGCCCATCTGATCCTTCGGTTTAATCCTGAGGAGCTACGCTTTACCGACATTGAACAGGGCGCCTGGACGAGCAGCGTGATTGAGAATTGTCTGTTGCTGGTTCCCGAAAAGCCATTGGTAAAGGGGATTATTGATATCAATTTTGTATCTCTGGATCGGTCGCTCAACGGGGAGGGTGACTTTATTCAGGTTCGTTTCAGGAAATGTCAATCGCGGGCGGCAATGCCGGAAGTAGTTGCCTATGATTTTCGGGATAGTGATTGCCGTTCGCTGCCGGTGGTTCAAGCAGCTGCGCCCGAATCCGCGATTCCGGCGACCTTTACCCTGCTGCAGAATTTTCCCAATCCTTTTAATGCCGGGACGCAGATCACATACACTATTGCGGAAACGGAGGAGGGTTGTTACAATCTGGCTGTTTACGACCTTCGCGGAAACCGGGTTATTACACTGAGGGATGCTGTTCACTCCGCCGGTTCATACCGGCTCCGGTGGAACGGCTGCAACCGGCATGGTCAGGCGGTGGCGAGCGGGGTCTATTTTTTATGTCTGGAAAATTCTGAAAAGGCATGGCGGAAAAAGATAATGTTGCTGAGATAAAACAAGCGGATTAATGATATGAGAAAGATTTGCATCGGATTTTGGGTCAGTTTTTTCATCTGGACGACGTTGCCGGCGCTGACCACGCCCCGGGTGTCCATGCGGACAAGCAGCGATGAGATCAGTGTGACGGACACCTTTACAGTATCTCTGGGGGTGACGCGGGGCGATTCCATGCGGACGGTGTTTCTGCGCCTGAATTATGACGAGCAGAAGGTTCGCTACCTGGAGGGCACACCGGGCAGTCTCTTCCAGGGAGCGGTATTCTGGGATATCCATCCCGAACGGATCGAGTCCGACAGCATGATCTATATGGTGGCGGTGATGCTGGGCGCCGGGCGTTTTGTTTCGGCGCCGGGGAACTTTTTCAATATTAATTTCGTGGCGCTGGACAGCGGTCAGGCGGTTTTCACCCTGGATTCGTTAAAATTCGTTGATCCCAACCTGAACTATTTCGACGGTAGCTGGGATACGCTGAAAACGGTGATCGCACCGACGGACACTTTCCCGCCGGGACCGGTTTCCGATTTTAAGGTTCAGGAAGACGGTTCGGGACGTTTGAAGCTGCACTGGCGCAATCCAAACGATGAGGATTTTGAGGGGACCATTATTCTGCGCAGTACCGAGAGTTTTATCCGGATAGTAGATACAAGCAAAACGGTGGTATATGACGGGATCGGTGAAACATATACCGATATTAATCTGGTGGATGATGCCGTCTATTACTATACCGCCTTTGCGTATGATGAAATTCCCAACTATTCGGAGCCGCGGTTTCTCAAAGGGGTGCCCAAGGGCGAATATGTCTTCACCTATCCCAATCCCTTCGATCCCAACGACGGAGTGGGGACGACCTTTAACATTCTGTTCACAAATAATACCTTTGTGGATATCACGATTTATGATGCCGTCGGTAACCACGTGATTGATTTGTATAAAGCGGAACAGGTTTTTGCCAATGAACCCACCAAGACCATGACCTGGAACGGGCGCAACGGCGACAATGAGATGGTGGCGAACGGGGTGTACTATTTTGTGGTCAAGACCAGTCAAGGAGATCAAAAAATTGGAAAAGTTGCGGTTCTCAGGTAGGCGTTTGACGCTGAACCATGTTCTGTTGTTGATTGTTCTGATGACGGTCGGAATTTCGGCGCAGAGCGGCGGCTACGCCGGTAGTTATCTCAGTCTGACTAGCAGCTCCCGAGCCTTTGGCATGGGTGGTGTGGCGATCGCCTCCGCCGAGGATGCCACGACGGTTTTTATCAATCCCGGGATGGTCGGCATGCTTTACGACGGGAATTTCAATGCCACTCTGGCGAAACTGGGCTATGACCGGAATTATTACGATATGGCGTTTACCTATCCGCTGAACTCCTGGGGTAGTCTTGGTTTAGCCTGGGCGCAGCTGTCCGTTGACAATATCGAAGGGCGCGACCGGGATGGATATTTCACGCAGAACTTTTCCGATCTGCAGAGCGCCCTGATGCTGGCATACAGTAAGACGATCGGCGATAATTTTTCGGTGGGTTTCACGGGGAAATACCTGTATCACAGCTTGGCAGGCTATTCCGCCAACGGGGTGTCTTTCGATATCGGTTCGGCGATTTACATCGGCGAGCGCATCACCCTCGGGGCGGTTTTCCGGAATCTGAACTCTTCTCTGAAATGGAACACATCCAGTCAATTGAAGGAGACTATTCCGACCCAAATCGGGGTCGGGATCAGCTATTTTGATCTGTTCAATGTGCCGAATTTACTGGTGGCGACGGATTTGTATATGCAGGGCGGCGATTTTTCCGGCTATCATGCCGGGGCTGAATATATCATCCGGGATCTGGTGCTGCTGCGGGGCGGTTATTCGGACCGGGGCATCAGCTACGGCGGCGGATTGCAGGTCGCCGGTTTCCGGTTTGATGTGGGCGTGATACCCGAAACGTTTGGAAACGTCTCGCGGGTATTTTTTACCTTAAGCTGGCGCTTTGGAAAGCAGCCGGAAGCTATTTATGAGCCTCCCGTACAGGAAACTCCGCCACCCGTACAGCAGACGGCGCCCCCACCGGTGAGTACCGAGACAAGAAATATCGTTTTAATTACCGCCGGTCCGCTGGCAAATGAAAGAGCCGAGGTGATCAGCCAGAATCCGGCTGAGAATACGATTACCGTGCGCCTGCTGGCATTGCCGGGTTCCGATCCGATTACATTGACTATGGATCAGGTGAAATTTTTGGAGTAAATTTTTAGGAATGCGATGGAAATAAAATTGAATGTACCGATCCTTGCGTGGACAGCCTTTTTGCTGCTCTACCTGTGTGCATCGCCGGTGCAAGCCCAGCGGCGGCGCCCAGTGACGACCAGCGCCGGGACTCAAACAGTGCGAAGTCCCGCTATGGACGTGGATCAGATCGAGCAGCGTAATCAAGCCCTTTTACAGCAGATTATGAGTTTACAAAAGGAACGGGATTTTTATAAAAAGAAAATCACCGACTGGACAGAGTTGCAGAAGAATAAGGCTCCGGAACAGCCGAAGCCAGAAAAAGAGGAAACGAAGCCGGAGGGAGCAATCCAACCGGGCGCTCTGGCGGCTTACTATCTGCCGATTACACCCGGTATTCTGGATACCTTGATTCAGTACCGAGATCTGTATCGCCGTTCCAGAAAACCGGAACCGGTGGTCCTGGATAAGGATTCGCTGTTTCAGACGGCGCAACGTCTGGCGGTCATGGGGCGGTATCACGCAGCCCGGGAGGGTTACGAGCAGCTGATTCGTTCTCCTCAGGCAAAGGATACCCATTTTCTGGAATATGGTAAATTTCTCTACAAAATCGCTGATTATCAACGGGCACTGGAGATGCTTTCGGGGGTGACCGGCGGTAATCGGGAGCTGGCAGAAGCCTCATATTATAAAGGGCGTATCTATCAGCTGACCCATGCGCCGACGGTGGCGCAGATAGATTTTTACCGCAGCCGCTACCTCCAGCCGGAATTTCCGGGTGTTGAGACTGCCAGAGGATTTCAATTTTTTCTTGAGGGTGAATTGGATTCCGCCCGCACTGTGTTTACCCGTCTTCTGCAGAAACAGTCGGTCTTGAGCGGGGAGATTTATTACGGTCTGGCACGGGTCTATGAAGCCCAGAATGAGCGTGAGAAAGCCGTGACCTGTTATCAGCGCAGCCTTGTTCACGATCCCCTGTTTGTTAATAGTTATGTGGCACTGGCGAAAATTCTGTACGAGCTGGAAGATTATCAATCGTGCATCCTGTTTTTCCAAAAGGCAGCGGAGGCTGCTATTGATCAGCAGATGCGGTATTATTATACAGGGCGTTCATATTATTTTTTAAAGCAATGGGACAAAGCCCTGGCGGAATTTCAAAAAATAGACGACAGCGCCGAAGGATTACATATAAAAAAAGAGTGGCTTGCCAAAATTTACTATATCCGCTGCCTGATGGCGCGGGAGACGGGCGATCACCGGCAGGCGCTGGATTATTTCCGCAAAGCCCGGGAGATCAACCCCGACGCTTACAGCTGGATGACGGCAGCACTGGAGGATCTGGGTCGTATTCATACCAAAGATTTGGATTACAACGACGCATTGAGTTACTATTCCCGGCTTGTCAGGCTGAATCCGGCGGACATGGAGACGTTGCTGAAAGTCGGACAATTCTATTATTATTTGGGAGAAATTGACGAAGCTCGCCGATATTTTACCCTTGCTTTGAACGATACGGAGACCGCCGATCGGGCGGGTTACTGGCTGCGACAGATCAATGCGATTCCATGACACCTGTCACAGTGAGGGTGACCTGAAAATTGTAGGTTAAATATAAATGAACATAACCGGGAAAATTAGGAGGCAGGGAAAATCACAGGTTCGGATACAAGCGTAATTTTTTTATAGGAACTTCCCCGGATCATGCGGCGTCCAGCTTTTATCGTCATTTTTCTATCGCTTTTGGGCGGTTATTCAAACGCCTTAGCGAATACGGCGCCCTACTTTACCGGGGAGGTGGCTGATACCAATTTGACCGAAGATGTTTACTGGAGCACCTGGTTGATGGCTGCCGACGATGACGAGGATCCGCTTAGTTATAATTTTGCCAATGATGTCCCCGCCGGGATGACGATCAATACCACTTCAGGGCGGATTACCTGGACGCCGGATAATGATGCGGTTGGGACGCACCGGATTCTGGCTTCCGTGTCGGACGGTAGCCTGACCGCTTATCTGGAGTTTTTTCTGCACGTTCAGAATGTCAATGATCCGCCATTCTGGGTCAATACAACCGACGATACGGTCACTGTGGCGGAGGACAGCGAGCTGGAATTGACGGTGACGGCGAACGATGACGATTTACCCCACGGCGATCATATTACCTACTCCATCATCCGGGGTGATAATGTCAACATTAATCCCGTCACCGGAAGGATCAGCGGATCACCGGACAATAGCAATGTGGGCTTTCAGACGATTACAGTCAGAGCCCGGGATGACAGCACCGCCGCGATTGAGTGGTCCTTTGTACTGGAGGTTTTGAATACGCCGGTGGTGTTTACAAACATGCCGCCGATAGCAATTAATGAGGATGATCCCTTCGGATTTGACCTGAACGCCGATGACGAGGGACAGGGCAACACGGTTTACTATTTTCAGAGCGGCTTTCAACCGGAATGGATGGGAATTGACGCTACCACCGGTTATATCAGCGGTATTCCGAACAATCTACATGTCGGAACCGAGACGGTGAAAATTGTTGTTGACGATGATAACGGCTCCACCGATACGCTCTCCTATGAGCTGACCGTTATTAATCGCAAGCCGGTGATTACCAGCCCGACGCTGCACTACGCTACCGAGGATGTTCATTTTGCTCTGGATATCCATGCCGACGATGAAGGATTGGGAACCACCACTTATCAGTTTTTAGATGATTTAGAACCACATCCCGATTGGCTGAGTCTCCGAACAAATGACGGCGTGATTTCCGGGACGCCTAATAATACCCATGTGGGAACGAATTCTTTCTATCTGGAATTCCATGACGGTCATGATGGAAAGGATACCACTCAATTTGTGATCAATGTAGCCAACGTTCCGGTGGTGATTGACAGTACCAATCTGATCTATGCCATTTCAGAGGATCAGGAGTACTACTATAAATTTACCTCCAGTGACGATGGTCAGGGAACGGTAACCTATCACGGTATCAACCTGCCCGACTGGCTGGCGATCAATCTTTATTCCGGAGTTTTGCGGGGCACTCCGAACAATGAGGATGTAGGCGATTATAATCTCTCAATTTATGTGTCAGACGGGACAGATAGCGACACAGTGGATTTTACGATTCATGTGGAAAACCGGCTTCCCCAGCTGGAATCTTCCCCGGTGGCGAGTGTTGAAGAAGATAATCCCTATACTTACGACATTGATTATGATGATGAAGGCGAAGGCGCGGTTTACAGATGGTTAATCCAGCCAGCCTGGTTGAGTCTGAATCCTTCAACCGGCGTAATCTCAGGAACACCGGACAATAGTGATGTAGGCGAGCACGTGATTTCGGTACAGGTTGATGACGGGAATAGCGGAATCGTCAGTCACACCTTTACCGTCACGGTTATTAACCGTAATCCGGTATTTACACCGCAGGCGGATACCACAGTGACCCAGTATGAATTACTGACCATTGATCTGGATACCGATGATGAAGGCGATCCCCAGGTCACCTATGAAATTCTGGAAGCACCGGAGGGGGCAGAAATATCGCCAAACGACGGAATTTTCAGCTGGACGCCGGCAAACGCCCAGGTGGGAACCCATGCGATCAGGATTTCCGGGACGGATAATCACGGTGGCGCGAGCACCTTTGATTTTTCTGTGACGGTGTTGAACTCGATTCCGGTCATCAGTTCGTCTCCACCGCTGACCGCAACGGAGGATGCTAATTACTATTACGATGTTCAGTGTAATGAAGAGGGCGACGGCGATGTCAGTTATTCGCTGACCACGGCACCCGACTGGCTGAGTATTGACGCCGATGCCGGAATCCTGCAGGGCGTCCCCGGTAATCCAGAGGTAGGCGCTCATCTGGTAACAGTGCGCGTAAACGACGGCAACGGCGGCTTCACCACTCAGTCATGGACGATTACGGTGCAGAACATTAATCCCTCCATTGTGACCGAGGTTCTCGATCCGGCAACAGAGGATTCGGCGTACAGTTTTCAGATAGACTACATTCCCGCCAACCAGGGTGACCACACATTTTCGATTGTCGGTGATAAGCCGGGCTGGCTAAGTATTAATGCTTTGAACGGACGTCTCTCGGGCACGCCCACCAACTCAGAGGTGGGGTCGGACTCCATTATGGTAAAGATTGCCGATGATTATGGTGGTTACGATCAGAAGCGTTTGGAAATCGTGGTCAATAACAGCCTGCCGCTCTTTACGACAACCGACGATGTTACGATCACGGAAGACGAGGCGCTCAGCTGGGATATTGATACGAACGATGAGGGCGACGAAGGCTCCGGCACCAGCGGGTACAATCTGGTGGAAGCACCGGATTGGCTGTCCATTAATGCCACCACCGGCGAACTGACCGGAACGCCGGTTGACGATGATGTCGGGGCAGAATCTTTGACTATTCGTTATCAGGATGGTAATGGTGGGATCGTGACGCTTAATCTAAATCTCATCGTTGTCAATAATCCGCCCACGATTACGAGCCTCAGTCCCACCGCCACCGCCATCGAAGGTGTTAATTATTCTTTTCAATTTACATCCGACGATGACAATTGGAATCCCACATACACTTCAGCAGGCGAGCTGCCTGCGAATATTAACCTGACAACCGACGGGCTGCTGAGCGGAATTCCCCTGAACGCCGTCGTGGGTAATCATGCCATCAATATTATCGTCACGGATAATAACGGCGAGCAGGACAATCTGGGATTTACCCTCTCGGTTGCAAATGCCGCGCCCACGATCACCGGATATACCGTTTCCAACCCCAAGTCAACCGTGGTGGACACGGTTTACATCACTGAGGACATTGCTTATACAATTGATTTTTCCGCCGATGATGAAGCCGACGGCGCGGCAGCGCTTTACACAATCAACCATAAACCCGGCTGGCTGACGACGACCAGTACGGTAAACGGAACGCTTGCCGGCACGCCGGACAATCGTCATGTGGGACTGGATTATGTGGATGTTACCTTTAATGACGGCAACGGCGGCAGCGATAATATGCGCTTTTATCTCCGGGTTCAGAATGTGGCGCCCGCTTTTATTGATGCACCCGCCAGTCTGACCGCTACTGAAGACGCAGAATTTTATTACGATCTGAATTCTTCCGACGAAGGACAGGGTACGATCACCTATTCCATCACAGCCGGCGATCTGGGCTGGTTAACCCTGGACGCCACATCCGGTGAGATCAGTGGAACACCCGACAATGACGACGTTGCCGACGGTACCGATGTAACTTTCCGGGTGACCGACGGCAACGGCGGCGCGGCGACAAAGACCATCGTGTTTATTGTTGGAAATACCAATGACAACCCGACCTGGATATCCGCCCCGGTAGCGGGTTCAACGGTTACAACCGCCGAAGATGCTGGGTATAGTCTGGATATTGATGCCGGCGATGTGGATGTGGATGATAATCTCACCTACAGCTTGACGACCAATCCAACTGGTATGACGATTAATAGTACAACCGGTGTAATTAACTGGACACCGGATAATAGCCAGGTAGGCGATCACCCGGTCACCGTCAGAGTCGAAGACGAAAACTCTGCCGCAATCACCCGGTCCTGGACCGTGCGGGTGACGAATATAGTCTCACCGATCACACACCCGGCGACTGATGATTTTACCCCTTCAATTGCAGTGACGGCTGTTGCCGATACCTTCTATTTAATCGAAGATACGACTTATACTCTCGATCTGTCGGCGCCGGATGAAGGTGTCGGCGCAGTAAGCAGCTACAGCTTCGATGAATTTCCCAATCCGGGCTGGATAACATTATCAAACGCTGTAACCGGACTGGTGTCGCTTACGCCGACCAATAGTGCCGTGGGACTTGACTCTTTTCTGGTATATTTCAAAGATCAACCGGCTTCCCGGGATACGATTACAATTTATTTGAGTGTCGAGAATATTGCCCCGGAGATTCTCACGGAGGGTCCCTTTTCCGCCACGGAAGGTATCGCATTTTCCCGGCAGTTGCAAAGCAGCGACGATGGGGACGGCACGCTGACCTGGAGTTTTGTAAGCGGCAAACCGGGCTGGCTGGAAATTGATGCCAACAGCGGAGAACTGAGCGGTACGCCGCAAAACGCCGACGTCATCAGCGATGCCAGTTTTATAGTTCAGGTCAATGACGGCAACGGCGGCGTGACGCAAAAATCCTTCGATTACAGTGTGGAAAATGTCAATACGCCTCCTTCGATCACTGTTGTTCCCGGGGGAATTATCACGATTACGGAAGACGTCCTTTATACAACCGACGTGGATGCCTCCGACGCCGATGCCGGCGATGTCCTGAGTTACTCGCTTAATACGGCACCAACGGGGATGACGATCAATGCGACCACGGGGGTAATCCAGTGGACGCCGACCAATGCTCAGGTGGGCACACACACCGTCACCGTGAAGGTGACAGACAGTGAAAGTGAATTTGCCAGCTCCTCCTGGCAACTGCAGGTACAAAACATGAACGATCCGCCCGAATGGGTTTCGGTACCCAGCGGTACGATTCAAACCGACGAGGAAGCCTTGTACAGCGTTACCCTGCAGGCGGAAGATATTGATTCCGGGGATCATCTGACCTATTCACTTTTGGCAAATCCGGATGGAATGACCATAGATGCCAATACAGGGCTGATTGAGTGGACCCCTGATAATGATGATGTCGGCTTACATGATATTTCTGTGCGGGCTGTTGATGATTCCGCGGCAGCCATTACCGCCGGCTGGACGCTCGAGGTGCGCAATGTCAATGATACGCCGGTCTGGACTTCGGTTCCAACCGGGACCATCACGAGTCCGGAAGATGCCCTTTATACAACCGATGTGGATGCAATAGATGCCGACGCCGGCGATGTGATTACCTACAGCCTGACCCAGAGTCCCCTGGGAATGACCATCAACGCCACTATCGGTGTGATCAGCTGGACACCCGACAACTCTCAGGTGGGTAATCACAGCATTACGATCAGGGCGACCGATCTGGCGGGCGCTTTTGTCTCACAAACCTTTACCCTGCAGGTGACGAACGTGGCGTCACCAATCGCTGCACCGGTGGCGGGCGACTTTACACCCTCTGCTGCGGTGACAGTGGCGGCGGATACTTTTTTTATCAAAGAAGATACGGTTTACACACTGAATCTGACGGTACCTGATGAGGGTGTCGGTACTGCGAGCAGCTACAGCTTTGACGATTTTCCCAATCCGGATTGGGTCTCGCTGGCTGATGCCGCCAGCGGACTCGTCACCCTGACACCCACCAACGGCAGTGTCGGGCTGGATTCCTTTTTGGTCTATTTCCGGGATCAACCCGGTTCCCGGGATACGCTGACGGTCTATTTGCGCGTTGAGAATGTCGCGCCGGAGATTCTCACGGAGGGTCCCTTTACCGCCACAGAAGGTGTGGAGTTTTCGCAACAATTGCAGAGCAGCGACGATGGCGACGGCACACTGACCTGGAGTTTTGTAAGCGGCAAACCGGGCTGGCTGGAAATTGATGCAAACAGAGGAGAATTGAGCGGTACGCCGGAAAATGCCGATGTCATCAGCGACGCCAGTTTTGTAATCAGGGTAGACGACGGCAACGGCGGCAGCGCCCAAAAAACCTTCGATTACAGCGTGATTAATATCAACAACAGCCCGGTCTGGACCGCGGTGCCGGAGGGAGTTGTCACCGTCAATGAAGACAACCTCTATTCGGTTACGATTGCCGCCGACGATTCAGACCTGGATCACGGTGATATGATCAGCTATTCGCTGGTAAATCCGCCGGCAGGGATGATTATTAATTCCGCTAGCGGTGTGATTACCTGGATACCGGACAATAGCCATGTGGGAGCGAATTCTGTCACCGTCAAAGCTACCGATCTGGAAAGTGCCGTTATTTCGGCTAATTTTACGGTTAACGTATTCAATTCGCCGCCGGTGATTGCCGCACCGGGTACAGGCGATTTTGCACCTGCGGGCGTCGTTACGGCGACCGCCGATACATTTTTTATCTGGGAAGACTCCAGCTATACGGTGGATTTTACAGCCGATGACGAGGGGCTGGGCGGCGCCACCGTTTACCGGATCAGCGGTCTGGCAAATCCCGACTGGGTGTCGCTGACAAACGCTACCGCCGGAGTTGCGCAACTGACCCCGCTCAATAGGGACGTCGGGTTGGATTCTATTCGGATAGTTTTTGATGACGGTTACGCCACCGATACCGCACAGGTTTACATCCGGATTCGCAACAGCGCTCCGGAAATAATTACTGCCGGACCTTTTTATGCGACTCAGGACGAGCCCTTTGAAGCGGAGCTGGAAAGCACCGACGCGGATGAATTGTGCAGATATTCTTTTGTCGGTATCTATCCCGACTGGATGTCAATCAATGCTTCCAGCGGTCTGATTAGCGGCATACCGGACAACGATGCCGTGGGAACATTCCTGTTCACCGTGCGGATTGACGATGGCAATGGCGGCAGCGCCGATCAGAGCTACACGATCCACGTAGCCAATACCAACGACCCTCCGGCTATCACCTCAGTACCTATTACAACCGTCATCGAAGATGAGTCATACGTTTATCATCTCAGCGCAATAGACCCGGACGGCGATCCGCTGACCTATTACCTGATTACTAAGCCCGCAGGGATGACAATTGACGCCGGCAGCGGCATGATTCGCTGGATACCTGATAATAATTTCAGCGGCTTGCTGATACCGGTCAAAGCCGGTGTGGCAGATACATCGGGTGCTGCGGTCGAGCAGAGCTGGAATATCAGTGTTGCCAATGCGCCACCCAATTTTTTAACCGCCTTTGCCTCCTTTGATGCCATTGAAGATTCTGAATTCAGTTTCGATCTGGATGTTGACGACGAAGGACAAGGTGTAACCAGTTATATGGTCATTCATCTGCCGGGCTGGATGACATTGCTCAATTCGGTAACCGGCTTGATCGGCGGCACACCGGATAACAGTTACGTCAACAGCAGCGATTCGGTTTATGTGGAATTTTCCGATGGCAACGGCGGCAGGGACACCCTGAATTTACCGGTAACCGTCGCCAATGTCGCACCGGTTTTTAGCGCGCAGCCGGACACCAGTGTCACGGAGGGCAGTTCGGTTTTGATCAATCTGGATTGTGACGATGAATTTGCCGGCGGCGTCAGTTATACCGCTCCGGGCGGTCTGCCCGCCTGGCTGAGCCTGAACGCCACCAGCGGTGTATTAAGCGGTTCACCGGGCAATGCTGCCATTGGAGCTTACAATATATCAATCCGTGCGACTGATGCATCTGGCGGTTTTACCGCGATTTCTTTTCAGATTACCGTGGTAAATGGACCGCCGGAATTTACCGGGGTACCTCTGACCGCGATTGAAGAAGACAGTCTTTACGAATATACACCGGATTTGGTTGATCCGTCGGGAGATAATATATTCAGCCTGCTGACAAATCCCGGTTGGCTGACAATCAATGGCAGCACCGGCATGCTGAGCGGGACGCCTTTGAATCAGCATGTCGGTGACAATACGGTCTCCATGAAGGTGGATGACGGTCTGAGTGCCTCAGATACCCTGGATTTCGTCATTACCGTCGTAAACACGGCGCCGGTTATTACCACCGTTCCGCCAACTGCCGGTACCGAAGATTTACTCTACTCAGTGAACATCAATTGCTCCGACGAGGGTCAGGGAACAATGATCTATACCGCCCTGCAAAAACCCGGCTGGCTGAGCCTGAATCCGAATACCGGGCTGCTGCGAGGCACTCCTATGAATCAGCATGTCTCGAGCGGTGACAGCATCGAAATCATGGTCAACGACGGTAACGGTGGATTCGACACCCTGCGATACTCTCTGGCGATTGCAAACCGGGGACCGAGTTTTACCCAAATATTTAGCGATACGACAATTACAGAAGACGATATGTTCTCTTTCGATATTGACAGCGACGATGAGGGTCAGGGAGCGACGAGTTACAGCTTTATAAACGAGGTGCCGGACTGGATTAATCTGGATACCGAAACCGGGTTGCTGTCGGGAACGCCCTTGAACCAGCACGTTGCCAGCTCGGTCGGGATGAATGTAAAAGTTGATGACGGCAACGGCGGCAGTCGCTCACAAATATTTACCATTACCGTACTCAATAATCCGGTGCGGTTTATCTCCGCGATCACCGACAGCATTGCGACACAGGGCGAGCTGTTCAGCTACGATGCCGACACCGATGACGAAGCCCAGGGCAACGGCGTTTATACGTTCGTAGGTCTGCCCGCCTGGCTGAACGGTGACGATACCACCGGTGTACTCGGCGGGACACCGGGCAACGATGACGTGGATACCTCGGCGATTACCATCCGATTCAACGATGGCAATGGTTCCATTGTCGAGCAAATGATACATGTCATTGTTGAAAACGCTAATGATGCACCCTGGCTGACGGCGACAGCGACGCAGGATACGATTTACGAGGACAGCCTTTGGACATTTCGTTTTTTTGCCCAGGACATTGATTCGGTATATGGAGACATGCTGAGTTTCGAGTTGCAGGCTTTTCCGTCTGCCATGGAGATTGACAGCGCCAGCGGCATCGTGAGCTGGACGCCGCAGAACGACGCTGTGGGCGACGTCAGCTTTGAAATCTGGGTATTTGACAAAGCCCGGGCGTCGGATTCGCTGACCTTCCGGCTGCACATTCTCAATACCAACGATCCACCGCAGATCATTGCCCAGGCGGATACAATTGCCCGGGAGGATGAACTTTTCAGTTATACAATCCGCTATGTAGATATGGATGCCGGTGATTCCCTCCGGTTTGAACTGCATTCATCACCACTCCTGATGGAGATCGATTCAATCAATGGTAGAATCACCTGGACACCGGACAACAATGACCGAGAGCAGAGCTTTGAGATCATCTACAGCGTCACAGATAGCAGCGGCGAGACCGATTTGGACACGTTTAATGTATTTGTGGAAAATGTCAACGACGCACCGGTTCTTGCGGTTCTGGATGAGTATACGTTTTCGGAGGATAGTTCCCTGATCATTCAAATATCCGACTGGTTTGACCGGGTAACGGATATAGATGATCCCGATTCGGCTCTGAGCTGGCAGGTGACTTCATTCAATACTGTTGTGGCGGTTGTCCGTGATGACTCACTTCTTCTGACGGCGCCGCAGGACTGGTTCGGACTGGATACCGGTGAAGTTGTGGTTTCCGACGGCGAATTGAGCGATACAACCCAACTGATTGTTTTTGTCCTGCCAGTCAATGATCCACCGGTGATTGCGGCGGAATTTCCGGCGCTGATCACTTTTGACGAGGATGATTCCACGATACTCAACCTGAACGATTACGTCTCCGATGTGGATAACAGTGACCTGGAATTGAATTGGTCGGTCGAAATGGTGGAGGCTGAAAAGAGTACCGGTAATGAGGCATTGTCAAAATCCGAATCGGCTAAGAAAATTCCGCCAATAAAATCGTATTCGGTGAGTGCCAGGCGGTCGCTGCTGGTTAATTCCAACGGGGACAGCATCAGCATTGACATTGATCCGGAGACAAATCTTGCCAAATTCTACGCCCAGCCTAATTTTTTCATTGATGGTTTTGGTTTCCGGTTTATTGTGAATGACAGTACCGATGGTGCGGATTTCGGCTGCGACAGCGTTATCACGACAATCCGGGTGGAAGCCGTCAACGATGCGCCGGTTTTGGCGACATTACCGGAGCTGAATGCCGTTGAGGACTCGACGATTACGGTTGTACTTTCCGACTGGTTCGAATTTGTCAGCGATGTGGATAATCCCGATACGACTCTGATCTGGACTATCATTGACGGGAATTACGTATCCGGTGTGATTGTTGATTCAATCCTCTCGATAATACCTTTGGAAAACTGGTTCGGGAAGGATACCTTGCAGATAATTGCCTCCGATGATGAACTGCTGTCTGATACGGCAGATGTGATTGTGCATTATCAGCCGGTCAATGATGCACCGGTCTTCAGCCCGATTCCCGCTATCTCCTTCCCTGAAGATGACACCTTTTATGTACACCTGAATGATTACGCCGCTGACGTGGAGACGCCTGACGATGATCTGGTTTTCGGTTTTTTCCGGGTAGAAAATACCGGATCCGCGAGCACTTCTTTGAAATACCGGCGAGCTAAACCCGCAGTGGAATTCACCGGAATAAAGTCCCAAACCACCAGAGCAGTGTTCTATGATACTTTTAGTTCGTCGGACAGCATTATCATCGAGATTCATCCCGCGACGCATATTGCCACTATATCGGGCGCGCCGAATTACTACACGCCTACCCGTCCGTTCGGATTTACCGTTTCCGACGGTGAAGCCGCCGATACAGTGACGGTCATGATCGCCATCCAACCAGTCAATGACAAACCGGTTCTGGATTCACTGCCGCCGATTGTCTTTGTAGAGGACAACGTTTTCAGATTATCACTCTCAGAATGGGATTCGCTGATCTATGATGTAGAAGACCCGAACGATTCGCTGCGCTGGGTTTTCAGTACGCAGGGACCGGTTACAGTCCAGTACGATTCGTTGCTTCGTCAAATAACCCTTTCGGCACCGGAGAATTTTTACGGTTCGGACGTTTTGACGGCGGTTGTCAGCGACCGGGGCGGACTTTCTGATACCATGACGATCGCGATGACCGTCCTGCCCTTTAACGATCCGCCGCAGATTGATTCCAGCCTGTTTGCCATTACCTTCGATCAGAAAGACACGGTGGAATACCAACTCGATATTTTCGTCAGCGACCGTGATCACGACGTCCGATCCATGCAGTGGCGGTTCCATGCCGGCGAGTTTGTCTGTTTCGACTATACGGACACTTCCCGGTGGGTCAGATTCTGGACCGATCCTGACCGTTTCGGCATAGATTCTCTTCTGGCGATTGTCACCGATCCCCTGGGCGGCGCCGACAGCCAGTATCTGAAAATTACCGTCACGGATACGACCGAGCCGACCTTTGAATTGGCGATTTTCCAGAATCAGTTAGCCAGCCGCTTTGTGGAAATTGATGTCTTTCCGTCGGAATTGCTAGCTGACCGGGTACTGATAATCACGGATGGAGATACCCTTCCGGTTTTGCAGGACCTGGATGCGGACAGTGTCATGTATTACAACGCCACTTACCAGATCGAGAAGACCGGAATCGTTCAGATCCGGGTTGAAGGCATTGACCGGGCTGGCAATCCGGGCGATTATGCCTATCAGATCGGCGTGTCCCGAATCAGCCGGGAGACCGGCGGGTCTCTGACCGGTCCCGACAGCATTATGTCCTTTCTGTTCGCGGCGGAGGCGGTGCCCATGGACCTCTGTGCCCTGTTTATTCCCTATAAAGCCGCCATCCGACCGGATACGGCGCTCGCCAAGGGCATGTTTGGCGATGCTGACTTTCCCGTTTCCGATGAGTTTGATTTCCGGATTCCCGTCGCCAGCCTTGCGGATAATGCGCGGATCATGTTTAATCTGGAGAATATGCAATTTCTGCAGCAGTACGCCGCATATCTGGGTGTTTACCGGCTGGAGAACGGAGAGTGGCGGTACCTGAAGACCTATACAAGCCTGGAAAAGGGGAGTTACTGGGCGTATACGAAAAAGCCGGGAGTTTATCAGATCCGTGTAAACAGCGCCAATCCGGCGGTGATTCTGCCGGAACAGTTCAGTGTCAGACAGAACTACCCCAATCCCTTTAATTCCCAGACGACGATCTGCTACACCATCGGCGCCGGTGGATTCGTGACCTTCGAAGAGGCATTTGAAGAGCTGGTGGCGTATGATGTTTCCATCAAAATTTACAACCTTCTGGGACAGGAGGTGGCTACCCTGCTGAACAAACCGCAGCTGCCGGGTCACTATTCCATAACCTGGAACGGGCGTAACAATTACGGGAAGACCGTCGCCACCGGTTTTTACATTTATCAGGTAATCATCGGCAATAGGGTTTTCCACAAAAAGATGACCGTGTTGAAATAAGTGCAGGGTTTGTTTTTCCCGGAGAGAATTCTAATTTTACTATGTCATGATGATACAGACACAATTTCAGGGCAATCCGTCACCGCACAAGCAGGTTATCCGGCTGTTTTTCAAAGGATTTACCAAAGGTTCACTGGTTACCCGGGCTTCGGCGGTGGCGTACAATCTGTTTCTCGCTCTGATTCCCAGCACGATTTTGCTGTTTACGCTGATTCCCTTTGTGCCGATTGAGAATTTTCAATCGGAATTGCTCTCCATGATCGCCGATTTCATTCCTGAAAATGTCTACCAGGTCTTCGAAAATACCCTTGTGGAGGTCGTCACCCAGAGAAGCAGTGTGCTGTTGTTCATTATGTTTATCGTGACGATTGTTTTTTCCAGCAACGGGATTCATGCCCTGATTTCGGTCTTTAACACCAGTCAGCACAGTTTTGAAACGCGCACATGGTTTACGCAGCGGATGGTGTCGGTGGTACTGGTGGCGCTGATTTTCAGCATGCTGCTGCTGTCGGTGGGTTTGATCATTTTCAGCAAAATAGGAATCAACCGGCTGGTGGAATTGCAGATCATTCAGGTAGCTCTCATGTACTATCTGTTGTTGATCGGGCGCTGGCTGATTCTGATCATGCTGCTCTTTTTCATTGTCTCCTTTTTATACTATCTAGCGCCGGCGAAAAAGACCGGCTGGCGTTTCTTTTCCTGGGGTTCGGCGGTAGCCACCCTTATGATCATCATCTCATCGCTGGTTTTCAGCTTTTACGTCAATAATTTCGCCCAGTACAATAAGCTCTACGGCTCGCTGGGAACCCTGATGGTGCTGCTACTCTGGCTCTATCTGATCGCCCTTTCTCTGATTGTCGGCTTTGAGATCAATGTGAGCGTTAATATGATTCGCAACGGGCGAACCAATACACCGAATGGGGATTCCGTGTATGAATAATATTAAACCTTTGCTGGTATACAGCGATGGCAATGGACAGGTATATAATCATGAATATTTGCGGGCACTCGGCAGCAGCGGGGAACGGATTGACGAGATTCCGCCGCAAGCCTGGATACCGCTGCCCTATGGCAGCCAACTGCTGGAGCTGCCCGGTCGACTGCCGGTGGGAATACATCCCGACACCGGCGAGATTGAAATTCTGGAGGGCGACGGCAAAGAGCCGGTTGTCGCCGTGGCTGCATTTGTGGCGCCGGCGTACACGATTTGCTATCACGCCGCTTACGAACGCCTGCCGGGCACGCCGCTTTTGCCACTCTATGCCTATTCCGCCGTCGGGTGGTATGCCGAAGATATCCATGATGCGGGACGCTTTTATGTGCCGGCGATTCGCATTGACGAGAGCATCCGTCAGGACCCGTCGCAGTTCAGTGAGGAGCGGATTCAAAAAGCGGCTCAACAAGTACTGAAGCGGTTTTCAAATAACCGGCTCGCACACCACCTGGTACAAAATTGTGCCCTGGAATATGGCTGTCCGGCGGCGCTGAATTTTTTATTGAATCGCTGGGAGCTGCCGCTGCCAACATCACAAAGCTGCAATGCCGATTGTCTGGGCTGTATCTCCCTCCAGAAGGATAGCGGCGTCTGCAGTGCCCAGTTTCGGATTGCCTTTACTCCGACGGTGAGGGAGGTTGTAGAGATTGCCGTGGAGCATCTGGAAACAGCGCCGCAACCGGTAGCCAGCTTCGGGCAGGGCTGCGAAGGGGAACCGCTGATGAATCCCCGGTTGCTGATTGGCGCCGTCAAAGGTATCCGGCAAAAAACAGCCATAGGGACATTGAACCTGAATACCAACGCCAGCCGTCCGGATGTAGTGGCAGCGCTGCGGGAAGCCGGTCTGGACAGTCTGCGGGTCTCGCTGAATTCGGCAAGAGAATTGTACTACAATCGCTATTTCCGATCGAAGGGATACCGGTTTGCCGACGTGCTGGCATCCATTGAAGCGATGAAATCCCGGGGCGGGTTTGTGTCGCTCAACCTCTTTGTTTTTCCCGGATTCACCGATCAGCCGGCAGAAATTGAGGCACTGGAAGGATTGATTAAACATTATAAAATTGATATGATCCAGTGGCGCAATCTGAATATCGATCCGGAATGGTACTGGGAGACGCTGCAGCCCGGCGGTCAGACGGGTATCGGCATCCGTGCCGCCATTGACAGGGTGCGGGCTGAATTTCCGACGCTGCGGCACGGCTATTTCAATCCCTGTCTGGCGGATCAAAAAAAATCTGGCATTTAATAAAATATTTTCTTAAATACCATTTGATGGATAGCATGACATCGCTTACACTTTTTATAGCACCACATCGTTTACACTTTAATACTCAAAAAATAGCAGCACATCGTTTACAGAGTCCTCAAAAATGTCCATTTTTCAGTCAAAAACCGGGGGCTGTTGAATGGATGCAATCAAATTTAGGAGACAAGCTGTATTAATGCATTTAAAGGATGTAAGTGTAACCGATATCTGTAAGTCGCTCAATTGTAGTCGACCCTGGGTATATAAGTGGATAAAGCGTTATCAAAGCAACCCCAATGGAGAATGGTATAAAGAATATTCCCGCCGTCCACATACTATTCATGCCGGAATAGATCGTGATTTGGAAAATTTGATTGTCAAAATTCGTCGTAGTCTTGAAAAGACACCCTATGCTCAAATTGGAGCGATAAGTATTCAGTGGGAGCTGCAGAAGTTACGTATTGAGGTGCCACCAATCTGGACGATTGATAGAATTATTAAGAAACATGGATTGTCTCTCAAGGCTAAGAAACTTGGTAAAAGAGTCAACGAGTATCCAGGTTACGGCGTTGACGCTCTTCATCAGATGGATTTAGTGGGGCCTCGTTACATTAATAAACAGCGCCTATATTTCTGTAACATTATTGCCGCTGATTCGCACTGTATCCATCTCGATCCGATCCCGAGTAAAGCGTGTCAAAACATCTTGCCGGCTGTCATCCGTTTTTGGCAACAGTTCGGAATCCCGGATTATTTTCAGATGGATAATGAATTATCCTTTCGGGGAAGCAATCGCTATCCTCATAGCTTCGGTAAATTAATTCGTTTTTTACTCTCACAAGAAGTAACTCCCATATTTATCCCCCAAAGTGAACCGTGGAGGAATGGAATTATCGAAAAATTCAATGACACCTTTGATAAGAAATTCTATCGAACACAGAAATTCGCAGACTTTGATTTTCTCGTTAAACAAAGCACCGTATTTGAGCAATTTCATAACAGTAATTATCGCTATAGTATCAACAAGAATCAGACACCAATAATTGTTCACAAAATGAATCCCCCCGACAGGTACCTGGATAAAGATTATCAAATTCCAGATTATATTCCACTCGAATCCGGGGAAATTGTCCTAATCCGGTTCATTCGTAGTGATCGCCGCTTGAATATCTTTGGTGAAATATTTCAGGTTAAGCCTGAACTTGTTTATCATTATGTTGAAGCAATCATATCAGTCGAAGGTCAATCACTTAGTATATATTCAGATAAGCACTTGGTCCAACAATTTCCTTATTATGTTCTTGTAGATTGGGTGTAAACGATGTGGTGCTATTTACCAGGCATTAAAAAACCGACTCACCCATGGGTGAGTGTAAATGATGTCATGCTATTAAAATGAAGATTAAGATCTGTAAACGATGTTATGCTATGTAACA
>JBNGDF010000006.1:0-2259 GCA_049975265.1 Fidelibacterota bacterium
GGGCGACGATGTTTAAGGGAGCGGGTTTTCCCGGCATTGTGCTGCTGAATCCGCCGGATAAGGTCGGTGGTATAACCGATATAAAATCCTCCATCTTTTTCACTTTGGAGAATGTAAACGTAATACATGTGCGGAGAGACCGGGATTCGAACCCGGGATCCCGGTTTCCCAGGATACTCACTTAGCAGGCGAGCGCCTTAAGCCAACTCGGCCATCTCTCCCTGTTTAAAAGCGGGTGAATTTAAAGAAAAAAATCTGTAAATTCAAAAACAAGATGAAATAAGAGGGGGTACCATGAAAACAACATACGTTATTCCGCAAAGAGTGTTCAAAAATGTTGAACGATTTGCGGACAAACCGGCGCTTCTTTCCAAAATTGACGGCCAGTATCGTCCGGTTCTCTATAAAGAGTTGGGAGAAAATGTCAAGGCGTTGTCGCTGGTTCTGGATTCCTGGGGAATGGGGCACGGTGATCGGGTGGCGATCATGTCGGATAATCGCGAAGAGTGGATCATGGCGGACCTATCCGTTGTGAGTATCGGGTTAATTTCGGTGCCGATTTACCCGACCCTTTCCCCAAAACAGGTGGGTGAATTGTTAAATCACTCGAATCCGCGGGTTCTGTTTATATCAACGCCTGATCTGCTGGAAAAGGTTGAAGCCTCCGGGTACAAATTTGAGAAAATTATTATCTTCGAGAGACATCAGGGTAAACAGGGCGAATGGATGCAGGCTGTTATCAGCCAGGGGAAGACCATTTTACAGCAGAATCCCGGATTATTTGACGAATTAATGGGGAGAGTGAACGGTCGTGATCTCGCTTGTATTAATTATACATCCGGCACAACCGGCGTGCCCAAAGGTGTCATGCTCAGCCATGAAAATTTTGTCAGAGATGTCGATAACAGTGTTAAAATTATCCAGATTTACGCCGAGGATGTGTTCTTATCGTTTCTGCCGTTAAGTCATGTCCTGGAACGCATGGGCGGCTATTACGTGCCGATGATCCTGGGAGCCACCATCGGTTTTGCCGAAAGTACCGAGACGGTGGTTCAGAATATGGCGGAAGTTCAGCCGACTATTTTGATCAGTGTACCACGGCTTTTTGAAAAAATTTATGGAACGGTTATGTCGGGTATTATGTCCGGTTCGGCGCTGAAAAAGTCTATCTTTTACTGGGCACTGAAAGCCGGTAAAGCGCGAATGGAACACGAAATCAACAACAAACCAATCAGTGCCTGGCAACAACATAAGGTTAATATTGCCGACAAGCTGGTTTTCAGCAAATTACAGCAGAAAACCGGTGGCAAGTTGCAGCGTTTTGTATCCGGGGGGGCGCCGCTGTCGGCGGAAATTGCTGAGTTTTTCTACTGTGCGGGATTGAAAATTTATGAAGGCTACGGATTGACCGAAACCAGCCCTGTGATTACCGTCAACGGTCCAGGGCATGTCCGCCTGGGATCTGTTGGAGTGGCAATCCCGGAAACGGAGTTTAAAATTGCCGGTGACGGTGAAATATTGGTTAAAGGTCCGCAGGTAATGCGGGGATACTACAAAAGTCCTGAGATGACCCGAGAAGTCATTGACGAAGAGGGGTTTTTACATACGGGTGATATTGGTCATTTTGATGATGATGGCTTTCTGTATATTACCGATCGCAAGAAGAATCTGATAGTTACAGCCGGAGGTAAAAATGTGGCACCCCAGCCGATCGAAGAGGCGCTGAAGCTGAGCCCCTATATCGCCGAATCGGTTCTCATCGGTGACCGGAGACAATTTATATCAGCTTTAATTGTCCTGGATCAGGTTGCCATTCAAAAGTGGGCGGATGAGAACGGGATTGCCTTCGAGCCTTATGAAGAGTTCATTCACAATGAGCAGTTATACCGATTCATCGAGGGGGAAATTGAAAAGCAGACAGAATCCTTTTCCCGCTTTGAAAAAATTAAAAAATTCAGGATCATACCGAAGGATTTTACGATTGAAGATGGTGAATTGACGCCGTCTCTGAAGGTAAAGAAAAAAGAGGTGCTCGGAAAATATAGTCGGCTCATTGAGGAAATGTATTCCGAGTAGCCACCCAAAATCCTTGCAACCATCGGTCTGTTTATTGTATATTCCGGCGCTGTTTTTAGCGGGAGGTGTAGTCCTAATTGGTAAGGCAGCGGTCTTGAAAACCGCCGGGTTCACGCCCTTGGGGGTTCGAGTCCCTCCACCTCCGCAATCATGTATACGGTTTATGTGATCAAGAGTCAGAAC
>JBNGDF010000006.1:2359-129159 GCA_049975265.1 Fidelibacterota bacterium
AGGAATGTGCGGATAAATCTACGGCATTTCGGCGGGAGATGTATCTGAAATCGGGCGCCGGGAATATCTGGTTGAGAAACATGCTGATGGCGAGGAGGGTATGGTAAGGCAGTGGTCTTGCCTCAGGGAGCTTTCTTCGGGAAAAACCGCCGGGTTCACGCCCTTGGGAGTTCTCTCGTAGAGACCCCTTTGGGGGAGTCCCTCCACCTCCGCAATCATGTATACGGTTTATGTGATCAAGAGTCAGAACCGTCTTTTTCACTATATTGGTCATACCTCAAACATAGAGAACAGACTTCGGGCTCATAATCGTGGTAAAGTTCGGTCTACCAGACCTTATCGACCGTTTATTCTTATTTACAGTGAGGAATGTGCGGATAAATCTACGGCATTTCGGCGGGAGATGTATCTGAAATCGGGTGCTGGGAATATCTGGTTAAGGAATATGCTGATTTCCAGGGGGGCGTGGTAAGGCGGCGGTCTTGTCTCAGGGAGGTCCCTTTGGGAAAAACCGCCGGGTTCACGCCCTTCATAATACCAGCCTTTAATTGATAATTCCAGTGGTGCAATCAATCTGGAGAAACCTTGTCAGTTACCATGTGTATAAGAATTGCTTTTCCAGATGAGGATATACTTGACAACCGTCTATCATCTTGTAGTTTACTTACCGCATAAGTAAATTGTTAAGATTGACAGAGAGAGTGTGAAAAAAGTAACAAAAATATCAATTCTCCTATTAATATTCCTCTTTTTCGGCATTAGTGGAATCACCTTCTATTTTCTGCATTCCAGTTTTTGGAAAGATGCGGTGCAGAATTTTCTCAAAGATCAACTGGCAATCCAGAACGGCTTGGAATTGCAAATCGGGGAATTACGGGGCAATCCTTTAAACAATATTACATTTAAAGAACTCCGTTTGTTGACACCACACCATTTCCAGATTGCCGAGATCTCCGAAATTAACCTACGCTATGGTTTGGTACATTTTATATTAAAAAAAGGGGGTATCCGCCGGGTGGGCATTGAAGGAGTTAAACTAACTTTCCCTGCCTCTTTGGACTCTCTAACCAATTATTTGACTGGAACCGGATCCCAAGGATTGCAGAGGCGGATTGTCATCGATAAGTATGAACTGGCGAACACGAATATTTTTATAGGCGATACATCTTCGGGTTCAATGGTCAGCAGTGATTGGATTCAGGGTCGGATATTTCTCAATCCGGATTCTTTGATCATCAGTGTCAATCGTGGAAATATCCACACTACCGCACTGAATGAGACGGTTTCAATGCGTGATATTCAGTTGGTAAAAAGCGGCGGTAGAATTATCATCTCGAGAGCTACTTTTTTAAACCAGTCGGCGGAGATTACCTTGGGCGGTTATGTTGGGCTGGATTCGATCCCCGACTTTGATATAGACTTCGATATTGAAAATATACTGCTAAATGAGAGGCTGAAAAGTACGCAGGAGCTGTTCGCAGCAGATGATCGGATTAATCTGGCAGGTAAAGTTCGCTTTGATCAAACCGGATTAACTCTGACCTCATCCTTTGACGGACAATTGCTGAATAATTCACTCACACAGGGGCGCATGTCCGGTCGATATCATGGCGGTCGGTTCCGGTTTGACAATGTCTCATTTCAGTCGACGGGGCAAATTATCGCTATGGCGGTCAATGGTGACTTAAACAATTATGCTGAAGCACAGATTCGTTTGGATGGAATCGATGTTCGTACCTGGCAAAAAATTCCCTTTCACACAGCGGTAAATGGTGAAATCCGCTTGCGGTCGAAAGGACTACTGACGGCTCCCGATACGCTGATCGCCGATTTGGACTTTAGAAACACCTTGGTTGATACGTTGCAAATTGACTTTATTGCCGGTCAACTCCGTTATGTTGACGGCGTTTTTGATATCACTGATACCGTGCGGATCGGGTTTAAGGAGACCAGTGTAATGCTCGAAGGCAGCTGTAATCCGACGGCAGATTCGCTTCATGCGACTGTCCATGTCGGCTCCGACAGCCTAGATGTTTTCTCCGAAATGGTGAACTTAAATGAGTTGCAGGGTCGTGTTGAGGGGTTCCTTGAAGCATCCGGTCGTTTCAGCAGCCCTGATTTCAGGGGTTGGCTGCGTGGTGTGGGGCTGGGGGTCGCAAACCTCAGATTCGACGAGACGATCGCCCGATTTGGATTAATGAATATTCAGGAAAGCCGCTTCGGGGATATATATATTGAGGCCAGTAACGGTGTCACGCCTTTTATTAAGGGCGGATTTCCGCTGGCTTCTCTGATTATCCGGTTTGAAAAAGACACGTCCATTATCCGTTCGTTTCGGGTGACCGGTGAAAATATGAATCTGGAATTACAGGGTAAGATGGTCAAATTATCTGAGTTATATTTTAATAACATCAATTTTGAGCACAATGGCAATATCCTGAAGAACATTGATCCGATCCAGATTTCATCAAAAGCCGATACAATCAGCCTTGCCGAGGTACGCTTTGCACTCAATGAAGGACTGGTTGTACTTTCCGGGGAATCGGTCAACCGGCGGGTACAGACGGCGGTAATGAATATCAGCCAATTGAAGGTAGATCCGTTAAATGCCTATCTGAAAGGTGCGCGCGGTGTCGCCGGTCTGCTGGATGGGCTGATCGTCTATACGAACACAGCAGCGACTCCGGTGGTTTATGGTCGTCTTCAGGTGGATCGGGCCAACCTGATCGGCAAGCCCTTTAATAATATTCGTCTGGAAGCCCGGTTGGTGGAGAATCGGATTGTCCTGGAAAATTTTTTCCTGGAGGATAATGATAAGGGATTCATGAACGGTTTTGGGCAGCTGGACTGTCATTTTCCCCGGACAGACAGCGGCGATTTTTTTAAAGCGTCGGATTTGCTGAATCTACAGATGCAGTTTGACAATTTTGATTTCGGGATTCTGGGATCGTTTATTCTGCCGAGATTCAATAAGGATGGGAGACTTTCAGGTAGTTTTATGATTACCAATACGCTGGAAAATCCAGAGCTGAATTACCAGCTCACCCTGGGAGATCCGGTATTTGATCGCATTACCGGCACTACCCTGAAAGCAAACGGGATTTATCGGGATAACAAGCTGGAATTTGCTGACATTGAACTGGTTGATTCCTACGGAAAAGCGCGAGGTTCTGGTTATCTGCCTTATGTAGTTGCATTCAAACCGCTGCAGATAAAATTCCTAAAAGATGAACCCATGTTTATGAATTTCACTCTGCATACGTCATCAGTCGAGTTTTTATCAAAATACATTGGCAGCGTGGAAAGTATTGAAGGAGATTACGATATTACCCTCAACCTCTCCGGAACACCTAATAATCCTGTGCGTTCCGGAAATTTTTCCGTTAAGAACAGCACTGTCCGGGTCAATGCTCTTGAAAATCCGGTTACCGGTTTGACCGGTAGCGCAATTCTCCAGAATAACACAATGGAAATCGTCTCTCTGGACGGGTATTTGGTAGAACCCGTTTCCGGAAGCGGTTATGACCGGTTCAGACGAGCCCTTAAAAAGTACACAGTGGACATTCTTTTTCCCCAATCCCGATCACCCGACGAACCAAATGTCAGTATCGCCGGCTCGATTGATTTTACAACCTTTTTCAAACCGGTCTTCAATGTCCGGATGGATGGTGACAATATCTATGTCCGGACCCTGCTGGCGGAACAGGAGGGAATTCTGGACGGGACCTTCACAGTTGTTGGCGGTGATACCATGAGCATCGAGGGAGAAGTGGATATTAACGAATTTATTATCCGCAATGAATTCGGAGGCAGACAGGAATTAATCGAGGAGGATAAAAAACCGGGACGCGTTTACACCACAATCAATTTACATACGATCATTCCCGGCAATCTCTATTTCCGAAACAGCCAGCTGGATTGTGAGCTTGAAGGGGAGATATGGATTATTAAAAATGGACCGGAGCCCTACCGCTTTTCGGGAACCCTGGACATCCGGAAGGGTAAATTCTTTTATTACGGCTGGGAATTTGATGTGGTTCGGGGATCATTGACATTTGACCCGACCGAGTTTAATCCGACGCTGGATATCGAAGCCCGGGTTGACCTGGCGTCCTATACCGATAATAATACCACTGAATCTGTCGGCACCCCTGAGGAAGATTATGTCACAGTAATGCTTTCCGGCGACCTGCAAAATCCAACCCTTACTTTTGATTCTAACAATAAATATAATGAGAGCGATATTCTGATGTTTCTCTCCCGGACCCAGCTGGGCAGTGAGGAGGGATTGGATCAGGAGCGCATTTCCGCCGATGCCATGAACGTATTCGGGATGTATTTTGAACGACAGCTGGAGCGGAGTATCAGCCAGATCAGCGGACTCGACGAGTTTGAATTGCGCACTAAAGGCGACCTGTTTTTCAACCAGCAGCCTGATCAGTGGAGTGTCAGCCTGGGACAGAAGCTGGCACCAAATCTCTATTTTAAATATGAGCGGAAATTATCCCTGATTGAACCGACTCAAATCTTTGGTGTCGAATATCGCCTCAATCGCAATTGTTCCATTGCCGGAGAAGTCGAACAGGACGGCTCTTACCGGATTAATTATCTCTATAAATACCGCTATTAAGGATTATGCTGATTCGATTCGGAAAAAAATATTCACTGCTTGTTCTGCTGCTCGTCTCTCTCTTGTCTGCTGCTGCCTATGCCCAGAGTGGCTTTACGCCGACAGAATACGTCGTTGGCAAAATCTATTTAGAGGGCAACGAGGCGTTTAAAACCCGGAAACTGAAGCGCCAGATGAATCTGAAAGAGAAACGGCTGATGAGAACAAAGACTTTTACGCGGCGTCTGATTGAACTCGACCGGATTTTGCTGAAAAGTATCTATGTTAAAAACGGATATCTGTACGCTACGGTGGAGGATTCGTTTGTTGTCCATGATAATGGACGGGTGGACCTCTACTATTTTATCACAGAGGGTCGGCAATATTTCCTGCGACAGATCCGGATTGACGGGAATACGACCCTGTCTGACGACCGGATTCTCGAATTGCTTGATCATAAACTGGACAAGCCCTATAATCCGCTGAAAATCCGGGACGGCATCAGGATGATCCAGGCAGAGTATGCCAACAACGGCAAGCCGCTGGCGCAGATTCGGGATTCCGTGAATGTCAATCACGGTATACATCTGCACATTCGTATTCTCGAAAATCCGACGATGCGTATCGGTGATATTGCCATTAAAAACAATAAATTGGTGAAAAAAAGACCTATCGAACGGGAAATCCTGTTGAAGCCCGGAGATTTGTATTCCCAGGAAAAAATCGACCTTTCTAAAAAGCATATTTACGAAACCGGTCTGTTTTCCAGTGTCAATATCCGCACCGCCAATATTGATACCCAGAAACATGACCTGGATTTAGTGGTCGAGGTACGGGAGCTGGATATGCGCTATCTCGGCGGGAAGGTCGGGTTGGGTCAGGAAAAGAGTAGTATTATCGAAGGTGGTGGTGAATATACCTCTTTAACGTTGAACGGTGAATGGTTGCACCGCAATATTGCTTGCAGAGGTAGTCGGTTGAGCCTGAATGTTGGTTTGGTAACGAGAATTCCGGAGGTATCCGAACTGACCCCAAATGTCGTGATAACATATATTGAACCCTGGCTGCTTGGATTTCGTTCGTCAACGTCGTTTGAATTGTTTTATCGGAGTGAAATGATCGAGGGTAACCTTCAAAGAAAATATGGTGAAGAAACAGCTTTAATCTATCAGCCGGAACGACGTTTTTATGGGAGTCTCAGTTTCATATACCAATTCGTATTCTGGGTAGGAGATAGCAGTAACGTTGAACCCAGGGAGGATAATGAACGGGCTATTCGGTTTCAAATTCGCCGGGATTACCGGGATAATTTTCTGTTTCCCACCCAGGGAACGGTGTTTTCCTTTGACGGAAAGGTTGTAGGATTTGGCGGAGATCGAAATTATTACTGGGTGGAGACCTCTTTTAGTCAGTACATTCCTCTCTGGCGCAATATCATCTTCGCCTATCGGGGCAAATTTGGATATCAGCAACCTCTTAAGGGGGAGGATGATACTCCTACCTATGCATGGTTTAAACTTGGCGGGGGTTCCAGTCTGAGAGGCTGGGAGCATGATAATTATCAGGGAGAAGGCCATCATATTAAGGTCCTGACTAATGCTGAAATCCGCTTTCCGCTCTTCTGGATTCTGGGTGGTGAAATTTTTATTGACGGCGGAATGCTATCTGACAAAGAGTCATTCCTTACTGCGTCATATCGTTGGGATGCCGGTGTTGGCCTGACTCTTGCTACCCCTTTAGGTCCGATTAGGATTGATATTGCGAAAAAACTTGGGAAAGGGGACAAGACACCCTATAAGTGGCAACTTTCAATTCCCTACGCATTTTAGTGGAAAGGAGTGACGACCATGTTATCCTATGATCGTTTTACCATAAAAGCCCAGGAAGTTTTAAAAAATGCCTTTGATTTGGCTCAGCAGCGCTCGCATCAGCAGATCGAGCCGGAACACTTTCTGCATGCAATTTTGACAACCCCGGACAATGTGGGTATTATTGTCCTCAAGAAAATTATCGGAAATCCGCAACAATTTCAGCAGGCGGTGGAAAATCTGATCGAAAACTTTCCGAAAATCAGCGGCAGTGTCGGTCAGGCGTACCTCGGTAAAAACTCGGATAAACTGTTTCAAAGAGCCGAGGAGTTTGCCCGCCAGTTTCAGGACGAGTATCTGAGTGCCGAGCATATTCTGCTGGGGATTGTGGATACCGCCTCGTCGCAACTGAAAACGGTCCTGAAAACCCACGGCATTACCAACGAAACACTCCTGGCTGCCCTGAAGGAAATCCGTGGTTCCCAGAGCGTTAAAGACCAATCTCCCGAAGATAAATACCAGGCTCTGAAGCGATATTGCCGCAATCTGAACGATCTGGCGCGCAAAGGGAAGCTGGATCCTGTGATTGGGCGGGAGGAGGAAATCCGACGCGTACTCCAGGTTCTCGCCCGGCGTACGAAAAACAACCCCGTCCTGGTCGGTGAACCGGGGGTTGGGAAGACCGCCATTGCCGAAGGTCTGGCGTTGCGGATTGTCGCCAAGGATGTTCCCGAGGGTATGCAGGACAAACAGATTCTGGCACTGGATATGGGGGCGTTAATTGCCGGAGCAAAATTTCGCGGTGAGTTCGAAGACCGGCTGAAATCGGTTATCCGTGAAATCACAGAGTCCGACGGGCAGATCATTCTGTTCATTGACGAAATTCACACCGTGGTCGGCGCCGGTGCCGCCGAAGGTTCGGTGGATGCGTCGAATTTATTGAAACCCGCACTGGCGCGGGGCGAGTTGCGCAGTATTGGTGCCACGACGTTGAATGAGTACCGAAAATATATTGAAAAAGACAAGGCGCTGGAACGCCGATTTCAGCCGATTCTCATCGAAGAGCCCTCTGCGGAGGATGCCATTTCGGTGCTGCGGGGAATTAAGGAGCGCTACGAGATTCACCACGGTATCCGGATCAAGGATACGGCGCTGGTGGCGGCAGTGGAACTGTCGCATCGTTACATTACCGATCGCTTTTTACCCGATAAAGCCATCGATCTGATTGATGAAGCCGCCAGTCGTCTGCGTCTGGAAATTGATTCCCTACCCGCTGAGCTGGATGAGGTGGAGCGAAAAATCAGTCAACTGGAAATCGAAAGCCGTGCGCTGGCAAAGGAAAAGGATGTCAAAGCCTCGCAGGAGAGGTTGGCGGATATCCAAAAAGAGCTGGCGGAATTGAAAGACAAATCGGCAGTATTGCGGGCGCGCTGGCAGTCGGAAAAGAACCACATTACCCGTATTAATGATCTGAAAAAACAGATAGAAGAGACCCGTTCACTGGCGGAAAAGGCGGAGCGTGACGGCAACTGGGAACGGGCGGCGCAGCTGAAGCATGCCGAACTGCCCGGTCTGGAAAAGGAACTGGAAAATGAGAAACAGACGCTGGAACAACAGCACGGCGAGCGACCGCTGCTGCGGGAAGAGGTCACCGAGGAGGATATTGCGGAAATTGTCTCAAAATGGACGCATATCCCGGTTTCACGGCTGGTAGAGAGTGAACGCCGGAAGCTGTTACATATCGAAGAAAAGCTGCATGAACGCATTGTCGGTCAGGATGCAGCGATCCAGGCGGTTGCCAATGCCGTGCGCCGGTCCCGGGCGGGACTTCAGGATGAAAACCGTCCCATCGCCGCCTTTATCTTTACCGGTTCCACAGGGGTCGGTAAAACCGAGCTCGCCAAGGCGCTGGCAGAGTTTCTTTTTAACGACGAAAATGCCCTGATCCGGATTGATATGTCCGAATATATGGAAAAACACTCCGTGTCGCGGCTGATCGGTGCACCCCCCGGCTATGTCGGTTACGAAGAGGGCGGACAACTCACTGAAGCGGTTCGGCGCAAACCCTATTCGGTGATTCTGCTGGACGAGATCGAAAAAGCCCACAACGATGTCTTCAATATCCTGTTGCAGGTACTGGAAGATGGTCGTCTGACAGATAATAAGGGTCAGGTGGTCAATTTCAAGAATACGATTATTATCATGACCTCAAATCTGGGTTCCCAGACAATTATGAGTCAGGCTTCCAGTGTTAATGAGGACAATATCAATACGGTCTACTCCGACATCCAGGAGACGGTGATGAGCCAGCTGCGGGAGTACCTGAAGCCGGAATTTATGAACCGGGTCGACGAAGTGGTCGTCTTTGCACCGCTTCTGCCTGATCAGATTCAGGATATTGTCCAGCTGCAATTTAACCGGCTATCCCGAAGAATTAAAAATATAGGCTACAAAGTCAATTTATCAGAAGAGGCTCGTGCAGAGCTTGCCAAAGCCAGCTGGGACCCGATGTATGGTGCCCGTCCGGTCAAGCGGGTGATCCAGAAGCATATTCTGGACCCGCTGGCTGTCGAAATCCTGGCAGGCAAATTCAGTCCGGGTGATGAAATCCGGATCACCGTTGCCGGTGGAACAGTCGCCTTTGAAGAGGGCTCACGACGGGAACAATAGCCCGACGTGATTGTATAATTTGAACTTAGTTTTCTTTTTTGGATGGATGTTGAAAATGGATAAATTACACGGCGATTGATGATTTTGGCGTAAGAATAGTAAAGGAGGTTTTTATAATGGGGAAAAAGGTGTCAATCAGTGTTCTGGTCATTCTGATGATTCTGCTAACCGGTTGTTCGGGAGACCGGGTAAAAACGGCGCAGGGGTATTGGGATTTTGCCCGGGAGGCTTTTAACAATAAGCAGTACGAAGAAGCCATTGCATATTATCAGAAATTGGTACAGCGGTTTCCGCAGGACAGCCTGGCGGTACCGGCGCTTTTTTCAGTGGCGGAAATTTACAAGAATAATATGCAAAACTTTACCAAATCCATTGAGTCATACCGACAAATCCTGGCGGAATACGGGACGCACCCAAAGGCACCGAACGCCAGCTTCATGATCGGCTATGTGTATGCCAACGATCTGAGCAATTACGATCAGGCGCGGGTCAGCTATGAGGAGTTTATTGAGCAGTACCCTGACCACAATCTGGTGCCATCGGCGCAGTGGGAAATCGAGAATCTGGGAAGATCGCTGGACGAAATACCGCAGTTGCAATCCATTACCAAAGGGAAATAGGCAATCCGGAGTAACAGCATGAGTTTTAATCTTTCGGAACTGAATAAGAAAATCGAGCGTGAGAGCTCCTTTGTTCAGAATATCAAACAGGAGATGGCGAAGGTCATTGTCGGACAGGAGGTGATGATCGAGAGACTGTTGATCGGTCTGCTCTGCAACGGTCACATCCTTCTGGAAGGGGTGCCTGGTCTGGCTAAGTCGTTGACGGTCAGCACGCTGGCAAAAATCATCCATACCTCTTTCCGCCGGATTCAGTTTACTCCCGACCTTCTGCCGGCGGACCTGATCGGAACGATGATCTATAATCAGCAGAAAGCCAGTTTCGAAGTAAAAAAGGGTCCGATATTCAGCAATATTATTTTAGCCGACGAAATCAACCGCTCCCCCGCAAAAGTCCAGTCCGCTCTGCTGGAAGCCATGCAGGAGCGGCAGGTCAGTATCGGCGAAACCACGCATCGGCTGGACGATCCTTTCCTGGTGCTGGCGACCCAGAACCCCATCGAGCAGGAGGGCACCTACCCGTTGCCGGAAGCCCAGGTAGACCGGTTTATGCTCAAGGTCATCCTAGATTATCCGAACAAAGAGGAGGAGCTGGAAATTATCAAACGCATGGCTCATCCGGACACCCGGATTGAGGTGAAAGCCGTAGTCAAACCGGCTGACATTCTCCGTGCCCGGCAGGTGGTGGATGAAATTTACATCGATGAAAAAATCCATCAGTATATCGTTAATATTGTGTTTGCGACCCGGGACCCGGAAATCAATAATCTGAGCGATTTAAAGGATCTGATTCACATCGGCGCATCCCCGCGGGCTTCGATCTATCTGACGATGGCATCCAAAGCCAAGGCATTCATTGAAGGTCGCGGCTATGTGACACCGGAAGATGTGCGGGATGTCCTGCGGGATATTTTACGCCACCGCATTATCCTGACCTTTGAAGCAGAGGCGGAAGAAGTGACCGTGGAACAGATTATTCGGCGGATTATCGATACGGTGGAAGTACCCTGATTATCGGTTTATACCGTTCTATCCGGCTAGGACAATGATTCTTGACTAGGAATTGCATGCGATTTTTCTAAAAATATCGATATGATACCCAAGGAAATTTTAAAAAAAGTACGCCACATCGAACTGCATACCAGACACCTGGTCAATGACGTTTTCAGCGGCGAGTATCATTCGGTATTCAAGGGACAGGGGATGGAATTCGCCGAGGTACGGGAATACCAGTACGGCGATGACATCCGTACCATTGACTGGAACGTAACCGCCCGCTATCATCACCCCTTTGTCAAGGTGCACGAAGAGGAACGTGAGCTGAATGTCATGCTGGCGGTGGACGCCTCAAAATCCGGCGCTTTCGGCTCTCATGAAAAATTTAAAAACGAAATCGCCGCCGAAATCTGTGCCCTGCTGGCGTTTTCCGCGATCAAAAATAATGATAAAGTCGGACTGCTGATTTTTACCGATCAGATTGAAAAATATATTCCGCCCCGCAAGGGGCGGGGTCATGTTCTGCGGGTGATCCGCGAACTTCTCTATTTTCAGCCGCAATCCACCCGAACAAACATTGCCAGCGGGCTGGAATACCTGTTGAAGGGTTTGCAACGGCGTTCCATAGTGTTTGTCGTTTCCGATTTTGAGGACGACGGTTTTATGAAACCGCTGCGGGTACTGAACCAGAAGCACGATGTGATTGCCATCGGGATGTTTGACAAACGGGAGCAGGAGTTGCCGCCTGTCGGACTGGTCAAGCTGCGGGACGCCGAAACCGGTGAGGAAATCTGGGTCAATACCCTAGATCGCAATCTTACGAAATTATATTCAGAATATATGGCTGAACGGCGGCAGAAGTTTGCCAAAGAGGCGAAAAATATGAACTTGGATCTGATCCATATCGATGCCGGCGAGTCCTATGTAGAGCCGCTGGTGAAATTTTTCAAAATGCGGGAGAGGAGATTTCGATAGATTTTGTTAAGTGAAATCCGGTGTAAGCGGCAGTTACTGATATTCATTTTGATTCTGTCTGGCAGCAGCCTGCTCGCCGATCCGGTTCCCTTAGCAATCGAATCTTCCATCGATACGACTCTGGCGACAATCGGCGACCGGATTCATCTTCGGTTATCCATGCAATATCCCGCCGGTACGCAGTTCCTTCTGCCGGAATTCGGTGAGACGCTGGGAAAATGGGATCTGCTGGATCAGCGGCTCAGCGAACCGCAAAAAATTCCGGGTGGCTTTCACCAGGAACTGGCGCTGGAGATAACGGTTTTTGATACCGGACGGATCGTGGTGCCCGGAATCGAATTACGGGCAGTTGACGTTGGTGATTCCACCCAGTCAATGGTCTTCACTACCGATGAATACGTGGTGGATGTCATTTCCGTGTTGCCGCCGGGAACCACCGAACCGAAGGACATCAAACCGCCCTTCGGACTTCCCCGAATTATTCCCTGGTCGTATATTCTGTTTGCTCTTTTGATTGTTGGAATTTTGGTTACCTGGTGGATTTTGTACCGGCACTGGAAACGTCAGCAGCCGCCCAAGCCTCTGGATGAGCACTACCTTGAACCGCCGCATGTGGCGGCTTTTCGGAAATTGGAGGCGCTGAAAGCCAGGCGGTACAAAACCGGGGCTGACATGCGGCAATTTTACTTTCGCTTATCCGAGATTGTGCGGGAGTACCTGGAGCGTCGCTACTTCATCAGAGCGCTGGAGATGACGACCCGTGAGATCCTGGAAACCTTCGGCGAACTGGAACTGGTCGATGGCGCGGGGAAGGAATTTAAACAGCTCTTCGAAGGTCTGGACCTGGTGAAATTTGCCAACATCCTTCCTGCCCCTGACAAAATGCTCCACTATTGGGATTTAGCATACAATTGTATCAATAAGACAAAACGTGAACCCTTTCTAAACAGGAGGTCATCGTGATTGAAGTACGCAATCTGGTCAAACACTATGGCGATGTCAAAGCCGTGGATGACATCTCCTTTACGGTTAAAAACGGTGAAATTCTGGGCTTTCTGGGTCCGAACGGCGCCGGTAAGACGACGACCCTGAAGGTCATCACCGGTTACCTGTCACCCACCGCCGGTAATGTGTTTGTGGATGGAATGAATGTGCTGGACGATTCGATGGAAATCCGCAAAATGATCGGCTATCTGCCGGAAATGAATCCCCTGTATCACGATATGCAGGTCTATGATTTTCTTGAATTTGTCGCCCGTGTCAGAGAGATTGATAAAAATCAATTTCGGACCCGTCTGCATGAGGTGATAGACTTATGCGGACTGAAAGGAGTTGTGCACAAGAACATCAATGAACTCAGTAAGGGGTATTGCCAGCGGGTCGGGCTGGCGCAGGCGATTATTCATGATCCCGATATCCTGATTCTGGACGAACCGACTTCCGGTCTGGACCCCAACCAGATCGTTGAGATTCGGGGATTGATCAAGAATCTGGGAAAGGAGAAAACGGTAATCATTTCAAGCCACATTCTCCAGGAGATGCAGGCGACCGCCGATCGGATGATCATTATTAATAGAGGTCGCATCGTTGCCAATGGGACGGTGGAAGAACTAATGAGCGATTTCAAAGGCAAGACCCGCCTGACTCTGGAATTGAAAAATGCCGACGAAGAGGCGGTGAAAAAACTGCAAACCCTGCAGGAAGGCATTTTACTGACGGATTTGGACGTAAAAGAGCAAAATATCACCGCAGTTCTGGAATATCCCAATACGGCGGATCCCCGTGAAGAGATATTCAGGCAGATCGTCAAAAACAGATGGACTCTGCTAGAAATGAGCCGCCATAAAACCAGCCTTGAAGAGGTTTTCCGCAACCTGACGATAGAAGGAGGCGATCATGCAAAGTAATTACAAGATTCTTTACCGCAAAGAGGTGCAGTCCTTTTTCAACAGCCCGGTCGCCTATATCACCCTGGTGATATTTCTGCTGATCAGCGCCTGGTTTACCATGAGCACCTTTTTCCTGATCAATGAATCGGATCTGCGGACACTGTTCTCCGTTGTGCCGATTGTCTATCTCTTCTTCGTACCGGCAATCACCATGGGGCTGATTGCCAGAGAAAAAAACTCCGGAACCATGGAATTCATTACCACGCTGCCGTTTACTGACGGAGAGATCATTCTGGCGAAATTTCTGGCTGCCCTGACGCTGATCGGGACGGCACTGGCTTTTACGCTGGTGCACCTGATTACGCTGCTTATCATCGGGAATAATATTGATGTTGGAGCGTTGATATCCGGGTATCTGGGGCTGCTCCTGGTGGGTGGCGTGTATGCCGCTATCGGAACATTCGGAAGCACGGTGACCGATAATCAGATCACCGCTTTTCTGACCAGCTTTCTGATCGTTTTTATCTTCTTTATTCTGGATAAAATTCTGATCTTTGTACCCGGATTTCTGGGATCTGTATTTCAGTTTCTCAGCATCGATTATCATCTCAGCAATATCTCCAAAGGCGTCATCGATTCCCGCAATCTGATCTATTTCGGCTCGATGATCGCATTTTTTCTGCTGGTAAGTGTCCGGGTTCTGGAAATGAGGAAGTGGAGGTAGAAATGGCAATTATATCCAATAAAAAACAGTTTACCCTTTATATCGTACTGCTGGCGGCGATCATTGTGATCTTTAATCTCGTATCGCGCGCCCTGTTTGTCCGGCTCGATCTGACGGAAAATAATATGTACTCGCTCTCCAAATCCAGTAAACAGGTGATTGAAAAGCTGGATGACCGGATGCTGGCGAAAGTGTTTTTTTCCAAGGATATTCCGGGGCAGCTGGCAAATTCCCGACGCTATCTGCAGGACCTGCTGGAAGAGTACGAAGCCTATTCCAAAGGGCGATTCCATTTTGAGTTCATCGCTCCTGATGACAACGAAGAGGCTCAGAACGAAGCCCGCGGCTACGGTATTCCACCGGTACAGGCGCAGGTAATTGAAAATGACAAGCTGGAAATAAAAAACATCTACATGGGTCTGGTTTTACTGTACAATGATAAAAAAGAGACGATTCCGGCGATTCAGACCGATGAAGGGCTTGAATACCTGCTGACGGCGGCAATAAAAAAATTGGCGGCTACCGACATGAAAACAGTCGGCATAGTCTCCTCAAGCGGGAAAAACATATCCACCAATCAATTACAGGAACAGCTGCGGCAGACCTATAATATCCGTAATGTTTCTCTGGACAACGAGATTCCCGTGAATATCAACGTACTGTTACTAAACGGCTTTCGGGACTCCGTAGCACTGGACCAGCTCTACTATCTAGATCAATATCTCATGCGTGGTGGCAAACTCTTCGTCGGTCAGGCACGCCAGGTGGATCATCTGCAGGAGGGCTATGCGGAGGAGATCAAATCCAATATTTTTGATTTTCTGGAGCATTACGGTCTCAAAATCGGTCGGGACCTGTTGACGGACCAGAACTGCGGTCAGATCAGTATTCAGCAGCGCCGCGGCTTTTTTGCCTTTAGCAACGCCATCGACTATCCGGTCTTTCCGCTGATTCACTACTTCAATCCTGAAAACCTGATTGTTAAGAATCTCGAACAGGTGCGTCCCTTTTTCGTCAATGAGGTTGCGCCCGCCGATTCACTGGTTCATTTTATTCCACTGATGCGTACCTCGGATAAAACCGGTGCAATTTCGCCGGGCATGGTGCCGCAGACAACACCTTACGGTCAGTACAGCATGGTTGAGGGCTATAATATCTCGCCGCATATTCCCCGCTCCCAGATGCAAAATCCGGCTATGGCTTCTTTCCCGCTGAAGTCGAAAACCATAGCCGGTCTGGTAACCGGACAATTGCAAAGTTATTTCGTTGATAATCCGGATTTTAATCAGCGGGATAAATTTCTGTCCACTGGTGAAAATGCCGAGATACTCCTGATAGCTGATAATGAATTTTTCAATGACAACCGGGCAGCCGGTATTCCCGAGAATTTGGATTTTATCCTGAATAGTATTGATTATCTGTCCGGCGATCAGGAGCTGGTGGAGATTCGTTCTCGGACAGTTACGGCACGTCCGCTGGATCAGCTGTCCGATGGGGCGCGACGTTTCTGGAAGTGGTTTAATATTGTAGCGCCGGCGCTGCTAGTGATCATTTTTGGTCTGATCCGCTGGCGTAGAAATATCACGAAACGCAAACTGCTGGAGGGACTCTATGGCTAAAAAACAAAACCCTTGGTTGAAGTACATTGTTCTGCTGGCAATTGCACTGGTGCTGTTGCTGGTGGTTACGCTGAAAAACCGGCGCTATCAGCCGGATATTACGGATGTATTTAAGGTGAATATCGAAGATGTCACCGCCTTTACCATTACTAAGGATACGGTTTCGGTGACGCTGGTCAAGGGCGATACCACCTGGGTATTCGCCGAACCGGATACCGGCGTCGTCAAAGATTTCCGTATTGAGAATTTCTTCAAGAATATCGTAGAGGCGAAAAAGTCGGGATACATTACGAAAAATCCTGAGAAATACGACCAGTATAACGTATCCGAAGAAAAAGGTCTCAAAATTGACCTGAAAAAGGGTGAATTCGTACTGGCGACAATTTACCTGGGACGATCGAAGACCAGTTGGTCGCAGGACTATATTCGCTATCCCGACGATCCAAAAGTCTATATCAGCCAGAATAAGATGCTCAGTTATGCCTCGGAACGAGCCTCTTTCTGGCGATAGGAAAAGCAGAGTCACTACATCCTTTTCCCGGATATTATCCCAAAAAAACGCCCGGCGGTTCGCCGGACGTTTTTCCAATTGTCTGTTCGGGAAGGCGAAGACAGCTACGAAGGACCGGCTTTATACCGTTTCAGATTCTCCTGATACGACGTTTCGTCGGGTGCCAGCTCCACTGCCCGTTGCATGGCGGCGATGGCTTCTTCCGTGTATCCGGCGGCAAATAGCAGCTGCCCCAGGGTGTCCCAAATGGAGTCGGATTCCGGTTCCAGCGCTACTGCCGTTCTTGCCACTGCGATACCCCGTTCGTAGTAATCATTGACCTTGTTCTGGAAAATGTACCAGGCGTAGCTGTTCATCATGGAGGCGTTTTCCGGCAGTTTGGTTAATGCCTCCTCGTAAGTGGCGATGACATTGTCTCGATCCTTTTTCAGACGAAAGAAACGTGCCAGGCTGCTGTAGGCGTAATACTGCCGGTACGGATTGTTACAATTTTTCGCGTACTGCTGTAAATAGCTCGGGTCGTTCCGGCTAAAGGTCTTGGTTTCAGCGACGAAATATTCGGATTCGCTGTAGATTTTGGAATGCTTGTCTGTTTCCAGAGCAAGAACCTTTTCAAAATATTTCAGCGCCGTTTTCTCATCCCCGCGGTCATTATACTTATCGGCAATGTCGAAATTCAGTTGCGCGCAATCCTCAGCGGTATTGATTTTTGTTAAAAGATCATCTAATGTATTTTTACCTTCTGTGTAATCCTTGATCCTCTGGAAATATTCATCCTTATTCCCGTTGAAACCGACGATACGGTCGATTTCATCACCCTTGGCGGAAAAGAGAACCATGGTCGGATAGCCGGGAATCTTAAACTGTTTGCGCAGGGTATTGCCCAAGTCGGAATCGCCGTCCAGTTTCAGGGCGACGTAATTGGTATTGATAAAATCGGCGACATCTTTTTTCGTGAAGACCAACTGGTCTAAGCGTTCGCAGGAGCTTCACCAGTCGGTGTAAAAATATGCCAGCAGCCGGCGACCACTATCCCGGGCTTCGATCCGGGCTTCATCAAATTCGATGATCCTGAAATTGATCCTCCCGGGTTTTTCTTCGACGGTTTTCTGTGAACAGGCACCTAAAAAGAGCAAGAGAAAGATCCAGACAGTGTGTTTCATAAATCCTCATGAAAATTAATCGCTAAAAATAAGTAGCTGATCCCGGATTCGCAATGAATTTATCGGTTCAATGGTCAGGTTTCACAGACATTGAAGTTTTTTGGGACTATCCGCACTTGCCGGCGTCGTTATTCCTGTAAGTGCCCAAAAGATGTATGTCCGCTGGATTTGTTTTTACCTTTAGGAATTCTGGTGCAGACGCTGATGACAATCGAAATGGATCGGGAGGCATCGAGAAAAATATTGGCATTCATATCGGAAGACGATGTAAGAAACAAGGGATGAGTCGGAGCCGTGAAGGTATTAACAATTTACTGACGCTGAGGGGTAATAAACTGAATGAGTTGTGGCGTAAAACACTAAATAAATACGAATACTCCAGGTGAGTGCATATACTTTTACTTGCTTCCATGCAGTATATTTCGGACAGAAATCCTACACTATTTGTATAATCTGTGACGATGAATGTAATCGGCGACATTTTCAGGAACCAGTTCCTCAATGGACTCGCCGTTCCCTGCTTTTTGCCGAATGACGCTGGAGGAAATATCGTACAGTGGGTTTTCCAGTAGTTCAACCCGGTCCCGAAATTCAGCCGGTATCTCTTCCACCGGATAGTGTGGTCGCGTCGCCACCACGACCCGTGCTTCCGCCAAAATCCGCTCCGGCTCGTGCCAGGTATGAAATTCCGTCAAACTGTCCGAGCCGATCAGGAAAAAAAGGTTTTTCCGCACAAGCCCGTAGATTTTCTTAATCTGAAGAATCGTCTCGATGGAATAGGATACGCCGCCACGCTTTATCTCCACTTCGGAAACGGCAGCATTCGGGTGGGACTGCAGCGCCAACCGCAACATCGTCAGACGATGATGAACAGGGCTGACCGGTCGGGACGTCTTGTGCGGCGCTATATAACTGGGCACAAACAATACCTGTTCGACCTGAAACCGGGACAGACACTGCCGGGCAATCGCCAGATGACCGTTGTGGGGCGGATCAAATGTGCCACCAAAAAGACAGATGTTCATCACCGCTGTCTTCTCTTTTCCTCTTTGGCAATCTTACGCTTTTCCCGATGGTAAACCCGCTCCAGCTTCTGCAGATAGTTTTCAATCTCCGGTGTTTTAGGGACCCTTTCGACAATCTTCAACATTTCCTGATAACGATCAAACTGACGCAACCGGATATAACAATAGGCTTTTTCCAGATGGGCAAAAACAGCCCATTTGGTATCATAATATTCCTCCAACATCTTGTCCATATACAAAATCGCTGAGTCGTAATACTGCAATTTCCGGTAGAGTTTGCCGCTTTCGAATACTTTACGAGCCAGTTTATTGCGAATATCGGCAATTTTATTCTCGGCGTCCGGTCGCATCTCACTTGCCGGATAGGCATCGATGAAATCCTGAAAATACTGAAGAGCTCTGACCGTACTCTGTTGATCGAGGGGGTATTTCGGTGACTGCTCAAAATATGACAGCGCCACCCGAAAATAGGCTTTCTCCACAAGGGGACTGTAGCTATACCGCTCGGTCACCTGCCGATACTCTGCGGCAGCCAGTAAATACTCCTTTTTTTCAAAATAGCAATCCCCCAGATAGTACTGGGCATCATCCGCCAGTTCACCGCCGGGTGAATTAAGCAACACCATATTGAAATTATCAATGGCTTTCTCATAACGCTTCTTTTGAAACGCCTCTACACCGCGCTCGAAATACTCCGGTGCCGTCATCCGGACATCGTCCGCCTTTTTTGCACAGCTGCCGACTAAAACCAGCAGGATTACTAAAAAGGTTACGCTACTATTGGCAATTATTTTAGAGGTCATTATATCCTATAAATTTACCGGTCCAGATAAGCCTGTATTCAATTTCAAAATGCGACCGAAAGAGATACGCCGCGGACCGGATTACGATAACGCACATCCGTCACCAAGCCCACATGCCAGCTCACCCGATCGGCTTCCTCAGAGGTATAGTTTTTAGCGGCGATCTGGGCGTGAAAGGCACTGATCAGGTGGTTAAACATTATCACCGTTGCAAAATTGGTCGCCATCTTAAGGGCGTCGTTGGAGTTTTTCCGCTGGGTCAAATAATAATCCCGGTTTTTAGACACCTTGATAACCGAATCGGATACGGCGTTGTACTCCGTAAAATCATCCCAGCCGCCGGCAAACTGATCATACTTGCCGATATTTTCATAAAAATCGCGCGTCCGGACCGGCTCCATCTCACCGCTGGCGATGTAGGATTCCCAACCGACCAACACCGAATCCAGATAAGACGGTTTCCCTTCATACATCTCACCGTTGTACTCCAGATAGATGCTGTGCGATGATACGTCCAGACCGGTCATGGTGTAGCCCATACTGTTATTCAACCAGAGACCGTAAAGAGTCCAGTGATTATCAGCAAAGGCGATATACTTATTTTCCAGGTCTTCACCTTTATTCTTTTTATTGAAATACATTACCCAGGAAAAAACCTCCACACTGGCAAACGCCAGCGCCCGCCATTTGGTACCGGCGTAGAGTTCACCCGCACCGGGCAGAATCGCCGATAGTAAAAATGCCCGACCCGGTGATTTTTCATAATCAAACTCAAAAGAATCACCCTGCATTGGACTGAACTTCAGCTGACTTTCCAGCAGGCTGCGGTCGGACCTGATCAATGTTTCATTCGCCAGATGGAGTTGACCAAACACCAGAGATGGTAATAAAATCGCCAGAAGCAAGAGCGTTTTGTATACCTTCACTTTCATCATGCCTCCTTTATAGACCAAACAAAATTGTTAAATAACTGCGCCATTCCTTGCCATATGTCAACGGATTGCCATCGCTATCCGTTATGGTAAATTCGTCGAATCCATAGACAAAATCCAGACTTATTGCTGTGGGATAGGCATAAAAAGAGAATCCACTCAGGCGTAGCTGAATGCCGATATCCCGCTTGAAATCGGCGGCGAGCTTCTGAATCACGTCCCTGCCATTCAGGGTAAAATCGGGCCAGTCGAGACGGGGATAATCCTCCACCGCACTCCAGGCATTGCCCGCCTCTATATAGGTCGCCAGAAACGCATTTTGCAGATTGAATGGTAAAATCTGAATGTCCTTTTCCACAAAGAGCGGTATCCGCCAGGTATAGTCCGCAATCAGGATATTGCGTCCCTCGATACTGTAAAACGGATACCCCTTCAAGCCGGGCATTCCCCCGGCAAAGAAATTGAAAAAGGAATCAATATCCGGTTTGGAAATCGTGCCGATGCGCCAACCCAGCGTCCCCACCAGCTTCGGCACAAGCGGATATTTATGGTACCATTCACCCTCATGATCGATCAGCCAGTAATAGTTTTTCCGGAACGCCACCCCGAATGTGCCGTAGGCGCTGTTGACTTCGAAATCCTGGATAAATTTATCGTAATTACGCCCGATATTCGTATTTAACACCACACCATTGTCCGGATTGGTCTCGCTGTTGACCGTCCGGCGCATGAATTTAAACTGCCAATTTAGTTTGAAATTCATACCCCGGTAGTAATCGTAAGTAAATCCGTTTTGATACAACCCCACATCAGGAATCTTGGTATCCGATACGGCTCGGTATTTCGAGAGTAAAATGTCAAATCGGAATTTATTGAATCCATCCAGCGGTGCCGAAATCCCGGTTACAAACTCAATCAGATCAAATTTATAGTCGAAGCTCGCATCATAAGCATTAATCTTAGCCTTTTGATTAAAAATACTTCTGGTAATATTGTAAAATTCCACGAACAGCGTCGGATACCACTGATGATATTCCAGTAAAACAAAAAGGTCGCGGTCCCAGATCGTGTTCACCGCCGCACTACCGAAAATGTTGAATTTTTCCAGAATTTCAGAGGAATAGAAATAGAATCCTGGTTTGATCTTGCCATAGTCAACCATCAGTTTGGGCATAAAGAACATCTTCGAAAACTGCTGTTTGTAGTCTGTCGCCGGCGGCAGGCTGTCCAGGGCAAATTCCATTATCCCGGGAATTCTGTCAGAATAGTCTGTATAATGACTCACCGCCGGATCAACGGCGGTAGGCTCGGCTATTTTGGCGATTTTAAAAGAAGAATTTTCAAACAGCGCATAGAGCAGTTCACCCCCGGCATTCACCGTCGGCATAAATGCACCACCGGCTACGTTGGTGATGAGTTCCGTTTCACCGGTTGCCCGCGAGCGGCGATAAATATTGAAAATACCGGTTTGGTCAGAGGCGTAGTAAAGCCATTTGCCGTCGGGACTGTAATAGGGATTACGGGTATCATGGGCGGCGGTATTCAGATATTCGATCCGATCTTCAGCGAGGTGATAGATCGCCAGGTCCCGTCCATGGGCAGTCAGAAAATCAAATGCCAGCTGCTTCCCATCGGGTGACCAGTGCGCTGTAAATATCTCTTCACCGTTGGTATAGTCGGTAATCTTTTTCACCACCGGCTGACCAAAGCTAGCCTGCTGCAGGTAGAGATTCGAGGTACCGTCTTGTCCGGACACATACGCCAGCATATCACCATCTGGCGAGATCGCCGGATTGTACGCCCGCGCAAAACGGGTCAGCGGTTGTTCTTTTTTCCCTTTCAAATCGTAGCGATAGATATCATAATATACCGAACCATGTTTATCAGGCTTGCTGGCTTTCGAATAGAACAGGTGGCGCCCGTCGGGGGCAACGCAGGCGCGGGACAGGACAAAGGGCTCTATCTCTTTCGTCTTACCGGTTGCCGTGTTCAATTGCAGCAGCGTTGTCTGCATAAAATAGTCGTGACCCTTGTTGGATAAAAAGTAGATCAGCGAATCGTTGCTCCATTCGGGATAATACTGGGTCGTAGCCTCGCCGACAATAATCTCGCCCTTGACTTCATGCGCCCGGATTGTTTCGGTCAATCCGTGATATTGGCTCTCCAGGTGGTGCACCCACTCCGTATACAGCTGTTTACCCCGGATACCGGTCACATTTTCCATCGCCTTGTCAATGGAATACTGGACCGGGCGGGAGAGTTCAGCCGCCAAATCAGAAATGACCTGCGGACCGAATCGATCTGCCAGATACCGCACAAAGGCATAGCCCTGATTATATGTTGATTCATTGCCGATCCCCCGCTTGCCAAAAGACGCCATCTGAGCAAAGGACAAAACGTTACCATTCAATACCCGGTCCCGTATCAGCATATCCCGATGGGAATCCCAGAAATCGTTGGAGGTCCCGGGCCACATGTACTGCGCCATCCCTTCCGCCAACCACATCGGAATCACCACACCCGGAATCGGATAGGATGTAATGACCCGCGGATAGCCGTAGATCACGTCGTCCCGCTTTTCATCTTCATAATCGAGTACCTGAAAATACAAGCCCGGCACCGAGCGCGTGAACTTCATGGTTTTAGCCAGCGAGACGATGTGCGAAAATTCGTGACTGATGACATCCAGCAGCCAGTGGTGATTGCCTCTCAGCGGATAATCCAGAGGCGTCGCCCAGATTTCGATTTTATTATCATAATAATATGCTGCGCCGTTGGAAATATCACCGATATCCTTGATGATCAGATCGGTTTTTTCATCAGGTTCATAATCATAAAATGAGGTGATCGGACCGTACACCGACTCGGCAATCTCGGCACTCCTTTGAGCCGTCCATTCGGCGCCCTGGTGGTAGTGAACCTCAAAATGTTCCGTTTCAAAGGTTTTCCACTCCAGCTCCGGATGGTTGTAGGTTGCAAAGCCATCCTGCCCGAAAACAGAGCCGCTGAAATTAAAAAAAAGAAGAAGGGGAACGAGATATCTTATCTGTAAAAAAAGCGGTCTATTCACTAATGGACAACCATGATTTTGACGATTTTACTGTCGCTTTTGCTTCCCGCTGAAGCCTGCACCACCGCTAAATAGACACCGTTGGCGATTTTGCTGACATCCCATTCGATTTCATTATAATCATTGACTAGGGGATGTTCATCGCCGAAAGATTTGATCAGGTTTCCCGCCAGATCATAGACTGTAATGTCAACCTTACAGTCCGACGTGGGAAAATAGCGAATGGCGGTGCGATTGTTTTTGGTCGGATTCGGCCAGTTGAATGTTTTGGCTTTATCCAATAATCCATCCGAAGCCACGCTATTATTCACCGGCGTGCGTGGAAAATAAAAACTCCGCTGTGGATCACCGCCGTAGCAATACCAGGCATCTTCCGATAACGAACCGGCGGTCAGATAGACACCCACCAATTCAGTTCCGGCAGCACCGGACGAGAGCAGAAAGACACCGTTCTCATTTTCCAGCAAAACCGCCTTCTCGTTGATACTGTTGGGCAATGCCCGCGGAAAACCGTCGATCAGATTACCGTGATAGTTGTATGCCAGAACGCCGACATCCGCCAGCGTTGCGATGATGTCCACAATTCCATCGCCATCTACATCGGTGGTCAGTATGTGTGGCTGAAATATTTTTCCGCCATGGAGATTCGGAACAGAGACCGGGAAGTTGGCTTCCAGCACCAGATTTTCATTAAAAGCAAATATTCGGCTTTCGCTTTTGGCAATGATCTCGATTCTCCCGTCACCATCAATATCGGAAAACGCCAGCGTCGAATCGAAACCGCCATCGTATGTCACTATATCCGGCTCAGTACTGTTGATATCCAAAACCAGTAAGAGCCGCCCGGATGTGACTGCCACAATATCCACCAGGGTATTCCCGTTGATATATGCCAGCCCGACTGCGTTTATAGAAGTGCCAAAATTAACCCCGCTCGGTTCCGGTGCCAAATCAACCGTATCCAGCGTCATCAATTCACCCTCCGGTGAGATCGAATAAATCACGGAACCGTCGCTGACCAGTTTATTGACCGGCAGGTTAACCGGATGGATTACAACAGAATGATCCCCGGTATCATAGGCGATCAGATGATATTGCTCCGCCTGATCGCCAGCGGTGCAAAATATAATGCGGTCGCCGAAAGCCAGCCGGTTCGAGAGCAGACGCTTTCCCGGAAAGGAGGTCCTGGCTTCCCGGGTCAGCACGGCATTTGCGGCAATAGAAAATTGCCAAATCTCGAGACTGTCCGGCGAAGTGGATGGATTGAATACCAAAAAGTAATCATCACCGGATGCATGAATTAGCGTAGGTGATGCGGGATAATTGGGCGCGAGATTATCATGATGCCGTTCCATCCCCGACTCATCATACGTGTAGTAATATGGATCGGATTGATTCCAGTACGCCAGCAGTTCCGCCTTTGCATCACCCGAATCGAAATTGACCGGGAAAAGCGTCATATCCGGGGTCTCTCCGGGATTAAAAATGGCTGGCGAGGCAGAAAACCCTGCTACCATGTAATCACGCCGAATCCGGAAGCTCATTACCGGTGCCGGTGGTCCGATACTGTCAATGCAGATTCCGGTGTAAGCCCGGTCATTGCTGTGCGATGACGGATTGGTGGAGTTCGTAAAGCCTACCCGTTTCTCATCATCCATCGGGTAAGCCTGGTTCAAATCCCAAAAACCTTCGTTCCCGGCAAACCAGGGATCGAAATACCAGCCGGCATCGATATTGGCACCGATCATCTGGGATGCATAGCCCAGGTCCTGGGCACCGTCACCCTCCTCCAGATCAACGCCGCGCCGGTTTTTATCATTATTAATACTATTGCTGTGCAGGTTCGCTTCGATGACCGACTCATCAATATGCCAGATCAGCAAACCCGAACCGGGCAGACCGTAATCATAGCGGGGAACCGTTAATAGAACGCCGGTTTCAGCCGAAAACACCGCATCAATCGAATCTACGATCAGGGGAATCAGCGGCGGCCAGTCCTCTTCGCCGGTCTTTACATACTCTCTGTACTGGATACTATCCAGATAAACCCCGGGGCGGATATGGGAGTAGCGGTTTTCGAGAAGGAAATACTCGTGATCATTAATCGGTATTTTCCAGAGCGTCGTGTCGGAGCATGACTCGGCATAATTCAGCCTGACATCGTGAAAACCGCCGGCTGCCACCGGCTCATCCCACCCCATGTAATACCGCTCCCAAGCCGATGGAAACGCCGGCACCAGCCCGTTCAGATTCGCCGATCCCTGGTCCATCAAACCGAATCTGCCGATCCCGGTCTCCCCGGTCTCCGTGTTATACAAACCCGGTAAACCCAGGTAAAAGCCGATCATGAAAGCAAAGGTTCCGTTCAAGCCGATCTGATAGTCGCAGGGCGTGGTGACACCGCCGAAAACGTCCTCCCAATTGGGATAGAGCAGGTGATTCTGCGATTCCGGTAAAATAATGCCTTCGGTTACCGGAAACCCATTATCCACAAGGATGCTGTTTCCCGACGAATCGATCGATGCATAGTAATTTTCAATATCGATACTACTCAGATACGCCGATGGGATATCATAGGGCGTCGGATCCAGGTCGATGGCAAAATCCTGTCCCACTCCGGCATGGAAAACAACCACAATGTCATATTGACTAAAATCAATGTCGGGATCGGAATCCGCCAGCTGGACAGCTTCCACCAGCAACTCCGTCAGGCGAACGTCAATAGAATCCTTCTCCAGAAAGGGGTGATAGTACCGCATCTCCCGGGACAACGTATACACCCGATCATTATCTCTTGGAAAGACCGCCGAGTTGGTGGTGTCAATCATCAGTTGCCCGTCTGAGGCGTGCCGATAGTAGTTCGACAGCGCCTTGATATGGTCCCGAAAATAGGCATTGTTGTGAGGTGCGGGATCAATAACGGGAAAATTCTCATCTTTGCAGGGCAATTCAACCGGCGTCGTGAGAAAACGACCGTCACCGGTGGTCGCCTCAAAATCATCGGGCTGAAATTCAACCCGCAACGCACAGATAGAGACTGTACCGGAAACGGAACTCTGATGAAGCTGGGAAGGAATCGTATTCCGCATGAGCGGAATTATTTCAGCCGGCGATACTATTGGTGCTATCGCAAACAACAAAAAGATCAGAAAGATTGGGATATAGGTGCTGTTTTTCTTCATGGTTCGGATAAATCTGCAAGCTGTTAGCTGCCTTGGATTAGCTACGGATCGGGCGCCCCCTAAAACCGGATATCAATTGAAAAGATCATGGTATTCTGACGGGGGTGTCCGGGATCGCCGGCGGTATAACCAAAATCGAAGCCAAGCCCAGCATAGCGTAATCCGGCACCGAAGGTCGGTACCGGCCATTTGTCTTTCACTAAAATCTTGCCTGTTTTATCATAAATAAAGCCCATCCGAATGGCAAAGAGATCGGAATACCAGTATTCAATGCCGAAATTATGAGTCAGTTTTTCCAGCTCATTGCCGAAAGTACCGCTCATTACCTCCTTGTCGCCCTTGGCGTTATAGGCTCCGCCTTCCTGGGCAACAACATCACCATCCTCGGTTTTGATGTAGCCGCCGATTTTGCGGTCATTATCCAGATCGGGATTCTTCAGCAATAGCCAATCGTCAACCCAGGAGGTAAATATTCCGAGGTACCATTCATCGGTGTAGGCGGTTTCCCGGTGACCGTCTTTATTGTACTCGCCGCCGATTTGAGGGAGACCGTCTTCATTAAAATTCCCGATAATACCGTCGCCATCAAGATCGCGGCTGGGATAGGAGGCGACCAGGAGCTTGTTGACATCGTAGGCAATCGTGATTTTGTTATACTCACCACCAAAGGTATAGTTCAGCCCCATTTTCAGATTGGTCGGCATAGGGTCCGCCTGGGCAACATCAATGAAGGCGATTTTGGGACCGATGTTGGTAATAGCGGCACCAAAGGTTAGATCCTTGAGGAGAAACTGGCGTTTGATATAGCCGATATCAAAGGCAAAATTGGTGGAGGTTCCCTTGCCTTTTTCTTTACCGGCACCCTGATCGGTCAGATGCTGGTGAATCATTTTGACATTGATGCCCAGCGATGAGGTCCGCGTCAGCGCCGTGCCGTAAGAGCCGGTGACAGCTAGCATGAACGAAGCAAAGGTACCCAGATAATTGGCATATTCATCCATCCGCTCCTGTTCACCCAGATTCAGCAAAATGATATGACCACCCAACATGCCGACATTTTTTACAAAATGCCGATAACCGATAAAATCGTAATAGATATCGTTGGCTAAATTGGGCAGCCAGTTTGTATGAGTCAGGGACAGTTCCCGACCGGTTAAAAAGCCAAGACCGGCGGGATTAAAATAGGAAGCGTAGGCATCGTCGGCAACGGCGGCACCGACTTCACCCATCCCCGCCGAACGCGCCCCGGGATTGATGAGCATCCAGATGGCACCCGCTTCACTCTGCGCCCAAACAGCCGTCACGCTGACGATAGATATTATGAGTATGATTATGCATTTTTTCATTCATTACCTCCTGAGAAAACAAAAGACCGAAAAAGATTGCACTTCGGCTTTCAACACCTGAAATTTGGAAATTGTCGGAAGAAACAGAGTCGGATTTTCTTCAATCGGGAATTATCAATTGCTCGATAAGCACTCCATTTTCGGGGAGAAATTAAAGGTATTTCCATCAAGAAACAAGCTCATTTCGGCAGCATCTTTCGCTAAAATGGCTCCGCTTCGTCAATGAGCATTACCGGAATATCCTCTTTTATGTCAAATTTGAGCCGGCATTCATGACAGATCAGCTGCGAATGCTCTCGATCATATTCGATCTCGTTTTTGCATTTTGGACACACTAAAATTTCAAGCAACTCATCAGACAGCATATTTTCCTCTATCTTAGAAATACTCTTTTCATACGGGTCACTCTCATACTATCGGCACCGGGAAATTGTTCCCGAACCAACGGCACAACGCTCCCTCGTCAACCGGACAGCTGATTAATCTGGTTTTTAAATTCATCCAAATCCTTGAACTTTTTATAAACCGACGCAAAACGAATATAGGCGACTTCATCCAATTCCTTCAAATATCTGCTCACCATTTCGCCAATGACACCGGAAGCCACCTCACCGCCGGAGATCTCTTCAATCTCTTTTTCAATATCGATCACCACCGATTCCAGCTTGTCCGCCGGCACCGGTCGCTTGTTACAGGCGATTTTTAGACTGTTCAACAGTTTCTGGCGATCATACTCCTCCCGCCGACCGTCGTTTTTGATAATGGTCAGAGGGTATTCTACCACATATTCGTAGGTGGTAAAGCGGTGACCGCAGTCGAGACATTCCCGTCTCCTCCGGATAGCATTGTTTTTCTGGGCGGAGCGGGAATCGACGACTTTCGTTTCACTGGAATCACAAAAAGGGCATTTCATGGTTAACCTATGCGTTTATTTCTTGATATAAGGGAAATTGTTGACAAAGTTCGCGAACTTCTTGCCGGGCGGAGCGTTTGACTGCGTCGTCATCGTGATGGCGGATCACCTTGTCAATCAGTCGGGCGATGGTCCGCATTTCAGATTCTTTCATACCACGGGTGGTCATTGCCGCAGTACCGAGACGGATTCCGCTGGTGACAAAAGGACTTTTCGTATCGAAGGGAACCATATTTTTGTTGGTCGTGATACCGGACTCTTCCAGAACGTTTTCCGCCTGTTTTCCGGAAATACCTTTATTGGTCAGATCGATCAGGATCAGATGATTGTCAGTTCCACCGGAAATCAAATTGTAATCCTTCTGCAGCAGCTCCTCAGCCAACGTCCTGGCATTATCGATGATCTGCTGTGCATATTTTTTAAATTCCGGCTTCAGTGCCTCACCAAAGGCGACTGCCTTGGCAGCAATGATATGCATCAGCGGTCCGCCCTGAATCCCCGGCATGACATTGGAATCAATCAGCTCCGACATCATCTTGGTCCGACCGCTTTTGGCTGCTACCATTCCGAAGGGATTTTCAAAATCCTTGCCCATCAGGATCAAACCACCCCGCGGACCACGCAGGGTTTTATGAGTCGTCGAGGTAACCACATGGCAGTAAGGCAGCGGATCGGGATGCAACCCTGCGGCAATCAGTCCGGCGGGATGCGCCACGTCCGCCATTAAAAATGCACCAACACGATCGGCAATCTCCCGAAAACGGGCAAAATCCAGAAACCGCGGGTAGGCACTGCCGCCGGCAATGATCATTTTGGGCTTGGTCTCCATGGCTATTGCCGCCATCCGCTCAAAATCAATCCGTCCGGTTTTACGATCCACGCCGTAAGAAACAATGTGAAAGAGTTTTCCGGAAAAATTCACCGGGCTGCCGTGTGTCAGATGACCGCCGTGCGCCAGGTCCATGCCCAGCACCGTATCACCCGTCTCAAGGAGTGTAAAATAGACCGCCATATTCGCCTGCGATCCGGAATGGGGCTGAACATTGGCATATTCGGCTCCAAACAGCTGCCTGACCCGGTCTCTGGCTAAATTTTCCGCCATATCTACCGCCGAACAACCGCCGTAATAGCGTTTGCCGGGATAGCCTTCGGCATATTTATTGGTCATACTGGAACCAGCTGTCTCCAATACCGCCGGACTGACAAAATTTTCTGACGCAATTAATTCCAGCGTCCAGCGTTCCCGCTCAAACTCCGCAGAAATCGATGACATCACCGCAGGGTCTTCTTTGCGCAAATGGTCAAAATTCACTCTTCACTCCTTATCGCTCTCGAGCTTGTCAATGCGTCGCTGATGACGCCCGCCTTCAAAATTCGTATTCAGCCAGATCGCCAGCATCTTCCGTGCATCTTCAGCTTTGGTATACAGAGCCCCGAAGCAGATGACATTGCTGTCGTTGTGTCGGCGGGTCAGGGATGCCACTTTTTCATTGCAGACCAGAGCAGCACGAATTCCTCTGACCTTATTCGCCGCCATACTCATACCCACTCCGGTCGTGCAGATCAACACACCGCGCGCGGCTTGCTTTGTCGTAACGAGTTTCGTCACTGCCCGGGCATAATCGGGGTAATCGACAGATTCTGTACCCGAAGTACCGCAATCAATGACATGATGTCCCTCCGCACGGGTATATTCTATCAGAGCCTTTTTCAACTCCGCGCCACCGTGATCGGCGCCAAAGGCGATTACCATTATTTACTCGCCTCCAGGTCAATCCACTGATAACAATCCAGCCGCGGGTGAAAATCCGATCGCTCCTTTCCGGAGGCATCATACCGGTTCATGAACCAGTCCTCCCGCGTCGGAATCAGGTATTGCTTTAAAAAACCGATCCGGGACTGGCTGCTGAAATCACCCAGTTTTTTTGCCTCGAGATAATCATCATAGGCAAGTTTATACACCAACTTATCTTCAAAACTAATCGGCGAACGCGAGGAACTATAGTATTCCGCGGCGCCAAACAGAACATCCGCCCGCATTTTGTACGTCAGGGCACTCTTTTCCAGCGACAACGCTTTTTTTGCCCAGGTATATGCCGTCTCAAAATCAGCGAGGTTGATGTACATTTTGACAATATTTTCAATAACAATCAAATCATGAGAATCAATATTTTTGTGTATATGTTCATACGTCGCCACCGCCTCCTTGTAGTGACCCAGGGTCTTATACAATTCAGCCAGTTCATTCCAAGCCTCTTTGCTCTTTAAATCGGCAGCGGTGACCTTTTTTAATACCTCGATCGCCTGGTCATATTCCAACCGTTCAGTCAGTGATCTGGCATAGTCCAGGCCATAGCGTAAATCCCCGGGATTGCGTTCCCACAGCTCCCGTTTGATGGTCGAAATATCCTGCCCGGTCAGCTCATAAACCCGCAGACGATCGTTGATTGCTTCCTGATCGTCAGGCTTTATTTCCAAAATCTTGGAAATGCCCCATAGCATATCTTCATACCGTTCCTGGGAAAAACAGAGTTTATTATAGGTACGGTACAATTCCAAATTTTCGGGCTCGATCTCAATCATCTTTTCGTATTCGCGAATTTCCAAGTCGATTTTTCCCTGGATATGATAAATATAGGCAATGTTCTTGCGAATATACATATCCTCAGGCAGGTATTTCAGACCCTTTTCATAGACATATAGAGCACTGTCGTAATAGACCGGATCGGTTTGCGCCAGCTGTTGATAGGCACGCCCAAAATAGGGGAAAATATCCTGGGCATACTCCTCTTCGCAACCGTAATCCAGCATTTTTTTATAATTATTGACGGTGCTTTGCCAATTCTGGTTCTGATAATAGCTGTAGGCAAAATTCAGGTACAGGTCACATTTATCCCGATCGATTTCGGGTATGGTCTCCTGCGTAACCTGAGCGTCTTCCGGGGCATCCGCTGGCGGGACACAGTGCATAAACGGAATCGTAAAAATGATACAAACCAAGACTGTCAGCAAATGCGTAAGGCGCTTTTTTCTCATGACACACCCCTTCTGTTTAACATTAATATCTATGTAATCGCCGAAACCACAATTCCCCGGCTGTTATGCCGACATAGAAAGAGAGAACCTGCTCCCGACCGATTGTATCGGTAAGAAATCCGTCCCTGAGGGAAGCCACCACCGCCAGATCTATTCGGTTTGAGAACCTGTTAAACGGAATCCCAATACCACAGCTCACCCCCATCTCATGCAGACCGCCCGATTGATAGACCGCCGCACTCTTATAAAAAACGCCGCCGCGCCAGGAGAGTCGCTGCCAATAGGATGAATAGAGTTTCGGAGACGGCAATCTCTCAATTCCAATCCCTACATAAAAAGGATTCTGGGCTCCAGATGTATTAATAACGTAAAAATCCTCATATAAATCCGGCGACACCAGCGCATATCCCAGATCCGCCGAAATTGCCAGCGAACCTCCTAATGTCTTGCGGGCTCCCAACTGAATTGCGGTCGGAAACGGAATTGACCGGCTGCCAGAAGTTGTATCGTCGCCGAAATAGTAATCGTAATAATGGTAATAATCAAACGCTAAATTGCGTGAATAAGTGGCGGCGAGCTCAAAATTTCTTTTGGAATTAATCCAATAAGCACCCAACTCGATCTGAAGTCCCTCGACTCCCGCATATTTACGATAATAGGACTTCGTGCGACCATTGTCAATATCGGTCTCCATGCGGGTCAGATAGGTACCGAAAAACAGCCGCGTTTTCACCCCGCAGCTGAACCGCTCACTCCACCGATAACCGGCACCGAAAAAATACTCCGATATCCCACCCTCGACATCCACGTTGGACAGATAGGGGACCGACTCTCCGTAAAAATTCACTGTGTCCTGATGGACACTAGTCCCGTGCATCCGGGAATAGGGCTGCATTCCCATGGCAAACCCCATCTTTTTGCCCACCGGAAATTTAAATGAGAAGCCCAGAAACTGGGCAACCACAGAACCCGGTATCCCCACCGACGTATTGAAGGACGACATACCCAACTGTCCCTGCAGGGAGGTCGTTACAAATCCGTTCCACAGAGCCGGGTTCGAACCGTTTAAACCGATTGAATCGGGAATCGCCAGTCCGGATTGACCCAGCGCCAGAAAACGGGGCGACACCGCCGGTGACAACATACCAAAGCCATAGGAAGAATAGTATGACGTCTGCCCCAACAGAGGAATCATCAGCAGAAAAAGGATCAGGCTCAGGCGTCTCATACGGTGTTATCTTTCTTTCATCTGCAAAATCTGAATCCGTGGGCGATATTGCTCCAGATTCTGGTCGGAAGCGTTGTAGAGGCTCAAACTTGCAATATTCGAGAACGACGGAAGTGTGTATAGTACGATTCCGTAATTGGCGGAATACCCACTGATTACACCCTGAATCAACGATTTGATACTGATTATCACACTGTCTCCGGTCGCCGCAACGGAGGCGGAGTAGGTGTAGGATTCCTGAGCCGGATCATAACCCGGAATCAACACCGGATTGCCGGATTCATCGAGACTGTCCTGCATGACAATATTCGAATCCACCACATTGATATACAGATTGAACAGCTCCCCGTAATTGTAGGTCTGTGCCGGATCGATTTTCAGTTTCAAATCCGCCCGGGCGATGACCGCGTTCTCATCGGGGAGAAGATTCTCAAAGTTAAACTTCAACAGGCAGAAGCCGGCACGACCGGAGCTTATACTGAACCGGGTGGCAGGACTGAGTGACTGCTTAAACCGGATAATCGACAAATCTGCGGTAGGGAGTATATCACTTTTAAGTGTATCATCGGCAACCACGTACGTTACACCAATCCGGGGATAATCGGAAGCCTCGCTGGAATAAAATGCCTGAACAGCAGCAACCGTTGTATCCGCTTGCTGGAACACCAGTGTATAATCATCTATACTCTCGTCGTACCAACCGGAAACCAGGGCTGGATCCAGCGGGATGCTGACTGTGTCTGTATCGGCGGCGGAATAAGTAAATACAGTCTTCCGGTCAAGACCATAATCCGCGATATGGAAATTGCGCACATGGCTGCTGTCCTCTGTCCAGGGATCGACGCCCTCATTCATCAACTGGTCTACGTTAATAGTCATATCCGGAAAAGGGAGATCATTCAGGCGGTACTGTTTGGCTGCGGTCAGTATCAATCGCGCCGTTAAAAAACGATCAATAGAATCGGGTAAAAAATAGCCGACATCTCCGAATTTCATCAGCGTGTACGCATGAACATTTTCATCATCGCCCACATAGAGCAGTGTGGAGTTTCCAATGCCCGGTTGGACCACACCCTGCGCATACCGCATCGAATCGGCGGGAATGGTCAGTGTTCGTCGTTCAAAGAGGTCATCCAGATTCTGAATCGTCGGAATTTTTTCCTCACACGCCGCCAGCAGCAGCATTATCACAACAGACAGAGCCCCACCGATTAAAAATATATTAGGCGTCCGCCCCGCTATTTTCAGACATCTTGGCAGATGTCGTTGGGATTTATAGCTGATCCACGATTTTAATAATTTCATCGGCTAAATTTTGCCACTCTTCCGGCGTTTCATTTGAGAGATTATAGGTCGTGATTTTCGAGCTGTTTTGCTTAAACAGCTTGCTGAATACCGGGTCTGCCAGGTAGGATTTTTGCAGGTCTTCATTCTCGGTGTTAATGAGTAATGTATGATCGCTGAGTTTATACGCCGCGGCGACACAATCGATTTTGGTATTCTTTTCGACTAACTCCTGGTCCAGGTTTGTCAATCCGACCTGTTCATAATCGGCGACCCGATATTTCGAAAGCGGATTTTTGGAATGCAGAATCTGAAGTATTTTGACGTCCTGAAAATAATCGTTCTCCAGCATCCCCGCTTTGATCACCAGAGGAATAAGACTCATCTGCCAGTCATTCAGGATGATCGCTTCCGGTTTCCAGCGCAGATAATTCAGGGTCGTCAGTGCGGCGGCGGCAAAATAGCAGAAACGCAGCGTATTGCGGTTCTTGTCACCATCGGATTCCTGATACAGATCCTGCGGATCGTTGGAGTAAAAATCGTCGTGTTCGAGAAAATAGACCTGCACCTTGGTATTCGGAATAAATGCCGACTTGACACTGGCTTTGACCGGCTGACTCAGAAAGGTCAAATCCATTTCGCGCAGGCGGATGACTTCCCGTAAAATATAGCGTCGCTCGCTGATGAAGGAGTACTTCGGCATCATCAGGCGAAAATCGTATTTACGTTCATTAAAGACAATAGGAATTTCCTTTGAAAACGTAGCCAGCTGATAGCTTTCAGCAAAAGGTACGATTTCGGAGGTCAAAAAATATATTCGTTTAATCATGGCTCTGTTTCACAAATTGTTTGGCGTTTTTAACATATTCACTCTGGGGATAATAATCGATCAAACGCTGGAATTCATCAACCGCCTGTTCCCGCTCGCCCATAGCCGCATAGCATAATCCAAGTTTAAATTGTGCGTCATCCTCTTTATTACTGTTCTTGAATGAAAACACATTTTCGAATTCAACGATTGCACGTCTGTATTGTTTCATTGAATAAAAACACTCCCCGATCCAGTATTGGGCATTGTCGGCTAATTCATGGTCTTTGTCCTCATTTAAAAGTTGCCGGAACAGCTGAATCGCTGCTTCGTGGTCACCGTTCTGGTAACAGGTCAGGGCTTGCAGATAGCGGTCGCGGTAGCTGACTCCGGCACTATAGTTCGCGTCCGGCATTTTCGCCTCGGCAACCGATTGCTTCTCGTGCAGAATCGTCCCCAGCGATACGATCCGGTTTTCCAGTATCACCAACTGCGACAGGATTTCAAAATTTATGCTGTCGGTGTAGCTCGCCCGCCGGGCATTCTGGGCAACCTGCCGCTGGAGGCGCACCAGTTCGTTGCTGAGTGCCGCCGTCGCCGATTCGAGCACCCGGACAGTGCTGTCCAGGCGGCTCAATTGCCCACCAAATTCAGGCTGTGGTCGCGCGGGTTCCACCGACGTTTTCACTTTCTCCGAAAGCCGGTTGACCAGATCAATGGTTTTACTCAGCCGTTCTTCCATCCCGGCAATCCGATTCTGCAATTCGATAAGTTGTTCCGTAGATTCATCTGTTTTCGGTTTGGGTTTCGCGTTCAAACGCCCTGCCGGCGCCAGCAGCAGACTCACTGCTCCGATCAATACCATGCATAAAAGCGATTTTTTGGTTTCCATAATTATTCTTCTAAAATAAAATTGGATATAAAATCCAGTGCTGAAAGCTACAAATTTCGGTAAAAAAAACAAATTGTAATTTATATTTTTGCAAATACTTATCGGCGCCGCTCCAAACTGATATTGTAGACAATCCCGATCATCGTAAAACAGCTGATCATAAATGAACCGCCGTAACTGACGAAGGGCAGCGGCAGACCGGTAACCGGCAGCAGTCCCACGGTCATCCCGATATTGACAACCACATGAAACAACATAACACTGGCGACACCGATCACCACCAGCGAACTGAAACGGTCCCGCAGACGATAGGCGACATTGATCAGCAATGTTATCAGCGTCAGAAACAGAAGCAGTACCAGAATGACACCGACGAAGCCATATTCCTCTCCAATGACAGAAAAGATAAAATCGTTGTGTTGCTCCGGCAGGAATTTCAGGTGGGTCTGCGTGCCGTTTCCAAGCCCCTTCCCAAACAGTCCGCCTGAACCGATGGCAACCTGTGACTGAATAACCTGATAGCCCGATCCCTGTGGATCGACATCGACGTTAAAGAGGGTCATAATGCGGTTCTGTTGATAGGGTTTCAGGCGATTCCAGAATACAGGAGTCAAAAAACCCAGCGATAAATTAAACACAAACAGCACCACAGCAGTCCAGATTTTTTCCTTACCAAAATAGAAAACCAGAATCAGGACCAGCACCCAGATAAAAAAACTGTAAAAATTAAACGCCGTGACGATACTAAGAATCGGCGCCACAATAATAAACAGATGATAAGGTCGGGCACCTGCCCAGAACAGCATCGGGAAAACCAATAGAAAATAGATGACGGCGGTTCCCAGGTCCGGCTGCTTGATCACAATTCCCATGGGCAGCAGCACCAACAGCAGCGGTATGATGAGTGCCCTGAAATCCGAAATGATCAGATCGCTGCGGGAGAGATAGCGGGCGACGGTAATAATGACCAGGATTTTCATAAATTCTGACGGCTGAAAGTGAATCGGTCCTAAAACAAACCAACGATTGGTGCCGGTTACCGCATCGCCCAGAAAATAGGGCAAAACAATCAGCCCGATGCCAAGCCAATAGAGCAAATATGCACCGTCGAACAGAACCTTTTTCTGAATTAAAAAAACGACCACCATGACAATGATTCCGAGGATCATCCAAAGCAGCTGCTTCCCCACAACCTTTTTAAAAAACGGCAGATCTACCTGCAGCGAGGCGCTGTACAGTGCCAAAAGACCAGCGACACACAACAGCAGGACGGTCAACGCGAGTAGAACGTTACCGCTTGAGATGGAACTCCCGATCTGAATCCTCCTTTTCATCGAGCAACCACCTCCGCCCGGGGCGGTTCGTAGGGTAAATTCTTTTTGCAATAGTCCAGGATTCTCCGTACCGCCACTGCCGCTTCACCACCACCCGAGCCACCATGTTCGATGATGACCGTCACAGCCAGAACCTGACCCTCTCTTTTCGAATATCCAATAAACCAGGAATGGGAGTCGCCGTGTGGATTCTGCGCCGTACCGGTCTTCCCGTAAACATCCAGATCACGCACTCTCGCCGCCCGACCGGTACCGTTTTTCGAATTGACAACGTCATACATCGCCATTTCGACAAATTGCCAGCTCTTGTCTGAAATACCAGTAATTGAATCGGTCTCAGAATACATAAAGGTCTGAAAACGGTTACTTTGCCGATCCAGATATTTTAATCCGAAATGGGGGATTACCAGCTTGCCATGGGTAGCCAGCGCACCGGCAAAGCGAACCATCTGAAGCGGCGTCACCAGCAGATCGCCCTGCCCGATTACCAGATTCAGTTTATTGCCCTCCGTCCAGCCACCGACACCATACTTTTCGTTCAAAAAGTCCTCATCCGGTACCACTCCCTGGGATTCGCCGTACAGATCGACATTTGTTAATTTCCCGAACTGAAACCGACGGGCATACTCCGCCCACAAATTCAGGTCCATTTTCCGAATCAGCGAATAAAAATAGACGTTGCAGGAGTTCACAATCGCATCATAAAGATTCATGCGCCCGTGTCCGCTAAGCTTCCAGCATTTAAATTCCCGTCGTCCCAGTCGATAGACGCCCCGACAGAACACCTCGCTCTCCGGATCGAAAATATTCTCCTCAAGAGAAGCAAATACGGCAACGAGTTTAAAGGTGGAACCGGCAGGATAGGTACCCTGAGTCGCCCGGTTGTAGAGCGGTCGGTCGGGATCGTTCAGCAGACTGTTCCAGACATCGGGTTCCACAATCCCGGAAAACAGTCCGGGAGAATAGTCCGGCTTGCTGACCATTGCCAAAATTTCTCCGGACTCAGCATCCATGACAATCGCCGCCCCCTTCTTTTCCCTAAGCAGCTCCTCGGCGTACGCCTGTAGACCAATATCAACTGTCAAATACAGATCGTTGCCGAACCGGGGCTGGACACTGCGCTTATCTTCGATTTTCCCCACCACCTGCCCGTAAACATTGACCTGAACATATTCAAATCCTTTTTTACCGTGTAAAATATTCTCATATTCCCGCTCGACACCATTCCAGCCGATCAGATCCCCTGCGTGATAACCATAATCTCTGATCATCTTTAAATCATCCTTATCGACCTCGCGTAAATAGCCCAGCACATGACTGAGATTTGCCGGACCGCGAAAGGATCGGATCGGTTCCAGAGAATAGAGCACCCCCGGCAGCTCCAGGCGCCGCTCTTCAATCTCGGTCAATACATCAAAATCGATATCCGTTGCAACCCTCGCCGGCAGGAAAAGCCCGCGGTAATTCTTCTGCACCCGGCGGCGAATCTCCTGCTCGGAAACCCCCAGAATTACGCTCAGCAACGAGTACACCGAATCGTTTTTAGCCGTCTCATAGGGAATGATGTTCAGGTTGTATTGCGATTTATTATCAACGATAATCCGACCATTGCGATCGTAGATCAAACCCCGGGGCGCCTCTCTGGAGACGACCCGCACCTGGTTGGCTTCGGCGATGCCCGCAAACCGACTGTATTCGACAACCTGCAACTGATATAGCCTGACTCCTAAAACGACGAACAGAGTTAACGCAATCGCCAAAAACAGAGTACGATGCAGCGATGTTGCATTGTTCTTTACATAAAACATGGTTATGACTGTCTAAAAGATAAAATATAGTCGAAGATAATAAACACCGCTGCTGTATACAGTGTATTGGGCAGAACGTACCGGAAAACCAATAGCTGAACCGGATATTCAGCCGAGTGGTAATTAATCAGAAAAAAGATCAGATAGTGAATAAAGATTATGAAACAGACAAAGGTATAAAAGGTGAAGCCGTTCAGGCGATTGTGCTGACCCTTCAGGTAACCCGCCAGAAATCCAGCCACGGTCTTGGTCAGTGCCGACAATCCGAGAAATGATCCGATGCCGATCAGGTCCATGATCATTCCGAACCCAAAACCGCACAGTTGCCCCGATACCCGTCCGAACAAAACGGCAATAAACAGGATCAATATCAGCACAAAATCCGGTTTAACTCCCCGGATCGCCAACCAGGGCGCCACAATCAGCTGCAACAGTACAGCAAGCAAACTGAAACCGGCAATCAGACCTATTTTCTTCATCAGTGGGAAATAATTACAAAAACCTCTTCTACGGTGTTTAAATCGGCATTTGAACGGATAATCGCCGTCTGATAGGGTTCGTGCTCCGCCCGCCGAATCTCCACCACCTCGCCGACGACAATGTCCGGTGGATAGATTTCGCTGTATCCCGAGGTCAGCACCAACTCTCCGGGATGTATTTCCGCAGTTGCCGGAACCTCCCTGACTTCAGCCAAACCGTTCGCCCGCCACATTACAATTCCCAGCACCCGGGAATTTTGAAATTTTACACTCAGTCGGAAATTGACATCGCTATACACCTGACACTGTGTCGTCTTATCCCCCACGGCAATGGTCTTTCCGATAATTCCCCTGGTGCTGATAACCGCCCGGTTGGGCGTGACTCCATGCTTACGACCGATATTGAGCAGGATGGAATTTGCCACCGGCGATGTGCCCCGGTTGATCACCTTTGCCGGTACCAACGTATAGCTGGTGCTGTCCATAAATCCCAGCATGCTCTGCAGGCGTCGGTTTTCCCGATAGGCTTCCAGGAATTCCAGGTTTTGCAGTCTGAGCCGCATATTCTCCTGCCGCAACACCTCATTTTCCTTTAATAATCCGGATAGGTTTTGAATCCAGATATTGGGATAGTGAACAAAGGCAAACAGGTCGCTGACTTCACCCTGAAACGTCCGCAGCTCCGGCGCTTCGCTCATCATCAGGATACTGAGTGAGAGCACAATCAGGACGACTAACAGGAGATAATCATAATAGTCAAAGAAAAAGAATACAATTTTATGCCACATCAAAGACTACACTAGGACTTCTTTGTATTTATCAATATCTTCAATAATCAGGCCGGTGCCCCGAACCACGGAAAGCAGCGGCTCTTCAGCCACATTAACCGGCAGATCGGTCTCCACCCGGATGCGCTGATCCAGCCCTTTCAGCTGCGCACCACCGCCGGTGAGAATGATACCGCGATCCAGAATATCGGAGGACAGTTCGGGCGGGGTCATCTCCAGCGCCTGTTTGATCGCCTGGGCAATCAGATCGATGGTATCCTTGAGACATTCCCGAATTTCGACGGAGGATACCTCGATGGTTTTGGGGATACCCGCTACCAGACTGCGCCCCTTGACCGAAATAGTGGTATCGTTAATCGGCATCGCCGACCCGACGGTGCATTTGATCCACTCCGCAGTGCGCTCACCGATCAGAAGATTATGTTCCCCTTTAAAATACTGGATAATAGCATCGTCCATCTCATCTCCGGCAATCCGGATCGCCTGCTTGGTCACAATCCCGTTCAGGGCGATAACCGCTATCTCGGTGGTTCCGCCGCCGATATCGACAATGATATTGCCCACCGGCTTGGATATGTCGATTCCGATCCCGATCGCCGCCGCCACGGGCTCTTCCACCAGATAGACCTCCCGGGCATTGGCGCGATCAGCGGAATCCCGTACTGCCCGTTTTTCGACTTCGGTGATACCGGAAGGAATGCAGATGACAATTCGCGGTCGTGCAATCCGGCTCATGCTGATTTTTCGAATAAATCCGCGGATCATGGCATCGGTCATCTCAAAATCCGCAATCACCCCGTCTTTCAGAGGGCGTATCGTCGTAATATCCCGGTGGGTCTTTCCGAGCATCTCCTTGGCGTCACTGCCCACCGCTAACACCTCTCCATCGTGAGTCGAGCGGGCGACTATACTCGGTTCATCCAGAAGGATTCCCTTACCCTTCATGTAGATCAGGGTATTGGCTGTACCCAGATCAATTGCGATATCACCGCCAAAAAAGTGAAAAAACGAGAATCCCATAATAGCTCCAATAATTAATGTTTAAAAACGCGTTTATGTGTAAAAATCATAAACATGCCGTGCTCATTGCAGGCTTCGATAACCTCCTGATCCCGAATGCTGCCGCCGGGCTGAATAATCCCCACAAGCCCATGTTCAGCCGCCAGATCAACAGAATCCCGGAACGGAAAAAAGGCGTCGGAAGCGACGATCCCGTTTTTCAGCGAAAGCCCCGCTTCACCGGATTTCCGAAGTGCGATTTTCAGGGAATCCACCCGGGACATCTGACCGGCACCCACCCCGAGCGTGCCCTCACCGTCCGCCAGCACAATGGCGTTGGACTTGACATGTTTTACCACATGCCACCCGATGCGCAGCGCTTCGTAAAACTGCTGCCCGGGACCCGCTTTGGTCACCTGCTCCCACCGCCGTTCATCATCACGAGGAATCTGAATCTCCTGAATCAGTAACCCCTCTCCGTATGAACGGACATCATAGGGAAACGCTAAGTATTCTTCATTCGGAATCAGTAACCGCAGGTTTTTACGCCTGCTCAAAATCTCCCGCGCAGCCGGTGTAAACTCCGGTGCAATGATACATTCCAGAAAACTTTTGGTAAACTCCTCCGCCAGCTCCTCCTCCACCGGCGCATTCACGCCGACGATGCCGCCGTAATAACTCACCGGGTCCGCCTGGACCGCCCGCCGATAGGCTGCCAGCACTGAATCCGCCACCCCGAATCCGCAGGGATTGGTGTGCTTCAAATTGACACAGACAGTCCGATCAGTGGCGAAGCCGGTAGCAACCCGGTACGCCGCCAGGCAATCGACATAATTATTAAAGGATATCTCCTTTCCCTGCAGCTGTGTGAATGGCAGCGCCTCCGGCGCGGATTCGGGATTATAAAGCGCCGCCTTCTGGTCGGGGTTCTCTCCATAGCGCAGCGCCTGAATTTTACGGTAATGCGACAACCAGATATCGGGCAGACCCTCAGACAGACCATAAAAATAACGGGTAATTTCCGCATCATAATTACTGGTCAGCCGAAATACATCCCGCGCCAGCAGGCGACGATAGGACTCGTCAATGTCACCGGCGTCAAGCCGCTTTTCGAACTCCGCATATTGCGAAGGGTGAGACAAGACGGCGACACTGTGGTAATTTTTGGAGGCTGCCCGGAGCATACTTGGACCGCCGATATCGATCATTTCGATGATCTCATGATCCGCCTTACCGCCCGCCCGATAGGTTTCGGAAAAGGGGTAAAGGTTCACCACCACCAGCTGAAAGCCCACACCGCCGACCCGCTGCAAGTCCTCCAGGTGACTGCGACGGCGATTGTCCGCCAGCAAACCGGCAAAAATCAGCGGATGCAGGGTTTTCACACGCCCATCCATAATCTCCGGAAAATCGGTCAGGCTTTCGACCTTTTTCACCACTATACCATTGTCACTCAGCATTCGATACGTCCCGCCGGTACTGTAGATTTCTACCTGCCGGGCTTCGAGTTTGCGGGCTAAGGATACGATCCCGGTTTTGTCCCAGACACTCAGAATAGCGCGCTTGATTGTAAAATCATTCATCGTTCCCAAATTACATTCCCCTTGTCCACTTTTATGTTCCCGGCGCAATACGCCGCCACCACTTCAGGGAAGAGACGGTGCTCCACCGCCAAAACCCGCTTCGCCAGCGTCGCCGGCGTATCACCTTTCAAAACCGGCACCTTCTCCTGAGCAATCACAGTTCCCTGGTCATAGTGCTCATCGACAAAATGAATCGTCACTCCGGTAATCTTGACCCCCGACTCAAGCACCGCCTGATGCACCCTTTCGCCATAGAAACCCTTGCCGCCGAAATTGGGCAGCAATGCCGGATGAATATTGATAATCGCATACCGGTAACGCTGCACCACCGGTGCCGGGATCAGCTTCAAATAGCCTGCCAGCAGAATCACATCAACCTCATACGACGCCAGCAGATTCAGGAGAAAATCCACATAGTCGGAGGCACCCGAAAACTGTTTTCGGTTTATCCAGTGCGTGGGAATTTCGTTCTTTTGGGCAATTTCAAAAACCGGCGGTCGGGCATGGTCACTGATGACACAGACGATCTCGGCGTCGATTCTTCCTGCCTTTACCCCTTCCAGGACTGCCTGAAAATTGGACCCGCGACCCGATGCGAACACTGCGATTCTCTTCAATTCCGTATCATCCAATCCAATCTAAAATGCATTCAAATTTATTCATATTCGCGAGGAAAAACAATCATCGAACACGTTCGTGGGAATTCATTCCGGGCAAAAGTGCCGGATATCCTGAAGCAATTCTTCCAACTGCCGGATGTCTTCAAAAATATTAAAATTGTCCGTTTCCACGATCTTCACCGGAAAATCCCCCTGAATGCGCTTGATCCAGCGCTCGTAGGAGATATTCAGGCGGTAGATATACTCAGGAGAGATATTCGTTTCAAAGCCCCTGGAACGTTTTTTTATCCGTGTCAGCAGAGTGTCCACACCGGCGCGCAGGTAGAGAATCAGATCAGGTTTTTTCAGATAGGAGGTCATAATATCGAACAGAGCGCGGTAATTATCCCAGTCCCGTTTGGACATATTTTCCATCTCATACAGATTCCGGGCAAAAATTTCCACATCCTCATAGATCGTCCGGTCCTGAACCGCCGAAAATCCGCTCTCCGTCATCATTTTATGCGTGCGGAAACGGTGGGACAGAAAATATATCTGCAGGTTGAAACTCCAGCGCTTCATATCGTCGTAAAAATCTTCCAGATAGGGATTGTCAATCACCGATTCATAATAGGGTTGCCAGCCGAAGCGATTCGCAATGATATCGGTCATGGTCGTCTTGCCCACACCGATATTCCCTGCTATGCCTATGAAATAGGTGGTCTTAGCCCTCAACTAATTCTCCAAATGCTTCCGTTCCGACAACATGGGTTATCCGGGTGGTTTTTATACGATTCACAATTTGAGCGTCGGATTTGACATTAACCGTAATATAATTATCAGAAAGTCCCCGGTAAAGCCCCAATTTTGTTTTCTTTTCATATAATACGGCTACCTCCTGACCGATAAATCGCTGCATAAACTGGTGTCGCTTCCGCCGGCTCAATTCCCGCAACCGGACCGAACGCTCTTTTTTGACCCGGTCTGTTACCGTATCCTCCAGTCGGTCAGCAGCGGTGCCCGGTCGCGACGAATACCGGAAGACATGCAGATAGGCGATCGGCAGCTCCTCCAGTATGTTCACCATCTCCTGAAATTGATGCTCCGTTTCACCGGGAAAACCGACCATTACATCGCTGCCGATACAGACTGACGGTATCGCCCGGGTGACTTTATGGACAAGTTCGACAAATTGCGTCACTTTGTAACGGCGCCGCATCCGCTGTAACACCGGATCGGAACCGTGCTGCAGCGGAATGTGCATATATCTGCAAAGACGCCCCTCTTCTGCGATCATCTTAATGATGCGCTCCGAAACCAGGTCCGGCTCGATCGAGCTGATCCGTAATCGCTCTATTCGGCTTTCCTGCAGAAGAGCCGCCACCAGATCATCCAACGTATTTTCACCGTCACGGTAACTCCCGAGATTCACACCCGTCAGTACAAGCTCCCGGAAACCCTGTTCCACCAGGCTGACCGCCTCATGAATACATGCATGAAAAGCCCGACTGCGCGATGGTCCCCGCAGAAACGGGACGATACAGTAAGCACACCGATAATCACAGCCATCCTGAACCTTCAGATGTGCCCGGCTCAGCGATCCTTTAGCCATAACGCCTGCCGCAGGGAAGGTATCCTGCTCAAGGGTGCCGGAGACATGAATGACACAACGTTCCTGCTTCAGCTCATCGAGGTATTCCTGCAGCCGGTATTTCTCGGAATTGCCCAGTACCAGATCGACGCCGTTCACTACCGCCACGGTTTCAGGGTCCAGCTGGGGGTAACAGCCGATCACGGCAATTTTCCCCCGGGGAGAAATGCGTCGCGCTGCGGCAATGGCACCGCGGGTCTTGGCTTCCGCCTGTCGGGTCACGGCGCAGGAATTGATCACCGTCAGATCGGCAGTCTGTTTTTTATCGACAATCCGGTACCCCGCCTCCTGGAGTCCGAATTGAAGGGCATCGGATTCGGCATGATTCAGCCGGCAGCCCAGGGTTCGAAAATTGACTGTTTTAATCAAAATCAGCGAATTTCGACGATGCTCTGATCGCCGACAATGAATCGGTTCGTATATGGTTTGGATTGAGCTTCAATGATCTGCACACTTTTACCCAGCAAACTTGCCTCAATGCGGATCTTTTGGTCCATAATTTGACATTCTTCGGAAATAATACTGTATTCCACTTCCGAATCCTTAATGACGCAATAACGCTCGATCGAGGTATAGGGACCGATATAGGAGTTGATAATTTTGGTCCCTTTCCCGATAATGACCGGTCCGCGGATGTTGCTGTTCAGAATGTCACTTCCTTTTTCGATGATAACCCGCCCAAACACCTGACTATGCTTATCGATTTTCCCACCGATCCGGGTCGTAATATTATCCAGCACCAACCGATTCGCCTCCAGCAGATCATTCGGCTTCCCGGTATCTTTCCACCAGCCGGTAATTTCGGAAAAGGTAATCGTCAATCCCTTGTCAATCAGATACTGGTGAGCGTCGGAAATCTCCAGCTCCCCCCGCGCGCTGGGCTTGATGGCATTGACCGCCTTGAAAATACTGCTGTCGTAAATATAGATGCCCGTCACGGCGTAGTCACTTTTTGGTTTTTTGGGTTTTTCTTCAATGCGGACGATCCGATTGTCTTTGATCTCCGGCACACCAAAGCGCTCCGGGTCAGTAACCTTTGCCAGAACCAGATGACAGTTGGACTTATTGGCGTAAAACTCACTGACAAAGCGCTTGATCCCGCCGACGATAATATTGTCACCCAGGTAAAATACAAAGGGTTCATTACCAATAAAGGGCTCGGCAATCCGGACACAATCTGCCAGTCCCGCCGGCTTTTCCTGGGGAATATAGGTAATGGATATCCCCAGTTTCTTTCCGTCACCGTACATATCACGAACCTCGGTGCCCTCCTGGTTGGTGATAATGCCCACCTCGCGAATTCCAGCCTCCTTTACATATTCCAGCGCGTAGCTCAGAATCGGTTTGTTGGCAATGGGAATCAGATGCTTGTTCTGAGTATGGGTAATAGGTCGGAGCCGAGTTCCGTGTCCGCCGGCGGTAATTAATGCTTTCATATTTATACTCCTAATTCTTTCATTTGCGAAAACCAAAATTATTGCTGGTCACACCGAAAGTCAAGCCTCCGGCTCAGAGGAGACTCGCCCGATCAGATCAATGCCATCGACATCTGTAATATTCACCGGATATATCCCGCCGGTTTCCAGCGGCTGCTCCGAACTGACTTTCACGATTCCATCGATTTCCGGAGCGTCCCAGCGGCTGCGAGCCATGTAACCGTCCACGTGCTCCGATTCAATCAACACCTCTATCGTCTGTCCAACTTTCGACATGGCAAACTCCCGGGCGATATCCCATTGCAGCTGCATGACGATATCCCTGCGGGAATCCTTCTCTGCCCCGGAAACATCGTCCGGCAGTTTCATTGCCCGGGTATCCTCTTCCGGTGAGTAGGTAAAAACACCCAGCCGTTCGAAGCGCAACTCTTCGATAAAATTCAGAAGATCGTTAAAATCAGCCATCGATTCCGTCGGAAAGCCCACCATGACCGAAGTTCTCAGCGCTATGGTTGGCACATCCTTCCGCAATTGCATCAGCGTCGCCTTGATCTGTGAAGGATTGTTGCCCCGCTCCATCAATTTCAGAAGCCGGGACGAGGCGTGCTGCACCGGAATATCCAGATAGGGACACAGTTCGGCATATTTCTGAAACAGGGTATTGAGCTCTTTTTTCCAGAAATCGGGGTGAGCGTACAGCAGACGCACCCAGGAGAAAAGCCGCGCTCCAAGCAGTTCGTCCAGCAGCGTGTACAAATCCACCCGGGGATGCAGATCGGAGCCGTAGCGGGTCAGGTCCTGGGCAATCATGATCAGCTCACGAACCCCTTTTTCATGCAGATATGCCGCTTCTCTCAGAAGGCTGTCGATCGCCCGGCTGTGCTGTTTGCCCCGCATTAAGGGAATAGAGCAGAAGCTGCAGCTGTTGTCGCAGCCTTCGGCTATTTTCAGATAGGCGGTATAAGCCGGCGTCAACAGTGAACGAATCCGCTCAACATCCTCACAGGATTCACAGGTATTGGAGATTGTCCGGACAATCTCGGCAGCAGATTCGACTCCGAATATGCCGTCCAGCTCCGGTATCTCAGCCCGCAGCTGATCGGGATAGCGCTGCGACAGACAGCCGGTGACATAGACCCTTTTGGCGGGATCAACCTTCTTCAATTCCAGGGTCTCCAAAATCGTATCCACCGACTCCTCCCGGGCGGTTTCAATAAAACCGCAGGTATTGATAATGATCAGATCGGCATAAGCCGGATTGGGCTCAAATTGCAGTCGAAGCAGCTCGAGATTTCCTCTCAGCACCTCCGAATCAACGGTGTTTTTTGGACAACCCAGTGAAATGATGGAAAAGGTCTGCAAGTCAGCCAATTTATCGTTATTTCATCCCTTGCAAGAGTGCATCGACAAAGGTTTCCGGTTCAAACGTCACAATATCGTCGATCTTTTCGCCCACACCGAGATAGCGAATCGGTATGGATAGTTTGTGGTGAATAGCCAGTACCGCACCGCCTTTGGCGGTTCCGTCCAGTTTATTCAGGATAATCCCCGTAACCCCAACGGTGTTCATAAACTCCTGCGCCTGGACAATCCCGTTCTGTCCGGTATTTGCATCCAGAACCAGCCAAACATCGTGGGGAGCGCCGGGCAGCTGCCTGCCGATTACCCGTTTAATTTTTACCAGCTCGTCCATCAGATTGGAACGGGTGTGCAGACGTCCGGCGGTATCGATGAGAACAGTATCGTGACCTTTTGCCAGCGCCGATTTGACGGCATCGAACGCCACGGCGGAAGGGTCCTTACCCTGCGGATTGCCCATAAAATCCGCCCCGGCACGCTCCGCCCAAACCTTTAACTGATCATATGCTGCCGCCCGAAAGGTATCCGCTGCCACCAGCAGAACCCTTTTCCCGCGACTTCGAAACCAATACCCCAGTTTCCCGATGCTTGTCGTCTTTCCGGTTCCATTGACTCCTACGAATAGAATTACCCGGGGCTTGAGGTCCCCGTCATCGGAAATCTCATGGGTATCAATCAGCGCCTTGATTTCACCTTTCAGAATCTCGGCGAGATGCGCCGACTCACTGCGGTCCACATTTTGCAGACGATCGATTAAAACCTCCGTCAGTTCCGTACCCAGGTCCGTCGCCAGCAACGTCTCCTCAATCTTTGTCAACAAATCCCTGTCAAGGCGAAAATATTTTCCCAAAAGCGGAATCCGGGCTGCAATCCTGTGCTCGGTTTTACGCAATCCACGAGACAATTTATTTGTTCTACCGGCACCCGGCTTCTTCTTCCGGTTATAAATTTTCGTCGTGAAGGTGTAGGCATAATGAATCCAGGAAGTGACGATCAGTCCCACGGATACCCACATTATCGGAGTAACCCATTCTCCCACAACATCGGAATAGATGAACGCCAGGATCGTCGCCGATGTAAAAACAATCGAAATCTTCCCCAGCTTGTTGGCGTAAGGGGTGATTTTCAGGTTGTTCATCATATAGATGCCGACGAGCGCAATCGACAGATCCCGAACCGCCAGAAGCATGAAATAGCCAACCGGCAGCCGATCCGACTGCAGCAGAAAGAGCATGACGCTGAAAATCACAACCTTATCGGCAAAGGGATCGAGAATCTTGCCCAAATCGGTAATCTCATTGCTGATGCGCGCCAGCCAGCCGTCCAGACTGTCGGATAAAATTGCTATCACGATAAAAATAAAGGCAATATCGCCCCGCCCGATTTTTAAATAATATATGATCGGGACGGTTAAAAATGCCCGAATAATGGAAATAATATTGGATAATGTCACAACCTTATCGGGATGCATGGATTGATATTTTTCACGCACTCTGCTTTTCAATGGGATTCTGTCCTTCGGTTATTGATTCAACGTATCGCTTCAAAGAATAAATTCCCGCCTTCTCGATAACATGGGGAAAAGAGCGCAACGACGCATCGTTGCCATTAAATATAAGTTGCCCGGCGGATAATATCCAATAATGACCACAGATTTTGGAGATTACGTCAAAATCGTGGGATACGACCAAAACTGCATGGCGCACCCGGAATGCCTCCAGAATCGAAAAGAGCTGCCTCTTGCCATTGCGATCTAATCCCACGGTAGGCTCATCCAGAATCAGTAAATCCGGCTCCAGCGCCAGACTCAGGGCAAGCGCCAGCCGCCGCAACTCCCCACCGCTCAGCTCAAAACCGTTCCGATCCCGGACCTGCTCAAAATCCAGCGAAAAGAGCCGCAAATACTCCCGCACCGCCAACAAAATATTTCCACCGCGCTGATTCCAGGCTGCCATCCGTTGAATCGTATCGCCAATTTGAACCCCCAGCAGTATCCGCTCGGGAAATTGGGGCGAATAGACCACTCTGGGAGACATTCCTTTCCCGTCTATGGAATAGTCTATTGTACCGGCAGTGGGCGGCAGGAGACCGGCTAACAGTCTACTGAAAGTCGTCTTGCCGGAGCCGGACAGTCCATAGATCCCAAGAGTCCCATGAAATGCGTGTTCAAGACTGCTGATATATAAGCGAAACGCTCCGGTTTTCTTAAACCGAAATTCAAGGTTCCGAACAGTTACAAAAAGTCTATTCTCCATACTGAGATCTAATCTGTTGCCGGTATTCAGTGGGTGGACCCTGCCAGGAGATTCGACCCCTGTCCAGTTCAATCAGGTGATCCGCCAATCCGAACTCATAATCCTCCTGCGTGATCCAGATAATACTGACCCCCTCCTGCCGGAGAGTGATAATCTGCTCGTAGAACCGCACCCGTGCAATGCTGTCAAGAAACGAACAGGGTTCGTCCAGAATCATAATATCCGGCTGGCTGATCATCATCCCCGCCAGCGCTAGGCGCTGCTTCTCACCACCGGACAGCCGGTCCGGCGAATCATTCCGCCGATCGGTTAACTCATACCGCTGCAGATACTCCTCCACCCGCCGCTGCATCTCCGCTGCCGGAACACCCCTGTTTTCCAGATTAAACGCCAATTCCCGTTCCAAATTAAAATGAACAATCTGATCGTCCGGATTCTGAAAAAGATACCCGAACCGAACATCGCCACTGTTTCGCCCTTTGTACTCAACATTTATCTGTCCCGCTGTTGGTGTCAACAGACCGGCGACCAATTTTAACAAAGTCGTCTTACCCGAACCGCTGCTACCGGTCACAGCGACCAGAGCGTCCAGGGGAATGTCCAGGTTCAGCTGCTTAAACAGAAAGGGGGCGTCACAATACCGAAAATCCAGTCCGTCTATTTGTATTTTCAATCATTCTCCAGGATAGCCCGAACCGTGCGTGCCGAGGCGCCCAAATTATCCAGAATGACCCGCCGGGCGGATTCTGACGCCTGGTGATAAAATGCCCGGTCTCTCACCAATTTGAAAATCAGCCGATAGAGCTCTGTCCCGTTTTTGCAGCTGAAACCGCCGCCCGCTTTAACCAATAGCTCCGCCTCACGGGAATTATGATAAGCCGGACCGAAAATTACCGGGATACCGGCGACGGCGGGTTCCATTACATTATGGACGGAGCCTCGAAAACCACCGCCTACGAACGCCAGCCGGGTCTGATGATAGAGATCGGCTAAGATGCCGATCTTGTCGATTAACACAAGGGTTTCGGAAACAGGGAAGTGTTCCGCCCGGGAAAAACGACAGGATAACAGACCATTTCCGCTGAATTGGTCTTCAAAACTCTCCAGCGCGTACTCGTTGGGTTCGTGGGGGGCGATAATATAACGGATATCCGGATAGTGTTCATGCAGTTTGCGGATGACCGGCACTAGGTGCCGGGCGTCCTGAGGCCAGACACTGCCGGCAATCAGAACGAAGTGATCCGAAAAAAGTCGGGGTATCGGCATTGACCGGCGGCTGCGAGCCCGTTCGATCACCTGATCATAGCGGGTATCACCCAGGTTCAAGACCCGGATCGGGACCCCGCCCACCAACTGCTTGACCGAATCTTTATCATCTTCGGAAACGGCAAAGATATAGTCCAGCGAACGATATAGCTCCCTGAAAAAGCTGCGCACCAGCGGTAGAAATTTGGAACTGTTGCGCCGGATCCGGGCAGACATCAGATAGGTGACAATATGCAACCGCCTGGCATTCATAATCAAATTCGGCCATAATTCATAGGTCACAAAAATGATTTTTGCAGGACGTAAAATCTGTATGAAACATCGGGTGCGGTAATACGTGTCCAGAGGCAAATAAATCATTAGCCCGATTTCGGGCATCCGCTCCGCATGTTCAAAGCCACTGGGCGAAGTAAAACTGGCTGCAATCAATACATCCGGGCGAATCGCCTTGAGACCGCGAATGACCGGCTTAGCCTGCTCAAATTCACCCAGCGATGCCGAATGGATCAGATAGACCTCCCGGTCCGGATTCTCCTGGCGAAAACGCCGCAGCCGGCGCCAGCTGGCTTTGCGACCGGTTATCCCGCGACGAATTTTGCGATTGAACAGGCTCAACGACCGGATACCACAGTAGCTCACCGGCACAACAATCAGATTGTAAATAAAAAACCAGATTTTTACCATACTTCAAATACTTCTGAATCGCTTACGCGTTCATTTCGTGCGGGCTCGATTAAATGCAACAAATCCAGCCAGGGCTGTCTTGACTTCGGAATCGGGAAAGCGCTGCAGATATTGCATCGCCTGCTCCGAAATCTCATCCAACTTCTGCTCCGCATAATGGATGCCGCCTTCGGAAACAGTCAACTCGCTGATCCGCTGAATGTCCGCCGGCTGCAATCCCCCGCGTATGGCAGCCCGGATGCGTTTTTGCTCCGCCCGACTCATCCTATTCAGAACATGCAGCAGCGGCAGGGTGATCAGATTGGACTTCAAATCCCGACCGATCGGTTTGCCGATTTTTTCCTCCCGGGCGGTATAATCGAAAAGATCATCCTTGACCTGAAACGCCATGCCGAGATATTTCCCGAAATTCCATAGTGTTTCCGCTTCCTCCGCGGTGCCGTCTACCGACAATACCCCTACTTTGCAGCTGCTGGCAAACAACGAAGCGGTTTTCAGCCAGATCATGCGGAAATAGAGCTCTTCATCCATCCCGGCGTTGGAACTTTTCGCCAGTTGCAAAATTTCACCGGAGCTCAGCGCCTCCGAGGTTTCCGACAGAAGCTGCAGTGCTTCGTAGTTTCTCAGGCGCAGCATATTACTAAGAGAGCGACTGAACAGGAAATCACCCATCAGAACCGAAATTTTATTCTGCCAGATCGCATTGACCGAGGGCGCTCCCCGCCGGGTCATCGCTTCGTCAATGATATCATCATGAATCAAGGTCGCTGTATGGAGCAGCTCCACCAGACCGGCTGATATGATCGTAGCCTCCGTCGGCGTTCCGCACAATTTTGCCGACAGCAGCACCAGAATCGGTCGGAGCCGCTTGCTTTTTTGACTGAGAATATGGCGGGCAATCCGGCGAATCAACGCCACATCGGACTGCAGAGAGGCTGCAAATTCCCGCTGAAACCGGACAAATTCCGCCCGTACCGGACGAACCAACTCTTCTGTTTCCGACCTCTGTTTCAATCTTCCATACTCTCTGTTTCGGATTCTTTCTTTTCCTGATGCAGGGCTAACCGCGACACCAGGATACTAAATTCATAGAGAAAAAGCAGGGGTACTCCCATCAGCAACATCGAAACGGGATCGGGTGGCGTAATAAACGCCGCCACAATCAGAATAATGATAATTGCATAGCGCCAGGATTTGCGCAAAAAGGTCGGCGTAATCAGCCCCATTTTCGTCAACAAAAAAGACGCCACCGGCATTAAGAACAGCAGACCCGAGGCTACCAGCAACTGCAACACAAATTTTGCATAATAATTAATCGATATGTTCTTCTCCACGTCCGGCGAACCAATTGCCGTTAGAAATTTAATGGCAAAGGGCGCTATCACATAGTATGCAAAGACAACCCCAAGCACAAAAAAAATCGACACGCTGATCACCAGCCAGGGTCCCCACCGTTTTTCATCGGGATAGAGTCCCGGCGCCACAAAAGCCCAGAACTGGTAGGCTAAAACCGGAATGGAGGCGGCAATACCAATCACCAGTGCGACTCCGAATTTCAGCATCAACATCCCCTGAACCTTCAAGACCTGGAGCTTCATATCCGGCTGCAACATTCTCGACGGCTTTAACAGCAACTCAATGAAAAAATCCGAAACCACAAAACTGAGCACGGTAAACAGAATAATGCTGAACAGTATTTTCAACAAGCGCCAGCGCAGCTCCTCGAGATGATCCAGAAAGCCCATCTCTTTCATATCGGTCTTTTCTGCCACCACTCCTTTTACCTGCATCAATGATTATACGCAATTTCCAATCTGTAAAACGACTTCTAAATATAATTATCCCACCGTAGAAATGCAGGGATTTATGGAAGTATTTCCAGTTTTTGCCAATAACCTCTTGCCACGATATACGGCAATCCTTCAATCAATAAAAAAAGGCTGCACTTGGCAGCCCTCCTAATATTCCGTTAAAAAAAATTTTACCCAAACTCCTTGACAAAATCGTCATAGCGGTTGATGGTCAATCGGCGGCCCTGGCGTTGGATCCAGCCTTTTAGCTCCAACATCTTCAGCATTCTGGAGACGGTCTCCCGGGAGGTCCCCGCCATATTGGCAATATCCTGCTGAAACGGCAGTTTTTCGATAATCACCTGCCCCTGCCGGATCACCCCCAGATCCTCGGCGAACCGGATAATGCTCATGGCAATCCGGCTCTCCGCATCGCTGAGTGACAATCCCTCGATCTGCTGGTCTGAGCGTCTCAGCCGGACCGCCATCTCCTGTAACAGTGTTATGGCAATTTTCGGATGCTTTTCCAGCAGGTCCAGAAAGTCGCCCCGTTTCAGGATAAAGACTTCGGAATCTTCCAGGGCGATCACATTGGCGGAGCGACTCTCCCCATCAAAAATAGACATTTCTCCGAAAAAATCTCCCTCCCCCAGGATCGACAAAATGACCTCCCGCCCGTCATCGCTCAGACGGGTAATCTTGACACTGCCTTTGTTCAAAATGAATAAAGAGTCGCCGATATCCTCTTCCATTAAAATCATATTGTTCCGCTTATAGACCCGCTTTTGCATCAGGTCAGCGATCTTTTCAAGAATTTCATCCCTTAAATCGGCAAACAGCGGTATGGTTTTTAGTACATTATTGTTCATACATCTCTCCCTCGCTGAAAAATAGGTGTAGACTCCATAAAATACAAGAAAAAGTTTTCCGCCCGAGCCGACTCTCTCTAATCCTTCTCCTTGCCTTTCCGGGCACGACCGGATTTGCTGAATTTCTTCAGGATTTCCGGCACCATTTCGATCACCTTCCCAATCGAATGGTCTTTTAAACTGTGTACCCGCACGGCGTCTTCTTCGACCATGATAATTGCCACCGGCTCGATAATCGCACCACCGCCACTTCCGGTACCTGATTCGCTGTCCGCTTTCGTGCGTCCGCCGCCCACACCGAATCCGAAAGAAATTTTCGTCACCGGAATAACCGTCGCTTTTCCGGCTACGATCGGTTTCCCCACCACCGTCTCTGAATCCACCAGGTTTTTCAGTTTCCCCAAAAGAGTATCCAAAAGATTTTCCACCATTATTTCACTTCCTTTCTAATCCTCAGACGCCTTCGGTATTGTTTATAACTAAAAATAAGGATTGGAATATATTGGTGCAAATAAATAACACCGGCAGATTCAATTTCTCCATCAATCCCCGGCTGTGTGAAATTTGCTCGTAAGGTGATATTTTCCAGTTGGGACAGCGTATATTGAAACATAGTATACGCACCGAACAGCAGACCGGTCGCCGCCGGATTCCTGAAACCAATTCCAAGGTCACCCTGTAACCTCCTGAAACGAATCGGTCGCAGCAGGCGGGGCAGCAGTTGCCGCAGCAGCTGAATCCAGTCTGTCGTCGCCAACCCGGCTCGCTTTTTTGGTTTTGTGGGGCTTGGTTCAGCCTCGCCGGTTCTCTGATCTGCTTCTCTCTGACCCGACCTGCCAAGCGCCTGCCGGTACAGCGGGAACCGTATCCCGCAAACCTTTGCCTTTAAACCCAGGGCAGGATAATCGAAGTTCAGAAATATCCGAAATGCACCGAATAACAGAGAAACCTCCGCGGTAAGTTGCTTTTCAGACTCTCTGAAATTCCCGCGAAACCGGAAATTGACGGGGACTGCCACCATCAGAATCACAAATACCAGTATTGCCACCAGGGCAATCAGCAGCAGTTTAGCAATAAAAATCAGCACAATGGGTGATTTTTCCTTTGATATTCAGGATTGATATAAATAAATTTGTAAACTGTTTGAAAATTTTTGAAAGGAGTAGAATGAGTAAGAATCTTTCGGTTCAAAAACGGATTCGTCAGGCGGAAAAAGCCCGGCTGCGCAATAAACATTACAAAACATTAATGAAAACCATGATCAAAAAGGTCAAAGCCGCACCCACCAGGGAAGAAGCGGAACCGCTCTACCGGAAGACCGTCGCCATCATCGACACCATTGCCAATAAAGACATTATTCATAAAAATAACGCCGCCAATAAAAAATCCCGGCTCGCGGCACATATCGCCAAACTCTCCTGACCCTTTTTACCCAATTATATACTATCCGTCCGATAATTCGGTGCCTCCTTGCTGATTTTTATGTTGTGAGGATGGCTCTCCTGAATGGCGGCGGAACTGATCCGGATGAATTTCGCTTTCTTGTGTAGCTCCGTAATCGTTTTGGCACCGCAATAGCCCATGGCGGAGCGCAAACCGCCCATCAGCTGATGCACCGTGTCCTGGAGAGCACCTTTATACGGCACAATGCCTTCGATGCCTTCTGGTACCAGCTTTTTGGTCTCGGCGGCATCCTGAAAATAGCGATCTTTGCTTCCCCTTGCCATCGCCGCAATCGACCCCATTCCGCGATAGGTCTTATAAACCCGCCCCTCATACAAAACGGTTTCTCCGGGACTCTCATCCATTCCCGCCAGCAGCGAGCCGAGCATCACCGTACTGGCACCCCCACCCAGCGCCTTGGCGATATCGCCGGAGTAACGAATACCACCGTCGGCAATGATGGGAATCCCGGCTTTCTGGGAAATCTCGTAGCAGTCCAACACCGCTGTCAGCTGGGGTATCCCCACGCCGGCAATTACCCGGGTGGTACAGATCGCTCCGGGACCGATCCCCACTTTAACGGCATCGGCACCGGCGTCTATCAGCGCCCGGGTTGCCTCCTTGGTGGCGACATTGCCGGCAATAATATCCACCTGTGAAAACTGCTTCTTAATCCGTGTAACCGCCCTAATAACATCGGCATTGTGACCATGCGCCGTGTCAATGACAAGGACATCCACATCGGCATCCACCAGCCGCGCGGTGCGTTCCAAATAGTCACCGGAGACACCGACGGCTGCCCCGACCCGCAACCGTCCGTAACCATCCTTTACGGCGTTGGGAAATTTTTTCTTTTTCAAAATATCCTTTACGGTAATCAGACCCTTCAGGCGACCCTCATCATCCACCACCAGCAGCTTCTCAATGCGGTGTCGCTGCAAAATCTCTTCAGCCTGCTCCAGTGTCGTGCCCACCGGCGTCGTGACCAGGTTTTCACTGGTCATCCGTTCCGAAATGAGCTGGTCAAGATTCGTCTCAAACCGGATGTCCCGGTTGGTCAGGATTCCGGTCAATTGCCCGTTATCTACCACCGGGATGCCTGAGATGGAATACTTCGCCATGATATCCAGCGCCTCCCGCAGTGTATTGGTGGAAGAGAGGGTGATCGGATTGACGATCATTCCGCTTTCGGAACGCTTGACGCGATCTACTTCCGACACCTGCTCGTCAATCGTCATATTTTTGTGTAAAATTCCAATCCCGCCTTCCCGGGCAATGGCAATCGCCATGTCCCCCTCGGTGACCGTATCCATAGCAGCACTGACCAGCGGAATATTCAGGTGAATATTGTTCGTCAGCTGCGCCTCGAGCGAAACCTGTTTCGGCAAAACATCGGATTCCGCCGGAATTAAAAGCACATCATCAAATGTCAATCCATCACGACAAATTTTATCTTTCATGGCAAACCTTCTCTATGGGTTCACGAAGCAACGAGTATATCTCGCTGAAAAAATCTTCATCATTAAAAAAAACATCAATTTTACGCAAATCCTCGATAAGCAGGCGGTCCTGTGACAGATGCTCAACCAGCGATCGGATTTTGCGATAAGCTATTTTTGTACCGGCACCGCTGGCTAGATTCTTACGGTAATCGATTCCCTGCGCCGCCGCCAGAAATTCAATCCAGACGATCTGGCGGATATTTTCCACAACCTGGAGCAGTTTCAATCCGGCGTTTGGCGCCATGCTGACATGATCTTCCTGATTGGCAGAGGTAGGGATTGACTCCACTGCAGCCGGATGCGAGAGCGTCCGGTTTTCCGCACAGAGCGCCGCTGCCGTTACATGGGCAATCATAAAACCTGAATTGATACCGCCGGTATCCACCAAAAATGCAGGCAGACCGCTCATGGTGGGATCCGCAAGAATCGAAATCCGCCGTTCGCTGATATTGCCCAACTCCGTCAGGGCAATTGTCAAATAATCGGCTGCCAGTGCGAGCGGCTCTGCATGAAAATTTCCACCGGATAAAATCTCACCTTCATCGGGAAAAACCAGCGGATTGTCCGTTACCGAGCGGATTTCACGCTCTACGATATCTTCGACAAACCGGATTGTGTCCAGCACCGATCCCAGCACCTGGGGAATGCAGCGGAAACTGTAGGGATCCTGCACTTTATTGCAGTTGACGTGCGACTGGACGATTTCACTGTTTTTTAAAAAACGCCTCAGGTGCCGCGCAACCTCCTGCTGTCCCCTTTGCCCCCTGATATCCTGAATTTCCCTGCGGAAGGGTGTATCCGTCGCCAGCGCCGCCTCCACACTCATTGCCGCCGCCAATTCCGCCAGAGTAAATATTTTTCGGACACGGTACAGGGCATACAGGAGCAGGGCAGTGGAGTACTGAGTCCCGTTTATTAACGACAAGCCATCTTTCGGACCCAGACTGATCGGCTGGTATATGTTCTCTGCAATCAGCTCCTTTGCCGTCACAATATTCCCGTGATAAAATACCTCCCCTTCACCGATCAGCGGCAGGCACATGTGCGCCAGAGGCGCCAAATCACCACTGGCACCGACAGACCCCCGGCGCGGTACAACCGGATAAATCTTATTATTCAAAAGCTCCATCAGCTTCTCGATGACTGCCCGTGAACAGCCGCTGTAGCCCCGGGATAAATTCTGAATCTTCAACCACATCATCAGAGCAACGATATCCGGATCAATAGGTTCGCCAACCGCGCAGGCATGACTGTGCAGCAGATTCAGCTGCAGCACTGCCAGCTCTTGGGGCTCAATTTTGACCGACGCCAGCTTACCGAATCCGGTATTAATTCCGTAAATCGTCCTGCCCTGTTTGATAAAATCCGTCACCAGCCGGCGGGCTTTTTCAATATTGGCGATCGCTGCTGCTGACAGCGTAACGGGCTCCCGTGACTGTAAGAACTTAAAGGCTTTTTCAATCATTTGAGAGCTCCCGTTCCGCCTGAAAAAATTGCTGCCAAAAGTTAGTCATGAAAGGGTTTGCAATCAAGCAAAAGCCTCTGCTTGCATATTAACCCTTTTTACCCTATATTTTTAATAACCAGCGAGGTCGTTATGAAAAAAATTGCCGTTTTCTCCTTCATTTTTCTGGTCTTAACGGGTGCCATCGCGCAGGAAACCGTCGAGGTCAGCGACCTTATTATTCAGCAAACCGATAATAACATGATCCGGGTAACCATCGAGATTTTCAACTCTTCCAGTCGTGAAATCAGCGAAGTCGCCGGCTATCTGGACCTCTATGACAACTCCCACCGGATCACCGAAAAGAAGCGGGTACAGGTTCAGATGGTTCATGACGTCCCCCTTCGTCCGGGCGAATCCAAATCCCGCAGCGTCGTAATGACCCAGCGACCAAACATGTCCGGTAATGCCCAGTACCGCATTACCCATTTGCGTTTCTTCGGCGAGCAGAACGTCTATCTGGTCTGCCCCAATTGCGGCGAAATCATTCTCAAAGACAACTGATCAGTCAGCGATCACCCGTTCCATTAAATCATTAATCCAATCACGTGCCTGCCAGAGATAGGCTTCCACATCCTCCGGTGGATAGCGCTGTTGCGTCATGACAGTGGCAATCAGGGCAGCGGGGATCGGAATATAGCGGATAGTATTATCTTCGTAAAAATGATCCAGTCCGGCGATCAAAGAGCGCAGATTGTCCGGTGTCAGCAGATCGGCAAAGACCGAATCGGCGGATGCCAGACCGGCATCCCTGAACTTTAATTGATAATACAGTTTGCCATCGAATAATCCGCTGAGATAGGCGCTTTTAATCCAGTAGCTGTACTCCGGATACTCCTGACAAATCCGGTCTACTTTGCGCCAGTCATAACCATCCCAGAACAGCTTGCGTTCCTGGGCATGGACAGTCCCCAGGCAAATTGCAATCATCACGAAGAATAGTACTTTTCGCATGAGTATTCCTTTTCTATGGTAACAGGCTGCGGATCAGTTCCACAAAATCCAGGTATATTCTCTTCAAGCCGGGATTCTCACTCAACAGACTCAGATGCTTGTCAATCGTCTCCTGATCTCCCCGGGCAATCGGACCGGTCAGCGATTCAGAGAGTGGCTTGAACCAACCGTTTTCCACCGCCTGCCGGGACAAGGTTCCCAGCAGAGTTGCCGCGGCTGTTTCGGAAATACCACGGCTCTGTAACAGCTGTTTAACCGCCTGAATCATTGCGGTCGGGAAGTTATTGACAAAGACTGCACAGAGATGAATCAGGCTTTTCTGTTCTGCCTGCAAATGAAAACCGGTCCCGCCGATTTGCACCACCAAACTCTGCAAATCTCCGGCGATTTCCCCCTCACAGGTGAACACAGCCCCCGCCATCATCCGGATACCGGTTTCAATATCGGGCACACTGATCAGCGGGTGGAGAGAGCCGGTCCGAAAATTATTTTGCTGTAATTCCGCCAGCAATCCGGCATCCCGGGCACCGGAAAGATGAAACACCTTCGTCCCTTTTCCATCCGGTATTTGCGCCGCAATCTCTCCGGCTATCGGGCGTATCGCATCATCACTGACCGCAATAATGATCCAGTCGGGATTCGGCGGAACCTCATGCAAATCAGGGGCGAATCGCTGAAAATTGACAAACTCACGTGCCGTGGTGAATTTATCCCGGCTGCGATTCCAGAGACATGCCGGAACAAAACCGGATTGCTCCAGATGCCGGCTCAGCGCAAGTCCGGTGCGGCTGGCACCGATCAGAGCAAAGGATTGACCTTTCGCCATCATACAGTTATCACCGCGGAAGTATAGCCCACTACCTGCAATTTATCTCCGCAGGTGTCGCCACTGGTGCGGTAATCCAGAATCCGGCATTCTGCCGCAGTGAACTGCCGGGCATAATTCATCAGAATCAGAATCGGCCCGAGCCCGCAAGCTTCCAGGCTCTGATCATCATAACCCCTTTCCAGCGCCGGAAGATCGCAATTTTCAAGCAACTCTATCAAACGCCGGTCTTTCTGATGAGCCAGCGCCTGCGGATAGTAATGAGACAGATCCGAACTGGCAATCAGTACCGTGTCCCCGGCATTGACAAGTTCTTTCAGCCGCTCAGAAAACGCCTGCAGCTCCCGCGCCGACGCCATCCCCACCGTCAACGGAACCAGTTCAATGCCGTCAGGATATAGAACCTGCAGAAACGGCAGCTGGACCTCCAGGGCATGCTCCGTACGATGCCCGATATCGCCAGCCCGGGCGAGCGGACATTCTGCCGCTATCTTATCGCACAGTTGCCGATCAACCGTCACAACTCCCAAAGGGGTTGCATAGCCGTCGCCGTCGTATACCGCAATCCCGCTGAAATAGTCACTGTGACTGGGTGCAATTACGACTGCCCGCTTGAATGCAAACCGCTGCAATAGCCGATACCCGTACGCCGCCGTCAGCGCCGAGCAGGGATAGCCCGCATGCGGCGAGATCAGCCCCACAACCCGTTGCACATCCGGTTCAGGTTCAGGTACCGCCTGTAAATACTCCTGCACCTCCCGGCTCAGTCGCTCCGGAGAAGCGGCATAAAATTGCCCCGCAACCGCGGGCTGACGTATCTTTTTACCATTTGTCATCACACCTCCTCGTGATATCAAAGTAATTCCCGCAGTAAGGAATGTCAAGGTGCAATCGGTAATTTGCCAAAATTTTGCTCAATCGGCGACGATTTCGACTTCCGAAATAAGCCACTGACGCAGCCATTCCCAAATCCGCCTGTAACAGCGGCATCGGAAACGAACATATTTATCGGAAAAGGATTGCTCGGTTATCATGCAGTTGTCCCGCACCAGTGCAATGGCGCGGGTATTCTCCAGCGGCAGTTCGATGTGAAAAGCCACCTCATCCGCCCGCAGTTTCATAAGAATATGCCTACGCAACTCACCGATCTTCAGATGTTTTAACGCCGAAATATAAAGGGCACCAGGCTGATCCCTTTTCACCATACCAAGCAGATCCCGGTCCATGCTATCAATTTTATTAAAAATTGTCAGGGACGGAATGGAAAACAGCCCCAACTCCATCAGAATCTCATTTACCGTATTCAGATGGTCAAGACAGGCAGAATTGCTGATGTCGATGACCTTCAGAATCAGGTCGGCATCGCCCGCCTCCTGCAGCGTACTCCGAAAGGATGCCACCAGGTTCGGCGGCAGTTTGCGAATAAAACCCACCGTATCACTCAGCAGGACACTGTGATGTTTGTCGATTCTCCATTGCCGCACGGTGGTATCCAGCGTGGCAAACAGTTTATTCTCCACCAAAACCGAGGCATTGGTTAGAAGGTTCAAGAGAGTCGATTTACCCGCGTTGGTATAACCCACAAGCGCAACCCGATACTGGCTATCGCGTCCTTTGCGCTGGGTTTCCCGTTCCCGGTCAATCCGCTGCAGGTCTTTTTTCAATCGTGCAATCCGGGTCCGGATCAGGCGGCGGTCCACCTCAATCTGAGTTTCACCAGCACCGCTGCGCATGCGGGTACCGCCGATTTGTCGCTCCAGATGGGTCCAGCGTCTGGTCAGGCGGGGTAAAAGATACTCCAGTGACGCCAGCTCAACCTGGGTTTTTGCCTCTTTTGTACGGGCATGACTGGCAAAAATCTCCAGAATGACGCTGCTCCGGTCACGGATTTCGACATTTAATATTTTCTCCAGATTACGCAACTGGGTTGGCGAGAGATCATCATCAAAAATGACCTCGTCAACCGCCAGCGCCGGCAGCAGGGTAGCAAGCTCAGCAACCTTACCTTTACCGATGTAGAGAGACGGGGAAATCTGTTTACGGTGGACCAGATAATAATCGGCGACCTCATAGCCCAGCGTACGGACAAGCGCGCTCAGTTCCGCCAGATGCTCTTCCACCGTTTCCCGGCGGCGCAACGGCAGAATGACGCCCACCAGGATGACCCGCTCAGCCATTTTTCAGACTCTCTTTGGTTTTTCGGTTCATACGACCAATATAAGTCTCCGCCAGTGCCAGAATCAAGACCAGCCCCATCAACCAGTTGCTGAACTCCCGGCTATGTTCCAGAGGCTGTAAACCGCTGTCGGTATCACTGAAAACGACATTCAGCCTGCCGTGATAGTCACGTAAAATTTTTTCAAATTCCTCAATTCCAAAAAAACCTTCCTCGGTCTCCTCCTCCGGAATGTTCACGGCATACTGAGTTATCTGCCGTCCCTGCGATAATATTTCATAAAAACCCGCTTGCCCGGTATCCTCAAACCGGATAGGATCCTCCGTCCCCAGCGGCAGTTTGATCCGACGGTTGTCAGGCGTCCGAACGACCAAATCCTCGCGAATATTCAGGCGTGCCGGCGAGATTAACAGCGTATCGCCGCACTCCAGCTTCAAGCCCGCTATTTCCTGTTGAGACAGGTAAAAAACCAGACGATTCAGCACCGTCGGGAAAAAGCCGGTTAACGGAAGGTTACTCCAGTCGGCTACCGGCGCCGCGGCGGTCAGGATACCACGGTGAACATCAGAAAGGACTTCAATCATAAAGGGTGTCTTATCTTCAAACGTTGCAATGACGGTATGACTTTTGTTCAGGCTGAAGCCCGGCACGATGTAAAATTCCGGAGAATACTCAAAACCATCCTCTTTCCGCAAAAGCCGGCTAAACACCGGGTGGTTCAGATCAACCGATCCAATCTTTAAATACTGATCGGCTGATCCCTGCCGGGTAGTACGCCAGCGGGGGAATCCGTAACCATCGGCCCAGAGTGCATTGAACGTCTCCGGCGTACAATCCTCTCCCGGAAATACAAGTACCCGACGGCTTAATTGGAAATAGCGATCCAGTTTCCGGCGACCATTTTCCGGAATTTCATCGACATTGGAAAAAATCAGGACGTCATACCGGCTTAAATCCTCCGTCAAAAAGAGGTTGACCGACGCCAATCTGGTCCTGATACCGGCGGAAGCATCCGCCTCCAGCGCCCGCTTGATAAAGCGACTGTCGGCAGGGCTCCGGGATACAATCAGTACCTCAATCTGCGCCGGAACATGAACATTAAAATAACGCTGGTTATCCGGCATCAGGTGGTCATCGGCAATTTCCAGTCGGGCACGTTGAAATCCCGGTGCAAAGGGCAGAAACTCGAAGCGGACAGTGGCTTCTCCGAAGGGCTCTACCAGCGCCAGCGCCTGACCCAGCTTCTGTTCGTCCAGATAAAGAGCGACCGGTACTTCACGAGACACCAGGCTCCAGTTCGCGAGACGTCCCTGAACCTGCGCCGGCTGATCGAGACGGAACAGCTGACCGGGTAAAAATACGGAAGAGAGAGCAACATTTTCCTTCTCTCCGTCAGCCGCAAAAAGGATGATCCGGGTATCTGTTTTTGTCATGAATTCAGCAAAGGGCTGGAGCGCACGGAAACCGGTTTTTTGAAAGTCACTGAGAATCCAGACCGCCGGATTCAGCTCCTGCTGGGTATCTAATTCAGCCTGAACAGATCGCAGCGCAGTCTCGATTTTTCCATGACGATTGGTAACGTCAACAGCCGCCAAAATCGCCACAACATCGGCTGAACTGGTGATCAGTCCGGCGTCATTGATCTGATTCGGGCGGGTGGTCTCAACTATTTTGAGATGAATGGGAAAATCGATCTGCCCCGTAGCCGTGACCACGCCGGATTTCACGGCTTCCAGTACGCTCTGTCCTTTGACCTGAATCTGCATAGAGAGGGAATTGTCCACGATCAAATAGAGGGTTTCGCCACGACCCACAAAAATACCGGGCGAGCGACTGCTGCGATAGGGGCGGGCAAAGCTGAGAATCAGCGCTGCGATCAGCAGAATGCGTAGGAGCAGCAGCAGAATCTGACGGATCCTGAGCTTCCTGATCAGGTCGATCTCCAGCTGCCTCAGAAACCGTAAGGTGCTGAACTCCTGTTTGGCATACCGCTGTCGCCCGATGAGATGAATAACGACGGGCAAGGCAGCCAACGGCAACAGATAGAGAAAAAATGGATGAATAAAAGACATCAGACCGAAGGATTATACTAAAAAATACATGAGCAGGGCGGACATCGTGGGGATGACCAGATTATCGTCCAGCCGACCGGTTACCAACTCCAGTCCGCCGGCGAGTACTGCTCCCGCCAACTTGACATACAGGTCGACTCCCGGGATCCACCAGGTGACCAGCAGGCTGGCGGCGATAAACGCCAGTGTCCCTTCCAGGGTTTTGGAACGGGACAGCCGGATTTTGCCATATGCCATTCCCACCAGACAGGCACTGGGATCACCGACCAGGATAAACAACATGGCAATCACGGCAATCGTCTTGGGAAACAGGTAGACCACCAGCAGCGATCCCAACAGCAGGTAACTGGCACCAGTGAGATGATTGGCATGTTCATGAGGTCGGGTGATATCGCCGAAAAAGCGATTATATATAGTGCGACAGGCAGGTATCCTGATCCGCAGGATCTCGATGATCAGCATCCCCGCCGACAGGATTAGCAGAATAAGGACCGCCTCTCTCTTTTCCAGAAAAAAATAGTAGGTCAGCGGAATCAAACCGGTTAAATAGTGGATAGCCTTGCGAGCCAGCTCCGATTTAGGGATTTCATTCACTTTTAAGTCTCTCCGTCAAAGCGCGAAAATTATCACCGGGTTCCCCGTTTGAAAAAACAGCTGAACCGGCAACGATTAAATCCACCCCGGCCGATTTGGCGTCCACTATGGTGTGAATATTCACACCGCCATCGATCTCAATGGGGAAGCCGTATTTTTGAGAATAGGGTTTAGCCAGACGCACTTTATCGAGTGCCTCCTTAATCATCGTCTGCCCCCCAAATCCCGGTTCCACCGTCATCACCAGCAGATGCTCGGTATGCTCCAGATAGGGTACAATATCCAGGAAAGGGGTTGGCGGATTGATCACCAAACCGGGTTTCGCTCCCAAACGGCGAATCGTCTCAAAATCCCGCAACACATCCCGGCTGGACTCGATATGAATCCCCACCGTGTCACTCCCGGCTTTGATATAGGGTTCTATGAATTTCTCGGGATCCGTGATCATCAGGTGGGATTCCAGATGCAAGTGCGTAATTTTCCGAATAGCCTCCACAATAAAAGGACCAATGGTAATGTTCGGAACGAAGTGACCGTCCATAATATCCAGATGCAGCCGTTTGGCACCGGCAATCTCCACCGCTCGGATCTCTTCCCCTAATTGGGTAAAATCGGCAGACAACAAGGATGGTACGATCTCCATTTTAATCTCCGGTATGGCTGGTAATGGTAACCTCCAGATCAATGGCAACCGGATTATCATAGAGAATCCCAAATTCCGGCTGCTGCCCGATCACCGTGTAGGCGACCAGATCATCATTGGTGATATAGCGAATTGACCCCACCTCGAATCCGGTATTGCGGATCAATACCTTTGCCTCTTCGAGATTCAGCCCAAACAGGTCGGGTACCTGCAACTGGCGGGGTGGCAACCCCTTACTGACCACCAGCGATACGCTGTCGTTGGACGAAACCATCTGCCGGGGACGGATGGACTGAGCCGTGATGACACCGTTGGGCTTTTCCGAAGAATATTCATAACTGATATCCGCCACCTCTAAGTGCAGACGCTGCAGCTCCAGATTCGCCGCTTTCAAAACCTTCCCCACCAGATTCGGCATGGGAAAGAAGTGCTCGCCGCCTATGATCACCAGGCGGACAACCCGACCCTTTTTCACCGGCGTACCGGCGGGTGGCTGCTGATCTACAATAGTCTGTGGAGGGTATTTTTCATCATGAGTGGTATCAATTACCTCATAATGCAAGCCAATCATATCGAAGATGATCGCCGCTTCATCCAGCGACCGCCCACAGACATCCACCAGCGAAATCTCTTCGCCGTGCTCTACATAAAGCGGCATCACGATTTTGTCCATTACCAGTACAAATCCGGCGGTAAAAATGACAAAAACCGTTAAAAAACGAATCCAGTTGCGTACTCTGATGGTCATTTTATATTCTCATCTGTTGCTTTTTCGACAGTCGGACGGCGAAGGCGCCGGTCGCCTGGTGGACGTGCGGCAGTACCTGCACGGTACCCTTCCTGTCAATCCATTTTTCCATCCCAAATCGATCGGCTGACTCGATATGAAACTCTTCCTCATTCTCCAAAAACCACTCGATATTCTGCCAGTTTTCCTCCGGCTCAATGGAACAGGTGCTGTAAACCATTACTCCGCCCGGCTTCACGAATCTGCTCACATTCCTCAATATTTGCCTCTGGATTGTAACGAGCTCCTTTAGCTCTTCCGGGCTCCGATTCCAGCGCAAATCCGCCCGGCGCGCCATCACACCCGTTCCGCTACAGGGTACATCAATCAAAATTTTGTCAGCCATCGGATACGTCGCTGAGCGGGCGTCGGCAATGCCGTAATTTACAAAATCAATCCCTAATCGAAAGCCCTCATTTCGCATCAGTACTACTTTATCCGGTGACACATCATAAGCCCATAGCGTACTCCGGCGACCCGCCAGCTGTGCAATCATTGTCGTCTTACCGCCGGGCGCCGCACAGACATCCAGAATCAGGTCACCCTCAAGCGGGTCCAGCAAACGAACCGCCAGCGACTGAGTGAAGTCCTGTACCGAAAAACAGCCCTGTTTGAAAAAATCGCTGCGCAACAGATCACCGGGACGATCCGTAAAGAAAAAAACCGGGCTCAAATCGGTTGCCAACTGCACACCATACCGCCGGGCAATCAGCTTTACATACAGCTCTTTCCAGGAAATTTTCAGCGGGTTATGACGAAAATAGATCCGCTGGTAGCGATTATTGAATTCAGCAATCTTGCGGGTATTTTCAAACCCATAGCGGGCAATCCAGCGCTCAATTAACCATCGCGGATGAGAGCACTGCAACGCCAGAGTGTCAGATTCAGGCAAAGCATCCAGCCGAGACTCCAGGAGTTCCCTTGATGGCAAATGCCGCAACACCGCATTGATCAGACCGGTTGCATGAAATTTATTCAGTTGACGCGCAGCAGCGACCGTCTCATTGGTGAACGCATGCGCCGGGGTGTTCAATTCCAGATATTGAAAAACACCCAGACGCAACAGATTCAGCACCGTTTTTTCAAACTTGTGGACCGGTCGCTGAGCAGCCATTTCGATCACAAAATCCAGGCGAGGGCGGTGCAGGATAACACCTTTGACCAGCAGATACAGAAAATCGCGGTCCCGGCGTGACAAATGCAAATCATCCGCCTTTTGAGCAATCTTCTGCTCGTAATCGAAATAGGGATCCTGGGCGGAATTCAGAACACAGACGGCAGCAGCACGAACATTCACGACCGGAAGGAGTCTCCGGTTTTGCCCTGAAAACCGCACAAAAATTCCGTCACCGGCAGAGCCTTCTTTCCTTCCGCCTGTAACTCAAGAGGAAAGAGAATCCCGGAACCGGTCTGAATTCCCAGCCGGTTTTTGCCCGCTTCAACAATGGTTCCCGGCGGTCTCCCCGCATCATCACTGGTACATTGAGCCCGTAAAAACTTGACTCGTTTGCCGCCGAAGAATGAGAACGCACCCGGAGCCGGTGACAGTCCGTGAATCAGGTGCTGGATTGTGCCAGCATCTTTTGACCAGTCAATCCGCCCTGTCTCGGCATGGATTTTCGGCGCGCGGGTAGCCTGTGAATCGTCCTGAGGGATAGAGATGACAGTGCCGCTTTCCAGCCGGTTCAGCACCTCCACCAGTGCCGCGCCACCCAGCTGTGCCAACCGGGTATACAGCTCACCATAGGTCTCTTGTTCCCCGATCGCCACCCTCTCTTGAAACAGGATATCCCCCGTATCGACCTGCGGTGTAATCTGAAATACCGTAATCCCGGTCTCTTTTTCACCGTTGATAATCGCCCAGTTGATGGGTGCAGCGCCCCGATATTGCGGCAGCAGCGAGGCATGCAGATTAATGGCACCCAGCCGGGCAGCCCGGATCACCTCATCCGGCAATATGCGGAAGGCAACAACTACGATAAGATCGGCTTGCATGCTGCGGATTTGCTCCAGAAATTCAGGGCTATTCAGCGATGGTGGCTGCAGAATCGGCAGACTCAGCTGCCGAGCCAGCTGTTTAATCGGCATTTCACAAACGGTCCGACCCCGTCCCGCCGGTTTGTCACAACCGGTCACCACACCGGCTATCCGATGACCGGATTCCGCAATCGCCCGTAACCCCGGAACCGCAAATTCCGGGGTGCCCATGTAAATTATTTTCATGGAAGATTAAATCGTAATGGGTTCAGTCTGGTTTGTACCTTTTTCGGCAATGCGTTTTAATTTTGATTGAATAAAGCTGCGTTTCAGCGGGCTGAGCCGCTCCACAAAGAGAACTCCATTGAGATGATCCACTTCATGCTGGACAACCCGCGCCGGAAATCCCGTAAATTCTCTTTCCAGTATCTCCCGTTCAAGATTTTCATAGCGGACCCTGATTTCATACGCCCGGGTAACCTTCTCGCGGATTCCCGGAATGCTCAGGCAGCCCTCTTCCAGAATGTCGCTTCCGCGCTTTTCCAGGATTTCCGGGTTGATAAAAACCTCCCGCGACAGGGTTTTATCATGGAGCGAGAAATCGGCAATAAAAAAGCGCTGGTCCAGACCGACCTGATTGGCGGACAGACCGATCCCGTCATCGCTGTACATGGTCGTGTACATCCGTTCCAGAAATTGCGGAAATGCCCGGGGCAACTCGCCAACTCGGCGGGTATTGCGCAATAGCAGCGGACTGCCATAGAGATATATCTCCAGAGAATCCATGCTATTTTACAACCGACTTGTCAACCAGCTTTTCCGCCACGGCGGACCGGGTAATATGAATTTTGACATCCTTGGCAATCTTGATGATCAGGATGCCTTCGCTTTCACGCAGGCCTTCGATTTTACCGTAAATACCACCAATCGTCAGAACTTCGTCGCCCGGCTTCAACTCTTTCAGCATCTGCTGTTTCTCTTTCTGCTTTTTCGCCTGAGGACGAATCATCAGCAGATACATGATCAGAATAATTGCCAAAAAGGGCAAAAGGGACAGAATCGGGTTGCCCTGCTGGGCGCCGGCTCCGCCACCCATTGTACCGGCATAAAGTAATGTGTTCACGTAACCTCCAATTTCAAATCATCGTTAAGTTTAATCAATCTATCCGGTAATGGCAACCCCGACTTCCTTTGTGCAGGCGGGCGGCATGCAACACCAGCAGCGAGGTCGTCGCCGCATGGCGCAGTCCGATCAGCTCATCACTCAGTTCACTATGATGGTAAAAATGCTGAATATCCTGATTAAGCTGCCATAAAATCCCAAAAGCCCGTTCCAGCTTCTTTTTTGTCCGCACAATCCCCACATAGTTCCACATGGTTTGGCGAATGATCGAGCGGTCCTGCCGGATCAGGTCCGGATCAATCGCCTCCGTCTCCTTTCTCCAGGCGGAGACGGCTGGTTTGATCATCTCCTCTCTGGCGATCTGTGTTGCGGCATCCTGACCCGCGATGACGCCAAAAACCAGGCACTCCAGCAGCGAACTGCTGGCGAGACGATTGGCTCCGTGCAAGCCGGTGCAGGCAACCTCACCGACGGCTTTCAGGCGCCGGATCGTGGTATTCGCCCGCATGTCCGTCGCCACACCACCACACTCATAATGCGCCGCCGGAACCACCGGAATCCCTTCGGTGGTGATATCAACCTTATGTTCCAGACATTTCTTATAAATCTTCGGAAAGCGCTTTTTGATCCAGGCACTGTCGCGATGGGTAATATCGAGATAAACAAATTTGCTATCCGTTTCGTTCATCTCCGTTATGATGGCACGGGCAACGATGTCCCGGGGTGCCAGGTTCCCCAATTCATGATATCGTTTCATGAAATCTTCACCCCGCTTATTGCGGAGTACCGCACCTTCACCCCGGAGTGCTTCCGTAATCAGAAAACGCTCCTCATTTGTCGAGAAAAGCGTAGTGGGATGAAACTGGACATACTCCATATTCATAATCCGGGCACCCGCCCGGTACGCCATGGCGTAACCGTCGCCGCGAATGCGGGTTGAGGGATTAGACGTATGCAGGTAAAGACTGCCCAGTCCGCCGGTGGCGAGGATGGTATATTTTGCCATTACCGGATAGACCTCTTTTTCCTTCTGATTAAATACATAGGCGCCGACGCAGGTGCTGGGCTCATAGATATGCAGGGGATTTCGGGAGTGGTGCGCCAGCGTGATCAAATCCACGGCGGTGACATTCTGCATGATCGCAATATTGTCCAATGCCCGGATTCGCCGCACAAAGCAGTCCTGAATCGATTGTCCGGTATAATCTTTGACAAAAGCGATCCGTGAAAAGCTGTGGGAGCCCTCCTTTGTCAGTGCCAGTTTGCCGTCGCTATTTCGATTAAAGGGAACCTTCAGTTCGTCACACAGTATTCGCTCGACACACTCCGGACCTCTCTGCCAGATGACCCGCACGGCATCTTCGTTGACAATCCCGGCACCGGCACGCTGGAAATCGCGCAAAAAGCTCTCTTCGGTATCCTTATCCGCCCGGTAAATAATCCCCCCCTGCGCATAATAGGACGAAGACTCCGGCAGGTCTGCCTGCGCGGTAATCAGCACGACCCTAAGACCTTCGCGGGCGGCGGCATAGGCGGCTGACAATCCCGCCAATCCCGTACCGATCACCAAAACATCTGTATCTATGAAATGATCTCTTGATTTCATGATTTTAGCTCCAACATTCGCTGCAATGCCTTCCGGGCACCAGCCGCAAAACGTTCTGCCACCACCACACGGTTGATCAGGTTGCCCCGATCCAGCTGATCCAGCTGAAATGCCAGTTTCTCCAGACTGATCTGTGCCATAGTCCGACAGGCGGGTTCAGAAGAGTGCAGTATTTCAATCCGTTGTTCGGGGTGTTCGTTCTGCAATCGGTTCACCAGGTTTTTTTCCGTTCCGATTGCCCAGTGTGTCCCCGGCGGCGCATTTTTTACTTTTTCAATGATATCCGCTGTGCTGCCCATTTCATCGGCGGACCGGGCTACGTCAAAATTACATTCCGGATGAACGATAATGCGAATCCGTGGATCCTCCCGGCGGAACCGCTCGATGGTGTCACCGTCAAATTCCTGGTGAACATCACAGAAACCGTCCCAGAGAATTACCCGCGCCTGGCGAATCGATTTCTCCGATACGGCACCGTCGGTTTCATCAGAATTCCAGAGAATGATTTCAGCCAGGTCAATGCCCATTTTATAAGCCGTATTACGTCCCAGATGCTGATCGGGAAAAAAGAAAACCTTGTCACCCCGCTCAAACGCCCATGTCAGCGCCGCCGCCGCATTGGATGAGGTACAGACCAGACCGCCGTTCTCGCCGCAAAACGCCTTCAGATCGGCGCCGGAATTGACATAGGTTATCGGCACAATCCGTGCCCCACTCCACGAGCGGAGCGTCCGCCAGGCGGTTACCACCGATTCAATGCGCGCACAATCCGCCAGAAAACAGCCGGCGGTGGGGTCTGGAATAAACACCTGCTGCTCCGGACGAGTCACAATATCGGCGGTTTCTGCCATAAAATGCACGCCGCAGAAAACGATGTACTCCGCTGTTGCCGCAGCGGCAATCTTTGCCAGTGCAAAGGAATCGCCCCGCCGGTCGGCATGAGCGATGATAGCGTCACTCATGTAATGATGACCCAGGATCAGTAAACGCCTGCCGAATTTCCTTTTTACTCTGGTAATCAGCTCATCTAATTCATGCCCGGGCTTATTGAAAAAAGGATCGGATAAGGATATTGGATTAATCGTCATGAAACGGTCTTTCGATTCAGGATGAACGTTCGCTCTTTTCCAAATGTTTCCGCCGTCGCTCTTCCCGACGGACAGTATTGATTTCCCAATGGTCAGCCTCCATCGGATAAAATGTAAAAAAGTCCTTCTTCCACTGAGAAAAACGTCCCTCCCGAATAGCCTGGCGCGCCTGAGTGGTCAATTCCAGAAAAAAGTGAATGTTGTGCAGCGCATTCAGTCGTAGACCGGTCATTTCACCGCTCATGAACAGATGCCGCAGGTACGCCCTGGAAAAATTTCGGCAGGTATAGCAGTCACAATTTTCATCAGGCGGTGTCATATCCAGGCGGTACTGCGCCTGTTTTAACACGATCCGTCCCCGCCGGGTGTAGAGTGTCCCGTTGCGGGCATTCCGGGTCGGTAAAACACAATCGAACATATCCATTCCGCGCTCAATCGCCAAAATGATATCCTCCGGCTTGCCGACTCCCATCAGGTAATGCGGACGATTCGCCGGCAGCAGGGGACTTACAAAGGAGAGCATATCGAACATCTGCGTCTTCGGTTCACCCACCGCCAGCCCGCCGATGGCGTATCCGTCAAAATCGAGTTTCGACAACATCTCCGCACTCTGCGCCCGCAAATCCTGATAAACACTACCCTGCAGAATTCCAAACAAAAATTGCCCATGACCATAGCGCGGTTTCAACTTTTCAAAATGGGTTTTCGAACGTTCCGCCCAGATGTGGGTTCTGCGCAGGGATTTTTCCGCGGCGGCATAACTGCAGGGATACGGCGTACACTCGTCAAACGCCATCAGAATGTCGGACCCCAGTTGATTCTGGATTTCCATGGAGATTTCCGGCGAGAGAACATGTTCCGAGCCGTCAATATGAGACCGGAAGGTAATATCATCGTCGCTGATTTTCCCAAGATGCGAAAGGCTGTAGACCTGGAATCCGCCGCTGTCAGTCAGAAGCGGCTTGGACCAGCCATTAAACCGATGCAAGCCTCCGGCTTTCGCGATCACCTCCAGCCCGGGACGCAGATAGAGATGATAGGTATTGCCCAAGATAATCTGTGCTCCGCAATCGTCGAGTTCTGCCGGTGTCAGGGTCTTGACGACACCATGCGTTCCCACCGGCATAAAGATCGGGGTCTCCACGCTGCCATGCCCTGTTTCAAAACGGCAAGCCCGTGCCAGTGTATTTTTATCCTGCGCCAGTATCTGAAATTTCAACCGCCCGACCGGACTGCCTACGTTCTGGATTTTATCTTTACACATTAAAATATTTCATTAAACAGCTGATTAATGGAATCGACTCCGACGACATCATCGGATTTGAACTGCTCCAGTTGACCTGCATTGGCTCTGGGAATATACACCGGTTTAAATCCGAATTTGAGTGCCTCCCGGACCCGCTGCTCAATCAGTGGAACGGAGCGGATTTCACCTACCAGCCCGACCTCGCCGATAAATACGGCGGACGGATTGACCGGCACATCCTTAAAACTCGACGCCAGCGCCACCACCACGGCGAGGTTGATCGCCGTCTCGTCGATCCTTAACCCCCCCACGAGATTCACGAAAATATCCTGCAATCGCAATGGAAACCCGGCGCGTTTCTCCAGCACCGCCACCAGCATCGCCAGGCGGCGATGATCGATGCCGTTCGCCGTCCGCTGGGGATTCCCGTAGGACGACTGCGTTGCCAGCGCCTGTACCTCTATCAGAAAGGGGCGCGTTCCCTCCATACTGACCGCCACAGTGGACCCGGCGACATGTTTTTTGCGTTCCGCCAGAAAAAATTCCGACGGATTATCCACCGGTACCAAGCCGATATCTTTCATCGTAAAAAGACCGACTTCGTGGGTGGAGCCGAAGCGGTTTTTCATGGCACGCAGCGTACGGTAGAAATTCGTCTTGCCACCCTCGAGATAGAGCACCGTGTCCACGAGATGCTCAAGAACTTTGGGACCGGCGATCATACCATCCTTGGTAATATGCCCGATCAGGACAACACAGAAATTACCCTCTTTGGCTTTGCGCAAAAGGCTGCCGGCGCACTCCCGAACCTGGGTCACACTCCCAGGAACATTGTCATACATATCGCTATAGACCGTCTGCACAGAATCGATAACCACCAACGATGGCTGTTGACTCTCGATGTGGTTAAGAATAGTTTCCAGGTTGTTTTCACAGGCGACCAGAATGCGCTCATCCGTGACGTTCATCCGGGTGGCGCGCAGAGCCACCTGCTCCTCCGATTCTTCGCCGGAAAAATAGAGAAAGCGTTCGCCCTGCAGACGATTCACAATCTGTAGAACCAGTGTCGATTTCCCAATACCCGGCTCGCCCGCCAGCAAAATAACCATACCGTCCACAAAGCCGCCGCCCAGCACCCGATCAAACTCCTCGATCCCCGTGGCACGGCGCTGGAGATTGGTGGTCACCGGTCTGCTCAGACTCTGCAATTTGCGTTTTTCGGTTACCGGGCGCCGCGAAGATTTCTTCAATACCCGCTCTTCCACCATAGAATTCCAGGCGCCGCATTCCGGACAGAGTCCGCTCCACTTCGGCTGCTGATGCCCACACTCGTTGCAGATATACAGTATTTTGGTTTTATTGTTCATCATCCGGATTGTCGCTTCGCTTGGAGTCGGCTGATAAACCGGTAATATTTTCTGAGATCATACATAAACAAACCGCTGAAAATGAACAGGATACCGAAAATCTCCTTCAAAGTAATGGTTTCATGTAAAAAAATCAAACCAACCACCGATGCCACCACCGGTGTCAGAAAGGTGACAAAGGAGACCTTGACCACTTCAAACTGCTTTAACAGTGAAAAATAGAGAAAAAAAGCCGCCGCTGAACCAAATATACCGAGATAGGCGGCAGCTCCGATATTGCGCAGTGACCAGGTCATTACGGAAAACTGATTGGTAATCAATGCGCCCGCCAGATGGATAATGCCCCCCACCGCCAGCGAGGTCGCCGTCAGAATTAGCGGATCCAGCGACCCTTTGAAATTTTTAATATACACATTGGGATAGGCTGCAAAAACGACTCCCAGCAGAACCACCAGGCAGCCGGTCAGGACTTCGGTGCTGAAAACCAGCCGCTGGTCCGATAAAATCAGCGTAACACCCACCATAGCGACAACGATTGACAGCAGGCGGCGGAGATTCATGCGCTCATTGGCTACATATAGATGGGCAAAAATTCCATTGAAAAGCGGCATGGTCGCCCACAAAATGGACGACAGACTGCTGGGAATAAAACTCATCGACCAGTAGGTACACAGATAGCTCAGCCCCATACTGAAAATCCCCACCACCAGATACAGACGGATCGATGCGGCATCTTTGGGAATGTTCCGGTTCGTCATTTTTATAATCGGTAGCAACAGCGCCAGGGCGATGAAATAGCGCAGTGCCAAGCCCAGCATCGGCGGTGTCGATTCGGAACCGATTTTAATCGCGGCAAAGGTCGTTCCCCAAATCAGACAGAGCATTAAAAACTGAATATATTTCTTCACGAATTCTCCAACTGCTTCCGGTACGGAATCACATGGCAAAACGGCTTGTTAAATTAATGATTCAGAGGAAATTCTGGTAATAAAATCCGCTACAATATTCCTGGAAACGGATTTAAAAGTCCAGCCCCAGCGAAAAATACCATTGCGGTGCATGGACTTTTACCATATCATAACGCCAGGCGCAATCAATTTTCAACAGAAAATAGCCGAGATAGATGCGGGTACCGACGCCAAATCCCGAGACCAGATCGTCCATCACCGTCCCGGTAAAGGGTCGTTTGGTGAAAGGGTGAAAATCATCTCCGTACCAGGCACCGCCGACATCGAAGAAGGTGATCCCCTGCAAACCGCCGATGGTCATGGGAAGCGGCCAGCCCAGCGCCAGATATTTTATGAAGGGATAACGGAATTCGAAATTGGCGAGGAAAAAACGGGTCCCGGACCGTTCATAGTAGCGGGCGCCCCGGAGTGGCGTCACGAATTCGGAAAAATAGATATCTTCCAGCAGATCTTCGTTTTCATCGTCCAAAACGTAATTCCGCCATTTTTGATTGATCCAGTTGCTCTCTCCACCCAGGAAAAAACGCTGGGCGTTGGGTCCTTCGCTCAGCCCGGCTGTCAGGCGCAAAGCAAAAGAGTATTCCCGGTTGATTTTAAAATAGCGGCGAATATCCGCCTGAATTGTCTGAAATTCGAGGCTGTTATCGGTGTATTTCGGACTGGCAGTGGCATCTATGCGCCAGCGCCAGCCATCAATCGGATAAAAATAACTCCACAGGGTATTATCAAAAACGAAGGCGGCACGGGGTAAAATCGTCTGGATTTTCTGCTCATCTTCGGTGATTCCATAATAAATATTTACAAACTTCTGTTCCACATTGTAGGAAGTCGCCCCCAGTTCGATTCTGGAAAACCGGGAAAATGGTCGGGACGTTGAAATATCAAAGCCGTAGTTCCTCAGGCGGTACAGATAGTAGAGGCTGTAATACCAGAAATTGGCGGTATGAAATCCGGTCAGGGCATAATTGGTGCGATTCCCCAGATATTGATAGGATAAATAATAATCGCTGTTCTCCAGATCGATATACATCTCCGTTCCAAAGATGAGCTGGTGGTCTCCCAGGACATCGCTGAACGCAAAAACAGTAGTCCCCTGAAATCCCCAAAAAGTACTGTACCCTGCCTGGCTGTCAATCAGATCGAGACTGAACTTGGTCTTATAGGGATTGACAATAAACTCGCCGTCTTCATCACGATAGCTGAAAGAATCCGCCGGTGCCAGCAAAGTATCCGGTTCCTGATCCATATCTGTCCAGTAACCGGGCGCAAAGATATAATTCGAATAATTTTGCCCCTTCTCGACCCGGTGAGTATAGGATTGCCGGACATCTTCCGGAGCGGGAAAATTAAAGCGCCTGTTTTCTTCGGGATTTTTCCAGATCTCCTTCAGGTTTTCGGCAAAAACCGTTGAGCGGATCTCCCGGGGTTCATCATACAGGGAAAGCGGATTGTTGATGGTATAGACATCCCAGCCGTAATTGGCGTAGCCGGCAAAAACCAGCCGGGTATCATCTCTGGAGAGACCGGGTTGAAAAACCCCGGTCAGGACATTCGTAACGGCTCTCTGTTCACCCGATTCCATATCCATAATATACAGATTAGAGATTCCCTCGGCGTCGGAGGTATAGAATATTTTATTTGAGGTATTCGCCCAGACAGGATAATTTTCATTCCAGGGGGAGTCGGTAATCTGTTTAATATCGCCGGTATTCAGATCGCAGACAAAGAGATCGGTCTGATTATAGGGAGACACCGCCCAGTTGGAGATATCCTCTTTCGGCAGGCGGCTGCTTTCAATATTCCGCTGCGAGGCAAAGATGATTTTCGTTCCGTCCGGAGACCAGTTCGGCTCGAAGTCCGACGCCCAGTCGTTGGTGATCCGGGACAATTTATCACTCTTTAAATTGTAAATATACAGATCGGTGCGATCGCTGTTCAGCCCGATAAATGCAATCCGGTCGCCCTCGGGTGACCAGGCAGCCGTATACAGTTCGTCGAGTTCATCAAAAGTATATTTCTTCCGTTCTTTGGTTTCAACATCGATCACCACCAAGGCATCGCGGGCGCCGCTTTTCACCGCCAGGACGATCTGTTGACCGTCAGGTGACCAGCTCAGGCGCGGATTGAGCCATTTCAACTCTTCCAGGTCGGGTGTCCGTTGTCCCTTTACCAGGCGACTCTCGATTTTACCGTCAATGGCATCCATCAGAAAGATATCGGCATAGCCCTTGCGGTCGGACATAAAGGCGATTTTTGTACCACCCGGATTGACAGCCGGTCCGGTGTTGAAATAGTTGCGGAGCTCTTTATGATCCGTTAGCTGAATCGCAATATCATCCAGATCGTCCCGTTCGGCAATGTCCGGCCAGTACTCTTTGCGCACCCATTTATGCCAGGCTTCCGTCAACTCCTTCATATCGAGCCCGATGGATTCCTTGATCCCCTTTTCGGCACTGGAGTGACTTTTCATATTGGACCAAATCTCCCCAATTTTTTGTTCCCCGTACCGTTCGGCAATAAATCGATATACCGACTGACCGCCTTTGTATGCCAGATAATTATCCAGCTCCTTCACGCTGGGAATGTCACTATTCGTGGCGATGTCCCGCATAATCATATCGGCATTGCTATCCCAGCCCATGGAGATGTACTCCGCCAGTCCTTCGTTCATCCAGAGCGGAATTTGGAGACGGACCCGCCCCGACACGACACTTTGAATATTGCCTCCGTAGATCATATCGTTCACCACCACGTGCACGAGTTCATGGCGGATCAGATGCCAGAGGCTGTTGATACTTCCGTCAAAGGCTACAACCATGCGGTTTTTCAGCAATTCGGTAAACCCCTGAATTCCTTCGTAAAGGTAGCTGAGAGTAACATTGGTCTGCTGAAAATCGCTGTGGGAATTATACACGATTACGGAAACCCGCTTGCGCAGTCGCCAGTTCAGTACCCGGGATATTTCATTAACCGCCTGCTCGACGACGGGCGCGGTAAAATGCGCCAGATTCTCGCCATTATCGTGAAAATAAATATCGAAATGCTCAGTCTGGATATAAGACCAGTTAAAATCATCGTACTGAACTTTATTTTTCCCAAATTGTGCCGAAGCCGGTATGCTGCAGAGCAGTCCGACAAGCCAAAGGCTCAAAACAGATATTCGACCTCTTTTTCCTTTTAAAAACAATTTCATTTTCAGTGATGAGACGCTGTCTTTCATAACTTTAGATGTCAAACCGCCTTATTTAGCTACACCAGCTCTACTTCAAATATACGATTTTTTTTGACAAATTGATCCAGCTGTTTTCCATCCGGATAAAATAGAGCCCGGTAGCCAATCGCTCCGGCTGCCAGCTCAGGCGGTGGTACCCCGCCGGAATAATTCCCTCCGCAATCATTGCCACGCAACGACCCCTCAGATCAAATACAGCTATCTTCGTTTCGGCGCTGCGGGGCAAATACGCATCAAAACGCAGCCCCGTGTTGAAGGGATTTGGATACGGATCGGTCAGGAGAAACTCCCGGGGTAAAAACCCCACATCGGGATCGATATCCCAGTATTGAATTGACTTCAGCACCCAGTTGTCCGGATCAACCGTAATGCTCTCCGGCATATCCGCAAACTGGTATTGAAACAGCTGTACCGCCGTCGAATCCCAGACGGTCAGCAGGGTATCGCCGTCAGCAAATTGGACAGATATCTCGAGCGGCATCCTGAAAAAATCGATCTGCGACTGGAGCTGATCGATCCGGACTGACAGGCGCCAGTGGTTTGAAGTGGTTTTTCGGCGTTCCCAGAGGACCTTATAATGGGGCTGCCCGGCGCGAAATATCCATTGATCAAAAAACCAACCCAAGTCTCTGCCGGTAACCTTTTCGCAAACCCGCTGAAAATCCTCCGTCGTCGCAACACTCATATAATATTCTTCCCGGTAGGCTTTAAAAATATCAAAAAACAGCGCATCACCGACCACCTTTCTGAGCATATGCAGAACCCAGGCTCCTTTATCATAGACCAGCAGATTAAAAATTGAATAGACATCATCGGTATTGAGAATATAAACCGGTCCCGCCTGCCAGTAGGATGGTCGGTTTAGCTTATTCATGTAATCATGATAAGCTTCCCTCCCGTTTTTATATTCCTGCCAAAGGGCTTCAGAGTAGCGCGCAAAGCCCTCATTCAGCCAAATTTCACTCCAATCGGCGCAGGTAACCATATTACCCCACCATTGATGCGCCAGTTCATGGCAGACCATCATTTCGCTATAGGCGCCGAGGCTGGTGCAGGTCTGGTGCTCCATCCCGCCGCCCCAGGAAAACTGGGCATGTCCGTATTTCTCCCGAATAAAGGGATATTCACCCCAGATGCCAGCAAAAAAGGTGATCATCTCCGGCGTTAAAAGCAGGACATTGGTCTTGTGTCCATCTTCGGGGTAGTACCAGTGATGAACCGGCATGGAGCCACCATCCAAGGTTATATAGACCTGATCGATGCGCTTGTAATTTGTCACCGCCAGCGAGATCAAATAACTGGCGATCGGGTAGCGCTCCTGCCAGAAAAAAGTCTGCGTACCATCAGAATTATTTGTAATATCCACCAAGACACCGTTGGAGACTGCCGTCAGACTGTCAGGGACGGTCAGGCGAATATCCGCAGAATCCGCCTTGTCGCCGGGAATGTCTTTGCAGGGAAACCAGCCCCGGGCAAAATAGGGCTGACTCAGGGTCGAGACAACGGGAATGCTGTTATGATAGGCAAAGGTAAAACCTTTCAGACCGCCGGCAACCGGACTGCCGCCGTAGGCGATCCCAAAGTCGAAAACACCGCCGCTGTCAACGGCGGTTTTCAACTGTACTCTCAATTTATTATCACCGTGATGAAAACCCGCTGCGTCACCCCAGACGCTGTCAACGCGTAAGGGGGATAGCAGGTCAAGGACCACTTCCGTCAAATCGTCCCTTGAGGCTTTGCCCCTGACGGTCACCCGCCCGGAAATGGTTTCCCCGGGAATATCGATATTCAGATCGATCCCGTAAAAGCCCACATCATAAGAATCCTGTTCAGGATCGGGAACCGTCTTCTCCAGCTCTCTCTGAAGGCGCAGGGTTCTCTGTTTCATCTGAATTTCGCGGTTGACCCAGTCAGGGTCCGCCTGACCATACAGAGACAGCCACACAATCAGAGCAACGATGACGGAAAAAGGTTTTTTCATCGGGAGTAAAATCTATGCTTCTTTCCAGAATAATCCAAAAAACAACCTACTTTCAAACGGTAAAAATCCGTAGATTTAGGGCAGGTCAAATATCCGGGAGTATAACACATGGCACATATAATTGTTCCGCAGGCAGAGGCAATCTTGGATAAGGAGTTCAAGGTTTTAGATAAAGGATTCGTCCGGCTGGTGGATTATCTCGGCGGTGACGAGCGCATCGTGCAAGCGGCTCGGGTTTCTTATGGTTCGGGAACAAAAACCGTGCGGCAGGACAAAGCTCTGATTGAATATCTGATCAGTCACGAACATACCTCGCCCTTTGAGCAGGTTGTACTGACCTTCCACTGCAAAATGCCAATTTTTGTTGCTCGCCAATGGATTCGCCATCGCACCGCCCGACTGAACGAAATCTCCGGTCGCTACAGCGTCATGGAAGATGAATTTTATGTTCCTGAAAAAGAGCAGATTCAATTCCAGAGCAAAGCCAATCGCCAGGGACGGGAAGCGGAAGAGGTTCCCGATGAGTTGAAAGCCAGAGTCCTCGATATCCTGGTAAGCGGTCAGAATCTCGCATATGAGGATTATCGGAAAATGATCGATAGTGACATTGCCCGGGAGCTGGCGCGAATCAACCTGCCGCTGTCGCTCTACACCCAGTGGTACTGGCAGATCGATCTCAGCAACCTCTTCCACTTTCTGAAACTTCGGATGGATTATCACGCCCAATGGGAAATCCGGCAATACGCCAACACAATGGCAACCATAACCCGGGCTGTCGCTCCGCTCGCTTATGAAGCCTTTGAAAAACATGTTCTGAACGCAGTTACATTTTCAGGCGTTGAGCTGGAGGCACTTAATCGCAAAATACAGGGCAGGGACCATCACCTCACCGGTATTCACAAAACCGAATTCGAAGCCAAACTGGCAAAAATCCGGCGGCTGACCTCCAAATAATCCGTAATCCTTTTATGAATGAAAACCCCTCTCGCCAACGCTGAGAGGGGTTCGCTCTAATTGAACTCGCCGGCACCCGGCTCTACCAACCGTGCGGCGGGGGCGGAGGTGGTGGATGTTGATGACCGTGACCATGAGCAGTCCACGGTTGAGGCTCCTGCGCCATCAATTTGAAACTCTGAATCGTGGGTACGGTAAACACCGTGGTCATTGTCAACTTTTTCAGAAAATTCCGGCGGGTGATGTTGCTATCCTGTTGATCTCTCTTCTCTTCCATGGCTTCAATCCTGTTTAACAATTTGAATATACACTATTTTTGACTCCGAATCAACCCCCGAATCCATCTGAAAATTTCCTGCCTTGAGTTTATTAAAACGGGAAATCCCGAAGCCCGGGACTTCCCGCAAATCAGTATCATCGTATGTAAATCGTCAAATGACCTTGTGTACCAGCAAGCCCACCATCAAAATAAGCGAGATGACGATCAAAGCAACACCGATATTGCCTTTTTTAATCTCCTCCCACTCATCAATCGAGGTGGACAGCCAGTCGAAAACCTTAATCGCCAGACCGACGCCAAAGGAAAATCCCAGCGCCGCAACGATCGCCCAGCCGATTCCTCTAAGATACATCATTAACGTATACGACCATGAAAAAGGATCCATGAAATTCCTCCTTAATTGTTATGTTCAATCCTATGCAAATTTTATCCTGCGTACAAATTCCGTCGAACTAATTTCGCCATTTGCAAATTTTACGATATCCTCCCGCTCGGCGGTGGCTACAATATTTTCCATGCCTTTATATTCTACATTCACCACGATTGTCACTTTCTCGACGGATTCTTTATGATACACCATCGCCTTTCCGATGGCATAAAACCCAATCGTTAACACCCGGTCAAATTGATTTCGGGCACTCTTGACCGTCATGGTAAACTCTTTTTGCCCATCTGTGTGGGTAGTCATGTTCATCCGCTCATATTCAACCGGGACCTGATAGGCGGTACAAATCTGCTGGACCGACGAGTAAAACCGGGAATTCGCAAAGACATTCAACGTAAAACCGGGAGAGACAATCAACACCATGAGCAGTAAAGAGACACGCTTCATATTTCCCAAAATGTAACCTCCTTGTGTATAGTTCCCCTGTATAATTCGTAGCAGATTTTAGCGTTTTATCGCAACTTTGTCAAATGTTTTTTATGGAAATCACTGCAACGCTCCGGCAGATCGGCTTGCTGTCCAGACTCTCTTTCCCCGCTTCCAAACCGACCGGATCGAGGGATACCCCAGGAAATACGGTATTCCCTGATAGTGCTGAAACCGCCAGATCACAAAATCCGCCAGCTTGCCCGCTTCCAGACTGCCGGTTTGCTGCGACAGCGCCAGTGCCCGGGCGGCATTGTGGGTCGCCGCCTGAAGCGCTTCCAGGGGCGTCAGATGTAGTTTCAGACACGCCAGCGCAACGACCAGCGGCATGGACTGAGTCATGGAGCTGCCCGGATTAAAATCCGTCGCAATCGCCACCGGCAATCCCCGATCCCACATTTTCCGTCCCGGAGCATAGCGGTCAGAACCGAGGAAAAAGGTCGTCGCGGGCAGCAGCACCGGCACAATGTTACCCTGCGCTAGCACCTCAATACCTTCCTCACTGATCGCAGTCAAATGATCGGCGGATAGCGCACCCAGCCTGACCGCCAGCTGAACCCCGCCAATGGGTTTGAATTCTTCGGCATGCAGGCGAATTCCCAGACCCAGAAATTTCGCCGCCTCCAGGACCCGTCGGGATTCATCTACGGAAAACACACCCTCTTCACAAAAAACGTCACAGAATTCCGCCAACCCTTCACGGGCAACCTGGGGCAACATTTTATTGATTATTACATCAAGGTAACCCTCATGATCATCGCGGTATTCATCGGGATACTCATGCGCCCCTAAAAAGGTACGCAGAATATCCAGCGGATGATCGGTGGCGAGCTCCTTGAGCAGTTGCAGCGACATCAACTCGCTTTCAGGGGTCAGTCCGTACCCGCTTTTGGCTTCAATCGTCGTCGTACCAAACTGCAGAAAATCATCCAGCCTGCGCCGCACCCTGTTTTTCAAATCCCCGGCATCCGCCGAGCGCAGACTGCGCACGCTGGACCTGATACCGCCCCCGGCTGCCGCAATCTCCAGATAGGATTTCCCCATAATACGCATTTCAAATTCCATTTCCCGCGTATCAAAAAAGACCGGATGAGTATGGGAATCCACGAATCCGGGCGTGACCAGCAAACCAGCGGCATCCGCCACATCAAATTCTGCCGAATAGAGGTCGGTCCCGATTTCCCGAACCAGTCCATCCTCTACAATCATCTCAACATCATGCAGAACCTCCATGGATTCGGACACCGAATTGTAGCGAACCAGTTCTCCGATATTTCTGACGATCAATGGCTTTGTCATAGTAGAACTCCTGAACAACCTGACTAAACTAATACTTTCCTGCGGATCAATCAAGATTATCCCGAATCTTTAAGTTGAAACGGTGTTCTGAATTGAGTAACTTTATTCCGATTATAGTGAGGAATGTCTATGTACAAGCGGTTGTACCCTTTTCTGTTCGGTTTGATCCTCTCCTGTAGCTGTACGACACCGATTAAGACCGGGATCGCTGTTCTGGAACTGGACTATCCCCCGACTCTGCAGGTTATCAGGAGAGCAGACTGGGGCTGGCAACCCCTGAAACGGACGCTCCCGACCCACGAAATCAGTAAAATCACCCTCCATCACGGCGGCGTGGATTACCCACCCGGTAAAGACCCTGTCAAACATCTGCGCGAATTGCAGCAGTGGAGCAGATCTGAAAAAGACTGGATCGACATCCCCTATCACTTTATGATTGACCCTGGCGGCGTTATCTACGAGGCACGCCCCATTAACTATCCCGGCGCCACCAACACCGATTACGATCCCGCCGGTCACGCCCTTATCTGTTTGATGGGAAATTACGAAAACGCCACCGTCAATCAGGAACAGCTGCAGGCGATTATCGAACTGACCGCCTTTCTGGCAGAGCAGTTTCACGTTCCGCTCTACGACATCAAAGGTCACAAAGACTATACCGAAACCCTCTGCCCCGGTAAAAATTTCTACCAGTATATAGAAAACGGTACGATCCAGAGCCGTGTTCAGGACAGATTGACCAAATGATCACTCATCCATTATACAATTTTAAAAAGAGGCGTATTCGATGAACCGTGATTCCTCCGCCACCGCCATGACCATAAAACTGCCGGCGGAATTACCTCCTCCGGCAACCTTTCAGAAAGGCATTCGCCGGGCACCCAGCCGCGGTTTCCATCTCAGCCGCAGCGAAACCGTCATCGCCCTGAAAAATGCCCTGCGCTATATTCCCAACGAACTACACCGGGAACTGGCACCCGAATTTCTGCAGGAATTAAAAACAATGGGGCGCATATACGGCTACCGCTATCGCCCGCAAGGGCGTATCTGGGGAAAACCGGTGGATCAGTACCGGGGAATTTTAGCCGCCCGGGCGCTGCAGGTCAATATCGATAACAATCTCGATTTTGAAGTCGCCCTCTACCCCTACGAATTGGTTACCTATGGGGAAACCGGTCAGGTCTGCCAGAACTGGATGCAGTACCGCCTGATCAAACAGTACCTCGAAACCATGACCGAAAAGCAGACCTTGGTCGTCAGCTCCGGACATCCGGTCGGTCTGTTTCCCTCAAGCCCGCAGGCACCCCGGGTCATCTCTACCAACGGACTAATCGTGGGGGAATGGGACAACCCCGAACATTTTAAGAAACTGGCGGCGATGGGCGTCTCCAATTACGGTCAGATGACCGCCGGCGGCTGGATGTACATCGGTCCCCAAGGCATTGTCCACGGAACCTATATAACCCTTTTAAACGCCGGACGAAAGTATCTCAACATTCCCGACAACCAGGACCTGCGGGGCATCTGCTTCGTCAGCTCCGGACTGGGCGGAATGTCCGGCGCTCAGGCAAAGGCGGTGGAAATCGCCGGCGGAGTCGGTGTCATCGCCGAAGTAGATTACAGCCGGATCAAAACCCGCTACGAACAGGGCTGGGTCAGTAAAGTATCCGCCGATCTGAATCAAATCGCCACCTGGATGTGGGAAGCGAAAAACTCCGGAGAGGCAGTCTCCATCGCCTTTTACGGCAATATCGTTGACCTGCTTGAGTACCTCGATGAAAAAAAGATCGCCGTGGAATTGCTCTCCGACCAGACCTCCTGCCACGCCGTCTACGAGGGCGGCTACACGCCAGCCGGGATCCGTTTCGAAGAAGGTCGGGAGCTGATTCAATCCGATCCCCGGCAATTCAAAACTCTCGTGGACAACTCTCTGAAACGTCATTATCAGGTCATCAAAAGACTCACCGCTAATGGCGCCCACTTCTGGGATTACGGCAACAGCTTCATGGCTTCGATTTACAACGCCGGGGTGAAAGAGATCGCCCGAAACGGTGTGAATCCCGACGAAGGCTTTATCTGGTCTTCCTATGTGGAGGATATTATGGGACCTATCTGCTTCGACCGGGGTTTTGGTCCCTTCCGCTGGGTCTGCCTGAGTCGCAAAGACGAAGATTTACACAAAACCGATCAGGCTGCGCTGAGCTGTATCGATCCGACCCGTAGCTCACTACACCGGGATAACTATCACTGGATCGAAACCGCTGAACAGAACCGGCTGGTGGTGGGCACCAAATGCCGGATTCTCTACTCCGATGAGGAGGGGCGCATTCGCATTGCCTTAAAGTTCAATCAAATGATCCGAGACGGCGAGATCGGTCCCGTCCTCCTCGGTCGTGATCACCACGATGTCGCGGGAACCGACTCCCCTTACCGGGAAACCGCCAACATCTACGACGGCAGCCGGACGACCGCCGATATGTCTGTACAGTGCTTCGGCGGAAATATCGCCCGTGGAATGACGCTGGTGGTTCTCTCCAACGGCGGCGGCGTCGGCATCGGTCGCGCCAGCAACGGTGGCAACGCTATTCTGCTCGACGGCTCCGAACACGCCGACGATGTCATCCGCAAGGGGCTATCCTGGGATGTCATGGGTGGCATCGCCCGGCGTAGCTGGGCGCGCAATCCCAACGCCCTTCAGACAGCTGCCGACTGGAATCAAAAACATCCTTCCGATGGTCATATAACCCTGCCCTTTATACCCGATGAATCTCTGATTGAAAAAACCGTTGCGGAAATTTTTCCCGCCAACTCTTCAAGAGACCCCCTGTCCACATGATCCGCACCGCGACTCTGACCGATCTGGACCCTCTGATCCAACTGGAAAACCACAGTTTCGAGAGCGATCAACTAAGTCGCCAAAACTTCCGATATCTGCTCACCAAAGCCAACGCAACAACCCTCGTCGACGCCGACAATCAGCATATTCGGGGCTATGCCATTATTCTCTACAATTCAGCCACTTCCATCGCTCGCCTCTATTCCATTGTGGTCGGTGCAGAGTACCGTGGTCAGGGCATCGGTCAGCACCTCCTCAAAGCAGCCGAGGAGGACGCTGTCCGGAACGAGTGCATTGCGCTGCGTCTGGAAGTCCGGCGCGACAATCATAAAGCCATTCAAATGTACATAAAAAACGGCTATAAAGAGATCGGTATCCTGAATGATTATTACGAAGACCATATGGAGGCAATTAGATTTGAAAAGAGACTTGCTTCGGAAAAGTAAAATGTCAACAACCAAAAGATGCATTCACCATGTCCGTCCAAATCGTTATTGTTGAAAATCCCAACGACTGGCCGAAAAACTTTCCCGACACCATCGTCGTGACCGCCAAAGACTATATCAGCCAACCCGACTATTTCACCCTGAAAAATGCCCACATCATCAACCTCTGCCACAGCTATCAATACCTCAGCATGGGCTACTACTGCTCTCTTCTTGCGACGGCACGTCGCCAGCGGGCGATTCCCCGGGTGCGCACCATGACGGAGCTCAGCCGCAAATCCATTTACAGTATTAATGTCGAAGACTTGGATGATCTGGTTCAGCGGATTCTGAAAAAAAATGCCAACGGCACCACCGAAATCGAGTTCGATATCTTCTTCGGATTGTGCCAGCAGAACGAGTTCGCTGAACTGGCGAGACAGATTTTCGATCTCTTCCGCTGCCCTCTGCTGAAAGTCGAACTCAAATATCACGGTCGCTGGCAAATCGCCAGCATTAAGGCGCTGACGATCAATAATTTACCCCGGGAGAAGCATCCCTTTTTCATCGATTCCTTCTATCAATACTCCCAGAAACGCTGGCAAGACCCCCGGGCGCCGAAGCCCTCCCGCTTCGACCTGGCAATCCTGTACAATCCCCGGGAACAACTTCCCCCTTCCAACCGGCGGGCGCTGAAAAAATTCATTGCCGCCGGTAAAAAAGCCGGGCTAAGTGTCGAATTAATTGAAAAAAAAGACTACTCATCGCTTCTGGAGTACGACGCCCTCTTCATCCGTGAAACCACCCAGATCAATCACCACACCTATCTCTTCGCCAAACGCGCGGAAGCAGAAGGGATGGTCGTAATCGACGACCCCGAATCAATTGTCAAATGCACCAACAAAGTCTACCTGGCGGAGCTGTTGACCGCCAATAATATCCCGACGCCTCGAACGATCATTCTCAAAGAAGACGATTTACATTACATGAACTACCTGGAGAACCGGATCAGCTATCCGGCGATTCTGAAGATTCCCGACAGCTCCTTTTCAAGAGGGGTTTTCAAAGCAAACAATCGGACAGAGTTCCTGGAAATTTCCGCCAAACTGTTCGATGATTCCGACCTGATCTTAGCCCAGGAATACATGTATACTGAATACGATTGGCGCATCGGGATTTTCAACCGCCAACCGCTGTTTGCCTGTTAATATTTTATGTCAAGAAAACACTGGCAGATCGTCCGGCACACCTCTTCCGGACGCTTCAGCGAAGGAAAATTCGAAAGCTTTACCATCGCAGAGGTACCCGCTGCCATCATTAATCTTGCCCAAAAAGCCGCCGGCTTGATCGGCAACGGACTTTATGGCGTAGACCTGAAAATGGTCGGTAATAAACCCTACGTCATCGAGATTAATGACAATCCCAATATTGACGCCGGGGTCGAGGATAAACAGCTGGGTGCCCAGCTATATGAGATCATTATGAGTGAATTCGTACGCCGCATTGAAATGAAAAAATCACGCTGAGTAAAAAAACTGCCAAACTGTGAAAAGATCCTCCAAAACAGAAATCAATCAATGGCAAAAAGGAATAGATTAAACAAAAGGAGAACCAATGATTCCAAAGTACTATTTTCTCACCAAAGGTCAGGGGCGGCATAAGGACTATCTGCAATCCTTCGAACTGGCGCTGCGCAATGCCGGCATTCAGCATTGCAATCTGGTCACCGTATCCAGTATCCTGCCGCCCGGATGTAAGAAGATTTCCAGAAAAAAAGGTGAGGAAACCCTGAAACCGGGGCAGATTACCTATGTCGTCATGTCAAAAAATTCAACCAACGAACCCAACCGCCTGATCGCCGCATCGGTGGGTATTGCCATTCCTGCCGACGCCGATGCCCACGGTTATGTGTCGGAACACCACTCTTACGGACAGACCGATGAGGTCGCCGGTGATTATGCCGAGGATCTGGCAGCCACCATGCTGGCGACGACCCGGGGCGTCAAATTCGATCCGGAACAGGCTTGGGATGAACGCAAGCAGATTTACCGTTCCAGCGGAATGATCATCCGCACCAGTCAGATTACTCAATCCGCCCAGGGCAACAAAAACGGACTCTGGACAACGGTTTTGGCAGCAGTGGTTTTCGTCATGTAATGCGGTCCTGTAAATCCGCTTTTATCATTGCTCCATATTGTTAAATTTTATGGTGCGCTGTCCGTTTTCATTCAAAAAGAGGATTTCCATGAAAGTAAACACCGTAAAAACCGTATTTTTCATACTTCTGGCAAGCAGCGGATATATTCGTGCCGCCGACTGGACCGATGCCGCTATAAACCCGCTCCCCACACCCATTCCTGACCATATTATTTTAAACTGTACCACCGATCCCGCCCACTCAATGGCGGTAACCTGGCGGACCGATACGTCGGTTTCGGAAGCCTGCGCAGAAATCGCTGTCGCCGATGCCTCCTTCAACTACATCTTCTACACCGAAAGCACCCCCGCCAAAACCGAATTGCTGAAGGATGGAGATTATGCCGCTCATTATCATTCAGTTGTTTTTGAAAATCTGAAACCAAATACCCTCTATGCCTATCGTGTCGGTACTGCGGACACCTGGAGTGAATGGCTCCAATTCCGGACCGCCGGTGAGGCAAACGAGCCCTTTACATTTCTCTATCTCGGAGATGGTCAAAACGCTATCCTTTCACTCTGGTCACGAGCCATCCGCGCCGCTTACAGCGCTGCACCGGAAAGCCGCCTGATCATTCACGGTGGCGATATCGTCGCCAGTGGTGACTCGTACACCGAATGGAGCGAATGGCACACCGCCGCCGGCTGGATCAACGCTATGATCCCCAACGTACCAGTCTCCGGCAACCATGAATACTACCACGGACCTGGACGGGACCGCTATCTGACCGACTTCTGGTTTGCCAATTTTACCCTCCCGGAAAACGGGATACCGACACTCCCTGAAAGTAACTACTTTTGCGACTACCAGGGCGTTCGCTTCATCATCCTGAATGGCAACGAAAAAATCGGAGAACAGGCAGTCTGGCTGAAATCCGTGTTAAAAAACAATCCCAACCGTTGGACCGTCGCCGCCTTTCACCAAACTATTTACGCTGCCACCAACAATCGCGACCACAAAGAGATTCGCGAAAACTGGAAACCGCTCTTCGATCAATACCATGTGGATCTTGTCCTGATGGGACACGACCACGCCTATGCCCGCGGGCATAATGTCGACCCCAAAACCAAAATCAAAGCCCCCTATACCGGACCGGTTTATGTGGTCTCGGTCAGCGGACCGAAATTTTATCATGCCAATCAAGACCGCTGGATGGACCGCGCCGGCGAAAACACCCAGCTCTATCAGATTATCAGGATTGATAAGGATGTCCTGCACTATCAATCCTATACTGTCACCGGCGAACTCTACGACGAATTCGAAATCCGGAAGCAATCCCGGGGACCCAATCTCTTCATCGATCAACAGGATCGCGCGATTCCCGAACGAACCTTCCGGAACTCACTGTCAAAACCGACCGGCAAATAGTAGACCTCCTTGCTTAAGCCAGTCCGGTAAACAACAATCGGGACCAGTCTAATCACCGATTCCAATTCTTAACAATTACCGGTAATTCCCCCAAGAGAGCGGAATAAATAATTTAAGTTTATACTAAATATTCTTAATATTTTTTTAATATATGGTCATATAATTTATTATCCGACGAAATATTGCCCAAATACATAGATATTATTTGAAAAAAAGAAAACATATCTTAACTTTTGCCGTATTCAGAAGAAACCAATCATTTCTTCACATAAATCAATTTAATACTGAGAACTATAAAGGATGGGCAATGATTCGAAACATACCATTCAGACGATTCGCCGATGGCTCGCTTCCAAAACAGGGGCTGTACGATCCCCGTCATGAACATGACAGCTGCGGTATCGGCTTCGTCGCCGATCTCGATGGAATTCCCAAGCACCGGCTGATCTCCGACGGTATCATGATCCTGACCAACCTGGAACACCGCGGTGCAGTGGGCGGCGATAAAGCCACCGGTGACGGCGCCGGTCTGCTGATCCAGATTCCCGACGAATTCTTCAGGCTCAACTGCTCGGAAATAAAGCTCCCAGCTCCGGGCGAATACTCCGTGGCAATGGTCTTTTTACCGACCCGCCGACAACTCGCCGAACGCTGCCGGAAGCTGATCGAAAGGACTGTGGAATCCGAAGGGTGCGAGATGCTGGGCTGGCGTCAGGTGCCCACTGATCGTTCCGGACTCGGCGCCCTGGCAAAATCCACCGAACCCGTCATTAATCAGCTGTTTATCGCCCGGGGCTCCATTGCTCAAAACCGCTTCGAACAGAAGCTGTACGTCATCCGCCGCAGCGTGGAAAAAGCCGCTGCCGCCTGGAAAACCGACACCACACAATTCTACATCTCCTCTATGTCCAGTCGTATCATCGTCTACAAAGGTTTACTAACCGGTACCCAGTTACCGCAATACTATCCCGATCTGTGCCAGCCCACTCTGAAAAGCGCCTTTACACTCCTTCATCAGCGCTTCAGCACCAATACCCTGCCCGGTTGGAATCTGGCTCAGCCCTTCCGGTATATCGCCCATAACGGCGAAATTAATACACTCCAGGGCAATATCTTTCGGATGAAAGCCCGCGAGGCGTTTCTGAAATCCCCCGTTTTCGGTGAAGATATCGAAAAACTCAAACCGATTATCCTAGAAAGCGGCAGCGATTCGGCTATTTTCGACAATGTTCTGGAACTGCTGGTACTGGCGGGGCGCTCCCTGCCACATGCCATGATGATGATGGTCCCGGAAGCCTACGGTCCGCGAATCCAGATGAGTGAAGACAAACGCGCCTTTTACGAATTCCATTCCTCAATCATGGAGCCCTGGGACGGTCCGGCGTCACTGGTATTCACCGACGGACGCTATATCGGCGGCACCCTGGACCGCAACGGTCTGCGCCCCAGCCGTTATACAATTACCAAAAACGGCTGCATCGTCATGGCGTCGGAATCGGGGGTGCTGGATTTCCGGGGCGGAGACATCCGCAGCCGCGGACGTCTGCAACCGGGTAAAATGTTCCTCGTTGATCTGCAGCAAAATCGGGTCATTCCCGACAATGAGATCAAGGCAAAGATTTCCCGCCAGAAACCCTATCGCCGCTGGATTCGGGACAAGCGGATCGAGCTGCGCGGGCTCTTTGCACCCTCTCACACTCCCCGCATCGAGAAACAGGAGCTGCTCCGCCTCCAGCACTCCTTTGGGTATACCGACGAGGAGTTATTAATGATCATCAATCCGATGGCTTCCCGGGGACAGGAAGCCATTGGTTCCATGGGCAATGATACTCCCTTGGCGGTGCTTTCCTCCAAGCCCCAACTGCTGTTCAATTATTTCAAACAGCGTTTTGCTCAGGTTACCAATCCGCCGATTGATCCGCTCCGGGAAGAGCTGGTCATGTCGCTGGAGAGTTTTCTGGGTCGGGAGAGCAACCTGCTGGAAGAGACTCCCGATCAATACCGCGGTCTGAAACTGGCACATCCCATCCTGACGATTCGGGATATGCTGCGCATGCGTGAAGCCGAGCAGATGGACCTGAAATCCGCCGAGCTGAATATGCTGTTTACGGTAACTCAGCCTTTGGAAGAAGCCCTGGAATTTCTCTTCCGGCAAGCCGAAATGGCAATTAAAGACGGTGCCTCTCTTCTGATTCTGACTGACAGACAGATTGCCAAAGATCAGGCAGCCATTCCGTCTCTGCTGGCAGCCGCCGGGCTGCATCATCATCTCATCCGCAAAGGGCTGCGTAATTCCGTGGGCATTATTGTCGAAACGGCGGAGGTTCGGGAAGTCTTCCATTTTGCCTTATTAATCGGCTACGGCGTGGACGCAGTCTGCCCCTATCTGGCGCTTTATACCGTCCGGGATTTGGCGGAATCAAAGCTGCTGGAACGGGAAATTTCCGCCGTGGAGGCGCAGGACGCTTACATCACCGCCGTAAAGAAGGGTTTGTTGAAAACCTTCAGCCGGATGGGAATTTCCACCGTGCACAGCTTCTTCGGATCCCAGATTTTCGAAGCCCTCGGACTGGATCGGAGCGTCGTCGATACCTATTTTACCGGAACACCGAGTCGCATCGGCGGCATCGGTTTAAATGATATCGCCAAAGAACGCCTGGAACTGCATATCAAAGGTTTTCCGGAAAACGGTGAAGTCGCACCTCTTTTAGAAAGCGGTGGTAATTATCGGCTGCGCACCGATGGTGAAAAGCATTTCTGGAATACGGAAACCATCTACAAACTGCAACATGCTACCCGGGTAGACAGCTATTCGGTTTTTAAGGAATATACAACTTTAATCGATCAAAAATCCGCGGATCACCGGACATTGCGCAGTCTGCTGACATTCAAGCCGAGCCAACCCATACCCCTTCACGAAGTCGAACCGGTGGAAAACATCGTCAAACGCTTTGTCTCGGCGGCGATGTCCTTCGGCTCCATCAGCAGAGAGGCGCATGAGACTATTGCCATTGCCATGAACCGGCTGGGCGCCCGAAGCAACTCCGGCGAAGGCGGCGAGGACCCGGTTCGCTCCAAACTGCAGGATAACGGCGACAGTTTACGCTCCCGGATCAGACAGATTGCCTCGGGACGCTTCGGTGTGACCACGGAATATCTGATCCATGCCGATGAAATTCAGATCAAAACGGCTCAGGGGGCAAAACCAGGTGAAGGTGGTCAGCTGCCGGGTCACAAGGTCAGTCTGGAAATCGCCGCCGTCCGGCACACAATTCCAGGTGTAACACTGATATCACCACCGCCCCATCACGATATCTACTCCATCGAAGACCTGGCGCAGCTGATCTACGATCTGAAAACCATCAATCCCACCGCCCGGATATCGGTCAAACTGGTCTCAGAAGCAGGTGTCGGAACGATCGCTGCCGGAGTGGCAAAAGGCAAAGCCGATACAGTGCTGATCTGCGGGCAGGACGGCGGCACCGGTGCTTCACCCTTAACCGCCATCAAACATGCCGGACTCCCCTGGGAACTGGGGCTGGCAGAAGTCCAACAGGTGCTGACAGCCAATCGGCTGCGCGACCGGATTCGGGTCCAGGTGGACGGACAGTTAAAAACCGGACGCGATCTGGCAATCGCCGCTCTTTTGGGTGCCGAAGAATTCGGGTTCGGTACATCCCTCCTGATTACGCTGGGGTGCGTCATGATGCGCAAATGCCACCTGAACACCTGTCCCGTGGGCATCGGCACTCAGAATCCCGCCCTGCGCGCCCGCTTCTCAGGAAAGCCCGAATATGTGGAACGTTTTCTGCGCTTTATCGCACAGGAGCTGCGGGAATATATGGCAATGCTGGGTTTTAAAACCCTAGATGATATGGTTGGTCACAGCGAACTTCTGGACCTGAAACCCGCAACTGAATGCCACAAGGCACAAAAGCTGGATTTCAGCAATATTTTATATCCCAAAAATCGGAGCAAACAAGCCATCCTGAGATGTACCCGTCAACCGAAAATCTTCGAAAACAGCGATCTAGAAACCCGAATTATGACAGCATCCCAACCGGCACTGGACAGTAAAAAACCGGTGAAGATCGATTTACCGGTACGAAATATCCACCGCACTGTCGGTACCCGCCTCAGCGGCGAGATCGTGAAAAAATACGGAGCCGGCGGACTCCCTGACCATACTATTCGGATCAACCTGAAGGGTTCTGCGGGACAGAGCCTGGGCGCTTTTCTCTGTCCCGGAATCACCATTCATGTCCATGGGGATGCCAACGATTATCTCGGCAAAGGGATGTCCGGCGGACGCATCATTGTCACACCACCGGCGGGAGCAACCTTTCCGGCACAGGAAAATATCATCTGCGGCAATGTCGTCCTCTACGGCGCTACCGGCGGAGAGATTTACATTAACGGCATTGCCGGAGAACGCTTTTGCGTGCGGAACAGTGGCGCCTCTGCCGTGGTGGAAGGGATTGGCGATCACGGCTGCGAATACATGACGGGGGGAACCGCTGTGATCATCGGTCAGACAGGGAAAAATTTCGCCGCCGGAATGAGTGGCGGAATTGCCTATGTCTATGATCGCACGGAGATGTTCGATACCCTGTGCAACCTGGATATGGTCAATCTGGAAAGCGTCTGGAGCAAAAGCGATCAGAAAATTCTGTACAACATGCTGAATAATCATGTCAGATATACCGACAGCCGGCAGGGGAAAATGATCCTCGAAAACTGGGATGCGCAATTTCCCCTCTTTGTCAAAGTCATGCCGATTGATTATCAGCTGGTTCTGGAACGCATGCGGTTGCAGGAGCACCCCTCCGAAGAGACGGTCTCCGCCACGGAAGAGGTTTATTAATGATTAGAGGAGAATAGATCAATGGCGAAACCGACCGGCTTTCTCGAATACAAGCGAACAGACCCCGGTAAAAAAAGTGTCGCCCGGCGCGTGCAGGATTTTAAAGAATTTGAAATCCCGCTGAATCAGACCGAATTACAGCAACAGGCAGCCCGCTGCATGGATTGCGGCGTTCCCAGCTGTCATACGTTCGGTTGTCCTTTGAACAACCGGATACCTGACTGGAACGATATGGTTTACCGGGAAAAATGGCGGCGTGCCTATTTACTACTGCAGACAACCAACAATTTTCCGGAAATCACCGGACGCATCTGTCCGGCGCCCTGTGAAGCCGCCTGTACCCTGTCCATCAACGATAGGCCGGTTACCATCCGTCATATCGAATTGCAGATTGTCGAGAAAGCCTGGCAGGCGGGCTGGATTCAGCCGGTCATTGCACCACAAAAATCGGGCAAACGGGTGGCGGTGATCGGTTCCGGACCGGCAGGGCTGACCGCGGCTCAGGAGTTGGCTCGCTACGGTCATACTGTCACCGTTTTTGAAAAATCCAACCGCATCGGCGGGCTGTTGCGTTACGGTATCCCCGATTATAAATTGGAAAAATGGGTGATTGACCGGCGGCTGGAACAGCTCGAAGCCGAGGGAGTCCGCTTTGAAACCGGTGTCGATGCCGGCGTGGATATTTCGGCTCGCTATCTGAAAAAGATTTTTGATGCTATTCTACTGACCACCGGGGCAGGCGTCCCGCGGGATATTCCTATTCCGGGGCGGGGACTGGACGGGATTCACTTTGCCATGGATTTTCTGACCCAGCAGAACCGCCGGATTGCCGGCGAATCGATTGCCGGTCAGCGGGAGATTTCAGTAAAAAATAAGCAGGTGGTGGTCATCGGTGGCGGCGATACCGGCGCGGATTGTGTCGGAACCGCCCGGCGGCAGGGTGCCAGCCGGATCACCCAATTGGAAGTCCTTCCGAAACCGCCAACCGCACGACCACCCGATAACCCCTGGCCCACCTGGCCTAATATTTTACGCAACTCGTCATCCCATGAGGAGGGTTGTGAACGGCTCTGGAGTGTCCGGACAAAAGCCTTTGTCAGCGATTTGGTTGACGGTGTGCATGTCAAACGCCTGCAATGTGTGAAACTGGACTGGAGTATTGAGTCGGGCAATCCCCAGCTGCGCTGCCGGGAAATTCCCGGCTCCGAATTCAGTCTCGACGCCGATCTGGTGCTGCTGGCAGCGGGCTTTCTGCACACCGAACACGGGGTCTTAGCCGAGCATTTGCAGCTGAAAACCGATACCCGGGGAAATATTTCCACCGGCGCCAACGCCATGACCTCCAATCCGGGCGTCTTTGCGGCAGGTGACTGTGTCCGGGGTGCTTCGCTGGTGGTCGATGCCATCGCCGAGGGTCGCCGCTTAGCTGAGCAGGTTCGGTGCTACTTAGCCGGTTAATATCTCCGGCACCCGGAAGTCAATCCTGAGCTTATCCTGCGAAATCAGATAATCTGTCGTCAAGCGACCGGCGAAAATCCCAATGTCACTGCAAGCCGTTTGTCTGTGCCTGACCGGGCATAGGGAATATTTTGTTGAATAAGTAGTTGTTATTTTTTATTATTACATGGGAAATACGCCGTATGAAACCAGACCGGAAAACGCCACGACATATAATGACAGCACTCTATGCTCTTAGGGCGGCTGTTATCCTGCTGCTGTTCGACGTTGTATCACCGGCGGCAACTCTCCGGGTTGTAGTAAAAGACAGGGTTAATTTTCGGGAGGGACCGGGGCGGAATTACCCAATTCTTGACCAGTTGTACGGCGGAGACATTGTGATTCAAACCAATCAGACCAGGGAATGGATCCATGTCCAGCGCGGAAACGGCAATTACGGCTGGGTCAATGTCACAATGCTGGCTGCCGATGCAGGTAAGTCTCTGCTACCCGATTTACAGTTGTACAAACGGGGCAATCTGCGGGTGACACCGACTACCGCTGCGGATATTATCAACCAGCTAGAACCGCCTCAACTGCTGAAGCAGGTTTTTCAAACCGGCACCTGGCACGCCGTAATCACCGAGGATGCCTCTTTCGGATGGGTGCATGATGTAATCATCAAAGAAATTTCCAATCTCCACGGTACTATCCAGGTATTGACCGCCAGCAATATTCGTTCGGGACCGGGAACCGCATACACAATTATTACCGAAGTCGAACCCGGAACCGCATTAATACCTATCGCCCAATTCGCCGATTGGTTTTTGGTCGAAACCAAAAGCCGGCAGCGGGGTTGGGTTTATCACAGGTTGGTTCAGATTGAATTGCCCGGACAGGCGATTGACCGGATCGTCCGGATTCGCACCAACGGCAACGTCAGGAGCGGACCGGGTTTGGATTACCCGGTGACAAACCATATCAGTGCCGGAATTGAGTTCCCGGTTACCAACATTCATGAAGACTGGTTTCAGATCGGCGACGGTGCTCCCGTCAGTGGATGGATTCATCGAATATTAACTGACACCGATTCCGAGCCTGTTTATGCCGTCGAAAACGCCGGTCCAAGCACTCTTGAACTCATCAAAGCCACAATTGATTCGGCGCACAACGCACATATTAATCAGCATTACTATGATGCCATCGCCCTCTATCACAAAAGTCGCGCCGATATCCGTCAATTGTACCTTGAAAATCCTGCAAACCCATGTATCCGTTTCTATTATGCCCGGAACATTTACGCTCTGGCAGAGCATTTACATCTGGAACCGAATCAAGCCTCCGCCGAAGCCTACCAAATCCTAAAGGAAACCAGCCTGACCGAGGATTGTGCCGAAAATATTATTAATCTGATTCGCTCCATGGAAGAATCTGTCACAATCCGATCAGCCATCCTCGGCGCTTTCGGTGGTACCGATTTACTGGAGCGCCGACTGATCAACTATGGCGAACGAGCCCCGCACATCTTTCCCTTTATCACCGAAGCCGAAATCTACCGGCTGATCGGTCGCTATCTGGCATTGCAAAAAAATAAATCGGCTGAAGCCGCGCAGTGGCAGCAGAAGAGTGTCGTTCTTTATCAATCTCTTCTTAAAAACGGGATCGAACTGGGCAGTCTGGGTCTGGAGAATTACTTTTATGTTCTCATGGAACTGGGAGTCAGTCAGGCGAAACTTGGATTTGATACAAGCATGGATTATTTTGCCAAAGCCCTCGAACTGATCGAAGCAAACCAGAATAATTACTGGCGCAATTACTACCGGCGTACCCTGGAAACAATAGCCCGCTAGATGGGAATTCAAAAGAATCAGAAACAACCCCGCAGGGGTTGAACTATTGCTTTAAAAACACCCCAAAAGGCGATTAGCAAAAGGATATCAAGACTTTTCCTTTGATGCGTCCGACGACTCGTCCAGAATTTCCCGCACCACTTTCAGGATGTCCATGGGAAAATAGGGTTTCTGGATGAAACGCGCCAGCCCGGCTTTGTAGAGCTCCGACTTGCGCCCGGGATCGACAAAACCGCTGGCTATGATCACCCGGGCATCCGGATTGATCTTGCGAATGCGGTAAAAAACCTCATCTCCGGTCAGTCGCGGGAGCCCCATATCGCTGATAATCAGGTCAATCTCCGACGGTGCCTGGGAGTATTTTTCGATACCGGAAACACCGTCTTTCGCCACAATAACCTGATAACCCTGGGAGCCGAAAACAGTGGTCAGCATTTCAATAATGCTCTCTTCATCCTCAATCAGCAAAATTGTCTCATTGCCGCCCGTCATCCCGGGAGCCTCCGCGTCGTTTTCAGCACCGGCGACATCCAAAATATCCTGCGTCACCGGAACCGGCAGATAGATCCGAAACGTCGCCCCGGCAGCCGGCGCACTCTCCACCTCGATAAAACCGTTATGATTCCGAATAATGCCATGCACAGTCGCCAGTCCCAGACCGGTACCCTGCCCCTGCTCCTTGGTCGTATAAAAAGGCTCGAAGATCCGCTCGGTGGTTGTCTTGTCCATACCGACACCGGTATCACGGATACACAATTTAACATACTCTGCGGCAATGGCATCCGGATGACGCTGACGCAGCCGCTGACCCGCTTCACGATCGGCATAAAAACTGAGCGTCCCGCCCTTTGGCATGGCATCGCGGGCATTCACACTCAGATTCATGAGAACCTGCTGAATCTGAGAGGCATCCGCCATGATCAGAGGCAGCCGGGGGTCCACATCGGTTTCAAAGATGATCGTCTTGGGAAAGGTCTCTTGCAGCAATTTTACCGTATCGGCGACAATCTCACTCAGTTTTAACGGTCTTGCCTCGGGCTCGCTCTTACGCGCCAGGGTCAGCAGGCGTTTGACAAGGTCGGCGCCCCGCTGGCTGGCTCTTTCGATGGTGGCGATGCTGTGCTGGATTTTCTCAGGCGTACGCTGACCCATTTTCAGCAGCGTGGCGTGCCCCAAAACTATGGATAAAATATTGTTAAAATCATGGGCAATGCCGCTGGCAAGCCGTCCCAGCGCCTCCATCTTCTGGGTCTGACGCAGCTGCTCTTCACTGGCTTTGAGATTTGCCTCCATCTGCTTGCGTTCACTGATATCCCGAATGATCATACTGATGCGGGGTTCACCTTTGCTGTTATAAAAAATTGAAGAAGAGACCTCCGCCTCGAATTTCGAACCGTCCTTGCGGATATAGGTCAATTCTCCTTTGGCGCTGCCATCACGGCTTCGTTTTTCCAACAATACCGGCAAACGCGGGTCCTGAAGGTCTACAATCCCGTCTTTACCCGCCGTACACAATTCGGCTTCGCTCATTTGAAACATTTCACAGGCTGCCCGGTTAGCCGACAGGATTCTACCATCGGGAATCGTCAACAGAACGGCGTCCAGACTATTGTCCATCAGTAAGCGGTAGCGCTCTTCGCTTTCCCTGATTTTTTCGTCCGCCTGCTTATGTTCCGTGATGTCCAGATGCACACCGGCTGCCCGGACCGGCTTGCCATTGATATCCCGCTCGACGACCCGCCCCATATTCAGAATCCACTTCCAGGCACCGCTTTTGGTGCGCATGCGCTGCTCTACCCGTAAAAAATCGGTCTGTCCGTTTTCATGAGCGGCAATGGTCTCTTTTACCCGTGGCAGATCATCGGGATGGATCGCATCAAAGAAAAAATCAATATTCGCAGCCACCTCACTTAACTCGTAGCCCAGCATTCTCGCCCACTCTTCATTCCGGATGATTACGCCGGTGCGTAAATCCTGTTCCCAGAGTCCCACGCCGGCACTTTGCACGGCTAATTCCAGCGCTTCCCGAATACGCTTACGCTCGGTAATATCGGTAAAGAGAACAAATTGCAAATCCGCGGTCGCCGTTATACGAAATTCCACCTGCCGGATACCACCATCCTTACAGACAACCGCATATTCCAGCGGCTCAATCTCCGTCTGGGTCTGCTTCGCCTTTTCAACGGCAGCAGCCCACATCATGCGAATCTTGTCGCGGACCGATTCATCCGGATAAGCACACCGGTACCATTCTTCAATAGTCGGTATATCATCAATGGTATAGCCGAAAATATCGGTGAATTTTTTACTGACAAAAACGACTTTATCGTCTTTATCCGCAATGACAATCCCCACCGGCGCCGTTTCTGCCAGGAGGCGGAAACGCATCTCACTGGCTTTCAGGGCTGCTTCCGCGCGCCTGCGCTCCGCTATATCCCGCGCCATTCCCAGAATAAATTCACCCTCCGGCAGTATGACTTTGGAAATCGTCACCTCTACCGGGTAGATGGAACCGTCCTTTCTACGATGAACAGCCTCAAATGTAATCGCCGGATCTTCCGGTTTCATCACCTTCCAGTGATTGGATATATCGTCCCGCTCCCTTGCGGACGGGTCAATATCCATGATATTCAGCGCCTGCAACTCTGCTTTGCTGTAGCCCAGACTCCTGATAACCGTCTGGTTGGCTTCCACAATTCGTCCTTCCAGATCATGATAAAAGACCATTTCAGCCGCCTGATCAATCAGTGTGCGGAATTTTTCCTCGCTCGCCCGCAAAGCCCTCTGGGCGGCGCGCTCGGCACTCTGATCCCGGAAAACCAGAACCACACCCAGAATCTCGCCGTCTTCCGTCCTGATCGGCGCACCACTATCGGCGATGGGAATCTCTCTGCCATCCCGGGTTAGCAGCAATGTATGGTTCGCCAGTCCCTGGACAGAACCCTCACGGATGACTTTCTGAACCGGACTTTCCACCTCCTGACGGCTCTCTTCATTAATAATTTTAAAAATCTCCCGGACGGATTTTCCTCTTGCTTCCTTCTCCCGCCAGCCGGTCAGGTTCTCAGCCACCGGATTCAGGTATTTTACCACACCATTTTTGTCTGTCACAATGACGGCGTCACCGATGCTGTAGAGGGTGGTGCGAAATTGTTCTTCCATGGCATGCCGCTCTTTTTCATCGGCATAGAGGGCGCTAAACATATCGCGTTGACGACGATGATAGATCAAGACAATGGTGGTGCTGACCACAATCAGAAGAAATAGTATCAGCAAAAGGAAATGACGCAAATTCCGGTAAAAATCGGCATAAATTTCCCTGCGATCGACCTTGGAAACCATAAACCAGTCGGTGCCCGGAACGGTTCCCAGATGTGTCAGCACCGGCACGCCACGGTAATCTTGATCTAAAAATATTCCGGCTTTCCCCAGCACAGCTTGGACTGCCGGGCTTTTTTGATCGGTTAATGGAAGGTGCCGGTTCAGAGCCGTATGGGGCTGATGACGCAGATTGTTCAGAAAAACCAGGCTGTCGCCTGCCACCGTTCGCCGTACCAGTAGGGTCTCGGCGGTCTTACTGGGCAGCGGCCAGCTCTCAATCAGGGGATACAAAAATTCTTCGGGCAGAGTGCGCAGAATCAGAGCCGCAACCGACTGACCGGCAGGATTCCTGATATCAGCAATAAAATCAAGATGAATGCGATCATGCATTTCACAGTAGTAAAAATCGGTGAATGTGACTGCCTGGCTCTGCGATGCGGCGATAATCCGGGCGACCGTCATCGGCGCCAAACACTGATCCTGAGAGGTAAGCGCAAGTAGTATTTCGCCTTGGGGAGTTGTCAGTACAATATCGGCATAATCGTACTGCTCCCTGAAAACAGTCAGCCTGTCTACAATCCGGCGCTGTAAATGTGGATCGTCCCGAAATATTAGCCACTCGTTCACTGCCTCGGAAAACAGATGAGACCGGCTCAAAGCCATGGCGTCGCTCCTGCGTTCCTCGAGCCAATTGGCAATTTGTCCGGTCTTAAAATTAGCGATTGCTTTCAGCTCGTTGTGTCGGGCAATTCTAACCCGATCGACGGCTTGACGAAAAGTAATCCAGCCTCCGATTACTATAAGAATACTTAATATGACAAAGAGGATCACAAAGGGTTTTTTCGAAATGAATTGTTTATACGGAAATTTCATCACAAATACTCTGGTTTCAACATGTGCCCACCTTGTTAAGAAACCATGGTTGTGTAGATATTGACATTATAATTGGATATTAAACCTTGCCACAAATAAATTTAATTTGATCCTATCAGAAATGCAATCGCTATTTCATTGGGGTCCCGCCGTTATATTTTATGTCGGTTTTCGCTCAGGGTGTTACCCAACCATCCGCGGGCGATGGTGTTAAACTGTATGTTACTGACTATCGAGGTGTTAGGGGTGTGGGCGCTACAGGATTTCCCGCAAATTGCGGGACTGAATCCCGCCCTGGGCGGGGATAACCCCGCCAGCGGCGGGGCGAACCTGTGACTGTTATACCATTTCAGCAGGTGATATCTGTATTTTTAATAAGGGGTGTGGGCGCTACAGGATTTCCCGCAAATTGCGGGACTGAATCCCGCCCTGGGCGGGGATAACCCCGCCAGCGGCGGGGCGAACCTGTGACTGTTATACCATTTCAGCAGGTGATATCTGTATTTTTAATAAGGGGTGTGGGCGCTACAGGATTCGAACCTGTGACCTCCTGCTTGTAAGGCAGGCGCTCTGAACCAGCTGAGCTAAGCGCCCGGGAATGAAGTGAACGATTCAGATTCACTCAAAAAGCCCGCAAATTTACACATACTCTCGAAAAAATCAACGGATTTATTTGCGTACCGCCAGTTCCAGGACCTCGGACATCTCCTTAACAAACTCGAATTTCATCTCTTTTTGGATCTGCTTGGGAATTTCCACCAGGTCCTTGCGATTATGACCCGGCAAAATGACCCGTCGCAATCCAGCCCGGTGCGCCGCCAAAACCTTCTCTTTAATACCACCGACCGGCAGTACAGCGCCGCGCAGGGTTATCTCGCCAGTCATCGCCAGTTTATCCTTGACCTTTCTCTTTTTCAACAGAGAAAAAATCGCCGTCAGGATCGTCACACCAGCCGAAGGTCCGTCTTTCGGAACAGCGCCGGCGGGCACATGAACATGAATATCGGTTTCACTGAATATTTTCTCGTTAATGTCCAACTCTTTGGCATTGGAGCGAATGTAACTGAGTGCCGCCTCGGCGGATTCTTTCATCACATCACCCAACTGCCCGGTCAAATGCAGATTGCCTTTGCCCTTCATGCCCGTCGCCTCAATAAAAAGAATATCGCCGCCGACAGCCGTCCAGGCGAGTCCGATTGCCACACCGGGTTTCGAAGCCCGCTCGGCTATATCGACGAAGAAGCGCTGCGGTCCCAGATATGTTTCCACCGCTTTCTCATTAACTACATATTCCTTTTTACGCTTGCGACCGGCGACATCCCGGGCGATTTTCCGGCAGATATTGGCAATTTCACGCTCCAGATTGCGGACACCGGCTTCCCGGGTATATTGGGCAATAATTTTCCGAATCCCGTCATCATTAAACTCGATTCTGGTCTTGCTCAAACCGTGCTCTTTGACCTGTTTCGGAATTAAAAATTTCTTGGCAATATTCAGTTTTTCCTCTTCGATATAGCCGGAAAATTCCAGCATCTCCATCCGGTCGCGGAGCGCCGGCAAAATCGTGTCGTTCATATTGGCGGTTGCAATGAACATGACTTTGGAAAGATCATAGTTGACCTCCAGGTAGTGGTCGCTGAAACTGCTGTTCTGTTCGGGGTCCAGAACTTCCAGCAGCGCCGAAGAGGGATCACCCCGAAAATCGTTTCCCACCTTGTCAATTTCATCCAGCATAAAAATGGGGTTGCTGGAACCGGATTTGCGGATGCTTTGAATGATCCTCCCCGGCAGAGCGCCGATGTAGGTACGGCGATGTCCACGTATTTCGGCTTCATCCCGTACACCGCCTAGAGAAATCCGCACAAACTTCCGTCCCATCGCCCGGGCAATGGATTTCCCCATAGAGGTTTTACCGACACCCGGGGGCCCCACAAAGCAGAGAATCGGACCCTTCACAGCGTTCTCTTGATCCACCTGTTCTTTCAGTTTGCGGACCGCCAGATATTCAATCACCCGGTCTTTGACCTTGTCCAGTCCGTAGTGATCCTCATCAAGAATCTCCTTGGCTTTCCTGACATCCACATTATCCTTGGTATAGGTGTCCCAGGGTAGTTCCACCAGCCAGTCGAGATAGGTTCGTGATACCGTATACTCCGGCGATGCGGGTGGTATTTTTTGCAGTCTGTCCAGCTCCTTTTCCGCCACTTTACGAGCCTCTTCGGTCATGGGAGCTTTGGCGATTTTTTCCTCCAGCTCCTTAATTTCCATCGTCCCTTCGTCTTCGCCCAGCTCTTTTTTAATGGTCTTCAACTGTTCCCGTAAAAAGTACTCCCGCTGGGTTTTGGAAATCTCGTCCTGCACTTCCGACTGAATCATCTCGCCCAGCTCGATCCGCTGAATCTCCTTATTGATAATGACCGTTGAACGCTCCAGGCGCTTGCGGATATCCAGCTGTTCCAGAATCTCTTGCTTCTCGGCAACCGGTACATTGAGGAGTTGAACCGCCCGGTCTACCAGGCGTCCGGGATGCTGAATATTGGAAAGTACGGTCGTATGCTCTTCCGTTAAATAGGGAGCGACCTTGATCAGTTTATTGTACAACTGCCGCAAATTTGCCACCAGGGCATCGATTTCAATATTAGGTTCATAGGACTCCTGCACTTTCAGCACGGCACCTTTAAAATAGGGTTCCTGCTGAATGAAGGACTGAATTTTGGCACGTTCCATGCCCTGCACAATGGCGCTCTTACTGCCATCGGGCATATTAAAAATTTTCAGTACCTGCGCGATCGTGCCCCATTCGTAAAGGTCCTCTTTATCCGGCATCTCAATCGAGCCGTCTTTTTGGGCTACCACAACGATCCGGCGTTTGGTTTCAAGCAGGTCTTCGATCAATTTCAGCGAGCGTTCGCGCCCGACGTAAATCGGGATTACCTGCTGCGGGAACAGGACCGTGTTCCGCAATGCCATAATGGGGAGTATTTCCGGAACACCACCGACATATTCCGTGTGATCGTTGGTTTCGCTGTTTTCTATCTTGTCAGTCATTTTTACTCCTGATCGTTTTATACGATATCATTCACGCTTATTAATCGGTTGATAGGGTTATTAGTTCCGCTTATCCGGCGGCTCTGTCCATCTCTTTGAGAGTCCTGAGAAAGCGCAGGGTTACGTAAAAATCGCCCTCTTTGGATTTTCCGGCGACAGCCGGGAAAAGTCCATCCGCCAGCTGCTGCCCGATCATCCAGTTGAGCGCCTTTTTAAAATTCGGGTGCTGGTGCAGCTCGGCAAAGGGTGCCAGGGCTTCGATAAAGCGCAGCGTCCCACCCCGAAACAGTCCATTATCGCTGTAATCGGTATACAGATGATTCCAGGCGTCGTCTTCCCGAAACAGCGTTGTATGACTTTTGGCTAAATAATTATCAAGGACAAATGCCGCCGCTTTCTGACACACCTCGGAGCTGCGCAGGCGACTGTGTACACTGAAAGCCTGAAAGGCAAAAATCGTCGTCCAGATACCGCTTTTTGTGGTTTTTAAAGAGGAGCCGGTGGGCACCATGGAGGGTGACAACCAGCCACCATCGAACCGCTGGCGCTTCGCCAGCCAGCGGTAGCCCTTCTCCACAAAGGGGTTACCGATCATATCGTAGCGCGCCAGCAGCCAGAGCGCATAACCGTGATGGTGCAGTAGCAGCGGAAACTTGCCGTCGGGTTTTTGAGTCTTCAGCAACGCAATAATGCCACGCTGAATCGCCGGCATCTCCTTTGTGCAGCCGAAATCGTAGAGCTGCGTCATGTTTTTTAACTGCTGTAAAAACAGCATAGCCCGGTTCCGCTCCTCAATTTTGTAGCGCTTTGTCATTTTCCAGAGACCGTCTTCCAATTGACTGTCCAGCAACTGCTCCAACGGTTTATAACCGGTCAGCGCCTTTTTCAGGGTTTCCAGCAATTCCACATCGTGTGAATAAAACTGCTGCGCCGTGGCATACCGCACGGGCAGCGGTGCCTTTTTTAATAAGAGTGGAATTGGGTTAATTTTCAGTAAACGCAGCCAACTTTTTGATTTTGACATTCTCGGCTCACTTCTGCTATGGTACCAAACGCCACCGGCTATACCGACGGCGTTGGTGGGTTATTGATTTATTAAAGGAAAAATAGTATGAGAACCCGGATGGGCAGGTGCAGTCAAATACTGGATCGCGACTAGTTTTTTTCAGAAATCCCATTATGAAAACAAACAGTTAAAGCAACGCATAACCGGTCGGTAATATCCTTGGTTTGAGTACCAAATGCAAGAATTATTTATTCTTTCTGAGCCGGAAATTGTCCTCAACCAGCCTTTCTATTTCGGAGTAATTCTGTACGATGTAGTCGGCTGCGGTTAACTCTGCGGGGCGGGCAGAGCCGGCGAAACCGACAGCGATAGTCCCGGCTGCTTTTGCCGCCTGAAGCCCGGTCGCCGAATCTTCGATTACGAGTGTAGAGCCCGGATCGGTTGCCAACATCCGACAGATTTTCAGATAGGGATCGGGAAAGGGTTTTGAGCGAACCACATCGTCAGCGGTTACGATACGGGTAAAGTGATTTTCGATAATGGTATGTTCAAAAATCCAGTTCAGCATCGCCCGACCGCTGGAGGTTGCCAGTCCGGTGGACACCTTTTCTGCAATACGATGAAAAAAATCCAAAAAACCGGGCATGTAGTCCAGCGCCTCTGCAAACGCCCGCCGTAGCAGCTTCCGCCCCCTTTTCCGTAATTCTGTCTGCGGAATGGTAATATGATAGCGCTCGCTGATCAATTTCAGGTAGCTGTCCTCCGGCAGCCCCTTGGTATCTCTGATGTCCTCCAGGTCCACATCGATACCATAATACGAAAACAGCTCCAGTTCCGCCTTTTCATAGAGCGGCTCACTATTGACCACTACCCCATCAAAATCAAAAACAACGGCGTTTATCACGGTCATCTTTTTAACCAATAAATCCCAGTATCAGATAGAGAATCAGTGCCAGTCCGGCGGAGGAAAGCGCATAGGGCAGCTGGGTATTTACATGATCGATATGATCACAGGCGCACGCCATGGAGGCGATCAGCGTCGTATCCGAAATCGGTGAGCAGTGATCACCGAACACCCCTCCGCCCATTACCGCGCTGACCATCAGCGGCAGACTCAAATCAAGACTCAGCACCAACGGTACGGCAATGGGAATCATGATCGCAAAGGTACCCCAGGAAGTCCCTGTCGCAAACGAGATAAAGCAGGCAATCAGAAACACCAGCGGTATAATCAACGCCGGATGAATGGTGGCAGACGCAAGATTGGCGACATACGGACCGGTACCTATGGTCTTGCAGGTGGCGCCCAGTGTAAAGGCAAATACCATCAGCAACCCCATGGGAATCAGCCCGCCCATTCCTTTCATCACCAGATCAAGAATCTCCTTCAGAGAAAAAATACCCTGCCCTTTATAGAGAATTGCAGCGACGGCAATGCCCATCAGGACCGCCCAGAACACCGCCGTAGAACCGGACCCCTGAGTGATATTTCCGCCGCCGGTCACGATCAATCCAAAGGGTACTGTCAGCACCATCGCCAGCAGCGGCACCAGCATATTCAGCGGGCGCGGTGTGACCCCATCTTTTACCGGCATGGCGATTGTCTCCTCCGAAACCAGCAGCTGTGCACCGTCCCGGATCACCTTGCCGGTCTCCCGCGCCCGTTTTTCAGCTTTTGCCATAGGTCCAAAGTCCCGGTTTGTCACAATGATAAACAGTACCAGCAGAATTGTGAAGATCGCATAAAAATTCGTCGGAACCGCCTTTAATACCGTAAAAAAGGGATTGTCAATCTGCTGAACCAGCAACAGCCCGGTTAATACGGCACCCCAGCCGTTGAATGGAATCATCACGCAGACCGGCGCCGAAGTGGAATGCGCCAGGTAGGCTAGTTTTTCCCGGGGAACCTTGAATTTATCAAACAGCGGTCGTCCGATGGAGCCGATGACCAGATTGATCATATTGCTTTCAATAAATATCAGAATACCGATCAGCCAGAGCATAATGCCGGCACTGCGGCGGTTATTGACCAGCCCCTTATGGCTGACCCACTGAATAAAACCCTTAACACCGCCGGAATGCTGCATCAAAATGATCAGCGCTCCCACCATCATGCTGAAAACAATTACCTTTGTATTACCGGAATCCTTAAAAGTATTCACCGTCGCCTCCAGCGCATCCCGCAGTCCCAGCAGCGGATTCCAGCGGTTGATGGCTGTCCAGCCCAGCCAGATACCCAGAAAAATCGACGGATAAACCTGTTTGGTCCGAATGGCTAATACAATTGCCAGAAGTGGCGGCAGCACCGAAATCCATCCATAACTCTCCATCATAACTGTTCCCATCTTTGCTTTTTCAATGGTTCGGAAAACCGAAGCCGATTTACTTAAATACCGGTATAGTCAATTCGAAAATTGTCTTTTCAGCCGCTATGGTCTTCGCCCTGAATTTAACCCCGTAGCGTTCCAGCAGCATATAGGCATTGTGCAGCTGCACGGTTTTTACATTGTCCGTCTCTTTCCATGGTGTTTTACCCCTCTGTTGCAGGGAAAAGAACGGGGTAATAATGGTCTGTAAATCTTCTGTAGTCAGCCGTCGACCCGAATAAGTCAGGATCAGGGATATACTATTTTGATCGGATGTATCAGCGATCCGGAGTGTCGGTTGTGGCACATCCGCCATGGCATCAATACAAAATTCGATGATGCCGGCAAGGGCGAGGGAAAAATCGCTGTAATACCCCCGGATTGCCGGAATCGTCCGATCCAGATCAAAACGAATATCCACCCGGTCTCTGACGTATTGATTGGATTTGATGAACAGAACCTCGGTCCTGATCAGATCATTCAGATCGATATCCATGATTTTGTCAGTTCGCACCAGCTTGGCTTTTTTCAGGAAAATGTCCGCCATCTGGAGAATCTTGCCGGCATTGGAAATGATGATTTCCGGTTCCCTGAGGTCCGGCATTTTCTGCTGCAGCAGCTGGGCTCTCCCGATAATCACCGCCAATTCATTGCGCATATTATGGATAATTCCATCGGCAAATAGTCCCATACTGGAGACTTTCTGGCGTTTCATCAGGTCTACCTCCAGTTTATGCTGGTATTTTTCCGCCTCTTTCCGCTCGCTGATATCGCTGATGATGGCAAACGTCGCCGGGGCACCTTGATAATCGATGATACTTACATTGGCTTCCACATGCAGATAATCACCATTTTTTCGTTTAAAAACCGTCTCGTAGCGTGACGGGACGTTCGCGCCCTGTTTCCGTCGCCTGGCGCGTTCCTTCAGGATAGCCAACCCTTCATCGGTATACACCTGGCGATAATCCGCCATGCGGAGTTCATCGTGGCTGTAGCCCAGCATTTCGGTAAATTGGCGGTTGAAAAAGATAAATTTATCGTTCTGGCTGATGACAATGCCGTCGTTGAGGTTCTCCACCAGCAACCGGTACCGCTCCTGTGATTCATGCAATTTCAACTCCATGGACTGATGTACAAGTACCCGGGCGGCGATCTCAGCCGCTTTCGTTACCAGCGCGATTGTTTCATCATTCCAGATGCGTTTCTGACCCACAGAATCAAAACCGATCAAGCCTATCCGACTGTTGCTGTATTGCAGCGGAAGCGCCAGCAGCGACCGGACTCCCGGCGCTGTCAGTTTCGCTATTTCACACATCACCTCGTTCGGCATTTTGTGAACATCCCCAATCCGAATTGCCCCGCCGGATGATAACTGCTTACCTATCCAGGGAAATTTTTTCAGGCTGAGCCGTTGAAGTTGTTCGATCTGTGGCGCTACACCTTGGGCGCACCATTCATGTGAACAGCCGAGTGTATGGCTGCGCCGGTCCAGTTTTAAAATCCAAGCCCGGTCGGCGGATGCAAATTCAGCAATCCTTTTCAGCATCCGGTTGACCGTTTCGTCCACCTGAACCGGAGACAGATGGATAAAATCCAGCGCAATCTCCAGGATGAGTTGTTGCCACAATTCTGTCTGGTTTTTTTCCTGCATATTCGCACCAACCGGTACCATTGTTCATCCGTTGGCTAATTCAGGTTCAATCCCGCCGTCAGAAAAAATCTGCGAAGCTTCGATATCGTGGTAAACCGATGGGAGCGGATACCCAGCCGGCGGGCAGCCCGGACATTATCCATCAGATCATCCACGAACAGACACTCTGAGACATCATGTCCGGCAATCTCCAGTGCCTTGTGGTAAATCGCCGCTTCCGGTTTTCGGGATCGGACCTCGTAGGACAGTACCAGTGCATCAAACTCATCCAGGATATCCGTAATCCTCCGGACCGCCCGGATATGGAGTTCGTTCGTGTTGGACAGAAGAATCAGACGAACCTGTCGTTTTAACACCGGAATCAGTTCACAGACATCGGGAATCTCTTCAAAGGGTTTCTGCCAGATGTCGATCAGCGCCGCCATGGTGATTGGCTGGCTCAGACCACACTCGCGGTTTAGCCGGTCAATATATTCATCGGTGTCGATCAATCCCTTTTCAAATGCCTGTTCCACCGGTGACTCCGCCAGCCTCCGGACTACCGGCAGCGAGAGACCCGGCAGACGGGCGAATTCGCTCAGAATGCGCTGCTTGTCTACCCGGAGAAGCACATTGCCGAGATCAAAAAAGACAGTTCGAATCATATAGACAGACTATTTTTCATCAACGATAATTTCCGTTTCAATCCGCCCGGTCGGTTTTTCCGAAAAGCTGCGGACGATGGGCGATTCATATTTTTCCAGTTTTTCCAGAGCCTCCTCATCCAGAAGTTTCAGATGGGTCATAATCGCCATGGACATGGAGTCGGCGGCTTTCCAGTCCCCGCTGAGAACCTTCAGGGCAATGCCGGTATGACCACCCTCCGTCCGGATTCCGATGCCCCGGACGCCTTCAAAACCGTATCGTGAAACACCCTTGCCGTGCAGGGCGGTGATGAAATCGGTATCAAAACGACCCTTTCCTGCCAGATGTTTGGGATGAAGATTCATTACATGAAAAATCTTCTGCAGCTCTTCATCGGCGCCGGCAGCCAGCTTCCGGTACATCATTGCCAGAGAAAAGAGTCCTAAAAAGTAGGTCGGCGCATTGCTGTCATCCATCTCCACCGGGATTTTATCTTTTTCCGCATAGTGTTTCATTTTTTCAAAAATGCGTTGCTGCACCGGGTGCTCGACTCCGGTATAGCCGTCAGTGGTAACATCCATCGCCTTGGCGATAGCAAGCATGCCGGCATGAATGCCGCTGTTGCTATTGTGCAGCGCCGTCGCCCGGCGACCCTGTAAAATCAGCTGTTCATAGCTGTTTTTATCGTGAGGCGGATGAACCCCACAGAGCAGTTCATCCACACTTACGCCGATCTTTTTCAACAAATTCGACACCGCCTCGGTCTGATATGCCTCACCGTTATGGCAACTGCAGCAGATGGCAATATCCTCATCGTTCAGATGAAACTTTTCAACGGCTCCGGAATCCAGCAAAGCTGTCGCCTGAAAAGGGCTTCCGGCTGTCTGAACAAACACCGGATACTCCAATTCCCCGGCAGAAAAGATGACATCGTTTTGATCGTTCACAGCGACCGCATAGCCGACGTGAAAGTTGTCAATAATATCTCCCCGGTACTTTTTGGTAACTAAAATCATGTCAGTATTCTCCTTTAACTAATCTCAATAATGCTCATAAATTCTCTGACAGCCGTGTCGAATCCCAGCAAAAAAGCCTGAGCCAGCAGGGCGCGACCCACAGACATGAACTCCACCTCAATCACCTCGTTCAGCGCCCGGATGGTTCGCTGATTGAGCGCACCGCCTGCCGATACCCGCAGATTGTTGCGTGTCCCGATCCGGATGGTGTGTGTGATTTTTCCGAGACATTCCAGAAAGGCTGTCCGGCTGTCCAGCGCCCCTAACTCATTGGTGGCAATCTCCACCTCATCAATGCCCATCTGGTAAGCCTCCTTCATACATTTCACATCGGGCTTCAGCCGCAAAGCAATTCCCACATTCTCGGTACGGACGACCGCAGCGACCAGCTCTTTAACCAATTTCGATGGAATTTCAAGGCTGCCGTCCTCTGCGTCAGGATCATAGATCGTGATCAAATCCGGTCGCAACAGCATCACTTTTTGAACCATCTGCATATCTGCCGGAACCCGTATATTGATGCGGCTGCTGGTCATGGACCTCAGCAAACCCAGATTATTCATCTGTCCGATTTCCGTTCCATACCCGAAGCTGATGCCGTTCACTCCTGCGGTTTCAGCCAGTCCGATCAGGTTGAGAGGATTGGAGATCGGTGCCCCGGTGATCTTTGCCAGGGCAATGAGGGGATCAAAATTGATCTCAAAATAAGCCATCTCGATTTATCCTTTCACGAAACAATTTCCGAGGCAAAACAGAGCGTAATCCCCGCAAATTTGCCCGTCTCAATTAACTCCTTCAGCACCTCCAGCGTCTCCGGATAGACATGCCCGATGGCTATCGCAGAACCGCGCCTTTTTGCCACCTCTATGGCTTTTTCAATCTGAACCTGAATAGCACTTTTATCTCTCTGATTGTCAAGAAATACCGAGCGACAGGCGGCCGGCAATCCCTGACTGCGCGCTGCTTCATAAGCAACACTGCGGGGCGAGGTGAAGCTGTCCACGAAAAACAGCCCCTTCTCGCGCAGACTTTTCATCACCATATTCATCAGTTCATTATCCGCCGTCGCCAGTGAACCCATATGATTGTTCATCCCCGTTGCTTCCGGCAACTCCATCAGAGCCGCCGCAATTCTCTCCTCCACCTCCAGGCGACGCATTGCCTGCCGAATCATATACTGATCCTCACCGGTCTTGTATTCGGTGCGTTCCGGCTCCATCGGCATATGAATCAAAATCTCTTTGTTGTGCCTGCTGCCTTCTGCGGCGGTCCAGCGGGAATAGGGATGTCCGGGAATCACCGAAAAAGTTAATTTTTCATTGAGGCGGATGAATCCCCTGATCACGTCGTTGTTGCTGTACCCGAAATCGTCAATAATGATTGCCAGTTTCGGTTTTTGGCGCAACTCACCTTTTAAAATATAGTAATCCCGGGGCTGCACGTCGCTTAAAAAGGTGATGGCACCCAGCGACTGGTTGTAATAATCCACCATTGCAATAAAGCCGCGCCCGTTCGCAAATCGGTTGATATGGCGAACCGAGCAGCCGTCGCGCTGCACCAGCGGTCCGATCATTTTGACCGCGGCGTCCACCGTCATATCACCGGGAATCGTAAATGCCAGAATCAGACTGCTGCTTTCATCGCTTTCGATCTGGATTTCGGAAAAGCCTTGCGCTGCCAGTTCCGCCTTAATCCTGTTATTGAGAATAGTGCGACCTTCGAGGTGGATGATACTCCGGGAGGGTGCCGAGCGGGGATAAAAATATAACAGAATTAAAGTCAGCAATCCCAGAATGCCAATAAAAACAGCCGTCAGACGTTTCTCATCTTTCCGACGATTGGCAACCACTCTGTCTGGTTTTTTAAGATATCGGTTGATTTTCATATCATACTTTCAATCGTAGAAAAGTACGAAATTTCCATTTTATTATCAAATAGAGAATCACACCGCGGATAAGGTTTTTAATATTGCCTCTCAGGAATTAAATTCCTGTCAGATATGAGGTGGATATGATTAAGATCGGAGTAGTTGGGGCAGGTCATCTGGGACGCTGGCACATTAAAAATCTGAAGGCTTTGGAAACGGTGGATCTCATCGGATTTTATGATGTTGATCCCGAACGCCGGGCTGTGATTGCCGCAGAGTATGGAGTCGCTTCCTTCGACTCGCTGGTGGCGTTGCTGGAACGGTGTGAAGCCGTTTCCATTGTGGTTCCGACCCGGTCACACTATGAAGTAGCGCGCGCGGCTCTCGACCATAACAGGCATGTTTTCTGCGAGAAACCGTTTATGCAGACCCTCGCTGAAGCCGATGACATCATTGCCCTGGCAAAGCAAAAGAGACTGGTGTTGCAGGTTGGTCACATCGAACGTTTCAATCCCGCTCTGGCAGGTATCGCAGATTTTCCCATCAAGCCGCTCTTTATCGAATCCCACCGGATCAGCCCGTTCAATCCAAGAGGTACGGATGTAGCCGTGATTCTGGACCTGATGATTCACGATATTGACATTGTGCTGTCGCTGGTAACGTCCGAACTTACGCAGATTGACGCCTCGGGAGCGCCGGTCCTGACCGACACCATTGATATCGCCAATGCCCGACTCAAATTCGCCAACGGTTGCGTCGCCAATATTACCGCGAGCCGCGTCTCCAGTAAGCAGATGCGGAAACTCCGCATTTTTCAAAAAGATGCTTACCTCTCCATCGATTTTCTGAAAAACCAGACCAATATCTATTCATTGGTGCATACTCCCGACGAAGTCACAACCGGTGCGGTTTCCATAGCCGAGCTTAAAATCGACGACAGACAGACCCGCCTGATCACCTATCGGGAAATCCACACCACCGAATCCAATGCGCTGCTGGCGGAGCTGCGCGCTTTCAGTCGTTCTATTATCGAGGGCACACCACCGCCGGTGACCGGAGCAGACGGAAAACGGGCTCTGGAAATTGCCCTGCAAATCGAAAAACTGGTCCAAGCATCCTTGCAGAAAGTAATCAACCATGACACTGCGTAAATTTTTCTTCCGGTACCGGGGTCTGACGCCGCTGCCCTTTATCATAATTCTGCTATACCAGTCCGATCCGACCAAATACGGGCTGGTTTACGGACTGTGGATTGTAATTTTGGGAGAATCGATCCGCATTGCCGGTGTCCGGCAGGCCGGTGGAAATACCCGCACCCGCCGGGTCGGTGCCAAAAAACTGGTTACCTCCGGGATTTACGCCCATGTCCGCAATCCGCTCTACCTCGGAAATATCCTGATTTACGGAGGCTTCGCCGTGGCTGCCGGTGGTCCCTGGGTGGTGTACCTGACGATCTTCGCGCTGCTTTATTTCGGTATTCAATACGGCTTCATCATCTCTCTGGAGGAAACAAAACTGACAGAGCTGTTTGGTGCAAAATACCGTGCCTATACCGCCCACGTACCGCGCCTGCTCCCGCGTCTACACCGCTGGCAAGGTGCCGGTCAACAACCGCCCAAAAAGTGGAAAAACGTCCTGAAATCCGAAAAGTCCACCCTCCTGAATCAGGCGGTTTTATTAATCGTTATCATAATTAAAGAGATAACGTTCACACAGCCCTATGTCTTCTAAACATATTTTCATATCCGCCGGTGAACTCTCCGGCGATCTCCATGGCGGCAAACTGATCACCGAAATCCGGCGCCAGCAACCCGGTATTCGGATCAGCGCCATCGGTGGCGACACGATGAATAGTGCCGGTGCGGAATTACTCTACCACATCCGGGAAACCTCGTTTATGGGATTCGCCGAGGTTATCCGGCATCTGCCGTTTATCTTTACACTCTGGAAACAGACGATAAAACATATCGATACCAACCGCCCCGATCTGGCGGTTATGATCGATTACCCCGGCTTTAATCTGCGCCTTGCCAGAGCACTGACAAGGCGCAGGATACCCGTGGTTTACTATATCAGTCCGCAGGTGTGGGCATGGCACCAGGCGCGGGTTAAAAAAATCCGCAAATACACCCGGCTGGTCCTGTGCATCCTGCCTTTCGAAGAAAAATGGCTGCAAGCCCACCGCGTCAGGGCACGCTTCGTCGGTCATCCGCTCAAAGACCAAATCTCCCAAACAGCCCCACCCGCTGAAGCACCCAAAAGGATCACCCCGGCAGAAGCTACGCCTCTGATTGGCCTATTCCCCGGCAGTCGTCAGCAGGAGGTACGGCGCCACCTGCCCGTTATGCTGGAGGCAGTGAGCCACCTGAAACGCCGGTATCCCGACCTGCACGCAGCAATTTCCATAGCGCCGGACATTGATATCTCTACTTTTAAAAAAGCCTTTCGTCACAAATGGATTCACCGGCGACGAAACAGCAGCCATCAAATTATTCGGGAAGCCGATCTGGTGATCATGTCCTCTGGTACAGCCACGCTGGAGGCAACCCTGCTCCGGACACCGCTGATCGTCATCTACCGGCTTTCCGGCTTATCCTATCTTCTGGGAAAAATTCTGATCAGGGTTCCCTATATCAGCCTCTCAAATCTAATCGCCAACCGACAGGGTATCAGCGAATTTATTCAGCATAACGCCACCTCCCGAAACATTGCCGCCGAAGCCGAAAAACTGTTGTCCGATCGGGAATATCGCACCAGAATGCTCAAATTTATGTCGGATGTGGATGCGAAACTGGGACCGCCTGGCACCTCAGAACGAGCCGCCCGGCTGATCCTGAATTTGTTGTAAATGACTCGGTTTAAACTGATCATAACAGCACTTTTAATACCTTTGTTAATCCCCATTGCCGGGATTTACCGGATAATTATCAATATCCGCAACCGGCTCTATGATACCGGTTTCAGGAAACAGGTTTTCTGCGGTGTTCCGGTGATTTCTGTCGGGAACATCACCCTTGGCGGGACCGGTAAAACACCCCTGGTCATCGAATTGGCTAACTGGCTGACTCGACTCGGTTATTCACCGGGGATTATCAGCCGCGGTTATAAGCGCTCAAGCCGTGGGCAGCAGATTGTAAAAAACCGCACCGAAATCTTGCAGCCCTCACTGGTTGCCGGTGACGAGCCGTTTCTGATGGCAACAAAAACCGACCGTGTGGTTATCATCGTTGATGCCGACCGCGTCGCCGCCGCGGCAACGGCGGTCAACCGATTTGGTTGTGATATCCTGATTGCCGATGATGCCTTCCAGCACCGCCGACTAGGACGCAATCTCGATATCGTGCTCTGGGACATTGACCTGAATCCAAACCGCTGTCGGCTGCTACCCGCCGGTCGTCTGCGAGAACCGTTGCAGAGCCTGCAACGTGCCGATATACTGTTCATCTCCCGGACTGATAAAATCCCGGACGAGTATTATTCCACATTACAAAAAGTACATCACGCTCTTTTTATGGCACCGCTGTCCCGCCACATTCGCCATATCAGGAGCCTTTCTGATAATACCGAATATCCGCAGGACCAGTTGACGGGTGTCGCGGTGCTGGCTTTCTGCGGACTGGGGAATCCAAATCAATTTTTCAATATGATCACCCTGCTGACCGGCGTCCCACCTGTTCAGAAAACCTTCCCGGATCATTATCGGTACACGACCCGGGACATACAATTATTGACGCAGCAGGCAGACCAGTCCGGCTGTCGCTTTCTGGTTACCACCCGGAAAGATGCTGTAAATCTACCCGCCTCCGCAAACAGTCTCGCGAATCTGCTGGTCATTGATATTGAATATATAATCGATGAAAAAAGTAAGGCGGCAATTCTACACAAATTGCCGCCTAAACAGCTCCATTAACCAACACTGATAAAATATATCAATCCAAGCAATGCCAGAAGCGATATGGTGTTTCGAAGAAAGTTCAGGCGCTGGGTGCCGGGATTGTGAAAAACGTGCAACTGAAATTCCTGGAGAGTACTCCAGCCGTGAGAATCGACCACCTCCAGGACAATATCGGTTACCCCACGCTGGGATTTCTTGGGACTCCAGACCAATTCACCCGTTTCCGGGTCGAATTTCGCGCCTTTGGGAATGCGGACAGCCTTCATGACCAGCGGATCGCCGTTCGGGTCCTCGGCATCCAGTGTATATTCCCACTTCAGATTCGTCAGTGCCACCGGTTTGGGCACCGACAGAATTTTCGGTTTGATATTCACAAAAATGCGCCCCTGCTGGGTGTCGGAAGCCATGCCATCGGATACACGCAGAGCGAAACGGTTGTAGTTCAGCTGCATCTCTGTGGGTGTCCAGGAGATAACTCCCTGGGGTGAGATCAGCATCCCGTCGGGTGCATCGGTCAGTTCATAGCTTAATTTACTGTCCGTATTCAGGTCCGTTACCTTGATCTCATATTGCCAGAGACTATTGACATAGGCAATAGAATCAGGAGTGGAAACAATCACCGGAACGGCATTCACATATATCTGGGCATGCTCTTCAGTACTAAAATAACCGTCGGACACAATATAAGAAAGAGAATGGTAATCGAACTGGTTGGGCTGCGGAATCCACTGCACGGTGCCCTCTTCATCCATGGTCATGCCAGCAGGCATCTCTTTGGCGGTAAAGGTATAATAGTATCGGCGCTCCGGCTTGGCATATTTGGGAATCCCCGTCCCGATGTTTCTGAAAAAGGTCTGAACAACATCCGCGCCGGATGGGACCCTGTTATTCAGAATATTAAACACAAAAACCAACTTCCCCTTATCTAAAAAGACATCATCGATCAGCTCTTTTTGCGGCGTCTTCCGGTGCGGGTCCGGCGCCGGGATAAATTCCCGCCTGTAGCGTGCAATTAAGGCTTTCAGATTATTCCGGACGTTTTCATCCAGAATACTGGTTTCATAGATACCCGATTTCTGCCAGTCGGTAATCCGGGGTGACAGTTCATACCAATCGACATAAAAACCGTCGTTTTTATCCTTAATGACCGGACGGTAGGTATAGCGTTCCCCAATGGTTGTCAGCGGATTGGCAGCCGATTCGATTTCCACCGGATGGTTCACAAAAAGGGCAAACTCGATCCGGTCCGTATCGTATCCGTCGGACACTTCAATCAAAAAATCGTACCAGTCCTTCTGATCAAAAGAGGGTTTCCAGGTCAATACTCCATCAGCCGTAATGACGGTGCCGTCTGGTGAATTGACCAGCTTATATCCCAAAAAGGCGCTATCGTTACTGTCACTAACGGCAATTTTAACTGTAAAGGTTTCACCGATCTGGATGATATCCCGGTGGGGAATCACTGTTGTGATCTGCGGAGCATCGTTGACATAAACCGTGAAACTCTGCACGTCCCGTTTGTCAGCCCAGCGAAAATCGGCGCGGATGGTATGCAGACCCAGCTGTGAATCCGCCGGAAACCAGGTAAATATCTGGTTAGGCAGGTCAAACTTCATTCCCGGCGGCATTTTAATATCGACGTTGAGATTAACCAGGTCATCCAACGTCAGGTCTTTAATGGTAATTTTCCTGGACACCTTCTCACCGGGATGCACCAGGATATCGGGTCTGAAGACTTCGCTGATGGACTTGGTGCTGACCATGCCGGTCTTGGTCGTGGGAAGCGGTGACAAAGGCGTTTCCTCGCCCATCAGTCCGCTCAGTTCGCTGATCAGCTCATCAGCCGCCACCGGTGATGACATGGCATCATCGGAAGATCGTTTGGATTCCAGCACAAGATCGATCTCGCCCAGCACCTCATCAATCGGTCCCTCTTCGATAAATGGCGCGGTTTCGTCCAACTGCCAAAGGCAGAGACCATTCCTGATATAATCGGGACCGGCATAAGGGAAAATCACCGCACCGGTATTCTTTCCGGAATTCGATACCACCGGCGCCAGATCGAGAAAATCCAATCCCCGCAGCGTCGGATGATCATACCGAATCAGCCGGTAGGAGCTGGGATCGGTCAAAATATCCGATAGATCATACTCAATTCGATAAAGAGACACTGTTCCCTTTTGGCTATAGAGCATCTCTGTCAAACCATTCGCATTCAAATCGGACGCCAGCAAGGTAACCACGACTTCATTAGGCAGAAGAAACGGTGCGCAGACCAGCTGTTCTCCCTGACGTGTAATCAGCCGTGCACCGCCGGACTTCAACGGCACAATCAATTCATCAAAGCCGTCACCATCCACGTCCGCCGAGACCAGTCGGTCGATATCAACATCTCTTCGCCGAGCTTCCTGAAGGGTATGCGTCATCAATGCCTTTTGACCCGTATGACTGAAAACCTCCACCTCTAGCCGATCTCCGCCACCAAACAAAACCAACTCATCGCCTGGAGAAACATGGACATTGGCGGGCAGCGCCCGAAACGGGAGTATCCCCTGCAGGGTTGCCAGATCATGCGCCTGGTGAACAATCTCTAAATTTTGGGTGTCAACCTGACCGTCAGCGGACAAAACGATCACACTGCGCGCCGGACCTCCCGACGAGACAACAATATCGGGGCGATTATCCCCGTTCCAGTCACCCGCGTGAAGGAACATGGGTCGCGGACGCGTCATCAAATCGTCGGATTTACCAACCACAGCGGTAGGCTGACCGGGAAAGCGGTCTATATACTCAAAGCAATAAAACCAAGCCTGTTGTTCGGCTCCACTAATATCCGATATATTCAAAACGGCAACGATCTCCGGTAACCCATCTCCATCCATATCGGTAACCAGAACATCGACAAAATCGGCTTTCAGCCGTTCCGGAATGGCAAATTTCCAGTTTACAATAAGCTCCTGGAGAGCGGATTCCTCCAGATGTACCAGATAACTGCTCCTGGGAACCGTTTGGCCGGTCTTATCAACCTCCGCCGCAATCGCCACAACATCCAAAGATTCGTCATTGTCAAAATTATACCCACCAGCCACCTTGAGTAAAACGGTTCGTTCCTGGGAAAAGGGGAAGAGTTCAGGTTCGCTCACCTGCCCCATTGCAATCGCGCCAAGTCCCCAAAAAAGAACCAGCAGCCGAATCGGTATGGATTGTTTGATATGTTTCATAGTGTTTTCCAGATCTAAGCAAAACCCTTTGATACTGACAAGAATATATTTGCAGCTCGACTAAAAATCAAGCAAAAAAGTGCGGAGATTCATTTTTGTGATTTTTATAATTTCCCTGAATTAAGGAATCTTACAGGCAATATTTAAAGAAATAGATTAAGATTAATTCCAGATTGTTCAATGTAATTAAATTACTTAAATCTCAAAATGTAGTGTTGTTTCCGGTATCTGACCCATTATATTGAATTTTGATTCTCGGTCAGGTTGCTCTCTCCACTGGATTTTCTCATTGAAAAATTGACGGAAATTTATTAAAATTTATCGCTTATAAAAAAATGATATCAATCCCCCAATATGCAGAAAAATGGATTAATACGGAGCATAGTTAATGAAGATACTAACAATTAATTCGGGTAGTTCTTCGGTCAAATATCAGTTTATCGACACCGCCAGCAGAAAAGCCCTGTGCAAAGGTCTGGTTGAACGAATCGGCATCAGCGGCACCAATCTGGCCCACAAGCGGGCAGACGGTCAGAAAGCCAACATTTCCGACAAAATCACCAACCATGAAACCGCTATTGAACAGATTCTCAAAATTTTAACCGATCCCAAAGTCGGAGTCATTGCCAATCTCCGGGAGATCGATGCCGTGGGACACCGCCTGGTTCACGCCGGAGAGAAATTCAAACACTCCGTTTTAATCAATGACGAGGTTCGGGAAAAACTCTACGAATGTATCGAATACGCTCCCCTGCATAACCCGCCGAATATCAAAGGTATCGAAGCCAGTATGGATAACTTGCCGGACACCCCCAACGTCGGCGTTTTCGATACCACTTTTCACATCAATATGCCCGATTATGCCTACATGTATGGCATTCCTTACACCTACTATAAAAAATATGGGATTCGCCGCTACGGATTTCACGGCACTTCCCATTACTACGTCTCCCACCGCGCTGCTGAGATTCTGGGACGGAATATTGAAGAGCTAAAAATCATCACTTGTCACCTCGGCAATGGTAGCAGCATCGCCGCGGTGAACGGCGGAGTTTCGGTGGACACCTCCATGGGGTTTACCCCCCTCGAAGGACTCATCATGGGCACCCGCTGTGGCGACATCGACCCGGGGGTAATCTGTACCATCGCCTGCAAAGAGAGTATGACCGTGGATCAGATGAATACTTTCTTAAATAAACAGTGCGGCGTACAGGGAATTTCCGGACTGAGCAGCGACATCCGGGAGGTGGAAATGGAAGCCGAACATGGCAACTATCAGGCGATGCTCGCCCTGAAAGTGCTGACATATCGGCTCAAGAAATATATCGCTGCCTACTTCGGCGTAATGAATGGCGCCGATCTGATCGTCCTCACCGGCGGAATCGGCGAAAATTCCGACACTATCCGACGCATGGCGCTCAGCAATCTGGAAGCCCTGGGAATTCGATTGGATGACAGGAAAAATACCGGTACCCGCAGCAGCGAAACCATAATCAGCACGGATGATTCACCGGTTAAAATCATGATCGTGCCTACCAACGAAGAACTGGTGATCGCCATGGAAACCGAACGGATTATCCGAAATTTGAAATAGAGCGGCGGATTGCCCGGTTTTTTATTGATTCAATTCTCATTTTCCGTTAAATTCCACGGCTATTTGAAGGGTGCATAGCTCAGTTGGTAGAGCAACGGCCTTTTAAGCCGTGGGTCGCAGGTTCGATTCCTGCTGCACTCACACCCAATAAAAACAATACTTTAGGCGGTCTGTTTAAACAGTTTAAACTGATTCCAATTCCTAAAAACGCTTGTAAATCTTGCTTAATATTAGTCAATTTTATCCTCGGAAGCGTCCGGTATCCACATCGGGTATCCACATTGCGTATCCACATCGACGGAAGACGGGTCTCAGGCACTGGCAAAAATCCCTTCTGTAACGGGTTCTATAAAGACTTCCGGGATCGTTAAGGGTTCAGTTTCAATCATTACACTTGACGACTCTAATACCGTCTCAGACGCTTTGAAATCACGCTCCATTAATGATAAATCAAAGTTAGCATAAATTTCAGTTGTCTTGACGCTGGAATGGCCAAGCAAAGTTTTTACTCGGTAAATATCTCTTGTTAAATAATAGGTACGAACGGCGAAAGTATGTCGCAGGGTGTGAAAGTGACGGCCTTCACCGGAAGGGGTTTTGTCAAGTTTCAAGTCCCGTAAAATTTCTAAAAACATCTTGCTGATCGTGCCGGGAATATACTGACCGTTTTTCTTTAACCATCTGTAAAGGATCGCCGTTTCCCGATCCGCCGGTATATCCCGCTCAATGCCATGCTTGCAGGGGTCGAAGGTTCGGATAAAATGTTTATCAAGATAACTGTTTGTAAATTCATTCAGTCGCAAGCCGGTTTTCCAGTGGATAAATATCCTTGCGTAAAGTTCCGGGTTCGGCTTTGCCCTTTCCAGAATACGATCCATTTCCGCATCGGTAAAATAGACCGGTCGCTTGCGCTGGACAGGCAGCTGCTTAATTTTCCAGGGGTTCGCCTTGATCCGCTCTGTTTCAGCGAGCCAGTTCATAAACGCCCGGATTGACCGCAGACGAATGTTCAGGGTCTGAACGTTGGGATAAAGGGATTTCATTTTATCCAGAAATTCCGGGTAATCCCGCCGATTCAGATAATTGATATTTTTCCGGGTCATGTACTCCGCAAAACTATCTAAAGCCAGGTTGTAAAGATTGATCGTTTTCGGGTTACGGTTATTGCGCTGAAGGTACTGAATAAAGTCATCAATCAACGGTTGCAATTCCGGCAGGTCGCTGATTTCAATCTCATCAATGCCAATCGTGCCACTCTTAAAAAGCCGCTCTTTTTCGCTAATTTGCGGTAGTAATTTTTCCGCCTTCGCCCGCTGTTTGGTGTTCAACGGGATCAGTTTTTCCTTGCGCTGTCCATTGGGTGCAAAATATGAAATCCTTGCGTAAAACTTGCTTTTAAGTTTCCGTAACGCCGCCATTTTTTACCTTCGATTTTTTTAGGGTTTCGATCTGCTCCGCCGGGATCAGGTTCAAAGCGCAACGGCTATTCCCGCCGACCTTGACCGGGTGCAACTTGCCCGCTTTAATCAACTTGAAAATCCAGCGGGTTGACACTCCCAGGATTTCCGCCGTCTCTGCTATTGTGAAAAGTTCGGTTTTCATTGTTTTAGTTCCTATTCTACCGGTAGAATACTACATATTGTTCACAAAGTCAAGAATAACTTGTAACCATACCGGATTTGGTACAACAGACGTTTTAAAGGCGATTTAAGCAACGATCTGTCCGGGTCTATGGTTTACTATTGGTTCAACTGCTTTCGTTGAATCCTGATTGAACAGTGCTTGTTTAATCTTATTACAACGATAGTTTTTAAGTGCTTTGGTATTGCCACAACCACCGATTCC
>JBNGDF010000007.1:0-127541 GCA_049975265.1 Fidelibacterota bacterium
GTTACATATTTCGTGTTTTACTGCTTTATACAGGATAATACAAATTTCCTTTTAAATGGCGGCGCTGTTGAGGATCACGATCAGTCCTATATATTCTGGTATATCATTTGGTTGTGAGTTTTAAAAACCATTCCTGATCTGTTCCAGTTCCTGCTGCAGCTCTTCATATTCCCGTTTTTTCTTAATGATAAAGGCTTCGGTGAGGCGGATTTTTTCCCGCATGCCTTTGGTGGTCAGCAGGTAGCGGCATTTATTGATGGAGCCCGACCGTGCAAAGCGTTCCATCTTGATCAGCCCTTTTTTCACCAGCTGACGGATAACATAGTTGGTCTTGCCGACGCTCAGACCGAGTTCGTCCGCCAGGCTGCGCTGACTTTCCAGCTCTTCGGCTTTACGTAAGATGGTGAGGGTGAGTTCGTCGGAGTTCATTGTTTTGAATCGGGGACCGGGATGTAAGATGTAATCTTATTTTCGATACCTCGGGGCTTATTTCCCGTTGCTTTTTCACGGCTTCGCCTTTCTCAGTCACAGGACTGACCGGGAAAGGCAGGCGAACATTAGCGTAATCGGGATGGAGATATAATAAGTAACGCTTTTTTAAGTCCGCATATTCGGTATAAATATACAAAAAATTTGGCTTGTTCAAAAAATGAATTGGAAATATGTGATACAGGTCAAGGAATTTTTTCAGGCTTCACCGCAGATGGCACCGGTTTTCGTCATGGCGACAGGGAAATTTTGAATGGAGAATGAATTGCATCAGCCATTTTTCATTTTTCAATTCTTAATTCAAGAAAACGGAAACAGCTATTATTATACAAATCCCCACAAAAACATTCATCGGAAGACCTAATCGAAGGAAGTCTTTGAACCTGTAATTCCCGGCTGAGTAGACCATCAGGTTGGTTTGGTAGCCGATGGGTGATGCGAAGCAGGTGGAGGCAGCCAGAGCGAGGGTCAACATTACGGTTTGGGGGTTGAGGTTCAGGGTCTGTGTCACCGAGAGGGCGATGGGAAAGACGATGGCGGCGGCGGCGTTGTTGGTGATCAGGAGCGTAAAACTGCTGCTGAGGATAAAGATGCCGATGAGGATCCCGGTTTCGCCCATTCCGCTCAAGCCGCTGATCAGTACATTGCCCACCATCTCCGCCAGTCCGGAGTTGCCGATGGCTCTGGCGATTCCAAAGGAGGAGGCGATCAGCAGCAGAATATCCCAGGCGACGGCATTCTGGGCATCTTTGGCGCTGATGATGTTCGTGGCGACCATCAGAACGGCGGCAGTGGCGGCGGCGAAGATGATCGGGACCCACCCGGTGGCGGCGGCGATGATCATGGTTGCCAGAATTCCCAGCGCGAGATTGCCTTTCCATTTAGGTTTGGAATAGACATCCAGGCTGGGCGTCACCAGGGTAAAATCCCGGGAGTGATACCAGCGGTGTTCAAAACCGGCTGGCGCCAGGAGAAAGAGGGTGTCATTGGGTTGCAGGACAATGTCACCGATTTTCTTGTCAATGCGTTCGCCGCTGCGGTGAATGGCTAAGATCACGGCATTGTAATGACTGCGGAAGCCGCTGTTGCGGACCGTATCGCCGACAAGGTGTGAGGTGTTGGAGATGACCGCTTCGTAGGTTTTCAAACGGTCGGAATCGATCTCGCCAAGATTGAATTTCTGATCCTTGACCAGATAGAGACCGGGGGTTTTCTGGAGTTCATAGATTGTTTCCGTCAATCCGGTAAAGAAAAGGCGGTCGTTTTTGAATATTTTTTCCCAGGGTGAAACCGGCGCTACGATCTGCCCCTGCCGTTCTATCTGAAAGAGAAAGAGACCGGTCAGGTGGCGCAGGTTAGCCTGCTCAACGCTTTGACCGAGGTGGGGATAATCGTCACCCACTTTCAACTCCACGACAAATTCGCGGGTGTTTTCGCCCAGCTGGGTGATGACGTCTTTGCGGTCGGGCAGCAGGTGACGTCCGACAAAGGTCAGAAACAGGATACTCAGCAGTGCCACGGGAACGCCGATCCGGGTAATTTCGAAAAAGGAAAATCCCTCATATCCGGCTTCCAGCAGGAGCCCGTGAACCACCAAGTTGGTGCTGGTGCCGATCAGGGTACAGGTGCCGCCCAAAATTGCGGCGTAAGAGAGGGGAATCAGGAATTTCGAAACGGCGAGGTTATTGCGTTTTGCCCAGCTTTTCACCATAGGAATCAGGGTTGCCACAATGGGTGTATTGTTCAGAAAAGCCGAGAGTCCGGCGACGGGCAGCATCAATCGCAGATAGCGACCGGTGACGGATTTGTGGCGGTTGCCCAGAATACTCAGGACGAAGCGTTCGAAGGTGCCGGAGCTCTGCAGGGCGGCGCTGACCACAAAGAGGAAACCGACGGTGAGCATGCCCTTGTTGGAAAAACCCGCAAAGGCTTCATTGACGCTGATGACCCCACCGGCGATGAGTAACAGGAGTGTTGCGAAGACGATCCCGGCGGGATGAAACCACTCTTTCGCCAGGGCGATGATCATGAGGAGGATGATGGCAGCGGAGTAGGATAGTTCAAACATTAGTTAGTGAACGGTGATTGGTGAACGGTGAACGGGTGGTTTTTTTGCCACAATAAATATCATTGTTTCGTTTTTAAAGAGCGGATCAACCCGAATATTTGTTTACGAATCAATTGAATTTTTATAAAAACATCTCTTATATCAGTAGTTGAGAAACGATACTGTATTTTTCCTCAGCCGGAAAATCAGAAGTCTGTTTATAAATATCCACAACCAATTCGATGCTGGCTTTCCATATATCTAAATCTTTATGGTATTTAAATGCCACTAATAATCACCAATTCTTATTGATTGTCTTGATTCACCATTTACCGTATACTGTTCACCATTCACTGTTCACCGTTTACTGTTCACGGTTTACCATTTGCCTTTCGCCATTAATGATTCCCTTTTCCTCAAGGTAATCGACGATCTTCTGTGTCGATTCTTCCACACTGAGCCGGTCGGTTTCGATGATCAGTTCCGGTTCGAGGGGTTCTTCGTAGGGTGCGGAGATGCCGGTGAATTCGGGGATTTTACCGGCGCGGGCTTTTTGGTAGAGTCCTTTGGGATCGCGTTCTTCGCAGACCCTCAGGGGCGCTTTGACAAAGATTTCAATGAATTCGCCTTGTTTCAGCAGGGCGCGGTTGCGGTCGCGGTCTGAGCGGTAGGGCGAGATGAAAGCGGTAATGGCAATCATCCCCGCTTCGGCAAGAATTTTGGCAACCTCGCCGATGCGGCGGATATTCTCTTCCCGGTCGGCGGGTGAGAAGCCCAGATCGCTGTTCAGACCGTGACGGATATTATCGCCGTCCAAAATACAGACCTGACAGCCGCGGTCGAAGAGATTTTTCTGGAGTTCGGTGGCGATGGTGGACTTGCCGCTACCGGAGAGCCCGGTCATCCAGATGACCACGCCGCGGTGTCCGTTGCGCTCTTCCCGATCGAGTTTGGTGATTTCTGTATCGTGCCAGACGACGTTGGTTGATTTCTGATTCACTTCAGTACTTCCTTTCGTTTGTGGATTAAGTTTCTCGCCGGGTTGCACCCGGTGTTAATCACATTCAACTCCTGCGGAGTTGGTATTTGTTACTGGTTCTTGGATCTCCGGGTTACACCCGGAGTTATTCAGGTTGAACTCCTGCGGAGTTCTGCATTCTGAATAACTATGCCAGACGGAGGGGAGGAATCCCGGAGGGATTCAATCTGATTAGCCATGAATGCAATTCATGGACTCAATTTCGATAAAATTCGCGCAGAATATCCGCAACCGGTTTGCGCATGATGCGTTCGTCAATGGCTTCACCATCCTGGAATTTCTTTCGCAGGGCTTTGCCGGAAATGCTGACCGAATGGTAGCCTTTGGGGGCGTACTCTTCGATCAGACCGACCCGGCTGAGTTCCTCGAAAAAGGCGGCGAAACCGACTTTCGCCGGTTTGATCTGCAAATCGCCGTTCAGATGGTCAAATTTTTCATGGGCGTCAAAGTCGCCCCAGATGGCGGTGCCGTCATCATAGGGCGCATCGGCATGTTTCCGCCCGATGACGATATCGGTAAAACCGTAGTTCTGACGGTAGATGGCATGCATCACGGCTTCTTTGGGACCGGCATAGAACATTTTCATATCGAGACCGATCAGCAGCAGGTCATCCTCAAAATCACGCCCGGCTTTCTCCCAGATGGCGGTGTTGAAATCGCCCTGCCCGAACATGCGGGATTCCAAAAGGGCTTCATAGGTTCGCATGCGTACATCGGCGGGAACGTCGTCGCTTTTGGTTGCGCCTACCAGCGGATTAAGCACGGCACCGGTATAGTATCCGGCGGCGGTCAACTGTTCAGCGGCATAGACCAAGGCGTATTCATGGGCGCGGTGCAGGGCATTGCGGGTCTGAAATGCCACAATCCGGTCATAGCCGCGTTTTTCGAAAAGAGCGCGGGTCTGAAGCGGTGTCAGCATGTATTTCCCGAAATTCGGATCACGCGGTTGTTCAAAAGCCCAGATTTCGCCACCCAGCAGATAGTCCCGGGGATCGTCATTGAATATGCGGGCGCCGGGATGATCATGGCGCTCCGTGCCGTAGACCGATTGATTGTATTTTTCCTTATCAAACGGGTAGATATCCGCGATTTCCAGAATGCCGATGAAATTACCGGCTTCGTTTTGCACGGCGACCGTTTCGCCGATTTTCAGACGATCCGCTTCCGCTTTGGCAACGGGAAAAGCGATGGGGACAGACCAGGCGTATTTGCGACCGTTGCGTTCGATGTATTCCGCTTCCAGGACGCGCCGGAATTCAGCGGAATCCATGGGTCCTTTCAGCGGCGAAAGCGCACCGTCGGCGATCCTGTAGAAAACGGACAGATCGGCGTCACTGATCCGGTATGTTTTCATTTGTTTAATGGCTTTTAAAACGGTTTCTTTTTCGATCTCCGGTAACGTACGGTTGATCAGTTCGCCACCCCCGTGCGGGGCGGGCTGTCGGTTGGTCATTGAAAACTCCTTTTTGTCAAGGTTAAAGGTGAAAGGTGAAAGGATTAAGTTGAAAGTAGAAAGGAATCAGTTTGAGTCAAACACAGCACTTTGTACTTTCAACTTTGCACTTTCAACCGAAAGGATTGAAGGATATCAGCGCTGGTCAGGGGAATGTTTTCCCCGAATTGACCCAGTTTGACATTGGGTTTGGCGGCACCGTGGAAATCGCTGCCGGCGGTAACCAGCAGGTTCAGCGTTCGGGCGATCTCATAAAATTGCCGGTTTTCGGCTTCACTTTGGTAGCTGTTAAAGGCTTCGATGCCGGCGATCCCTGATGCCTGCAGCTCGCTGATTTTATCAAAGTACGCCTGCCGGGAATTTAGTTTCAGGGTAATCGGGTGCGCCAGGACCGCCACTCCGCCGGCGGTGTTGATCATCGCCACCGCCCGATCGAGAGGCAGCCGGACTTTATCCAGATATGCCGGTGCACCTTTGGCAAGATACCGATCAAAGGCTTCCTGGGTGGATTTGACATAGCCCTTCTGAACCAATACTCTGGCGAAATGGGGTCGTCCCACCTGATCGGGACCGGCGACGGCTTTGACCTCATCCAGTGTAATCGCCATTCCCAGCGCATTCAGTTTTTCGATAATTTTGGGATTGCGGTTACGGCGCGCATCCTGAACAAATGCCAGCCCGGTTTTCAGTTCAGAATTGTCAATATCCAGAAAGTAGCCGCAGACGTGCATGGTTCCCGGAGAAAAATCGATACTGATCTCCACACCGGGAATGACGCTGACGCCGAATTGTTCACCGGCTTTCATGGCTGCGGTGACACCAGTGACGGTATCGTGATCGGTCAGCGCCAGGGTGTGGATACCGTTTTCAGCGGCTAATTCAACCAGATCGGCAGGGGCATAGGAGCCGTCCGAGGCGTTGCTGTGGGTGTGGAGATCAAAATTTTGTTGCATTATTGTTGAGATTATTTTGTTTTTGCTGTCATTCAATTCTACTTTCTTCCAACTTCCGGCTTCTGTCTTCCGACTTCTAACTAAATCCCCAAACGTTGAATCACCCGTTTCACCGTCTGCGCCTGCTGCATGACGTAAAAGTGGATACATGGGACCCTGGCGTTCAGCAGTTCCTCCACCTGTTTGCGGGCGAAGGCGATGCCGATCTCTTTGACCGTGGCATCATCAGCGGCGGCGAGAACATCCTGCACTAGGGCATCCGGCAGACTGATATTGAATATGCGGGGCAGGGAATTTAATTGCCTGCGCCTGGTCAGCAATTTGATTCCCGGGATGATGGGTACGGTGATTCCGGCGGCGCGGCAGCGGTCCGCAAATTCAAAATAGCGGCGATTATCAAACACCATCTGCGTGACGATATAATCGGCGCCCGCGTCCACCTTCTGTTTCAGAAAGCGGATATCGGCATCCAGGCTGGGCGCTTCCTCATGTTTTTCGGGATAACCGGCAACACCAACACAGAAGTCGGTGGGATCCGCCTGTAGTTCATCATCCAAAAATTTGCCCCGGTTCATGTGGCTGATCTGTTCCACCAGATTCACGGCGTGGGGATTCACGGTGCGGTTCGGCTGAACGGTTTTATGGTAATTGCGCTCATCGCCACGCAGTGCCATGACGTTTTCGATGCCCAGATAGGAGAGCTCGATCAGCGCATCTTCGGTCTCCTCTCTGGTGAAGCCGTTACAGAGCAAATGCACCACGGTTTCAATGCCGTAGCGGTACTTGATGGCGGCGGAGAGACCGATGGTGCCGGGTCGTTTGCGGTTGATTTTACGGATAAAGCTGCCGTCGGACTGCTGTACATAGCAGGCGTCGGCGGCATGGCTGGTCACATCAATGAAGGGCGGTTTGAATTCCAGCAGCTCTTCGACGATGCGATAGATCGGCTCCGCACTCCGTCCCCGATCGGGCGGAATAATCTCGAAGCTGATCAGCGGATCTTTGGCTTTTTGTAAATAATCAATGACTTTCATAGAATGCCTTTAGCTGTTCAGAGAACCGGCTAAGTGCGGCAAGATGCTCCCGATGCATTTTTTCCCGAATTTCCGCCGGCACAAGATTATTAAGTTCGAATAGAGCTATGAATTGATCGAGTTTTTCGGTAATCGTCAGCTGCCGGCATCTTTGATTCTCCCAGTCGTTAAAGCACTTTAAGCCGTTTAAATATTCCTGATATTCAGGCTTTATTAAGCCACCTTTCGATTGTATTCAATAGTTCCGGGCGCGCCAGAAATTGACTCAAATCGTGATAATGTTGTAAGAGATACTGGCGGTCCAGCCGATGAGCCTGCTGACTGATAATGGTGCGGACATCATCCCAATCTTTAGGTCACTCTGAAACAACCTTATGGATTATGAGGTCCTCTACCGTACAGAGTCGGAATTCCAAACCGGCGTACTGGATTTGCATAGAGCGACGGATTGCCTCAATTTCAAAAGTTAAGATCGCCTGGACGATGTCTACCCCGACACCGGCAATCTGAACCGGCAATACGCGAGTCTGGTATAAAAAATCTTTGGGACGGTCCGGTAAAATTTCGGCGATCGCTTGGACCTTTTTAATCAACCGGCTGTTTAGAGGCGTGCGTCCGCATTCCGGGCGATACCTTTGACATCGTAGAGGATGCCGTTGCCGTTGCTGAAACGGTGCAAATCCAGCTCCGCGAATTGTCGGTGCGCCACCGCCAGCACCACGGCATCGTAACCGGTTTGACTTTCGTCCAATGTTTCTTTTTGAATCAATTCGATTCCGTATTCCTGCTGTACTTCGGCGGAATCAGCCCAGGGATCGTAGACATCCACCTGACAGCCGAATTCCTGCAGTTCCGCCACCACATCAATGACCCGGGAGTTGCGGATATCGGGGCAATTTTCCTTGAAGGTAATGCCCAGTACCAGGACACAGGCGTTGGCGATGGTATGTCCCTTTTTGATCATCAGCTTCACCACTTCATCGGCGACATATTTGCCCATACTGTCGTTGATGCGGCGCCCGGCGAGGATGACCTCGGGATGGTAACCGATCGCCTGGGCTTTGTGGGTCAGGTAGTAGGGATCGACGCCGATGCAGTGACCGCCCACCAATCCCGGGCGGAAGGGCAGAAAGTTCCATTTGGTCCCGGCGGCTTCCAGTACCTCCAGGGTATCGATGCCGAGAATGTTGAATATTTTTGCCAATTCATTGACAAAGGCGATATTGAGGTCGCGCTGGGCGTTTTCGATTACTTTGGCGGCTTCGGCGACCTTGATGGAGGAGGCTTTGTGGGTGCCGTTTTGCACCACCAGATTGTAGAGCTCGTCTACTTTCCGGGCGGCGTCCGGTGTCGAGCCGGAGGTTACCTTTTTAATGGTCAGAAAGGTATGCTCTTTATCGCCGGGATTGATGCGCTCCGGGGAAAACCCGACGAAAAAATCCCGATTGAATGTAAGTCCGCTCCGGCGTTCTAGAATCGGTACGCAGTCCTCTTCGGTAGCGCCGGGATAGACGGTGGACTCGTAAATCACAATGTCCCCTTTTTTCAAAACCTGTCCCACGGTCTCCGAAGCTTTCAGCAGCGGGGCCAGGTCGGGGCGTTTGTATTGGTCGATGGGTGTCGGCACGGTGACGATATAATAATTGCAATCCCGTATATCCGCCAGTTGATCGGTCAGATAGAGACCGCGGTTATCATTCAGGCAGGTTATTTCCGTAACCAGCACCGACTGCAGGTTGGCGTCATCCACCTCGAGAGTGTCATCGTGACCGCCGTTCAATTCGGCGATCCGGTTGCGGTTGATATCAAAGCCGACGACGGGCAGTTTTTTGGCGAATTCCACCGCCAGAGGCAAGCCTACATAGCCGAGTCCGATGACTCCGATTTTTTGTGTATGCATAGCTACTCCGTTTTATGTTGAGGTTGAGGTTAAGTATAAAATTTTAGGCGAGGTCGAATTAAGATCGTGCTTCTTAATCCTGTAAAGATAAGATTATTTTATTCAGACTTGCGGTGTGTTTTTTTCCGAATGCTTCTGCGATATTAGCAGAGATATTTAATGCCGAGCGATGCATCTGAGAGGTTAGTCCATAATCCTCTTTCCGCGGAAGTTTGCTGGACAAGGTAAAAACGGATTCAGCGATTTCCATAGCTTCCTGCCAAACCGGCATTTCCTTAAAACTTCTGTACAATTCGACTCCTTTTAGCTTAACCTCAGCCTTAATCTATAATTTTAGCGGCAACGCCACCTTTTTTCCGGTTTGGGCGGATTTGTAGATGGCGATGATCAGCTCCAGGCTTTTGCGTCCGCTGCGTCCGTCGGTGTCGGGTTCGGCGGCGCCGTTCAGCACTGCAATCACATTTTTATAAAACGGGAGATGACCGAGACCATAGACGTTGGGCGGATTGTAGTTGGATTCTTCGATCAGGCGATCATCATCGTCGTAATCTTCAAATTCCCACTTATCAATATGATTGACGGCAATGCCGCCGACTTTGGCGGTGCCCTTTTCGCCCAGAATGGTGATGGAGCCTTCGAAATTTTTGGGATAGGTCAGCATAGTGACGTTGATCATACCGATGGCGCCGTTCCGGAATTTCAGGATCGCCGAACCGGTATCTTCGGTTTCAATCTGGCGCTCCATGGTAGCGGTTTCCGCCATGACGTGCTCCACCGGACCGATCAGCCACTGGACGGCGTCCACGTAATGGCTGGCTTGATTCATAAAGGAGCCGCCGTCGAATTCCCAGGTGCCGCGCCATTTGGCGAGATCATAATAGCTCTGGGGACGCTGCCAGAAAACATTGGACTGGACCATGTAGATTTTCCCGAAACGCCCTTTATCCACGGCGCGCTTGAGCAACTGCAGGGTGGTATTGAGGCGATTTTGCTTGACGACGAAGAGTTCGACTTTTGATTTGTCGCAGGCATGTATCAATTCATCCGCCGACTCCAGCGTAATCGCCATGGGCTTCTCGACGATCACATGCAATCCCTTCCGGGCGGCGGCAATCCCGTGCTGGGGATGCAGTCCGCTGGGTGTACAGATGGAAACCAGGTCCAGCTCTTCCTTTTCGAGCAACTTTTCGTAATCGGTATACCAGTTCACGTGGTACTTTTCACCCGCGGCTCTGGCGCGTTCCGCCTGGATGTCGCAGACAGCGGTCAGCTTCAAGTCATTGGACAGCTGAGCGATGGATTCCAGGTGCTTACCGGATATTCGTCCGCAACCGATCAGGGCAATTTTTTGCATAATATCACCTCATCATGGATTGAATACTCATAGTCTTTTATCGTTTTGAAATAAGAATAATCCTGATTTTCAGGTATTTTGGGCTGATTATTTCGGGCTTGAAATGACGCGGGCATTTTTAGCCGTCTCGATATCCCTGACTATCTCGGGTCGCAATAATCTCCAGTGAAAACGCAGGTGATCGTTTTCCCGCCAGGATTTTCCATCCTGCTCACTGTAATGAACCAGCGGCATGTCGTTATAAATGGGGCGGGTGATCGCAATGACTTCATCCCAGTACTGCAGGGCTTTTTTGAGGTGTCTGACCGCCTGACGTTTATAGGGAACTTTGCCACTTATTCGATAACTCTGCAGGGCGACGGCGCCTCTTAATTTTTCACTAAAAAACAGACCCAGATGCGCCCAGGTCTTTATATCAGAGACTTCGAACATCAGGGCAGTATTTTTGGAATAATCGATATCCTCGACCAATTTTAGGGCACGGCGGCAATCCTGATCAAGTTGGTCGGCTAGCACTATCGGAGTAATTTGATTCTCCTGAAAGGACTGACCGGCTAAGATTGTATTCACATATTCTTTAACAGAGATCAGGCTGGTATCAAGAGGCGGCTGATGGATCTGGCGGTTCACCGATATATAGTCAACACGTTTTTTGGGGGGATCCAGCGCCAGAAAACCTTCACTGTACAGTGTAAAATCCCAGGTGCAGTCAAACGAGGAAGCCAAGCGCAAAGGGGTTTTACCCGCCAGCGCAAAGGCTTCAAAAAGGACTTCGGTTTCGGCTCCGTATCGCCGAATGAACTCTTGTCTAAAAACTGCATCCGGCGTATCCGGGTCATACAGCAGTCTGCCCCAGAGCTTGTAGAATAGCCACTGACGTTCAAACGCATAGTCCCAATCAACGTCAATATCAGGCTTCGTGAAATAGTCTTTAGCCGGGATATAGGTTTCTGAGCCGACAAAATATCCACCAACATAAGGGTGTGTGTTCGTTTTGATATGTGCACGCACGAAGTCGGCGACTCCCCAGCGCAGACAGAAAAAGTCCTCATTGCGGACGGTCCAGATTATGCGGTATTTGGTCGGTTCCGGATCGAAATATGTGCCGTACAGTCTGCCGCCGTGTACCTTGATCAGCCGGGGGGTCGAATGGGCGTGCGACCAGTTAAATTTCATACTCGCCCAGACCGGCTTTTCGATAAAATTCAGATCGGCTTCCTGTTCGATCCCTTGGCGGGTAATCTGTTCCATCTCAATCGTAGTAGCCCCCAAAGATGCGGTGCTTCCGGAGAAAGGAATGCGGTGAATCAGTTTGGATTTACGATCAGCCAGCCGCATACCCTCGATGATCGTCTCTCTCATCCAGTTTTCGCGTTCCTGAGGGGTCATGCCGCCCATACCTTCGCCAAGAGTCAATCCCATACCACTCAGCTCGGGGTATTCCTGCAAAACCTGCGCGACGCATTCCTGGGTATACCTTTTGATGATTTCAGATGTATCGCCCTGAACATAATGATGATGTTCCAGGTTATTGAGCGCTACCTTGTGGGCTTTTGCAAATTCCGGAGAAACGAAAATATTAAAGGGGATCAGATAGGTTTCAATGCCGCGTTCAGCCGCCATCCCCAGAATCGCATGAAAAAGATTTTGCCATGCCTGCATTTGCTCGTCATTCCACGGGCTGGCTTCCGGGAAATTTCTGGGCTTGATCATGAAGGGGTACGGATGCAGATTCCAGAGCGTCAATGTATTGAAGCGGTTGGCGCTCATCATATCCAGAAAGGCTTCCCAGAATTCCGGTTTGGCACAGGTTTCCTGATGCAAATCCAGGGCGTAGCTGTGGCGATAGGTATCCCACGGAAGATCAAACTTAATAGCCCGGAACGGCAGTTTGGCGGTCTCTTTTCTGGCTTTTACATCGCGTATCCGGACCCCGTTGCGAATATCTTCCGCCAGCGCCAGTGCGCCGTATATTATTCCGCGACCATCAGCCCCTCTGATAATTATCCGATTTTTTTTCGGTACAATACAAAATGCTTCGGGGCTGAAACGGACGGTATCAATTACGAGATGAATATCGAATTCAGCCGACTGACTGACTACCGAACAGCCGCTCTCTGCGAGCGCTTTGCGGAGCATTCTGATCGCATAATCGGATTGCGGTGAAGGGCTTGCCGAATTGATGGAAATGATTTCAGCTGAATTTACCCAGACCGGAAAGATTATAAGTAATCCTAACAGGATTCCTGACAAGCGGTACAATTTTATATGACGATCAGAATTTCTCTCTTTTCTCATCTTACCTGAATAAACAGCTGTATTTACTGTGTTTCTATTTTGCCTGTAATCTGTCATTGGTGAGCCGATAGCGGCGTCCACAGCGCGGGCATTTGACCTCTTTATCGAATTTTGGCAGGATTTCGCCGCATTCGCAAGCCCAACCGATTCGTCTGGCAGGCACTCCAACCATCAGGGCATAATCAGGTACATCTCTGGTCACCACCGCGCCGGCACCTATGAAGGCGTGTTTTCCGATGGTATTGCCACAGACGATCGTGGCATTGGCACCGATGGACGCCCCCTCTTTGACCAGGGTCTTATGGTAAAACTCCGAACCGCGCTGAGGGTATTTGCAGCGGGGATCGATCACGTTGGTAAAGACCATCGAGGGTCCGCAAAAGACATAATCCTCAAGAGTGACTCCCTCATAGACCGAGACATTGTTCTGAATTTTCACGAAATTGCCGATTACAACGTTATTCCCAATATTGACGTTTTGACCAATGGAACATTTCTGACCAATGACCGCGCCGGATTGAATATGGCAAAAGTGCCAGATTTTGGTGTCCTCACCAATCTGAACATTCTCATCAACATAGCTGGATTCATGGATGAAGGGTTTCATGTTTAAGTTCCTTTAAGTGCATGATTGCATGATTGCATGGTTGGTGTAAATTAATTTATTGATAATCTGAATTCCATTTCCCGCCTGCATTTATCTTTTTTAAAATCGCTTTATTCATCTGAATGATTTTATTTTCAATCTCATATAATTTTGTATCTAAAGATTCGAAACCGGAAAGTTTTATTTGTCCGGCAGCTTTCAGAGCATGAATTTGTGAATAACTTTCGGCAGTCGAGCTAAGGGCTATTTCATTGAATCTAAGGTTTTCTTTTGGAGAGCGGCGAGCATAATCCTCGGCAATATTCGATGAAATTGATAATGCCGAATCCTCAATCTGGGCTTTCACTTTATACGGGATTGATACACATCTGGACATTACCGTGACAATCATTTTATAATAATCAATCGAAAGTTGCCATATATCTAATTTCCTAAATCCCCGATTGATATTTTTCCGTCTAATATGCTCTTCAGCCATGCAGCCATACACTCATGCACTTATATAACCATTCTCCCCTACCTTATATTTAAAATTTTCCCATAAAAAAATCTTCACTTAAAAGAACTTACGAATCTTCTCCACCACATACGCCTGCTGCTCCTCTGAAAGTTCCGGATAAATGGGGAGGGCGATGGTATGTTCGGCGGCATACTCGCTGTGGGGAAACGCCCCCCGCTCGTAACCGAGGTAGCGGAAGCACTCCTGCAGGTGGAACGGCACCGGATAGTAGACCTCATGTCCAATCTCATTTTCATTCAGGTACTTGCGCAGCTCATCCCGCTTATGGGGTACACTCAGAATGTACTGATTATAGATATGATACTCCCGCCGGTAGGCAATCATCGGTGTCTGCATGCCCGGCTGATTCAAGTGCTCATCGTAATAGGCAGCGTTATGCTGACGAGCGGTATGCCACTGATCCAGGTATTTGAGCTTGACCAACAGAGCCGCCGCCTGAATCGGGTCCAGACGAAAATTGCCGCCGATCAGGGCATGGTAATACTTGGGATGGGAACCGTGATTGCGCAGTTTGATCAGCTTCTCCGCCAGTTCACCATCGTTCGTCGTTACCATCCCGCCGTCGCCGATTCCGCCCAGATTTTTACTGGGAAAAAAGGAAAAGCAGCCCATGAGTCCCATGGAACCGGCTTTTTTCAGACCGCTTTCCGAAGGATACCGGGCGCCAATCGCCTGGGCGGCATCTTCGATCACCGGTATCTTGTGCTCTGCCGCCAGTGCCATGATGGGGTCCATATCGGCACACTGTCCGTAGAGATGAACCGGGATAATCGCCTTGACCAGCGCAATCCGCTCCGGATTGTCAGTAAACCATCGTTTCAGGGCAACCGGATCGAGATTGTAGGTCTTCGGATCAATATCCACAAACACCGGCACTGCGTGCAGGCGGGCAACCACACCGGCAGTGGCGAAAAATGAGTAAGGTGTGGTCAACACCAGATCACCGGGTTGAATATCCAGAGCCATCAACGCCACCAGCAGGGCATCGGTGCCGGACGAAACCCCCACCGCGTAATCGGTTTCACAATAAGCGGCGATTTGTCGCTCCAATTCCGTCACCTGGGGTCCCATAATATAGCGGGTGGATTCCAGAACATTCGTGACAGCCGTTTGCAGTTCGTCATGAATCTGCTCCAGCTGCGCTTTCAAGTCAAGCAGAGGTACTTTCATAAACTACTCATAATTAATTGGTTATAAATTTTCCTTGAGGCTGACCGGTCCGGCTCCGGGCAGGGCTTCGCCTCCTCAGTCCCAGACACCGAGGGGGCAATGTGTAGAACATATAATTTCTACTTATTTTTTATAAAAACCAGTGACAAAACGCACGCTGCAAGCGAGCCTCTTCCTGGACGTTTCTCCCATGAATATAATTTTCGGTAATACCATTCTTTCCGGTCACCCGTCCAAGTCTGTTCAGCGTAGTTCTATATTATCGTCAATGGTTGTCGTTTCACAGTTCTCTTATCGGGCACTATTATACAAAAATTATCCGTTTTTCACAAACCCTTTGACCGGATTTCCGGAAGGCTGTCTGTCGGTTTTGAATCACGCCGATTGATATGTATCCGGACCTCATCCGATCTACTCCTTTCCCGATACAGACTGAACCGGTTGTTACTCCTGCTGCAGGCTGACCGGTAAAATAGTTCATTGACTGCCTTCACCGGTAATAATTGTGCCAAATGACAATCCCCAAAAATGTCACGTATTTACTATAACATTCGCGACATTCCCAGCAACAGCTAAACGGAACCAGACGCATCCAGCGTTTGCGACGCACTTTACGAAATCGCCGTCCCCCGCAGCGCGGACACTGATATGGCACCATGTACCCCCCCTATCTATTTCGGACATGAAATTTTGTCAAATAAGCTCCCTGGCATTTCCCAGGGTCCAACCTACTCTAGATAGAACCATTTACCCTTTGTGAAATTATGTCGGACGTTTTAGAAAATCAAACAATATTATTCAGGATTTCCGAACATCTTCGTCAGGATTCGATCCAGCGCATGAAAGTCCAGATTGCCGGACAGCCGATACGCCGGCAGTATGCGGCTCAGCCGGTACAGAAAATCGTTGTTGCGGCGGGTCAGACCGGGTTCGGAATTCAGAAAGGCGACGGAGAGCAATTTTTGATAAGTCTGAACAGGATCAATGGTATGAAGGGCGATGCGTTCCGACTGCTCTACAAAGCAGATCGCCGCCACGGGTAAACGCTCCCGGATTTGCCCCGGAAAATAGTCACCCAGACGGATAATCCGTTTCCCGTTAAAGCGTTCTGTTGCGCCGAGATAATAGGTAAAGCGTCGCCAGCTGTTCCAGCTGACTTTCGCCTTTTCCGGACCGCCCAAAGCCCGGAACCCAGACTCACCCTCCAAAAAGGTTTCATCGTCGGAAACCAACTGCCAGCCCTCACTCAGCAGACCGATGCTCAACGTGGTTTTCCCGGAACCAGAGCGACCGGCGAACAATATGCCACCGGTATCCTTCGCCAGACATGCTGCATGGATCAGATAAAGGTCGTGGCATTTCAATAATTCACTCAGCGGAATGGTGACGATCCAGTTACTCAGAGCCGCCCGGTACGCCAGGGCGCGCTCCATGATGACCGCCGTAACCTTTCTGGTTGTATACTCGACGGTAACTCGAATCGCATCGTCGAGATAGCTCAATTGCAGACAGCCGGCGTCGGGGTCAAAGCGGTGTTTCAGCGCCGTATTCCATGAGGCGTCGCCCCGGGAATCATGAATCAGATCGATATAGAAATCGAAACAGTCACGGGGCGCATCGGTCCGGCGAGCGTCATCGTAGAGAAATTGCTCTTGTAAAATATCGATCAGGATCGCCTGATTGGCGAAAAACCGACATTGGAAATCCAGAAAAAATAGTTCAGTGCTGTAGGGGTATGCCGTCACCTGGACACATCAGGCTTTTTGGATGAGATTTTCGGCAAGCAGCTGTCCGATAAAATCACCGACATCCCGTTTTGCCTGACGTTGTGAGACCGCAAACCGGTCAATCACCCGATTGACAATATCCGTCAGCCCGTGACGACCGTCCAGCAACGGCCAGATAAAAGTGCCCACCCGGTTTAAACGAAAATAGTAGCCGCTGGTGAGGTCCAGCACGACGCTCTCGTCATCAAAGGGTTTCCAGTCGACATGCTCACAAGGTGTGTATTTCAATTGGGCGCCTCCTCTTCCGTTTGATCAAAAATGAGATCGCTGATCGCCCGGCAACGTAGTTTGAGATAGGTCACCCGGGTGGGACCGCCCTGCTCAGTAAGATAGAAATGTTTTACCGTTTCCATCGGCGGAAAGAGTTGTCGCCAGAGATATGTCAGTCGGCGGGACCAGCCCTCTAAATAGTACATGGGCAGCAGAAGACGCGCCCGTGAAGGTGAGAGGGGCAGACAACCCTGCAGGATTATCCGGCTGTTGATCCGGCGATGCTCCTTTGCGCCGTTCCCGGCATAGTCCGTCAGGGCACGCGGAAGACGTCCGAATAGCGTTTGGCTGATTCCTGCAAAATGGCGTGCCAGCCGGTGTAAACGGTTGTTCACAATAAGGTGTTGAAACCGGTCCCGGTTCAGACCGGGCTGGTCCATCAGCATAAACGCATCGATGAACCAGATCAATTTGAAAAAATAGTGTTTAAAGGCGTGATAAAGGGCATAAACCGCCTGATATTCCGGGGCAAAGGTTTGCAACTCCTGACCATCGAGCCGGAACGGCTGACAATGGTTCCAAAAATCCTCCACATTAAACTGAAACGGATGCAACCGGCTGCTGAGAGCGAGGTGCAGATCGATGGCAATATTGAGCGGTTGCGGACGGTTAAAGTGCCGGGCGAAGGCGTACTTTTTAATAATGTCATCGGGAAATAACCGGTAGAGGTCTTCAGCAGCGACAAAGCCTTCCGCATTGAGCAGTTCTTCAATTTGCGGATAATCCTCAGCCCGGATCAGGATATCCAGATCCCCAAAAGAGCGCAAATAGTCTTTCGGATAGACCGCCTTTGCCGTCACAATCCCCTTAAACAGGCAGTAAGCGATACCGAGAGACCGAAGATGTTTGTTCCACTGTTTTAAAAAGTGCTCATACGCCATAATCCGACTGACATTCAGCAAGGTATAGCGCTTCAGGTAATCTTCGGTCGCCTCTGTCAGAGGCAGTCCGACCGCCGCAAGCTCCCGTCGAAAATGGTACGCCAGTCCTGCAACCTGATGATAGTGGAGTTGTTCAATCAACACAGAACCATCCGTCGCGGGCGGGTCGGTGGCTGCCGGTTTTTCCGGCGCAACTCCGCTTAAGAGCCGGCAGATCATCCGTAAAGTGGCATCTTGGGATATCATTGGTGAAATATAAGGAGTTATTTTTAAGAGGTAAAGAAAAGATTTGCCGGTTTCCGTACCTTTTTCAGCGCTATGAACTCCTGCGCCGGTACAGACGTTCCCGAATCAATCCGACCAGGAGGTGTGGCAGAGTTGGTCGGATAACCTGCCGATAGAACATCTGCCCTCCCTGCTCGCCAACCTGCTGGATCCGTCCCAGGTAAGTGCCGATCCGGAAAAGTCCCGCCACCCGATTCGCATCGCCCTTTTCGATACCGTAGCGCCGCCAGCCGATGCGCAGGGTTCCGTAAAAACGGTGACAGACGATTTGATTCCCCCGCCGAAAGGCAATCAGCTCTCCGGGGCAGGGTTTCTGCTCTTCAAAATTCCCGACTTCGATGGAAAGCACGGCTCCCGGCGGAATAGCCGGGAGCATGCTGTTACCCTGAGATTTAATCTGAATTATTTTCGTCAATCCGCTCTTACATCTCCCTCTGATCAGGAGTCATTTCCGGACCGGCGAAATCGGTTTGAATATTGGCTTCCAGCGTATACTTTTCAGTAATTCTGGGAGTTTCATAAACCAACCGCTCTTTTTCCGGCTCCAGATTTCTGATCATTCATCACCTATTTCATCAGGACCATTTTACGGGTGGCGGTCCGACTCCCGGCGTGCAATTGATAGAGATAGACGCCGGTACTGACCGGATTGCCACTGAGATCACAACCGTTCCAGTTGATCTCATATCGCCCGGCTGGTTGATATTCCCGCACCAGAGTATTGACCAGAGTCCCGCTCAAATTGTAGATGTTCAATTCAACCGGCGACGCAACAGACAGCTCATAAGACAATCGGGTTGTTGCATTGAACGGATTGGGATAGTTCGCCAGCAGGCGGAATTGCGCCGGACCGGCAGCGCCGGTTTCTACACCAACGGCTCCCTCGGGCGCCGCGGCGACAATAACAAAATAGAGCGTACCATACGGGTCTTGCGGAGTCGTAATTTCATACTCAGTCACCGCCAACATATCAATCCGCTCAGAATTTTCAAGATCTACCAGGATCAGCTCTTTATCCGATGGAAACCGGCTGGCATCCCAGTGCAGTGTAAATTTCTGGTTTGCCAGATAGACATACACCAGGTTCAGGTCCCAGGTAATCACCTCCGCGGCGGGACAGACATCGTAGGCTGCCTTCATGGGATTCTGGGGCCAGTAACGCAGCGGGTTGCCAGCTTCATGATGGGGAAAAAAGAGGTCCACATACCCCTCAGGAAGATTGGGTGTATAATTGCGGGCATCCATGGGGTCGTACATAGACGAAGCGTTTGCTTTAATACCAAAGCCGTTATAGGTATCCGTCAGGGATTCGTCAGAATTGCTCACACCAATTGGTACGATCCATTCACCGGCTGTTTCGGCTACCAGGGGATGGGCGGGCGGCTGGGTGGATTTCTTCAGTTCCGGTTCTGCCTCAACGGGCGGTATTTTCAACTCCAGCAAGGTCACCTGAGTACCACCAAAGAGCAGGCGGGTAGCCGTATAGGTTTCACCGGCGCTGGGTGAATCGATGGTTTGCTGATCGCCGAAGCGAAATTTTATCGCTGCCAAACCGGAACCCTGACTGCCGGTACTGGCGACATCCAGAGTATAGTCATCGCCGTTTTCCGTCACCAGGGTTACTGTGAATCCCTGCCCGTCGGACACGGCGACGCCGGTCTGGGTCAGCGGAATCCAGTCGGAGGAATCACCGGCAACCGTGTAGGTTTTAAACGCCAGTTCATCATTGTCATCATCGGTGAGAGAAATCAAGAGCCGGTCGGTTTCAATGGCTTCTTCACTACCCAGTTCGGCGGCGGTGCCGTTGATCGTTGGATTATAAAATTTTACTATCGGGCGACTCGCACCCTCCAGCGGGCAGAGCGGAATTCCGTCTTTGTTTTCACCCGCCATGATGGTAAAGAGCCCCCAGACCTGACCGACGCCGAGAGTCACCGAGCAGCTGGTGTGAATTTCCACATAGGAATCGGGATAAACGCACTTACCGGCATAGTAAACATAGACATATATTTTCGATCCCAAGCCCTGGCGTCTCTGCCGCCCGTAAAACTCAAAGATTTCACCCGGCTCTACCAAACCCCAGTAGAGATTGTTCCAACGGTTGTCGTAAATGCTGATATAGGCGCTCTGCGCACCGTCGTAACGCAACTGCAGATAGCGCAGCATCCCGTATTCATCGTCAGGGCAGCTGCCGCAATCTTCACCCACTGAGTTTCCTTCGATTTCACACGCCACATCATAGACCACATAGCGGGTCTCTTCCGGATTCATCTGTTCCGCCCAGAAGCCGTCCCATACATCCAGCACGCCACCGTCGGTCATATTGTAAGGGGTGTACTGATCACCATCCCAGATATGGCTGTATTGCGAAACCAGTCCCATATTCACCGCCTGTTCCAGACTCACCTCGGTGTTGCCATTAATCCGTACCTGGGTATTTTTCCAGTCAATGGCGTAAAGAAACGGATTGGCGAGCATATTAAGACCGGGATAGCTGTGTCCCTCTATGCTGTCCGGTGGATTCAGCGTTACATATACCGGACTCTCCTGGTCAACAGGATTACCGGTCAGGGAAAAATCGGTCACCGTATTAGCGGTACCCTGCGCCAGCCAGTAGCCTACTCCGGGGGCAATATCCGGCGGACTGCCCTGCTCGGTAGCCGTCGTATAGGCTTGCGCCTCATGATCCCAGGTATGTTCGGCTTCGCCGTAGCGCAGGTAGGTCTGATCCGCCACACTCCAGCGGGAAAAGCGCCAGTAGGGCGTTGTTTCACCGCTGCGGAACTGTTCGCCGAACTCCGGCTCAAGAACGGCTCCGGGATCAGCATTGTCAAAATTCAGCGGAATTCCCACGAGCATCATTTTCCCTTTTGGAAAATCCTCATAGGTAACGGTCTCCTGTGAAAAGAGTATATTCGTAAAAAGCACGCCACTCAGCCACAGCGCTCCAAAGATTGTGTTTGTCTTCATGGTTGTCTCACTTTCGTCATTTTTTGATTTGAGTTGATGTCCTGAGTCTTCGACAATCTCAAAGCGGTGGCGGTGGCTCGTCAGGAATATAGTTCGTCTGCAATTCGATTACGATCTCCCCTTTTTGAAGGATCCGGGGCGCTTCATAATCGACACAGACGTCCTGTTTGTCCTGGTCTGTGGTTTTTTCTTTCATTACAATCTCCCCCTACATTTATCGTCAATTAAACACTTTTTTTCAATAGTTAATATACATAACAATTGCACTTTTTCTGTGACAATTGTCGTTAAATTCTGAAAATATCCGTCCAATTTTTAAGATACTCCCGCAATCAGACTGGGAAAACGGGTGAAATTCAGCTGTCCGGCAAAAGGAAATACATAGGAAAAGACCGCCATCTGCTCTAAAAAACGGTCGAGCCGGTCGTATTTTCTGCGGAGCTCCGTAACACTAATTCGGCGGCGTTCACCACGGATACAGTCATAATCGTACGGCAATTCCGGTGTCTGCCAGCCACAGGTTGATTGGATAAGCTGCAGGATACGGTGAATGCGCTCTACCTCCGCCGTTGGATCAGACCACTGACACTGCCAGCCGCTCAGTCCCCGGTGACGGGATCGGACCTGTCCGGGTTGCGAACCTCTCAGCACGCCCTGCAGGGGCACACCGATCTCACGTTCCAGCTGCTCCTCATATTCCGCCGTATTAAGCCGGATAAAGCTGTTCCAGTAGGGTGCCCAATCCAAAAATTCATACAACCAGCGGGCAACATTTTCACGGAAACGGTGCGACTGAGCATTGATATAGGCGGAATCCGCCAGCCAGCAGAGCATCTCGCCCCTTTCATCCAGTTCAATTTCAAAGAGCCAGCGCAGAAGATGAATGGTACCCAGTGGATATTTCCGGCGAAAGTTCCGGCAGCTGATGCCGAAGATCAGATTCGGATTCAGCGAGTTTGCATGCCGGGGCAGCCGATCTGCGGAGGTCAATTGCAGAATATGATGTCCGATCCCGGGAATGCCGTTCCGGTAGATATCCAGGTCCACCGCCACATAGACATCGTGTTCCAGATTCGCCCGCAGCCGTTCAGAATTTTTCCGATCGAGCCAAAGATTCCGATAATCATAGATGCCGACAACGTCCCACCCGAACAGCTCTTTCAGCAGAGTCGCCGAGAGCAGGGCGTCGAGATCGTTGCCGATGATCATTCCCTGAATCGCAGCAGGTTTACGGAATGGTTCAAAAGCCTGCCGGATTCGCTGTCGCTCCCGGCATTTTGTCTGGTATAAAATGGTCATTATTCGGTTACAACAGAGAAATCTGGTTGGAGTCTTTCAGGCGGTAGCAGCCGCTGTCCAGACGGGCTTTGGCAAATTCGTAATAGGTGCGGTTGATTTCGAAACCGATATAGTTGCGTCTCATGGCGCGGCTGACAAAGGCGACCTGCCCGGAGCCCAGAAAGGGATCGCAGACCAGATCGCCGGGCAAACTGGAATAGCTCAGGATCTTTTCAATCAGTTCACGGGGCAGTTTGGTGGGAGTTTTGCGATCGCCATTCCAGTACTCCCGGCGGATCTGCCAGACATCCTCTTTGTCCTGGTAATGCAGACTGCGCCCTTCTGCATCGTGGTCATCTTTTCCATAGCGTGCAAAGGGGTAAAAACGGCGCTGCCGGTCATCTTTGCAGACATAGAGACAGTGGTAATGGGATGTCACGAATTTCCGGCGGGTTACCACCCCGAATTGATATTTCCAGATGATGTGATTGACCGTCGTGAATCCGGTCTCGTCCAGTGCCACCAGAATATCCTTCAGATTGTTCCAACCGGAAAAGAGATACATACTCCCGGAGGGCTTCAGTACATTCCAAACCGCCTGCAGCCACTCCCGGCTGAACCGGGCATAATCGGTTGACGGAATCTCGGTATAGCCTTCCAGCACCCGATTAGCCGTTCGGTTGTAGTTGCTGCGCCGGGCTTTAAAATCGATGGCGAAGGGTGGATCGGTGATCAGCAGATCAACACTAGCCGGTGCGATTTTGGGCAAACCGAAGCGGCAGTCCTCATGATAAATCTGGTTAATTGCCAACATGCTATCGAATCCGGGCGTTTCTGTTGAACGGAGTGGCTTACAGGGCGTATTTATCCGCGTATTTTATCCAGCAGCCGCGGTTTGCGGCGCCGGGCTTTACGACCGCCCTTCTTTTTTTCACCGGAATCGGCGTAATAGTAGTAATAGTGATAATAGTAATAGTACGAGTCGTATCCCGCCGAGATATTGACACCGTTCAGCACGGCACCGATCAGATTGGTCTTGACCTGTTTGAGGAGTTCGATAGAGCGTCTCAGGATCCGCATGTCGGTGCTGCCGGCTTTGACCACCAGCAGAATGGCGTCGGTCAGTTTTGACAGGATACTGGCGTCGGTCACGGCGATAATCGGCGGCGAGTCGATCAGGACAATATCGAAGTTGTCTTTCGCCCGCACAATAAAATCTTTGAGTTTCTGACTAGCCAGCAGTTCCGAAGGGTTGGGCGGCAGTTCACCACAGGTAACGAGGTAGAGATTCGGAACCTGGGTCTCGCGAATCACATCCTGATCGTTTAAATCCTGGATCAGCCGGTGGGTCAGACCCGGCGCACGCGGTACATCAAACACCTTATGCAGGACCGGTTTGCGCAGATCGGCATCAATCAACAGCACCTTTTTTTCCAGGTTGGCAAAGGTGATCGCAATGTTTACCACCGTAGTGGATTTCCCATCACCGGGTCCGGCACTGGAGACCACCATACTAGTCAGCGGTTGATCGGGATTTATAAACTGAATGTTGGTGCGCAGGGTTCGGTAGGCTTCGGCAACGGTGGATTTGGGATCGTAATGGGAGATCATGCGCGATTTCAGGGTATACTCCTCCTGGTCCATTTTTTCGCCGGTTTTAATTTTATCCATGGAACTCTTGATATCGATTTTAGGCACGATGGAGATGGTCGTCAGACCCAGCTTGTCCAAATCTTCACTGCTGCGCACCGAGTGATCCAGATACTCGCGCACAAAGGCGATGCCGACTCCCAGCCCGACACCCAGGAACATACCCAGTAGCAGATTCATTTGCTTTTTGGGCTTGACCGGCTTTTCCGGTGGAATAGCCGGGTCCACAATCCGGATGTTACTGATTTTGCTGGCTTCCGTAATCCGGGTCTCCTGGTACTTGGTTTTCATCAGGATATAGTATTTTTCATTGACCTGGCGGTCGCGGTCAAGACGGGCAAACTCCAGGCTGCGTTCAGGCAGCTGGTTCAGCCGGGCATTGTACTGGTCCACCAGTTTTTTATATTCACCACTGCGACTTTCCAGGGCGATAATGTCCACATTAGTCAGCAGCACATTGCGTAGCAGTTCCAATGATATGGTTGACTGTTCTTCCGGCGAGAGTCCCAGATTGGTAACATTCTGGGCTTCTTCCAGAAGTCGTTTCTTTAGTTCGCTGATCCGTTTGTCGAATTCCGCCACCGCCTCGCTGCCGGGACCGTAGCCCATGACGGTCATGGCGGTAATCTTTTCCGCCTCCATCTCCGCCACCGCCTGACGCAGCTGCACAATCAGCGGATTGGTGGTATTGATCGCTTCGTCTACGATCCACTTTTCACGTTCATTGAGCACCTTCTGCTGATTCTCAAGCTTCTGCCGGGCAACCTGCAGCTCAGCCAGGGAGGTGTAATAGGTCGCCTCAAAGGTGGAGAGCTGATCGATAAGGGTCTGGGCGGTTTCATCCAGCACATAGACGCCCGCTTCTTTCTGGAATTGTTTTAACGCCTCTTCAGAGGCGACCAAATCCTTCTCAATATCTTCCAGCTGCTCTTCTAGAAAGGTTTTCATCTCCACCACTTCACCCAGATTAAACTCCTCGTCGAGGCGCAGATATTCATTGGCAATGGAATTGGCTAAAAAGGCGGCTTCATAAGGGTCTACCGAGGTTACTTTCAGACGGATTGCTTCGGTGTCACGGATCGGTTCGACGGTTACATTGGCTTTTAACTGCCGCACGATTGCCCGCTGGAGACTATCGGCGGTGACCAGCTCTTCTTCGGGAGCACCCAGCAGCAGCCGTTTGAGACCGGTCTTGACGACACCGACAAAGTCACCAAAGCCGATGCCCTTTTTGTCATATTCCCGGGTTCCCAGAATATAAAGGCTGTCGGCATAGGGTGAGTTCTGCAGACGGTAGACCACCCGGCGCGCCAGATAATCACTCTTCAGCACCTCGATTTCGTTGTTGACCTTCAGATAGTTACCCACCATAAAGGGACTCTGAAAGAGCATCGAGGTCTGTCCCTGGCGACCCGCCAGCATCAGCAACGTCGAGGATTCATACTGCGGCGGCGCCGTAAAGGTATAATACACCGTCGCGACCATAACCAGGACGAAGGCAGCCACAATGATCCAGCGTCCTTTGTAGATAATGCGCAGGTAATCCTGCAGGGAAACCTCATTTTCCTGAAAATCCGGCGTTGACTGTCCGTTCATTCCTTCCATTAATCAATCCAATTCCTTTTGCTCAAAGAGTCTCTTTGAGATTGGTAATTCACAACTGCGGTATCGCTGACATGCAGGTGGTAGCGCATAAAATAGAAAAAACCAATCAGCGTTAACGAAATAAAACCTACGGCATGTAAAATAACCGCCGTTACCTGCGCCTGACTCAATTCATAACCCATGTACAGCAACACACCAATAGCTCCGGCGTGGTAGGTACCCACATACCCTGGCGCAGAGGGTACCGCAATTATAGCAGAAGTTACGAAAAAAAGCAATAAAAGGTTTGCAAAACCCAGGGAAATATTGACCGCCAGCCCAGCCACCCAGACATTGAGGATGCTGACCACCCAGATAACCAGGGTGATCAGAGCGATCAATCCCAGGTGAGGTGTTTCCCGCAATGTCGCCAACCCCTGGCTGAAATTGCGCAGCGGTTGCAGCAATTTTTCATAGCGGGTACCCGTCAATTTGCGATTCAGATAGCGGGCAATATTGGTTCTGTTTCGGCGGAAAATAAGAAACGCCACTATCAAAAGAAGCAGCAAGCCCACTGCTGCGCCACCGCTCCAGCGCAGCCATTCCGGTCCCACGGGAAAAAAGGTCAGCACCGTCAACGGCAGGATAATCAGAAAAAAGGTCATATCCAGCACACGTTCGATCACCACGGTGCCGAAAATCGCCACCGCCGGAATTCCGGTCGCCTGATTCAGTGCGTAGGAGCGCAGAATCTCCCCGAAACGCAGTGGAAAGACGTGATTGCCGAAATAACAGACCATCTGAGCGCCGAAGACATGTTTCAGCGCGGCACTTTGTAACGGTAAAATCAGATAGCGCCAGCGTAGCGCCCGCAGAAAAACCTGGAACACCATCACCAGCATGGCGACTCCGAACATCAGCAGCCTGGTGCTCCGCAGCGCCTCCAGAAACTCCGCCGCATCAAACTTGCGAAAGCCCAGATACAGCCCCACAAGGCTGATCACAATACCCAGCACCGCTTTTATGTTGAAAAGTCCTCCGTTTCGCTTCGGGATTGCGTTCATGGGCGTAAATCAATGAGATTGCTATTGTTCAACCGTTTAGTATCGAAAAGAATTTCGGCGACGGCAGGCTGAATCTCTTTGGGACTGCTGAATTCAATCACCGTCTTAAGCCTGTTAAAATCCAGATACGTGGCGGTCAGTAAGCGTTTGGTTGGGCGGTCTATTTTCAGAAAAATAGCATTAAAAAATTCATTATCATCGGTGGTTTTCAGACCCAGAGAAACGGTCTCGGCGCCACGCAGCGCTTCCACCGAAACCACCCGGAAATTATCCCAGTTGCCAAACAGCATGTCAAATATAAATTTCAGACTGGACTGCGGGTCCAGGGGCTCAATAATCAGCTGCCGATTTTCTTTATCGTAGCTCCAGAGCCATTCACCATCATAGATAATTTCCTGATCAACAAAATCCACCCGGAACATCCGCGCCCCGGCAATATAGAAGCTGCCCACCGAAGCCTGATAATCAGCGGTATCCTGGTCGTAATACTGAATAATTTCGAAACTCAGGACGCAGGGTGCCAGGTCACGATAACCGGCGGACATTTTCTCCAGGAGCGCCTGTCCGTCCAGTGCCAGAGCACTGCCCGTCGGGCTCAACAGCAGATAAGCCAGAAAAAAAAAGAGACTCGTATGGTTTGGTTTGACAGTCATGATTAAGTTTGCAATGTTACCTGTTTCGGGAATAAATCCGTGTGATGTTTTTCACGTTATCCCGCCATCCTACTCATCGGATAGGTTTGTGTTCAAATCCTCCAGATAACTTTCGTCCACCAGAACATCCCGGGCTTTGCTGCCGGTAAACGGACCGACAATTCCGGCGGCTTCCAACTCGTCGATGAGCCGCGCCGCCCGGGAATAACCGATCCGCAGCCGGCGTTGCAGGAGCGAAATCGAGCCCTGCTGATGGGTCACGACCAGGCGCAGAGCCTCGTAAAAGAGCTCGTCCCGCTCGCCGTTCAGCGCGCCGCCATAATCATCACTGACCTGTTCCTGAGCCGAAGGCAGCTCCATTTCACCGCCGCGGGGTTGCTGCTGGATATGCGCCAAAATACGCTCCAGCTCCTCGAGCGATATATACGCACCATGCAGCCGCACCGCTTCCGGATTCTGGGGCGTTGTCAGCAGCATGTCACCCCGCCCTAAGAGCTTCTCAGCCCCGTTGATATCCAGAATAGTACGGGAGTCGATTTTTGAGGCGACCTGAAAGGCGATGCGGGCGGGAAAATTGGCTTTTATCACACCGGTAATGACATCCACAGAGGGTCGCTGAGTGGCGATGATGAGATGAATGCCCACCGCCCTTGACATCTGCGCCAGACGGGTGATCGGCTCCTCTACCTCCTTGGCAGAGGTCATCATCAGATCAGCCAATTCATCGATGACAACGACAATATAGGGCAGATACTTCTGATCCAGCTGCCCCTTTTCCACCTTCTTGTTGTATTCTCCGATATTACGCACGGTAGCCCCTGCCAGAATATCGTAGCGCCGCTCCATTTCGGCTTCGGCGGAGCGCAGTGCGATGATGGCATTATCCGCCCGGGTAACCACATATTCATCCAGATCCTCTGATGTAATCAGATGGTATTTTTCCAGGGCTTTGTAGGCTGAGAGCTCCAGCTTTTTCGGGTCAATCAGGACAAATTTCACCTCGTGGGGCTTGGCACGGTAGAGAATAGACGTGATAATGGTATTGATACAGACACTCTTACCCGAACCTGTCGCGCCGGCAATCAAAAGGTGCGGCATCTGAGCCAGGTCCAGTACGCTGACGTCGCCGGATGTGGTCTTTCCCAACGCAATGGTCAGCTTCGAGGGGGAATCGGCAAAGAGTTTGGAGCCGACGATACTGCGCAGATAGACGATCGAGGGATGCCGGTTGGGAATCTCCACTCCCACCACCGACTTGCCCGGAATCGGAGCAACAATGCGGATGCGTTTCGCTTTGAGAACCCGCGCCAGATCATCAGCCAGACCGGCAATGCGACTGACCCGCACACCGGATGCCGGCTCGATTTCGTAACGGGTAATTACGGGACCCGGCGAGACATGCACCACGTGACCCTCAACACCAAACGTCAACAGCGACTCCTCCAACAGGCGGGCGTTTTCCAGCATCTCCTCCTGGCTCACTGTTTCGCCGGCTTCATCGGGATAATCCAGATAGTCCAGGGACGGTAATATGTAATCTCTCCGGGCAGCCTTTTCATCAAGGCTGTCGATCTGTTCAATATCATCGTCGCTAATAGCTTTATCAATGGTAAACTCCGGTTCGCCGGCGGATTCATCAACCTTCGGAGGCGTTGCCGTGCGTGGTACAACCGGCGTTTCCGGTCGCTCCAGGTCCTCCTGCTCAGCACCACCGATTACCGGGGTTTTTTTTGCGGTCACGGTCGGTTTGGAGGGCACCGTAATGGTCGGACCGGCTGCCTGATGCTGCTCTTTGGCGGCGCGACGCCGACTCTTTTTCTCTTTCGGCTCTCTGGTTTTCCGCGGCGCGTGCTTCCGGCGGCGCTGTCGCAGATAGTCAAAGGGACCGTAGAAACTCCAGGAGAAATAGCCCCGAATAATGACCAGTGCCAGCAGTACCAGTAGAATGATACCACCGATATACCCCAGAAAATCATGCAGGGCTTTGGCGAGCATACCACCGACGAGACCACTGTAGCGAAAACCCACCGTACCGCCGATTCGCTCCTTTACGGCAGGCAGCGCCAGCGCCGTCGCCACCAGCAGCGCAAGAATCAGAACATAGACCGTGAAGCGCAACAGAACCCGGAAATTCCGTCGGGCGAACAGCCACCAGCCCCATAGTATCAGCAGCACCGGCACCACAAAAGCGGCGGCGCCGATTGTATATTTTATCAAATAATGGGAAATGAAGACACCCAGAATACCCATCCAGTTGGATATCACCACATTTTTCGAAATCGTCGGTTCTTCCAGAGGATTATAGGAAATCAGACTCAACAGGACCAAAACGCCCAGTCCCATCAGCAACAAACCGAGAATCTCTTTCCGTTTCATACTCATGTCGTACGCGCCTCGACAAAGGGAGGTTTAATGACCGTGGCGGCGAATTTTTGACCGCGGATCCCGACCTGCAGTTCCGTCCCCACCCGGCTGAATTCAGCCTGAACATATCCCAGACCGATGCCGATATTCAGGCTTGGCGATTGCGTACCGCTGGTAACCCGTCCAACCTCCTGCGAACCACTGAAAACAGGGTAGCCGGGTCGCGGAATGCCCCGGTCATTCATCTCAAAAGCCACCAACCGGCGCTTTAGCCCGGCAGCCTTGCTCGCCAGCAGCTGCTCACGACCAATAAAATCTCCCTTATCCAGTTTGGTAATCCAGCCCAGTCCAGCCTCCAGCGGATGGGTGGTCTGATCAATATCATTGCCGTAGAGACAGTATTTCATCTCCATCCGCAGGGTGTCCCGGGCACCCAGTCCAGCCGGTTGAATCTGAAAATCAGCCCCGGCTTCGAAAACAGCATCCCACAACTGGCGACTGTCCCGGGGATCATGATAGAGTTCAAAGCCCCGTTCACCGGTATAGCCGGTCCGGGAGATGATCATCTTTTTACCCGCCAGTTTGCCCGTTGTAAAATGATAAAATGGGATGTTATGCAGCGATATCTCGGTCAGTTTCTGCAAGACGGTAAAACTATCCGGACCCTGCACCGCCAGCAGAGCGGTTTCGGACGACTCATTCCGAAGCTCGACATCACCCTCCAGATGTTCCTGAAGCCAGCTGTAATCTTTTTCAATGTTGGCGGCATTCACTACCATCATATAGTGATCCTGAAACCGATAGACCAGCAGATCGTCCACGATGCCGCCATCGGGATAACACATGGCTGAATACTGGACCTGACCGACCGCCAGAGCAGTGACATCGTTGATGGTCACCCGGTTTAAAAAGAGCTCCGCCCGGGGCCCTTTGATGATGAATTCACCCATGTGACTGACATCGAAAACACCGACGGTATTGCGGACCGCCCGGTGTTCTTCCATTATCCCACGATACTGGATTGGCATCAGGAATCCGGCATAAGGCACGATTTTCGCGCCGTGCTCCAGATGCTTTTCATAAAAGGGGGTTTTGACTGCCTTGTCCATAAATCTCCTCTTTACATATTATTTAAAGCGCTTTTTACAATCGCTTCCACTGCCGCCTCCGGTCCCACCTCACGGGAGGCTCTCTTGATGGCTTGCAGAGCTTCCGATCGACGGTAGCCCAGCGAGAGCAGTGCTTTGAGGGCTTCATCCACGTTTTTCCCTGTGAAAATCCGTTCGAAACCTGCCGGTAATTCTTCGGTAATTCCGCCAAACTTCTCCCGCAATTCCACAATCATTCGCTGCGCCGTTTTCAGACCGATTCCGGGAATCAGGGTCAGCGCTTTGGCGTCGCCATTCACGATCCGCTGACGGAACTGCTCGGGACTCGCTCCGCTGAGAATCGTCAGTGCCATTTTGGGTCCGATCCCGGAAATGGCAATCAGGCTCAAAAAGAGCTCCTTCTCAGCCGCACTGAAAAATCCATAAAGAACCTGCAAATCTTCACGCACATGCAGATAGGTCAGCAGCTTGACCCGCTCCTTCAGGCGGGGCAACCTCTCATAGGTGGAGAGCGGAATGTTCACCTCATACCCCACTCCGTTTATATCCAGCCAGACCTGGGTCGGATCTTTATAACTAACTATGCCATCCAAATAGGTAATCACTGTTTACCTCAGCTGAAATTGATGTAAATGACAGATACCCACCGCCAGGGCATCCGCCGCATCGTAGGGAATCTCCTTTTCCGGCAGGTGCAGAATCCGGCTGATCATAAAGCGCACCTGATCCTTCGTGGCACTTCCGTTGCCCACCACCGCCGACTTTATCCGCTTCGGCGAATACTCATAAATCTGCAGGTTCCGGTTGGCTCCCGCTAAAAGTGCCGCACTGCGGGCGTGCCCCATCAACAGCGCCGTCCGCACATTCTGAGCGTAAATTGCCGCTTCGATCGCCATAACCGCCGGTATCCACTCCTCCATAACCGCATTCAGGGCATTATAAATCCGCTGCAGTCGCTGCGCCAGTTCCTGCCGCGGCGAGGTGCTGATGACTCCCCAGTCCAGACAACGAATCTGCCGGGATTCCTGGACCAGCAGCCCGTAGCCGGTATGCAGCAGACCGTGATCTACGCCCAGCACCCGGATCGGTTGTGTCATCCGTCCCGTTCCTGCAATTTGGCAATAATGTCATCATCGATATCAAAATTGGCATATACATTCTGAATGTCGTCATGATCTTCCAGAGACTCCATCAGATTCAGTACTCTGGCAGCCAGGTCATCTCCGATTTTGACCGTGTTTTTGGGCACTGCCTGCAGCGTCCCTTCCAGTATTGCGATGCCGGCGGCTTCCAGCGCCACTTTGACATCCTCAAAGACTGCCGGATCCATGCTCAATTCGTAATATTCAGCCTCCTCGGTCAGGTCATCGGCACCGGCTTCGCTGGCGATCTGCAGCAGCTGATCTTCATCGGCACTGCTTTTGTCCACCGTAATGATCCCGCGCTTCTCAAACATCCAGGCGACACTCCCGTTCGTCGCCAGGTTGCCGCCGGCGCGGCTCAGAAGATGCCGGATTTCCGAAACGGTACGGTTTTTATTGTCGGTCAGGGCTTCCATAAAGATGGCTACGCCGCCGGGACCGTACGCCTCGTAGGTAACCTCTTCATAATTGACCCCCTCCAGTTCGCCGGTGCCCTTTTTAATCGCCTTTTCCACATTGGTCAGAGGCATATTCGCGGCTTTGGCAGCCTGAATCGCCGAGCGCAGGCGGGGATTGGCAACCTCATCGCTGCCCCCCAGCTTCGCCGCCACCTGAATTTCCCGGATTAATTTGGTAAAAATCTTTCCCCGCCGGGCGTCCTGTACACCCTTTTTACGTTTAATGGTGCTCCATTTTGAATGACCGGACATAGTGACCTCAATCTTATTATTGGGAATAAAACAGCAGACGCTCTTCCACCTTAATCGCCGTCCGGATGATCCAGGCATCCCGATAATGCAATTCCAGCGCCTGTTTCAGCAGCTCTTCGGCGGACTGGCGGTTGACACAATTGCCGACCCGAATTTTGTAGTAGGGCGAATTGAACACTTTGACCACCTCCTGATCGATAAAATCCTCGACCGCCTTCAGGTAAACGCTATCGGCTTCATAAAAATCCACCGTGGAAAAAAGCTGCACCTTCCAGCCCATTTTCTCTACCACCCGGGCGGAGTCGCGCATCTCCCGATCTGCCGGTGCAGGCTCTCTGATATCGGTAATAATCTCATATATCAGCGAGCCATCCAGAATCGGCAGCGACGGTTCATAGAGGTTCAGCGGGTCAAAACTTTCATCCTGTTCCACCGCCCCTTCCTGTGCCAGCAGGGGCAACCAGAGGACAAGGAATATGATTTGGTAAAATCGCTTGTTTATCATCATCCTAATCAGCTGACCGAAATATACAAAATTATCTTCATTATTAAAAAGGTTGCAGGGACCCCGGATTTAAATCGTTTCCAGGGTAATTGTCGGGAGCCAACCCTGTTTGCCATCAATCAATTCGATCTTGCGCCAGTCGCCGTCCTGATCCAGCAATTGGACTTTGGTTCCCTCGTGCACCATAAACAGTTCCGTACTACCCTCCTGGGGTGCCGCAAGACATTTGACACTGCTCTTGGTAATGATACCGTAATGTTGCCGATAACTCATGTCATACCGTTGTACCAAAAAGAGCAGCGCCACCAGAGCCAGAATGAAGAACAGCCGCTGTCCCTGTCGGCAGAGCCGGCAGAGCCGCCGTTGAGTGAGCAGCTGACGCAGAGCGAACAGCAGGCTGCCCAGAAAGAACAGCAGACCCAGAAGCCAGGCCCAGAGTCGCAGCGACAGCGCCGTAACCAGCGCCCGGTTCCAGCGAAAAAACAGAAACTCCGGTGGTTTTTCAATGCGGTCTCTGACCTGGAGATTCGCCAGACGCAGATTAAAGGCGATATTCCGGTCCTTGGGCTTCAATTTCTGTGCCCGTTCATAATTCAGAATCGCCCGGCCCAGGTGACCGAGTTTGTAGTAACTGTTCCCCAGATTGTAGTAGAGCTCGGCACTTTCCAGCTCGTTGCGCAAAACCGTTTCGTACTCCTGAACAGCGCGCTCATAATCCTCCGCCAGATAATACTCATTCCCCTTTTCAAAATGATAATCAGCCGTCTGCTGAGCCGGAGCGGCGATGGTCAAAAAGAACACGCACAGGATGAAATTACAGACTCGGGGACACGGCATCATTCAGATTACCTTTCGAAGTTTTTGGAGAATTCCTGTTACCTGTTCGTAAAGCGCCCGGGCATCTTTTTGATTGAAACCTGACGGGAGAAAACGCAGTCGTTCCAATTCCTCCAGCAATCGCAGTGTCTCCGCCGTGATTTCGGAAACCACCTGATGATTTTCCAAAGCTGTTTTATAATCTCGCGGTCCGAGTCCCGAAGCCGCCAGACCCAGCCGATCCGCTATAAATCCGCCAAGTGCACGACTCAGGTGACCGATTACGGCTTCCCTGTCATCATCATCCAACGCCCTGGCGGCGGACTGTAAATGCTCTTGTGCCCGGGGTAGTGCCCTGCGGCGCCGGGCATAAAGACTGTCGCCTGCCATCTTATCCAGCCGGCGGCGATAAGCAATGCTGCCGATAATGATACTCAGGGAGAGCAGGTTCAGCAACCAAAACCAAACATTCCCGAAAACCGTGCTGTCCGTCCGGCGCCAGCGTGGCGTCGCCCGCATAATAAAACGTATATCGCTGCCCAGCAGAGAAATCTCCTCTTTGTGAAAACCGGCTCTGTCGGCAACCTGTCTCTGGTCCGGCGTTCGTACCTCCACCTCATAGCCACGGGCAGTGCTGACATGATAGCGTTCTCGCTCCGGGTCAAAATAGCAAAAATTCAGAGTCGGTATGTGCAGACGACCACTGCTGCGCGGGATTAGGATATACTCGTAATGCACCGCACCGCGGATCGATTTACCCTGATTATTGATGACACGCTCAATCTGCGGTTCAAAGATTTCAACGCTGGCAGGCAGCTCCAGCGCCGGCAGTTTGACCGCATTGATATTGCCGCTGCCCCGGATTGTGTAGCGCAGCGTCAGCGCCTGATTCTGATAGGTCTCCAGCGTATCGATGCGGCTTTCGATGACAAAACTGCCGACCGCTCCGCTAAAATTTTGCGGTCGACCGGCTTGGGGCAGCTCCTGCACCCGGATTTTCACCGGTTCCGACTGAACCGGCACCGTCACCGTACGCCCGAAGAAGGGATCGTTAAAAAAGGAATCATCGAAAAAGTCATCAAATACTGAGCGCCGCCGCTGACTCGGTGCCGGCATCTCACAGGTAATCTGCAGAGGATCGATCACCAGCTCTCCCGTGGTAGTAGGAAAAAGCGCCAGGCGCCGCAGGGTCGCCTTTTTATACGCAACGCCATCCAGAACCACGTTGCTGATCGGCGGATTGCGCTTCTCAGGAAACTGCTCCATCCAGAAACCTTTGGCATCGGGCAGCTTCTGCTGAGTGTAGCTTTTGGGACTGGTTTTAAAATAGAGATTAAACGCCACCAGCAGTTCTTCGCCTTTATAGACAGTGGTCTTGCTGACATCGGCTACGAGAAACAGATCGCCCCGTTCTGCCGCGGGTTGCGTCCGGGTTTTTGCTTTTGGCTGTGAGCCGCCAGGGGACGGCGCCTTTTGAGCATTGCCGGGAGCCTCGTTCACGGTCACCTCGATTGGCTCGGTACGGTATGTTTTTCTTCCGACTTTGATTTTCACAGACGGAATCGTCAGCTGCCCGGCGCGGATCGGTACCATGCGCCACTGCACCGTTTTCGAGGATGATACCTGACCATTAATAATCTGAAAACTACTGGACTGGGAAGGACCGGAAATGATAACAAATCCATCACTCTGGGGCGGATTTACTTCGGGAAAATCCCGCATCCCTTCCATCCGAATCGTATAGGTAACAACATCATCAAGGTCGATACGATTGTGATCCACCGTCGCATTAATGCTGATATCGTCTGCCAGGAGAATCCCCGTGAGCATCATTAAAACCAGCGGTATCGGGATCAATATCCTTCGCATCGCAATTAATTTACCAATCTTTTTCCTTTTTTAAGCCGGAATATTTGGTTTTCATCCGTTCCTGCATCAATTTTTTCTCATCATCTTTCAGGGCATCCAGAACCTGAGCGGCTTCCTCCCGGCTCTTTTTCTCTTCACTCTGCTGGGGTTGCGGCGGCTGCTGGGCCTGGGAATCCCGCTCTGACTGTTCCTGTTGTTGCGGCTGTTCCGACTCTCCCGACTGGGGCTCTTCTTGCTGTTCGCCCTCCTCTTGTGCCTGATTCTGCTGAGACGGCGGAGGTTGCTCCTGCAGCATTTGACGCACCAATTCAAAATTGTGCTTGGCGTCATAATCTTTCGGATTCAACTCCAATGCCCGTTTGTAAAATTGCAGGCTCTCCTCGAGTTTATTGGCTTTCAGAAAGGCATTCCCCATATTATAAAACACCGTCGCTTTGCGCCGCGGATCCGGGTCGGGAATCGCCCGCTCAAAAGCCTGTAAGGCTTCTTCATAACGTTCGGATTTATACAGTGCAGCGCCTCGTCCGAAGTGGGCTTCCTCCCAATCGGGATGCTGGCTGAGTATCTGTTCATAATGACGAATCGCCTGCTCGTACTCTCCGGCATCGAAGAGTCGCTGACCATCATCCTTCGCCTGGAGAGAACAGACCAGCGCAATCAGCATCAGACTTAGCAGAATTTCACTCTTCATTTATGCTGTCGTTCTCCTTTTGATCTTTTTTTCAGCCAGGAGCAGACTGATCAGCCAGATCAGAATGCCCGGGATTAAGACCAGCTGGTACCGTTCCTGATAGTCGCTGTATTCGTGGGAACGGATATCCTTCTGCTCCATTTGCATTATATCGGTATAAATTTTTGTAAAAATATCGGCGTCATATCCCAGACGGTAGTAACGTCCGCCGGTCTGACTGGCGATCTCCCGGAGGCTGCCCTCTGCCAGCGCCGTGGTCACGACCCGTTCGGCGCGGTCACGTTTAAATTCCATCTCGCCGGTTTTGGTATTGACCACAGGGATCGGTGCACCCGCCAGACTGCCGACACCTACAGAGTGGACAACCACACCCTCTTTTTTCAGACGTTCGATGACCGCTTTCAGACGACCTTCATGATCCTCTCCGTCGGAAATGAGAATGATCGCCTTGTGCTTTTTCTCCGCTGAAGGAAAGGCTTCCAGGGCGGTCTCCAGCGCATCGGCAATGGCAGTGCCCTGGGTGCCTATGACACCGGTGTCAATCACATCCAAAAAGAGTTTTGCAGCGCTGTAATCCAAGGTCAACGGACACTGCAAATAGCTGATTCCGGCAAACGCCACCAAACCGATGCGGTCACCGCGCAGCTGATGAATAAACCTGCCCGCTTCGTACTTAGCCCGCAACAGCCGATTGGGTTTAACATCTTCCGCATTCATGCTGATAGAGGTGTCAAACGCGATGATAATGTCGACACCTTTGCGTTTGACCTCGGTCAGTTTCTGTCCGATTTGCGGTCCAATCAGAGCCAGACCGATCAGACAGAGCGCCAGGAGCTGCAGATTCTGTTTGCGGTGAATCCGGCTCAGACGAGTTTCCTCCAGGAGCCGAGTGTGCAACTTTGGTCCGGCAAATTCCCGCAACGCCCGTCGCTGCAGACGCCGGTAGCGCCACTGGATCAGAGCCAGCAGCGGAATGAAACCCAAAAACCAGATTAACCCGGGAAAAGCGAATTTAACCATCAGGGCAGACGCCTCCAGATTCCCTGTTCCAGAATGATCGCCAAACCGATCAGAAGAAAGGCAGGCAGCAGAAAAACAGGATAGAGGTCACGGTACTGCAGATACTCCTTGACCCGGACTTCCGTTTTTTCCATACGGCTGATCTCTTCATAAATCGAAGCCAGATGAGTCTCGTCAGTCGCCCGGAAATAGCGTCCGCCGGTATTTTGGGCGATACCCTGCAGAACGGCTTCATCAATCTCGACATCCACCAGCCGGTACTGGACCCGACCGCCGCCCATCTGGACCGGATAGGGCGCCTGACCCAGCTTACCGGCACCGATGGTATAAATTTTTATATCAAAAGCCTTTGCCATATCGGCTGCCGTCTCCGGATCCAGTTCCCCGGCATTGTTCCGACCATCAGACAGCAGAATGATGATCTTACTCTTGGCGGCACTCTCCCGTAACCGGTTGACACCGTTGGCGATCGCCATCCCGATTGCCGTACCGTCGTATTTCTCTTCGATAATGTCGACCTGATCCAGCAGCTGCTTGAGAACGTCATAGTCGATGGTCAGCGGACATTGCAAAAAACTCTCTGCGGCAAAGACCACCAGACCGATCCGGTCCGACTGACGCCCTTCGATAAACTGACGGGCAACAGTCTTGGCAGCCTCCAGCCGATTCGGCTGAAAATCCACCGCCCGCATGGAGCTGGAAATATCCAGCACCAGCATAATATCAATCCCTTCCGTCTGGAATTCCTTTACACTTTCACCCTGCTGCGGCCTCGCCAATGCCAGAATCAGCAGCGCCAATGCCAGCAGTCTCAATCCATAGAGCATCCCGGCTCTGCGGCTTGCCCGCTGCACCGGCAGGTCCCGGATACCGCGCAGTGAGGCATAACGTAACGTGCCTTCCCGCCGGCGTCCGTAGCGTCGATACCAGAACCAGAGTCCCAGGATCAGTAAGAGTAAAAACAGATAACCCCAATCAGCAAAATAGAGCACTCGAATCCCTATGTTTCGATCTTCAAAAATGGCGTTTTATCTAATGACCAAGCCGAAAAATTGTTTCCCGGCTGAACCGCAACGGATTGGCCACCCGTTTCGCCGCATTCCGCTTACCCTGTGGTATTCGGAATCAGGCGAGAATTTCAGAATTTTTTGAACCACCGCGCTTAGCCGGCTGGCTGATCCTTGCTGTTCTTCTTGCGGGGCGGCGTTTCATCTGTGGAAGAATTAGCCGCGTCCTCGATTTCGTCACTTATTTCGCGGGTCGCTTTTTTAAATTCCCGCAAACTTTTCCCCAGACTCTTGGCAAAATCCGGCAGACGCTTGGCTCCGAAGAGCAGCAGAAAGACCACCAGAATAAGGATGATTTCACCCGCACCAAGGCTACCCATAATGACTCCTTTATAGTTTTATTTGATTAGCGCCAGAAACGCAGTACATAATAAGCCCCAATCAAGCCTAAAATACCGATTAAATTCAGGCTTATTGAAAAGCCGATGGTAATGGAAAACATTAACAGATCCAGGACCCCCGGACCGACATTCAAATTAACAGAACGCAAAAAAACCTCTTTCACCACCCCGTCGGGCAGTGCCAGTTTCAGGACTTCGCCGACCAGAGAACCCATCATAGCACCCAGAATCAGCACGCCGATTACCATGATCAATGAACGATTTTTAGTCACTCGATCCATATTAATTTCTCTCCAGCAATGATTGAAAAATTCCCAGCCCATCAACAGAGCCCAAAATTTCTTCCGCCGCACGCTCGGGATGGGGCATCATTCCCAGCACATTTTTACCGTCATTATAAATTCCGGCGATATTCAGTTTGGAACCGTTGGGATTGGCTGCCGGTAACGCTTCTCCGTTACGATCACAATATTGAAAGGCGATGCGATCCTGGTCTTGCAGGCGTTTCAAAGTATCGTCATCGGCAAAATAGTTGCCGCTGTAATGGGCAATGGGCATGCGCAGGACCTGCCCTTTTGTGAGGCTCCGGACAAAGGGGCTCTCCTCGGTCGTCACCTTCAGATAGACATCCTGACAAAGGAAACGCATATTTGCGTTGGGAATGAGGGCACCCGGCAACAGCCCGCTCTCCAGCAAAATCTGGAATCCGTTGCAGATACCCAGCACCCGTCCGCCCGCTCTGACGTAGTCCATAATCGCCGGCATAATCGGTGCAAAACGCGCCACAGCTCCGGCACGCAGATAATCGCCATAACTGAATCCACCGGGCAGTATGATCACATCAAAAAGCCGCAGCGTCTGCTCCTTGTGCCAGATATAGAAAACCTCGGCACCCAGCACCCGCCTGACCACATGGTAGCTGTCGTGATCGCAGTTGGATCCCGGAAAAACAACGATCCCGAACTTCATACGGAAACCTCATGCAGCTCATAATGAAATTTTTGGATCACGGGATTGGACAGGACCTTTTCGCAAATCTCTTTGACCTGGGCATCCGCTTCCCCCTTCTGCAGTTGTCCGTCCAGAGTAAGTTCGAAGAAACGACCTGCTGTTAAATCTTCAATATGCGCATATCCCAGACTGCCCAGCGCGTGTTGAATGGTCTTCGCCTCCGGGTCCAGTATACCGGTCTTATAGGTCACAATAATGGTTGCCTTCCACATTAGAGTTTATCCTTTCTTCTGACAAAAAAATAGCCCCGCGGTTCCTCATAACCGACAATCCAGTTCAGCAGATGGGTTGCGATATAGATGACCATTATCGGAAAAATGACATAGCCCTGGAACAGCAGGATCACTATTCCGGCAACCAGAATACCGCTGCTTCGTAATACACCCATGCGTCTGCGGTGAAAATCCAGATGAAAATTGGAACCGAAACGGATGTTGCTGACCATTAAGAAAGAAAGAACAATAACCAGCGGCAGCGCCACACGGGGATTACCGTAATGCCCGAAAACGGTCTTATTGAACCAGATAAAAGAGCCGATACAGCTGGCCATCGCCGGAACCGGCAAGCCGGTGAAATAGCGTTTTTTATAGGAGGTCGCTGTGATATTGAACCGAGCCAGGCGAATCCCGCCAAACAGCAGCGGAAAAAAACTGATTAGAGCGCCCAGGAAACCCAGATCGGCTACATAGAGCGAATACACCAGCAGGGTCGGTGTGACACAGAAGGAGACCAGATCGGCAAGCGAATCAAATTCGATTCCGAAATCCGACTGCTGCTGCAGCCAGCGGGCAATCTGCCCGTCCAGCGTATCGAAGATCATCGCCGCCAGAATCAGCATAACCGCCGTGATGTAGCGCCCCTGCAAAATTTCCAGAATTGCCAGAAAACCGGCGAACATATTAAAAATCGTAAAAATATTCGGAATAAATGAACGTTTTAGTTTCATTCGAACTCTCCAATCACCGTTTTACCGGCTTTTACCCGGTCACCGATCCGGACCTGCAATTTTACCGTTTCAGGAAGGGTCATATCAACGCGTGAGCCAAATTTAATCATGCCAAAGCGCTCACCCGCCTGTACCGACTGACCAACCTGTAAGCGACAAACAATTCGCCGGGCTAGCATGCCTGCCACCTGAGCAAATTTAAGGCGAGTCTGCTCATTTTCAAGGGTTATTTCCGTATTTTCATTCTCGAAGCTCGCCGCCGGCTGCATCGCCGGTCGAAAACGACCCGGTCGATGCGTTATTGCACGAACCGTTCCCGAAAGAGGAATGCGATTGACATGGACATCCAAAATAGACATAAAAATCGACACCCGTTTGGCGCGTCCGACAAAATCATCTTCCAACTCCCCGATCGCCACAACGCGACCATCGGCGGGACTGAGGATCAGGTGATCTCCGTCGGGAATCTGGCGTTCCGGATCCCGGAAAAACCAGAGTGCAAAAAGAAAAAACAGAAACACTGCCCAGAAGATAATCAGGATCCAGTTCTGCCGGGCTAAAATCTCCATCATCAGCAATCCAAACGCCAGCAAAAAGCTGACCACCAGAATCCTCATTCCATCCCGCGCCGGCATCAGACCTGCTCCGTGATCCGCTGCAGCATCCCCTGATAGGTCTTTTCCACATCCCCGAGATCGTGTCTGAAGCGGTCTTTGTCCAGCTTACGGTGACTCTCCTTCTCCCAGAAGCGGCAGGTATCCGGGGAAATCTCATCCGCCAACAAGAGCTGACCATGGTAACGCCCGAATTCCAGCTTGAAATCCACCAGCCGGATTCCGAGCTTATCGAAAAACTCTTTTAAAATGGTATTAACCTGCAGCGCCTGACTCTTCATGCGATCCAGTTCGTCCCGGGTAGCAAGTTTCAGTGCCAGCACGTGGTCGTCATTCATCAGGGGATCATGCAGCGCATCGTCTTTATAATAGAGCTCCACAATCGGTTGGTCGAGAACGATTCCCTCCTGCATTCCATAACGGCGGCAAAGACTGCCGGTGGAGATATTGCGCACCACCACCTCGACGGGTACGATGGCGACCCGCTTCACCAGCATCTCATTATCTGCCAGCTGTCGCACAAAATGGGAATCGATACCGTGCTCCCTGAGCAGCGTAAAGAGCCGGGCGCTGATGCGGTTGTTAACCAATCCCTTTCCGCTGATACTGCCCTTCTTCAGCCCGTCGAAAGCGGTGGCGTCGTCTTTAAAAACCTGGCGGAGCAGATCGGGATCTTCAGTCTGGTATAGAATCTTGGCTTTGCCTTCATACGATTTGGTTTCCGCAGATGTCATATTATTCTCCTAATTTTTTATAAATCGCATCAATCCGATGATACAGTTTCGTGACGTCGAACAGGGCTTCGATCTCCCCATATTCCAGACAGGCGCCAATATCCGGATCCGCCAGAATCAACCCCTTGAAATCTTTCGCACTGTTCCAGGCTGCCATGGCATTTTTCTGCACCAGGGCATACGCCTGCTCCCGGGTCAGCCCCCTGGCTAACAGTGCCAGCAGCAGCTCCTGGGAGAAGATCAGACCACCGGTCAGTTCCAGATTGCGGCGCATGTTTTCAGGATAAACGATCAGATTTCTCAGTACTTTGATACTCTCCGCCAGCATAAAATCCAGAACTATACAGCTGTCCGGCAGGATAACCCGCTCGGTGGAGGAGTGGGAAATATCCCGTTCGTGCCAGAGTGTCACATTTTCCATAGCAGTCAGCGCATACCCGCGCAGCAGACGCGCCATTCCACAAATCCGTTCACTCAGAATGGGATTGCGTTTGTGGGGCATCGCCGAGGAGCCCTTCTGTCCTTTCGTAAAAGACTCCTCCACTTCCAGTACTTCGGTCCGCTGCAGATGGCGGATTTCCGTGGCGATCTTCTCGAGACTCGCCCCTGTCAGCGCCAATGTGCTCAGCCAGAAGGCGTGCCGGTCGCGCTGCACGATCTGATTGCTGATTGGCGCTGCTGTCAGACCGAGATGGTGACAGACCCGCTGTTCCACTTCCGGATCGATGTGCTGATAGGTGCCCACGGCGCCGGATATCTTTCCCACCCTGACATCCTCCAATGCCTGCTGCAAACGTGTCTCGTGGCGGCGCAGCTCCTCACGCCAGAGCAGGAACTTCAGCCCGAAGCTGATGGGTTCGGCGTGAACACCATGCGTGCGCCCGACCATTAACTGGTGCCGGTATTGCCGCGCTTTGTCGGATAAAACTTCGATTATTTCGACCAGCTGCTGCTGCAGCAGTTCACCGGCGGCACTCAGTTGCAGCGCCAGTGCGGTATCCAGCAGGTCCGAAGAGGTCATGCCGCGGTGAATGTGACGGGCGGCGGGACCGACCTGTTCCGCCACAGCGGTCAGGAAGGCGATTACATCATGCTTGACCTCGGTTTCGATGGCATGGATACGCTCCACCGTAAAGCCCGCCTTCTGTTCAATTGCTTCCCAGTCCTCAGGCGGAATCAGACCCCGTTCATACTGAACGCGGCAGACCTCCCGCTCCACCTTCCACCAGCATTTATACTTATATTCTTCGGACCAAAGCCGCCCCATTTCCGGGCGGGTATAGCGTTCAATCATTATTTCTCCAAGGTCAGTTGTACATCCACTACCTGATTGCCACGCTGAATCTGTAAGCTGATCACGTCACCGGCTTTCAGGAAATTTTCCTGAATTTCCCGGATGATGTCCTGATCGGAACGGATTGATTTGCCGTTCACGGCGGTGATCACATCCCCCACCCGGATACCGGCTTTATCCGCCGCACTGCCCCGCTCCACCTCCGTCACGATGACGCCGTTGGTGGAGTTGAGATTCAGATAGCGCGCCAGAAAATGGTCAATATTCTGAACCGAAAGACCGGTGCGGAAGGTGCGGTCAATCTTCCCGTAGCGCTGGAGTTCCGTGACAATCGTCTTTACCCGGTTAATCGGAATGGCAAAACCCACTCCGATGGAACCTTCACTGTAGGCACTCCCGGTATAGATAAAGGTATTGATACCAATCACCTCGCCGGCGGCATTGACCAGGGGACCACCGCTGTTGCCCGTGTTTATGGAAGCATCGGTCTGAATCATGTTCTGATATACCCGACCACTCCGCTGCCGTCCAAAGTTCAAATCCCGACCCGAGACGATCCCCACCGTGGCGGTGGGTTTGTTATTGACATCAAAAAGCCCGAAAGGATTTCCCAAAGCGACAACCCACTCGCCGATAATCACCTCATCAGAATTGCCCAGGCGGGCACAGGGCAGATCTTTGCCCCTGATCTTCAGCAGGGCGATATCGGACATATCATCCACCCCGACCAGTTTGGCGTCATATTTTTGACCACCGCTCAGGGTAATTTTAATCTTTTCGGCTCCCTCCACAACGTGGGAATTGGTCACAACATAGCCGTCGTCGCTGATGACAACCCCGGACCCGAGACTCTTGACCCGCCGGCGGTGGATTTGCTCCGGAAAGAGCATGCTCCAGAGAGGATCGTTGAAAAAGGGCGACGTCACATATTCCTGAATGGCGGTGACCTTGATCCCGACAACCGCCGGGCTCACCTGTGCCACCGCCCGGGTGATGGTATTTTCCCGGGAAACGGCAATGTCCGTCTGAACCGTTCCGGGCTCAGCCAACAGTCCGCCGATGGTTAATACACCGACCACCAGAAAAGCCTTTTTCATTCGCAAATTCATCGGCATCCTATTATCCTACTGCTCATATTCCACCCCCATCAGGGTCAGTCCCTGCGGTGGCGCTTTAAAAATCTTCAGATGACTGGGACGGTTAGCGACCAGATCCTGAAAATCAGGCACGCTGCCTTTCCCCCGGGCTACCATTATCATCGTTCCCACCAAAATCCGCACCATACTATGTAAAAAGCGGTTCCCGGTAATCATGTAATTTACGAAATTCTCATTCTGAATCCATTGGGAATCGTAAATCCGGCAGATTTTTGAGTCCCGCTCCTGAGCCTGTCGGCTGAGTCGGCTGAAATCGTGTTCTCCCAATACATAATCTGCACACTCCTGAAGAATTGCAAAATGAAAATCCCGCTCCGTCTGCCAGCTGCTGCGCCGCTCCAGAACCGCCCGCTGTCGGCAAATCCGGTAGCGATAGCAGCGGCGGCGGGCGCTGTACCGGGCATGAAAATCCGGCGCCACCGGGACACACTCCCGAATGTGGATATCGGCAGCGGTTTTGGCATTCAGCGCCCGGCATATTTCGGTCGTTGTCAACCGTGTCTCCAGATCAAAATGCGCCACCTGCCCCAAGGCATGCACCCCGGCATCGGTGCGCCCGGCTCCGATCACCGTAACGGGTACATCGTGATTCAGCGCCGTCAGGGCATCCTCGATCTCCTGCTGCACCGTCCTTTTGGAGCGCTGACGCTGCCAGCCGTGAAAATCGGTACCGTCATATTCAAGGATGATTTTAAAACGCTGCAGTGTTTATCATCTCCATAAAATTACAACAAACAATCCTGCCAGCATCAAAGCGGCACTCAACCAATCACCCGTACGCCATTGCAGCATGCGATAGTAGCTTCGCTCTGTGCGGGTCTGGTAGCCACGCACTGTCATCGCATCCGCCAGCGTTTCGGCTTTCTGAAAGCTGAAAATCATCAGCGGAATGATTGACTGACGTGCCTGTCGCAGTCGCGCCCGCAGCGTTTTTCCCGGTGTTCCGGAGATTATCTGCCAGCCCTCATCCAGCCGACGATACTCATCCCGCAGAATCGGAAAAAATCGTACGGCAATAAAAACAACCTGAAATAAATTATCGCTCCGCCAGCCCAGACGCCGGAGCGGTTTCAGCAGATAATAGAGCGCATCCAGAAAATCCATCGCCGGAAGCCACCTCAGTAATAATCCCATCCAGAGTATCAGATTTGCCAGTCGTAGACTGAGCAGAAGCGGCTGTTCGACCAGAGCCCTATGGAAGCGGGTTTCCCCGCTCAGCCACTGCCAGCCATCACCGATGAAAAGAAAATGAATAAAAAATGTCAGAATCAGGAAAACCCAGAGATAGTGCAAAGCCGCTAAAATTTGACCCAGTCGCAGCTTTTGCAACCGTCCAAACAGAACCAGCAGAACCAGAAAAATCAGCTGCCCTCCGCTGCTCCCGATGAAAAACAGGACGACCATCCCGGTCAACGCGCCCAACAGTTTTACACGGGGATCCAGACCCATCAGCGGAATCCAAAATTGAACGTAAAGGTCACTGCGTCGCGTTGCGGATAGACCAGCGCCTGAACGCTGTTTTCCACCGGCTCCAGACGCTCCTTTGTCAAGGCGATAATATCTATGACACTGATGATCCGATTCACCACCAGCCCACCAATGGCAAAGCTGGCAATATGCAGAATCTGCTGGCTGTTATAGCGCAGACGATCAAATTTGCGGCGTGAAGCCTCGCTATCCCACGCCCAAAAATACTCGGAACTTTCCGGGTAGAGGTTGGCGTACTGGCGATAGCGCATTTTTTGTTCGTTATATTCATATATGTTGGCATAATTGCCGATATCCGTGAAGTAATAAATATCTTTACCGACGGGATTGATACCGGCATGCCGGGCGGCATAGGCTTGCATATCCTGTTCGGCGGAATTCCCCAGATAGCTCAGTGTCGCAAAGCCAACCCAAAGCAGCAGTTCGCTGCTGTTAAACGCAAAGCCGCGCCGATGGTAATTCAGACTGTGTTCTCCCCAGCCGGGTAAAACCAGACTCTGCAACAGCAGGCGCCGGGCGGTTTTCTGTGACAGCAATGAATCGCCTGCTTCCGCCACCTGTGCCTCACTTACAAACGATATCGCCTGCAACAGCATCAGTATCATTGCCCAATATTTTTTCCGCATGGTTATTTTCTCCTGATTAAGCACGCCGTCAGCAGCGCCGTTAAAGCGATAACGTTTAAAACCCCGAACCAGTTCCCGAAACGGGCATAAATTGTATTCCCGCTGCCCTGGCTGATCTCGGCGGACAGCCAGCCCCGCCGTCCAAATTTGATCTGTTTCAGAATTCGCCCCCGGGCATCACAGATACAGGAGACCCCGGTATTGGCGGAGCGAACCACCGGTACCCGGTTTTCAATGGCACGGAAACGGGCGATCTCCATATGCAGGTAGGGCGCGGAATTGTTGCCATACCAGGCATCATTGCTGACCACGATCAGCAACTCGGCACCTTTTCGGATTCCCGCACGTACCACCGCGGGAAAGGTGGATTCATAGCAGATCACACTACTGAAAGCCAGAGTACTATCGGCATCCCGCTGCCGGTCCACCCGCAACGGAATCTGAAACAGCGTGGCGCTGTCGCCCGGATGAAAAAGACCCTGTCCCAGATTCAGATCGTTGAGCCCGGGAAAGAGTTCCGCCAAGGGAATATATTCACCAAAGGGAACCAGCTGCATCTTGCGGTAAGAATTGATCGTTTGCCGGTAAGGATCCAGCAGAAAGGTGGCGTTATAAACCCGATACTGATTTTCGCCGATAAACTCATAATCGGGAACACCGGTCAGGAGATAACAATCCAGTTTTCGAAAATGACGATAGATGCGGTGCAGGGCGCCACCCCGATTTTTCCGCAAATAGGTCGGCGTAGCGGTCTCCGGCCAGACAAGGAGATCGCAGGGCTGTTCTGCCGCAGCCGAATCGCTGAGATCGTGCAACAGTTGCATCACTTCAACAAAGGAACCCTGCGCCCATTTTTCGTTGGGGTCCACATTCGGCTGAATCAGAGCAACATGGACTTTCCGGTCGGTCGCCCGCTCGCTTTCCCGGCGTAATGCCAGAGCACCAAAAAATTCCAGGAAGACAAACAGGATTACGATTGCCAATATCGGGCGCATAATCCGGCTCCGCTCCCGCCCGGATTGCAACCAGGCGTGAACCAGCAGCACATTTACCAGAACAATAAAAAAACTTATCCCGTTGGCACCAACAACCGATACAATCTGAATCAGCTGCGTCGCCCGACTCTGTGAATAGGCGAGATTGTTCCAGGTAAAACCCAATTTTCCGAAAGAGCGCAAATACTCCACCGCAACCCAGACCACCGGCCAGGACCAGAGACCTGCCAGGCGTCCCCAGCGCCGCCCGATCCAGCCTACCAGAATACCGATCAATCCGTAATTCAGCGCCAGAAAGAGTACCGCCGCAATCATGGACAGAGTAGCCCAGTACCACTGGGTTCCCTTGTTCAGTGCCAGCCAGTACATGATTCCCAGGTTCAGCAGCAGCCCGAAAAGAAAGCCCTTTTCAAATCCCAGGTGATAATCTTCTTTGATAAAAAGCAGCATCAAGGGAATCAGTCCCAGATAGGCTAAAAATCCCAGCGGGAGTGGCGGAAAGGCACTTACCGTCAGGATTCCCGAGCTGAGAATCAACAGCCAGTCAGGAACAGGCTGGAGACGCTGGATCGGCGTTTGGTTCACACGGCTCCGTAGGCGTGATAGGACTTAATAACTGACAAGAACGCTATTTTTTCAGAGCGGCTTTGATCAGTTTGCCGGGTTTGAAATGGGTCTTTTTACGGGGCGGAACATAAACAACCTCATTGGTGCGTGGATTCCGGGCTTTTGGCTTAGCCTTGGTAGGCTTTACTTCGAAAACACCAAAGCCGCGAATCTCAATCCGCAGGCTGGGAGTCTTTTCACTAAGCATTTCCCGCAGTGTGACAAAGACACCGTCCACGATATCCTCAGTGTCGGTGACTTTCAAATCCAAACGATCCGCGGTAGCCTTTACAATGTCCCGTTTTGTATAGGTTCGGGTTCGCATGCAATTCCTCCTTTATTTGCGTTCAACCGATATAATTCCCTGGATACTCTGGATCTTGCCGATAATACGCTCCAGATGGTTCAGATTACCAACCTGAAGTACCAGAGAAACATGAATAATGGTATCATCAACGTTTCCGTCAATGCTGACAATGTTCGTATTGGTGGACGAGATACTATCGATGACATCTCTCAGAAAATGTTTGCGCTCCTGCGCCATGATCTTGAGCTGCGCCAGAAACTGCTGGTTCCTATCCACATCCCAATCGACATCCAACAGCCGCTCGTTCTCTTTCAGAAGTGCCGGGATGTTGCTGCAATCGCTTTTATGGATAATGATGCCGCGCCCGCGGCTGACAAAACCGATGATCGGATCACCGGGAATTGGATTGCAGCATTTGGCAAAATTTACCATCATATTCACGATGCCGTGGACCTTGACCCCTTTGATATTGCGGCGTGCCTTCTCAATAAACAGGGCGTCCAGGTCTTTCTGTTCCCGTTCTGACGACGGACTGTCCTGGGGGAAGAGTTTGGAATAGATCGCCGGAACGGTGATCAGCCCGCTGCCGACAGCGGCATAAAATTTGTCCAAATCCTCATGCCCGAACTCCCGAAATCTCTTCTGCACCGTTTTGGCAAAGCCCAGACGCCGGTTCTTCTGTTTCTCCTTCTCGATGATCTCTTTACCCAAGCGCACACTCTCATCGAACTGGGTTTTACGGATAAAGCGCTTGATCGCCCCCATTGCTTTCGAGGTTTTAACAAATTTCAGCCAGGCGTAGCTGGGTCGCTGATTTTCGGAAGTAATAATTTCTACGGTTTCACCGCTCTTCAGTTCGGTATTCAGCGGCACCATTTTCCCGTCTACTTTGGCGCCGATACAGTGATAACCGATCACCGTATGAACCTCAAACGCAAAATCCACCGGCGTGGCACCTTTGGGCAAACGGATCAGGTCACCCATCGGCGTAAAAACAAAAATTTCATCCTTGAAGAGATCGATCTTCAGGGTATCCATAAAGTCTTTCGGGTCACTGGATTCGGTCTGCAGCACATCGATCAGATCGCGCAGCCAGGCGACATATTTATCCACCTCATCGCTCCGGGTCCGCCCCTCTTTATAACGCCAGTGTGCTGCGATACCCTCCTCAGCAATTCGGTCCATTTCAGCCGTGCGAATCTGGATCTCCACCATGCGACCGGCTTCTCCGTAGACCGTCGTGTGGATCGATTGATAGTAATTTGCTTTATGATTGGCAATATAGTCCTTGAAGCGGTCCATTACCGGTGTAAACAGGTCATGGACAACTCCCAGAACCGAATAGCACTCGTCCTTGGTGGAGACAATGACCCGGATGGCAAGCAGATCGTAAATCTCCTCAAAGGGCTTGTTGCGGGTCTTCATTTTTTTATAGATGGAATAAAAATTTTTTGGTCGTCCAAAAATACGCGCCTTAATACCCAGCTTCCCCAAGGCTCCCTGCAGCGGTTCAACGAAGGTGCTGATATATTTTTCCCGTTCGATCTGCTTCTCCCGGACCTTTTTCGCCAGGAATTTATACGCTTCGGGGTCCAGGATTTTCAGTACGAGGTCTTCCAGAGTGGATTTCACCTGATACATTCCCAGACGGTGCGCCAGCGGGGCATAGACATCCCGGGTCTCGATTGCAATCCGGCGACGTTTGACCGGCGGGAGCGAATCCAGCGTGCGCATATTGTGGGTTCGGTCAGCCAGCTTGATGATCAGGACCCGGATATCCTCCGCCACGCTGAGCAGCATTTTGCGGAAATTGTCCGCCTGCTGCTCCTGACGGTTGCGAAAACTGATCCCGCTGATTTTCGTAACCCCTTCCACCAATTTCGCGATTTCTGTACCAAAGCGAACCTGTAAATCTTCGTAGCGAATACCGGTATCTTCGATGACATCGTGCAGCAGACCACAGGCGATGGTGATGGGATCCATGTTCATTTCCGCCAGAATTTTCGCCGTCTGATAGGGGTGTTCGAAATAGGGTTCGCCGGACTTGCGGAGCTGACCGCGGTGGGCATCTCTGGCATAGCGATAGACCTCCCAGAGCAGGTCTTCATCGGCTTTGCTAAAAGAGGGTCCCCGCCCGGACGAATTCACCAGGGCGTAAAACTTTTGGGGTCGCCGTTCGCGGCGGGTCCGTACCTTTGCCAGCAGCGGTTTAACCATTAAAAGGGTACCCCTGTCAGGTCTTCGCGGCGTGGTGCCAGATTTTCAAAACGGGCATATTTGTCGATAAATACCAGATGGACGGTATCGGTAGGTCCGTTGCGCTGTTTCGCCACAATGATCTCCGCCTTACGCTCATCTTCCAGGGTCATCTCTTCGTCCATGCGGCGTTTGTAAACCACCGGTCGATAGATAAACATTACCACATCGGCATCCTGTTCAATTGCTCCCGATTCCCGTAAATCCGAGAGCTGCGGACGGTGATCTCCAGCCCGGTTTTCCACGGCGCGGGAGAGCTGCGACAACGCCAGCACCGGAATGCTCAGCTCCTTCGCCAGCGCCTTCAGACTGCGTGAAATTTCGGTAATCTCCTGCTGCCGGCTTTCCGCCTTGTGCCCCTTAATCAGCTGCAGATAATCCACCACCACCATCTGCACGTTGTGTTCGGCTTTCAGGCGCCGCGCCTTGGCTCGAATCTCCATCATCGACAGCGCTGGTGAATCGTCGATAAAAATCGGCGCTTTCGCCAGCCGTCCGGTCTTTTCGCTCAGCCGCCGCCATTGATCCTGAGGTAATTTTCCCGTCCGGACCAGATGGCTGTCGACTTCGGCTTCGGCACAGAGCAGGCGCATCGCCAGCTGGTAATCCGCCATTTCCAAACTGAAAAATCCTACGGGAACATTGTACACCACCGCCGAATTCCGGACAATAGAGAGCGCCAGCGCCGTTTTGCCCATACTCGGGCGACCCGCCAGAATCACCAGGTCCCCGTTCTGAAAACCGGAGGTCAGATCATCCAGTTCAATAATGCCGGTGGGCACACCGGTGGTGTGAAATTTCTTCTGATGAATGCTGTCGATGTGTTCGAAAGTCTGGGTCAGAACACTGCTGAAGCTTTTGAAACCGGCTTTCAGGCGGCTCTCAGAAAGGGCAAAAATCCGCTGTTCGGCGCTGTCCAGAATATCAAAAGCCGCCTCCTTGGCTTCGTACGCTTCGCTCTGAATCTCCGTGGCGGAAATAATCAGCTTGCGCAGGATGGATTTTTCCAATACAATTTTGGCGTAATGTTCCACATTGGCGGAAGTGGGCGTCGCCTCCACCAGTCCGGTGATGTAATAGGCACCGCCGGCTTTGTCCAGCTGTTTCATCCGCTTCAACCGATCGATCACACTCACCTGGTCAATCGGTTCGCCCTCTTCAAAGAGTTCCATCATCGCCCGAAATATCAGCTGGTGAGCATCTTTGTAAAAGGCGGTATAATCGAGATGCTGGAGGGCTTTACTCACCGCCTCCTTATCCAGCATCATCGCTCCCAGAACCGATTCTTCCGCCTCATCAGCATGGGGTGGAACACGTAAATAGCTGGCCTCTTGTTCCGGCACTATTGACTCCCACGTTTGGCATTAAATAAATTTCGGATTTTCTTAAAATCTTCCCAGGCAAATTTCTTCAGACCTTCGTTGCGCAAGAGTGCCGCCGGATGATAGGTTACCATCAGGTCCACACCATGATAATTATACACATTTCCCCGCATATCCCGCAGATTTGTTTCGACCCGCAACAGGGTGCGGGCAGCCGTCAGTCCCAGACAGACAATCAGAGCCGGACGAATCAACTCAATCTGCTGCTGCAGGTAGGGTTCGCAATTTTCAATCTCGGAGCTGCTGGGCGTCCGATTGCCCGGCGGTCGGCATTTTAAAATATTGGCAATGAAGACCTCTTGGCGCTCGAGGTGGATCGCCGCCAGAATTTTATCCAGCAGCTGCCCGGCGCGACCGACAAAGGGTTTCCCCTGTAAATCCTCCTGCTGTCCCGGCGCTTCACCGACAAACAGCAGATCGGCATTCCGGTTACCGGCACCGAACACCACCTTGGTCCGCGTTTTGGCTAAATCACACTTTTGACAATTCAATACCCGGTTTTCCAGTTCCTCCCAATCCATTGGCTCCAGCGACGCAAGGTCTGACGTCTGTGTCCCGCTGGCAACCTGCCGAGTCTCCGGTTTTACATAAAACTCATCGGTAAAGAGCTCTGCCTGTTGCAGAAAAAAATCTCTGACCGGATTATCCGAGCTGCGCATCATGCTTCCTTCCGATGCCATAAAATCTGTTCAATCAACTGGTCTGCGATCGTGCGTTTCGACGCCAGCGGAAAGTGCCACTCCTGCCCATCGGCGGCAATCAGCAGAACCGCATTGGTGTCGGTGCCAAAAGCGCTGCCCGGCTCGGCGGGATTGTTCCAGACGATATAATCGGCTCCCTTGGTCCGCAGCTTTTCCAGCGAACGCTGGCGCCCATCCTCCATCTCAACGCTGAATGCCACAATGCAGCAATCGGGATTCGACCGGCGATACCCTGTCACCAAATCGGGCGACCGGGTAATGGCAATGGAATCCGGCAGCGCCCCTTTTTTGAGCTTGGTCGGCTGGGGTTTGGCGGGTACAATATCCTCCACCGCCGCCGCCATGAAAAGGAAATCGGCATTCTTGCCCTGCTCAATCATCGCCTGATGCATCTCGTCAGCGCTTTCCACATTGATAACCTGAACCTCCGGTGGCGCAATCTCGTGACTGGGTCCACTGATCAGAATCACATCGGCGCCCCGACGCCGGGCTTCTGCTGCCAGGGCATAGCCCATTTTACCAGTGGAACGATTGCTGATAAAGCGCACCGGGTCCAAATACTCCCGGGTAGGTCCGGCAGTCACGACGACCCGTTTGCCACGCAGCTGATCACATATTCCAAGGCGCTGGCGCACGACTTCCAGAATGCGATTTTCATCCGCCAGCCGTCCCGGTCCGTCATCATTACAGGCGAGCGCGCCACTCTCCGGGTGGATAAATCCATAGCCCAGCTCTTCCAGTCTGCCGATATTCGCCTGAGTGACGGGATTCAGATACATGTGACTGTTCATTGCCGGAGCAAAAACCGTTTTGGGACCGGCGGCTAAAATGACCGTGCTGAGCATATCGTCCGCGATACCGTGGGCGGCTTTGGCGATAATGTTAGCGGTTGCCGGACAGACAAGTACCAGATCGGCATCACAGCCCAGATCAATATGCCGGGTCGCAACCCGCTCCCTGGTAAACATTCCGGTCACCACCGCTTTCCCGCTGAAGGTCTCAAAAATTCGGGGCGACATAAACTGCTGTGCGGCGTCTGTCATGATCACGCTGACATCCAGTTCCAGCTCATTTACCAGCCGGCGCAGCAGCCCGGCGGATTTATAGATGGCAATGCCCCCCGTCAATCCGAGGGTAATCCGTTTACTCTTCCAGTTCACCTTCAATGTCTTCCGGATATTCGTCCTCTTTCTGACTGACCGATGCATAGCGATATTCCAGCTTGTCCGCCAACAGCTCGTTCAGCGCGGTGGTCACCGGTTTATCGACACTGTCCCAGTCGCGCTCATCCACCTCTTCCGGTGATACCTCAAAGGTCTCCTCTTCGCCCTCTGTCATTGTCGGCAGAGGGTCACGGGCGATGCGCAGAGCCGCAATCTGGCGGGCACGTTTGGAAGCCGCCACAACCAGCTCGAAGATATCGTCGGACTTTTTTGTCAATTTCGAAAAATCAAGAGTCGTTGTCATGTCTGAGTATGCTCCTCTATTTTTTTTAATATGGTCTCAACAGTGCAATCCAGCTGATCATTTACAATTTGATAGTCAAATTGTTCACCCAGTCGCAATTCATCGGGAATACGGGCTTTGCGCCGGGAAATGGACTGCTCGTCATCGGTCCCGCGACCTTTCAGCCGTCGCAGCAGTTCGCTTTGACTGGGGGGTCGCAAAAAAATCGCCACGGTCTGATCGGGGTAGCCCCGTTTAATCGCCAGCGCTCCCTTGACGTCAATATCCAGCAGTAAAATGTTACCCGCGGTGATGGCGGAGTCGATCGTACTCCGCAATGTGCCGTAGTAATTACCAAAAACCTCCTCGTATTCCGCCAACTTCCCGGCGCGGATGTACTGCTGGAATTCAGACCGGGATACAAAATAGTAATCCACACCGTTCCGCTCTGTCCGGCGTGGTGGTCGGGTAGTCACCGATACCGAAAAGACAAAGCGCCGATCGGAAGCCAGCAGCCGGCGACAGATGGTGGTCTTCCCCGTTCCCGAGGGTGCGGCAATGGGCAGTAATAGTCCTTTAGCACTCATAAAATATTCTGAGCCTGTTCCCGAATTTTTTCCAGTTCGTTTTTCACCTCCACAGCCCGATAGGAGATTTCGGCATCTTCTGACTTGGCTCCGATGGTGCTGATTTCCCGGTTCATCTCCTGAATCAAAAAGGTCATGCGTTTACCCACCGGTTCCATCAGATTAAAATAGCCACGGAACTGCTGAATATGACTGTTCAGGCGGACACACTCTTCACTGATATCGATTCGTTTCACATAGAGCGCCGCCTCCTGCAAGATGCGGTTGTCGTCCACCTCCAGATCATTCACCAGGAGCCGCAATTTCTCTTTGAATTTTTCCAAATAATTCTCTTTATTGCGGGCAGATATTGCGTGAATCTGCGCCACCAGTTTCTCAATCAGGTCCAGCCGTTTCCGAATCTCCAGTGCCAGATTCTCCCCTTCGCAAACCTGCATCTTCCGGACCTCCGCCACCACTTCATCCAGAGCCTGAAAGAGCGCCGGCTGCAAGATATCGGCATCATTTGCGGGTACTTTGACTTCAAAAATATCCGCAAAATTCAGCAGCTGATCCAGAGTCACATCCTCGGAAGCACCCAGCACTTCATTGGCTTCACGCAGCAGGCAATGGTACCGTTCAAAAAGTTCCCGGTTCAACTGCATGTTCTTCTTATCCGCAGCGGAACCGTTCAGTGTAATGGCAATCTTTATGCGCCCCCGTACCAGCTGATTACTGAAACGGCGTTTGATCTCCTCTTCCAGCGGCTCCAGCATTTCGGGAATCCGCATCGAAATATCAAGGTACCTGCTGTTTTCCGAACGTACCTCGATAGCCAGAGAACCCTGATCCAACTCACGCTCCACTTTTCCAAATCCGGTCATACTTCGCAACATGCCTGCTCCTGATAATTGCTGAATAAGTTACTCAGATTCCGGCTAACTGTCAAACTGAAATATACAGTATTTCTTGTTAATTTTTAATTACTTATAAAAATATTTTACTCCTCGGTTTATATTTTTTCCGGTGCGATCCCAATTGGATAAAAGAAAAAATTACCGTAAACTTGGTGGGAGCTCAAAGACAATTTATAAAGGAGTACAATGATCAGGACAACGCCCGGATTCGATAGTGAAAAATATCTTGCGGAACAGAGCCAGGCGATTCTGAAGCGCATCAACGGTCAGTTCAATAAACTGTATCTGGAATTTGGCGGCAAACTGATCTACGATTACCATGCTGCCAGGGTACTGCCGGGTTTCGATCCCAATGTCAAACTGCGCCTGCTGCAGCAATTGAAAGACAAAATCGACGTCATTCTCTGCATCTATGCCGGCGATATCGAACGGAGTAAAATCCGGGCGGATTTCGGTATCAGCTATGACAACGCTACCCTGAAAACCATTGACGATCTAAAAAATGTCGGTATTACTGTCAGCGCCGTCGTCATCACCCGCTTTGACTCCCAGTCCGCGGCGATTACTTTTAAAAACCGGCTGGAGCGACGAGGAATCCGGGTCTTTACCCACGGTTATACCCGGGGCTATCCCACCGATCTGGACCTGATCGTCAGCGCAGAAGGCTACGGCGCCAACCGCTACATTGAGACCGAAAAACCGATCGTCGTGGTCTCCGGTCCCGGTCCCAACAGCGGCAAACTGGCAACCTGTCTTTCACAACTTTATCACGATTACCGCCGCGGTGTTTCCGCCAGTTATGCAAAATTCGAGACTTTTCCCATCTGGAATCTGCCATTGAAACACCCCGTCAATATGGCGTACGAGTCCGCCACAGCGGACCTTCGGGATGTGAACATGGTCGATCACTTTCATCTGGAAGCATATGGGACAACCGCCATCAATTACAACCGTGACATGGAAGCCTTTCCCCTGCTGAAACGGATTCTGGAGCGGATTACCAGACAGCCCTCAATTTATCGATCGCCCACCGATATGGGTGTCAATCGCGCCGGATTCGGCATCATTGACGATGAGATTGTCCGGGAAGCCGCCAAACAGGAGATCATTCGTCGCTACTTTCAATACAATGTTGAGTACGCTTTGGGGCAGACCGACCGCGAAACCGTCGATCGGGCAGAGCTGATTATGAAGGAGCTGAATCTGCTACCAGAGGACCGCCGGGTCGTTACGCCAGCCCGGGACGCCGCCCGTACCGCCCGAAAACGGCAGGACAATCCCGAAGGTATCTTCTGCGGCGCTGCCATCGAGTTGCCCGACGGCACTATCATCACAGGAAAAAATTCGCCCCTGATGCACTCCTGCGCCAGTATGATGCTGAACGCCATTAAACATCTGGCAAAAATTCCCGATACCATGCACCTCCTGCCACCAAATATCATTCAGTCCCTGACATTCCTGAAAAAAGATATCCTGAAAGGCCAGAAACTCAGCCTTGATCTGGACGAAATTCTGATTGCCCTCGGACTTTCCGCCGCCAGCAATCCGGCTGCCCAGACGGCGATGCAACAATTGAAGCAGCTACGCAATTGCGAAGTCCATAATAGCCACATCCCCAGCCCCGGTGATGCTGCCGGTCTGCGCAAACTGGGTGTTCATTACACCAGCGACGCCAAATATCCGTCTCCGGAACTATACCTGGATTAAATCGAAGGAGCATTTCATGACCGCTATTTGCGTGCCACATAACCCCGAACGGGTAGCAATCGAAGCCGTTGAAAAGCATTATCAATTGGGATAGGATTTCATGAAACAGGTAACCCTGTCCCTGCCAATCCGGGCGGGCGTCATTGAAGTAAACAATCTTACCGTTTCAGAAAATAGCGATGCGTATCAACAACTCATCGTGTGCGGCAACGGCTATCGCGAGAAATATGCCGGAATGCCCATCAGCGAAATTCCCGGTATCCAGAATGCCCGCCGGCTGTTTCGCGCCCTGGGCATCGAACCGACCAAATACCGCCCCGCTTCGGAAGCCATGCTGCGCCGCTTCCTCAAAGACAAAGCCGTATATTCCGTCAACAACCTGGTGGATGTCAGCAACTGGTGTGCAGTGGATTTTCTGCTGCCCAACGGCGTCTACGACCGCGCAAAAATTGTCGGCGATATCGAATTGCGCCGGGGATTGCCAGACGAATCCTATCCGGGACTAAACAATCTGGAACTTCACATGGAAGGGCGTTATGTTCTGGCGGATGCACGGGGTCCGTTCGGTTCACCCAAAACCGATTCACAGCGGACCTGCGTCGATCTGAACACCACCGAAATCATCACCATTATCTACGCGCCGGAAGATTACGATCCCTCGATTCTGCAGAGGCAATGTAATACATACGCCCAACGGATCGTGGAATATTGCGGCGGAGTTATTGAGCGATCTGTTATAATTACATAACTAAAATTCCCACTTCAATCCGAGCGTCGGCATGAATTTCCAAGCAGCCCCGGCAGCGTAGATAAAATTCCGGCTGATCTCCACTTCGCCACCCAGCGCCAGATGTTTGGTGACATTGAACCAGAGCTGCGGCTCGGACAAAAGGACCAGCTGTTTGTCGGTGGAATCGGTATCGCCGTCGAAATTCTCCTGCCCCCAGAGATCCATAAAACCGCTAAATACCAGTTTATCGTTGCAAAATGTTTTTACCCATACCAGCGTCAGCTGGAAACTGCCCGGCTGTTTCTCGGCATGGCGGTAGAGCAGATCGGTGTTCAGGGTGATAATATTTAAATTCACAGGGTAGCTGAAACCGCCCAGCCAGACACTGCCGAAACCGCCGAGAGTAGTCAGACCATCGTTGTACTGGACAGTTGCGGTAAGCCTGTTCAGCGAGGGACTGTTTTTCAGAAACGGAAGCGCCACATAGCGGGCGATCTCCCAATATGCCAGCGAGGCGCTGCTGGTGCCGGAACCGTCATCATAGTCGATATCAACGAACCAAAAGGTTGCGCCAAAATCGTCTGGTCTAAACATCTCCAGCGTCGATGTGAGATAACCACGGTTTTCACCAAAATCATAATGCAACTGCAAATTTTGACCGGATAACCCGATCCAGATCAGCAGACTGCAGAGAACAAATCTTTTTTTCACTGTAAGTACCTCTTTTCTTCAGATAACCCCGTAATTTACAGTCTTTTGTAATTCTGCCTACTAAAAATTCATTCCTAATTTCCCGGGTAACCTTTATATTCAAGCTGTTAAAGGGGAGGTTGCCATGCCACACGCACCACGCTCAAAACTTTATCATCTTTGGGTTGGACTGTTACTGATTATCCTTGGAGTGCTTTTTCTCAGCGACTCGTTTCATCTCATCAACTTCGGACACCTGATATCCCGCTGGTGGCCGCTGATTCTCATCACTGTCGGTATTGTCCAGCTAAACGGTCGTGATCGCAGCGGCGGTCTTTTTCTGCTGATTATCGGCATACTGTTTCTGCTCACACAACTGCATGTCTTCAGCTGGGGACAGATCTGGCGTTTCTGGCCGGTCATCCTCATCGTGATCGGGGTAGGTATGCTGCTGAAGCATGCACCGCCAAAAATAAGTGACCGCGGTTTCGATTACTCTGCTGATACCGATTCCGATGCGGACAGAATCAAGCTGGGTTCCGTTTTCAGCAATACCGAACGCCAGATCACCTCCCGGCAGCTGCGCAGCGGCGAACTCGACGCCGTCTTCGGAAGCCTGCGGGTGGATCTGCGCCAGGCTAAGATTGCTCCGGAGGGTTGTACACTGACAACCGATGCCGTCTTCGGCACCATCGATCTCTTTCTCCCGCAGGATATCAATATCAATTTTCAGGTCTCCCAATTCCTGGGACATGCCGAAAACCGGGCGGTCAGTACCAGCAGTGGACCGATCCTCACCATCCGGGGCGATGCTGTTTTCGGCAATATCCGCGTCACCAACTGAATCCTGGAATCATCCGATCAGGGCGATTTTTCATCTCCAGTATAATCAGTCCTGATTTTTTTCATTAAATACAATTGCATTAAGAAAAAACTCTGTGTAATTTATTTTCAGCGTTTAAGTGGTATTCCTATTGTTGCGAGAAGTTGCGGGCTTTGCCGTTCCGATTGAACAACCATTAATACTCACTTGGCAGGCTCCCGAAGGACCTTCGCATCGCAGAAGGTCTTTCTTTTCAGGGCTTTCTTACGTATTTTTCCGGCATGTACAACAGCTGGTTTCATATCCGCGCCATCGCCCAATACCTGCAGTCTGGACTGCCCGATGCGGTCATCAGCGACTGTTATACGTATCAAAAAGACGAACTGGTCATTCGTTTCGCCGACAGCGACCCGTTGCAAGGCATCCAGCTGGCGTTCCACCCTCCTCTACCGGGTTTGCAGCCGGAAACAGAGCTCGCCCTGCCCAAACAACGCGTTGTGCTGTTCAAAGAGCTGACCGGAGAGCGAATTCATTCGGTCAAATGGCACCGTTCCGACCGGCAAATTCTGATCTCTCTGAAAAACGATCCGAATTTTCTCCTGCTGCAACTGTTTGGGATCAACGGAAATGTGTTCCTGCTGGATCGGGATTTCAGAATTCTCGATTCCTTCCGCAAAAGCCGGAAGGAGATAACGGTGCAGGCTGCCGACTTTACAGCCCGGGATTCGCTCCATGTTCCGGAACCGGCATTCAAGCAGATTCTGGCGGACCATCCCGATCTGAACATCATCCAGATTGTCTCCCGTCTGCCCATTCCGATTTTCGGAACGACTCTGACCGAAGAACTCTGCTATCGCAGCGGTCTGAGCGACAAAACGCTGGTTACGAATTTATCAAATGAGCAGATCGGTAATTTTTTTCACCATTACAACCACATATTAGCGGAAATCGAACAAAACCGCACCTTCGTTTATGAATCAGAGGCTCCGCTGTTTTCACTATTGGCTCTGAAAATCCAATTATCGGTCCCCTGCGAATCCTTTACCGACCTCACCGCCGCCAGCCGGCATTATGTTGCGCTGTTTTATCAAACCTATAACCGGGAACAGCTGCGTAAATTATCAGCCGATCGCCTGACCCTCGCCCTGCAACAGTTTCAGCGCAGGCTCCGCCGTCAGGAACAGGAGCTGCAGAATTTACCCACCGCCACCGAATACCGTGAATGGGCAGATACCCTGCTGGCAAACATCCACCACCTTCAAAATTACACCGACACTATTAAGCTGCCGAAACTGACAAATCCAGGACAGACACTGCGGATTCTCCTGAATCCGAAACTCACCATTGCAGAAAACGCCAACAAATTTTACGAAAAAAGCCGCCAGATCGAAAATTCCCGCAAGGAGCTCCAGGATTCCATTCGGAATGCCCGGGAAGCGATTCAGACAATCAGCGCCCTGCTGGAAAGAGTTCGGGAGTGTCGTGATCTGAAAATGCTACAGCAGATTCAGCGCCAGATTCCGGTGCATCTTATTCAACAGCGCCCACACCCGGAGCCCGCCGAACGGGAACCCTTTTACCGCTTTTATCTGCAAAACCGGGAAATCCTGGTGGGAAAAAGCGCCCGGGACAATGACCTGCTCAGCTTCAAACACGCCCGCCCCGATGACTTCTGGTTCCATGCCGAGCACGGTCCCGGTTCCCACGTCGTCGTCCGGAATCCAGGGAAACAGGCGTCGCTGCCACCCGACATCATTGAGTACGCTGCCGGAGTCGCCGCTTTTTACAGCAAAGCCAAACATTCCGGATTAGTTCCGGTGATTTACACCAAGAAAAAGTACATCTGGAAACGCAAAAATATGCCGCCGGGAAAAGTATTTACGAAATTCACGAAGAGTGTGATTGTGAAGCCGCTGGATCCCCGCAAGTTATCATGAATACCTTTACCACTGGTTACGGCGTTCCCACGCCGGAACCCAAATGACCGATCCAGAGGAAAATCTGCGTCAAATCTGCGTCACGTCGCAGGAGCAACGTGACGAGTAGGGATTCAGGTGTAAGCGATGTGACGAGTGGGGGAAGTGAATAGAAAAGCGCCCGGAATTTGAAGTCTCGGGCGCTCGATTAATGATAAATGTAGATATTAAGGTTTATTTGACAAAACAATATTCTGCAGATTTGTCTGGTTGCCGGATTGCAGCCGAACGATATAGACGCCGGTGCTCAAGTTCTGTGGCTGCCATACAAAGTCGTAAGTGCCCTTAAGTTTATACGTATTTTCAAGTACTTCTACTAACTGTCCGCGCATATTGTAAATCTGTAATGTCGTCTCGGCATCTTTCGTCAGGTTGTAACGCAGTGTCACTGCCGGGTTGAAGGGATTGGGATAGGCTTTCTGCAGACCGAACTCTGCCGGAACCGCAGCATCTTCGACCGGGATGGTGATCTCCACCGCATCGTGCCAGGCAACACTGCCGCTGAAATCCACATCGCCCAGGCGGTATGCGTAACTCGCTCCCGGCTGAACCTGTGTATCGGTGTACCCGTAATCATGACGTTGGGTAGTGGAACCGTGACCTTCCAATGCTGGATCGCTCAGATAGCTGACTACCTGATTCCAGTTTCCTGTCTCCTGTTTCCTCTGAATGATAAAGCCCAGGTTTTCGACCTCCGACTCCGTGGTCCATTCCAGGAGCACACCCCCATTCCGGCACTCCGCCGTGAAAGCGGTCAGTTCAACCGGCAGGGAGACATCCTCCCCATTTTCCCAACTGAGGAATGGATAACCATCGTTTGTTGATCCGGAATTGTCCATATCCCAGTAATCGTTATCTTCGTTATCGTCATTCGGGTTTGTCTCAAAATCCCAGGCCGTTGTTAAACCGACAGTTGTTTCGTCAATAAAAGTTGCTACGTCTTTCATCTGCGTAGTGCTTTTGCCGGTTGTACCGAAATTATCATCTCCTGAACTATTTCCATCAATCTCATCAGTTTCCACATCCCAAAAGGAATTACTAATAGTGGAAGAAGAATTATCTCCCACGAGACCGCCGACATCTGTATTGCTGGTAACACTGCCTGTGCTGTAGGATTTTGAAATTTCATTATTATTTTGCCCCACCAATCCGCCAACATTATTATCACCAGCTACATTTCCAGTACTATAACAATTGCTAATTGGAGTTGTACTATAACCAACCGAGCCGCCAATATACAAGCTGGAACCCGTGACTGCGCAACTGCTATAACATTCGGAAATCGAATATGCGACTGAGATGCCGATTAGTCAACCCACATCGCTATATCCTGTTATTTGTCCGGTACTATAGCAATTTGATACACTGGAGGTTGCATCGCCAATTAATGCTCCTACATCATCATCACCGGTAATGTCAACATTAATTAGCCCCAGATTATTAATTGTGTTCATCTCTGCATAGCCAAATAATCCAATATTATTCGTTGATGGGCGGTTAATATATAAATCGTTAATGGTATAATTTTGACCATCATAATTACCAGTGAAATAAGTGTCACTGTTCCCAATCGGCGAAAAACCGCTGGTTCCACTACCGTCAGCGCTACCATCGCCATCCCAGTCCACCTGGGTTTCATCGGTATTGAAAGAAATATCGGCTGTTTGAATGAAATAAGCACTCCAATCGCCGGAAGTGTTTGATAATTCAATTAAATCACTGGTTGTAGCAATCTGATACTCATCGTTACTCGTCCCAGAACCCCACTATAGGTTCCCGCAAAAGACAGAGTACAGCAGACAATCAAACCACTCATTAATAAGATCTTAATTCGCATGATAAGCTCCTTTAATAAATATCAAGACGATGTGATTACATAACCGAATCCTGTTTGGTGGTTACCTAAACAGAAGACCGTCCGAATTTGTTACTAACAGTATACTTCTAATTATTATACATATTTAATAAACTAAGGATTTATTATTTGAATGTCAAATCACCTGGTGATTTATATTTTTGCATATCTGGGAAGTGTGCTTAGTCTTTTCTGCAGCATCTTAGTTGAATATTAAAATGGAAAGATTTGAAACGAGAAAAGCGCCCGGGATATGGGGTCTCGGGCGCTGGTTTATTGATAAACGTCAATTGACATTTATTAATCACACAACTGTCATTGCTAATATTTTTATATCAGGCTGCAGAGCAAACCTCCGAAAACCCATTTTAAACCAAGTCTAAACACTATTTTCTGATCCTTGATACTGTTGACCAGGGTGCCATATATATCGGTGTAATATTTCAGACAAAACCGAAATCCCGGTTCAAAGGATTCGGGCTTTAAGCCGTAGTAATCCCTTTTGTGGCAATATTTTTTAATCGACACATTCACCATAATATCGTTCCGGTTTTTATCCTTTTTATCCCGTTTGGGAGATGTATTGACCACCGTGCTAAAACCCTGTGGAGTCGGTCCCCAGGCAAGGGTGATATATTGGGGTCGATCGACGCCAGGAAAATGATTCGGAATGATAACACATTTCCTTTTTTTCAGTTTTTTTCTCTTTGGAAAGAGTGTTGTCCAGCTTTACCTTTCTGTCAGACAGCTACAGATGTTCCCGCATAAATCGCCCCAATTCACCAAAGTGCAGCGTCAGTCCGATGCGGTGCGATTGTCCCAGTTCGGCATAGGACCCTCCCATCGCCAGGCTGTAATTGATACTTCCTACGCGAGTGTCCAGTCCGAGACCGATATGGGCGCTGCCCAGATTATCCCGTCCCAGACGCATTAGAATATGCTCCCTGATCTGTATTTCCATACCCAGCCGGAATCCGCTGCTGATAAATCCCAGATTCCAGTCCGACTGGTTGGTCTCACCCTCCAGCAGCATATCCATTCCGATAAAGGGTCGTAATACCACCGGCACAAATTGCGGTGCAATTTGATAGGCAGTTCCCAGTTGAACAGATGGTACAATTAACTCGTTGTCCCCGTCAGGATAGTATAAAAACGTGGTGGTGGCATCCCGTACGATTATTCCGATATAGAGATTCTTGAATGCCCGATACTGAACCGCCAGGTCAAAGCCGATCCCAAAAGCCGCTGTGGTGCCCAGATTTTTATACAGCGCTTTGACCGTCCCACCGATATTCAGGGCGGGTTTCAGTTGGCGCCCCAGCGCAAAGAACAGAGCGTTTTCACTGGCGCCAAAGGTTCCGATCTTCCCGAAATCCAGACGTTCGCCGGCGTCCAGTTGCCCGTTGCCATTTTCATCAACCAGCGCCGAGCGGGTATCGGGAATCCCGTCCACGCCCGACCGAAAAAAGCTCAATCCGTAGGACCATTCGCCGGAGCCGGGCAGAACCAGCGATATATAGTCCAGATTCAGCACTCCGGCGAACTCCTCGGTATGCATGAATTCAGCAGAAATCCGCCGGCTGTCCACCAGTGTCGCCGGATTCCAGTAGACCGCCGCCGTACTCTGCGGTGCCGCCAGTGACGCTCCGCCGAGACTCATCTCCCGGACGCCCATGCCGATCTTCAGAAACTCGCCGGCATATTTATCGCCCAGCGCCTGCACCGGCGAGCTCGCCACAATAAGGACCATTCCCAGGATCAGAATCGAAGAAATGCGCTGCCTGTCTGTTTTTAAAATCGGAACAATGATCATGATTTGGATTTAACCGGAGCGCTATCGGGAATGTTCCCTGACATCAACTGCTGAACTCCTTTTTCAGCTGATTCAATTTTTCCAGCGCCTCAAGAGGTGTCATGGTATCAATATCCACCTCATTGAGTCGTTTGCGCAGTTCGCTCTCCCGCTGGTCAAATAGTCCCAGCTGATTGCGGTCCGGCTCCGGCATCTTTTTATATTTAATGCGGTCGGTGGGTAACACCCGCTCATCGCTGCTCAGATTCACCATGATCTCATTCGCCCGGTGAATAACCTCCGCCGGAATTCCCGCCATCTGGGCGACATGGATACCGTAACTCTTGTCGCAGCCGCCGGGAATGATCTTGCGCAGGAAAACCACCCGGTCGCCATATTCCTTGACCGCCACATTGAGATTGCGCACCCGCTTCAGATATTTTTCCAGTTCCGTTAACTCATGATAATGGGTCGCAAAGAGGGTTTTCGCAGCGACCTCCTTATGCTGGTGCAGATATTCCGTCACCGCCCAGGCAATCGCCATACCGTCGTAAGTGGATGTGCCGCGTCCGATCTCGTCCAGCAGAATCAGCGACTGCGGGGTGACATTATTCAGGATATTGGCGGTTTCATTCATCTCCATCAGAAAAGTGGATTCACCCGCCGCCAGATTGTCGCTGGCACCGACCCGGGTAAAAATTTTATCCACGACCCCAATTGACGCCTCGGCTGCCGGAATAAAACTGCCCATCTGCGCCAGCAGCACAATCAAGCCTACCTGCCGGAGATAGGTGGATTTGCCCGCCATATTGGGACCGGTGATGATCAGAATCTGATTTTCGCGATTGTCCACGTCGGTGTCATTGGGAATAAACTTCTCTCCCGGCGGCAGCAGCGATTCCACGACAGGATGCCGTCCGTCTTTTATATAAATCCGGCTTTTGGTGGTCACCTCCGGACGGTGGTAATCGTTCCGGTCGGCGATTTCAGCCAGAGCGCTGAGTACATCCAGCTCGGCAATGACGGCGGCATTCCGCTGAATCGCCGTAATGTTTTTCAAAACCGTTGCCCGGATTTCCTGAAAGAGTTCATATTCCAAAGCCGCAATCTTCTCCTCCGCCGTCAGTAATTTCTCCTCGTATTCTTTCAATTCCGGCGTAATGAAGCGCTCCGAATTAACCAGGGTTTGCTTGCGGATATAGGTCTCGGGAACCTTATCCACATGGGGTTTGGTAATGTCAATATAGTAACCGAAAACACGGTTATAGCCCACCTTCAGCGTGGGGATACCCAGCTTTTCCCGCTCGCTGGTTTGCAGGCGCATGATCCACTCTTTACCGTGCTTGATAATATAGCGATAGTCGTCCAGCTCTTTGGAATAACCGTCGCGGATAAAACCCCCTTCGCGAATGGACAGCGGCAGGTCCTGCTCTTTAATCGCCCTCTCCAGCAGCTGCACCAGAGCCTGTAGCGGTTTTAATGTCTCTGCCGACGTTTGAAACACCGGAGCTTCATTGACAATCTCCCGTATTTCCGGGATCAACTCCAGGGTAGTCTGCAAATTACGCAGCTCCCGGGCACCGGCGCGGTTGGTGGTCAGGCGCGACAGCAGTCGCTCCAGATCGCTGGTTTCTCTCAGAAGTTTGCGCAGACGGCGGCGCTTGTCGTGTCCCTTATAAAAAAATTCCACCCGGTCATGCCGCTGCCTGATCTGCTCAATATTCCGCAGGGGCGACCGAATCCACTTCACCAGTAAGCGACTGCCCGCCGGGGTCACCGTGTCATTAATGACGCTGAACAGCGTTCCCTGGTCGTCACCGGACTGCATACTGCGAAAGAGTTCCAGATTGCGCTGGGTAAATTCATCAATGAGGACATAATCTTTATCAATTTGCAGACGAAGGCTGGAAATGTGTCCCAGATTAGTCTGATGATTTTGTCGCAGGTAGCTGATAATCGGTCCGGCAGCCATAATGCCGTATGCCGCCTTCTCGCAGCCGAAACCTTTCAGGTTTTTCGTCCGAAAATGATTGGTCAGCGTCTCATATGCCATTTCCCGGGTATAGAAAAAGTCCTCCATCGGCGTAATCCGCAGCACCTGCCGACCGAAGAGTGCATTGACCTCTTCGGAGAGTCTTTCCGGGCAGAGAATCTCCGAGGGCTGCAGTGCCATGACGGCTTCTTTCAGCCGGTCAGGCGTCGTTTCGCTGAGATAAAACTCGCCGGTGGAGACATCAATGGTGGCGATCCCGGCAATGGATTCATCAAATATGAGCGAGATCAGGTAGTTATTTTTATCCTTTTCGAGATAATTATCGGTAATCGCCGTACCCGGCGTCACCAGTTCCACCACCTCCCGCTTGACAATGCCCTTCGCCAGCTTTGGGTCTTCCACCTGCTCGCAGATGGCGACTTTCAAACCCGCCCGGATCAGCTTATGCAGGTAATTATCCAGAGCGTGATAGGGAAATCCCGCCAGCGGGACGGCGGCGGCTTTGCCGTTGGCGCGCCTGGTGAGGGTAATGTTCAGAATCCTGGCGGCGGTCCGGGCATCCTCCCGGAAAGTTTCATAAAAATCTCCCATGCGGAACAGCAGCAGCGCGTCGGGATATTTGGACTTGATCGCGCTGAATTGGCGCATCACCGGTGTGGATTCGTCAATATGTTCGCTCTTTTTCGCCATCTTAATTCGGCTTTAAATATACAGAATCACCGAGAAGATTAAAACACGATATCACAATCTGCATTCAATCCTCGCTGATCACCATTCCGGTAAGTTAATCCTATTCGGTCGAAATAATTTAAAACCGGCACCGCCCATTTGCGGCTGGTATGCAGGACCTCTTTCAGTTCGCTGACCGTCGCCAGCTGGTGCTGCCGGAGGTACTCTTTGATTCGCTTTCCGCCCTCTTGCAGCGTTTCGATATGAATGTACATTCCCCGCTCCAGCTGCACGATCCGCTGAGTTTCCACAAGGTACGCGATGATCTGCTGAAACTCCCTTTCCGAATAATTCCCGGGAAAGTCCGCCTGACGGACCTTCGGCGGTTCAAAACCTCCTGCCCGCAGCGCTTCTTCAATTTTACCGATCAACTGCTCCTGCCCGGCGGAAAATTCGATTCGGAAGTCGGCAGCCGCCACACGTTCGCCGGTCAGCCTGATTGCCCCAGTTTCGGCAAGTGTCGTCAATAAATAATTCAACAATTCCACCGGAATTTTCTGTATCTCCCGCAATTCCGGGCGCAACATTCCCGGCAAAAGCGGCTGGCGTTTGTGATAATCTGTCAAAACCCGGAGAATTTTCTGCTTTAATGTCTCCAGCGGAGCGCTGACCGTCCAAAATTTATCCACCGCCACAAGTCTGTTGGTCACCGTCAATTCATGAATAACACTGCTGACCTTTTCGGCAGATAATGAAAACCGCTGAGCCAGATCGTGCTCACTGAAAATCTCAGGAAAATTATCCTGCAGATAGAATTCAATCAGCTCGGCTCCCTCTTTTTCCATCAGGGACCGCTGCGATTCGGCGGCGGCAATCGATTTTTTACGCAGTGCTCGGGCAGCTGGCTCCAGCACGATTCCACCACCGATGGTCTGCATAGGTGAATAGCGCCGGATGACGAAACGATCCCGGAAACCGGCACAGAGGGGCTTTTCAAAAAGCAACTGCCCAATCGCTTCCTCGCCGGGCAGGAGGCGATCCTGCCCAATCAGGCGCACCCGCGCCAGATATTCCCCCGTCCCCAGATGCACCCGCACCACCGCATTGTATTTCAGTGGATCGACAGCGGGCAACATTTCCAGCCAAACGGTCAGTACCCGACCGTTCCGAAAAGTACCCGGAGTCGTCAGGACAGCGCCCCGTTGGATATCGCGGTAATCGATCCCCTGAATATTGATCGCCGCCCGGTGCCCGGCACTAATCGACTCCAGCATGCGATTATGGGACTGAATTCCGCGAACCTTTACCACAACGTCTCGCGGCTGGAGATCCAGCTTATCGCCCAGTTGAACCCGACCGCCGATGACCGTTCCCGTTACTACGGTGCCGTATCCTTTGACACTGAACACCCGGTCCACCGGCAGTCGGAAGAGCCTGGTCTCCGGCGATTCGTCGATCTGTTTTTCAGGCAATGTCAACAGATAATCCCTGAGTTCGGTAATTCCGCTCTCTTTAACGGCAGACACACGAAAGAGCTGGGCGTTTTCCAGGAAACTACTCTTAACAAAATCGCGGATATCCGCCTCCACCAGCTCCAGCCAGTCCGAATCCACCAGGTCCGTTTTGGTAATCACGATAATACCCTCCCGGACATTGAGCAGCCGTAAAATCTCGAAATGTTCCCGCGTCTGCGGCATAATCCCGTCATCCGCCGCAATTACCAGCATTCCGACACCGATGGTGCTGGCGCCGGTAACCATATTCTTGATGAATTTTTCATGCCCGGGAACATCAATAAAGGCGATATTCTCATTGAGAAAGGCAAAACCGATGTCAATGGTCATGCCCCGCTCTTTTTCTTCGATCAGACGGTCGGGATCGGTCCCGGTCAGCGCCCGGATCAGGGTTGATTTACCGTGATCAATATGCCCGGCGGTACCGATCAGAACGGGATGCGCCATTATTTACCCTGTCCCGACGCAATGGATGTCGCCACCCGGTTTATTGCGCTCACAATAAAAGGCAACTCCTTGTCTGCCACGGCTTTCAGGTCCAGAAAAAATTGTCCTTCCCGGATGTAGCCGACCACCGGCGGGTCCTGCTTCCGGAAAAGCGCCGCCAGTTTTGTCTCAGAAATTTTGGTACAGTTCATCCGCAATGCCACGCTGGGAATCGTCTCCGTGGGCATCGAGCCGCTACCGGCTTCGGCGACCGAATCGCAGATTTCAACCTGGAAAATACTTTTTGCCCCATCATCCAGGCCGGCAAGAACGGTCTTCGCCATTTTGCGCAGAGCCGTACGACGGCGCGTCAGAAAGCGATAGGTCTTGATATCCGGTTGCCCGCCTGCGATCATATAGCGACTTAGGATGAAAGCCAGCATGCTCAGGATCAATTTATCACACCGCACCGCCCGCATCAGCGGATTTTTCCGGAGCTTGCCCAGATATTCACGCTTGCCGACCACAATACCCGCCTGCGCAGCGCCCAACAGTTTATCGCCGCTGAAGCTGACCAGGTCAAATCCCCGGGCAACAGCGTCGGCGACCACCGTTTCATGCGGTAAACCGAAGGTTTCCATGGCAATCAGTGCACCACTGCCGAGGTCCAGCATGACAGGTAGATTATGGTGGTGCGCCAATTCAATAATGTCGGATTCCGCCGGCTTGCTGGTAAAGCCCTGAATCCGGTAGTTGGAGGTATGTGCCAGCAGGACCGCTGCAGTACCGGGAGTAATGGCATTCTCGTAATCCGCCAGATGCGTCCGGTTGGTGGTACCGATCTCCACCATTTTGGCACCGCTCTTTTTCATCACGTCGGGCAGACGGAACGAGCCACCAATTTCGATCAGCTCACCCCGGGACACTATCACCTCCCTGCGGTTAGCCAGACTGTTCAGCATCAACAGAACGGCAGCGGCGTTATTGTTGACGACCACCGCCTGCTGAGCGCCGGTCAGGAGTGTCAGATAATCCTCCAGTAAATCCAGCCGCTCACCCCGTCTGCCACTCTCCAGGTCTATTTCGAGATTCACATATCCGCTAGCGATATTTTGCAGATACTGAAGAGCATGCTCGCCCAGCGGCGCCCGTCCCAGACCGGTGTGCAGCACCACACCGGTGGCGTTGACCACCCGTTGCAGGGGCGTCTCCAAAAGCAGCTTGAGGCAGGCATTCACACTGGATGTCACCATTTTCTGTGCTGCATCTCTCGATGTCAGCGTCATCCGACCGGCTGATAACTGGTGGCGTAAGCGTTCCAGCTCCCGACGAATGACCTCCGTCAGCACCTCTGTTTTGATATTACTGCACTTAAACTGAGCAACCATCTCGTTGACAGAGGGCAGATATTGAAAACCGGTAGTCTGTTTTTGATTCATGAAGTTCTCATTTGTTCTTGTAAAGCATTTGATTAATGCGCACCGCCGAAACTTCTCCTTCCCGCAGAATCTCCCAGCGCTCGGTGTACAGTTTCAGCAATGTAGAACCGGGACTGGTTGCTGCTTTACCGTTATCAATGACAACCTTAATCTGATCCGGAAAGTAGCTTCGGATTTCTGCTACGGAACATGCCGGTTTGGCGCCGGCGGGATTGACACTGGTCGTGGAAATCGGGTGAGGGTATCCCGCCAAAAGACGATTTAGCGCCGGCAGATCAACCACCCGCACTCCAATGTAGCCGTTACTGACAAAGGGCGCCGGAAACTGATTCGGCGATTTTACCGGCAGTAGCAGCGTTACCCGACCGGGCAGCAGCCGATTTACAACCCGCAACTGAAAATCATTTAAATGGTCAAAATCCGCCAGGAGGCTTTTGCAATTGGGATAGAGGATACTGAACGGTTTGTCGGACAGGCGCCCCTTCAGCGCCAGCAGGCGCTCCACGCCCAGGGGTTGATATATATCCACGCCCAAACCATAGAGTGTATCTGTCGGATAGGCGATGATCTCTCCTTTTTCCAGCGTTCGAAACAGTTCCTGTCGCTGTGTGTCCGTATAATCATTCAGGCGAATAATGCGAAGGGTCATGTTCTGTGATCCTTTTCAATCAATACACTCGGTGGGCGGGTCTTCCAGCGACGGTGAATCCAGTAATACTGCTCTGGGTATTGTACAATCAGCGTTTCGAAGTAGCGGGTATACATCTGAATCAGGTGATTGATACTGGATTTTTCATCCATTGATTCCGGTGTTTCCGGAGTAAATTTTTGAAACCGAATCTGGTAGCGTCCCCGCTCATTCAGCAGGCAACTGCCCAGCAGAACCGGACACTTTTTCCGCAGGGCAAATAGAATCGGACCCCGGAAGCTGGAGGTCCACTGGTCGAAGAACTTGACCCACTCACCCTTTCTTCCGGCGTTCTGATCGGCGATCAGATAAAGCAGTCGGTCATCCCGGATATGGCGCATAGTTGGCAGCGTATAACGGCGACCTTTGGGAAATATCTTCATACCGTTCCTCGTCCGAATTTCTGTCACCAGCCGGTCCACCAGTGGATTTTTCAGACGGGCAGCAACCGCCGCTATCTGATAGCCCCGGCGAGCCAGCCAGTCGGCAATCAGTTCCCAGTTGCCCAAATGAAACAGGATAATGACCACACCCCTTTTTTCGCAAATGGCTTTTTCCAAAGCCGCTGCTTCCACCCGTTCAATCATTTGAAAAAAACGCTCATCCCGCAGCTGATAGCCGGCGAATATGTCAAAATAGACAGTGGCGAGATGTACATAGACCCGCCGAATCACGCTCCGGTGCCATCCTGCCGATTGATCAGGAAAAGCCCGGCTCAGATTACCGGCTATTATGCGCTTACGATAGGGAAAAACGTAAGCGAAAATTAAGCCAATCATTTTCGCCAATTGCCGCCGGTCCCGATGGGATAAGCGCGGCAGGAGCCGGTTTGACCAGAAAAGAAACCAATATTCGATATTTTGTTGAAACCTAATCGCAGGAACGCTCATGTGCAGCCATTCACCTGTTTTTCCTGACGCCGGCTATTCCGGGTAGGTTCGCCGATAGACATCGTGCATGGTTTCAGAGCCGGTCTGCAATTTCCGGTAGGCATAGCGCAGCGCTTCGTGAAAACTCTCTTTGTGATTATGCTCATGCTGATAAAAGGTATCAATCCAGTCGATCAGGTCATTTTTACCGCTTTCATCCAGATTCCGAAAAATAGCAAAGATGGGTTCGGCGATTTCAGCATGGTACCGCGGTGTAACGGACTTCAATTTGCGGCTGGCTTGCAGCTCCATTTCAATCTCATGGGTCCGATACAGATAGGCATGCAGAAAAACCTTTTTCTCTTCTTGGGTCAGCGCCTTCCAGTAAATCATCTGACCATAGGCAGTATAGTCGATATTTTTTCCCCGGGCAGGTTCCTGGGCTCGCACCGGAAAACCGAGAGCACCAATAAGAACAACCACAAAAATATGTCTCCACATTCTTTTATTCTCCTTCAATTCGGAAATTTTTCGATCTCTTCCATGAGTCGGTTGATGACCTGGAATTCGGGAATCTTTGCCACGACGGATCCTTTTTTAAACAGTAAAAAATTCTGTTTACCGCCCGCCACTCCCAGATCAGCCTCCCGGGCTTCGCCGGGTCCGTTGACGGCACATCCCATTACAGCAACGGTCAGCGATTTGGAAATCGGTTTTACCCGGGCTTCCAGCTCTTTGACAATTCCGATGACATCTACATCGGCTCTCCCGCAGGTGGGACAGGAGATGATCGTCACCCCTCTTTGAATCAATTCCAGAGACTTTACTATTTCAAAACCTGCCCGCACTTCCTGAACCGGATCATCCGTCAGAGAAACCCGGATGGTGTCACCGATGCCCTCCGCCAGCAGAGTTCCAATACCGATCGCCGATTTGATCGTGCCCTGCCAGGGCGGACCGGCTTCGGTGACTCCCAGATGGAGCGGATAATCGAAGCGCTCGGCAAACAGACGATTGGCGGCGATCATCAGCGGCACACTGCTGGCTTTCAAGGCAACAATGATATCCTCAAAACCGACATCTTCACAAATCCGGATATGCCGGGCTGCGCTTTCTACCATGGCTTCCGCCGTAGGGTGACCATATTGCTGAAGCAGCTCCTGCTCCAGAGAACCGGAATTGACCCCGATGCGGATCGGCACATTCGCCGCCTGCGCCGCCCTGAGGACCGCTTTGACCCGCTCGCTGCTGCCGATATTCCCGGGATTGATTCGGATTTTGTCGGCGCCGGCATCAATAGCCCGTAATGCCAGTTGGTAGTTGAAATGAATATCGGCAATCAGTGGAACCGTCATCGCCTTCTTGATCTCTGCCAAAGCAGCAGCGGCTGTTTCATCGGGTACAGTTACGCGGATCAGCTGACAACCCGCCGCCTCCAGTTCTTTTACTTGACGGACGACAGCAGCGACATTTGCCGTATGCGGCGTGGTCATGGATTGCACACTCACCGGAAACCCACCGCCCACCGGCAGCTTACCCACCGTCACAATTCTGCTTATACGGCGTTGTATATCAGTCATAGTTACAAATTAATATCACCGGGTATTCTTCACAATAAAAATCCCCGGCAATTACCCGGCATAAGGCTCCGCCAGATATCGCCTGGCTTCCTCCATAGCACTGCTGCGATTGTCCAGTGAAGCAGCCTTTTGATATAGTTCAAGAGCAGCCTGCCGTTTGCCCTGCAGATCATAGATTTTACCCAGACGCACATAGGCATTGCCCAGATCGAAATCCATCTCTGAGTCGTAAGCCGCAATATATTCGGACAGCAACCGCGCCGCCAGTTCCAGATCACCTTCGAGAAACGCCCGGCTGCCGTGAAAAAGCTTCAGACGCTGCTTATATTCCTTATGAAAAAAGGGCTCCATACCGGGCAGACGCTTTTCGATTCTCTTCAGGTTTTCGGTTACGTCCGGGTTGCCGGTCTGAATTTTCATCTCCGCGTACATGTAATTGAAATAGGGGTTGTCGGGGAACTCTTCCAGTAGCATATCCAGCCAGCGTTGCGCCTCGCCGTAATTGGCTTCGAAGTAAATATTGAGATAGGCTAAAAGGCTGCGCGCTTCATAACGGCTATAGTTCCCCTGCAGGGCAGCAGTTTCAATTTGCTGCAAGCCCTCTTCCTTGGAGCCGGAAATTTGCAGAATCCAGGAGGCAATTTTCATGAACTTTGACGAGAGCCCGACATAATAATTAAAAACACCGAAAGCAATGATAATATCGGGATTGTCGGGATTTATTTTCAGCGCCGATTTAAAGTTGCGAATAATGCGATAACCACTGATTAACACTCCCAGATAATCCTTTTCCGCCAGCAGGACCCGTGCCCGGAGTCCGTTCGCCAGCCCCATATAGTAGATAATTTCCGAGTTATCCGGGTCCAGCACCAGCTGCCGGCGATAATCGAGCAGTACATCTTCAATATCCGCCAACAATTCCCGATTCCCGGCGGCATGCCCGTAATTGCCCTGATTGTAAATCCATTCGTTGGCGACCGCGCCGAGCGGACCGAGCGGATGATAGGGTTCATTCCCCGCAACCTCTAAAAAAATATCCCGCGCCTGTTTATGCTCCATCCGGTTCATGGCTTTCAGTGCTTCCTGCAGGCGCGCCTCCTGCATTTCAGCGGTCTGCGCTCCGAGCGGGAGAGCCATCGGGAGCGAAAAACAAATATTCAGCAGAATGATCTGGAAATATTTCATTAAATCCCGTCTTTTTACCGGACGTTTAGGAAAATGCCCCAATTACTCGGGGCATTTCGATTATCATCACGCAAGCGTTCAATCGGATTATTCAATAAAGTCGGCTTCCATGAAATCTTCCAGGCGAAATCGCCCTTCCTTTTCCAGTTCGCGGACCTTTTCGACAATCAGTTTCTGTGCCGCTTCCACTTTGCGGCGCGGCTGCGGACCCTCCAGCAGTTCCATCTCATCTTCCAGAATAATCTGGGTCCGCTGCGGCAGTGAATTAATAAAGAGTTCCTTTATCTCTTCACTCTGCCCCTTGAGAGCATAGGCAATTTCCGAGGCTTCCACGGATTTCAGGACATCGGAAAGAATGTCGTGCGGCAGCTTCGGCAGGTCCTCAAAACTGAAGTAGTGGCGTTTGACCTCCTGGACGATGTCGGGCGCCTCTTTCTCCAAGTGCTCCAGGAAACGTTTTTCGTCCTTGGGACGCATCTGACTAAGAATGCCGGCGAGATTTTGACCGCCGCCCCGTTTGAATTCCGAAGCCCGGGGAATAAAAGCCGATTTCTCCTTTAAATCATTGGCAATACTAACAACCCCTTCGAGAGGAATGTCGTCCAGATGACCGATTTCGGTCACTACTTTGGGCTGAACCGTCGGGTCCAGCGCCTGCAGCACATTCACTTGCCGTTCCACGGGTAGCTGGGCAATCGTCAGCGCCATAATCCGCGGCGATTCTGTGCCGATCAGATAGACAACCTGTTCGTCGGTAAGGTTGCTTAAAAACTCAAAAGGCTTTTTAGTCTCCTCGGTAGCCGGTGTGAATTTCTCCGAGACAAAACTGAAATAAAACTCCTCCAGAATCTCCTTTTTAACCTGGAAAGGAATATTATTAATCGTCGCCATCCGCTGACGCACCTTCTGAATCTGCTCCTTGCTCATACCTTTGAAAAGCTGCAGCGCCAGATTATTTCCCAATGTTTTAAACAGGATGGCTACTTTATCTAAACCGTCGAGATTTTTAAAATCCACCATTTTTTCCTTCCTCCTTAGAATTCTGATTCGCTCTCTTCGGCTTGTTTCTGCTGGCTCAACCACTCATTGATCACGCGGGAAGCCGTCTCGGGCTGACCGACGCTCATGGAGATGACCGACTGTTTGATACCCTTCATCTCCTCTTTGGCAGCACCGATATCATAGGATGCTTCCTGCTTGGGTGTTTCGGCTGCCGGTGCACTTGGTGGTGCCTGCTCCGGCGGCGCAGCGGGTGTCGAAGGCTGGACCGGCTGGGTCGGTTGAGTAGGCGTCGTCTGCGACGGACGCGGTCCCATGGGTACTTTCGTCCCATAACCCCATTCCAATTCCTGGCGTTTCTGATGATTGCGCCGATTAACCAGCAGTATAATCACCAGTACTATCAGCGCGACGGCAAAGAGTCCCAAAATGATATAGAAAACCCGATTGTCCATCTTTGCGAATCCGGGCGGGGTTGTCTCCAGGGCACCCATCTCCAATTCCTGCAGCCTGCGATTGCTTTCCCGCAGCTGCTCCTTGAGATTGTATAATTCCGTCTCACGGGCATCGGCAAGGGCGCGGGTCTGTTGCCGCTGATCATCGGAAATCTGCGGCGATTCCAGCTGATTTTTCAGGTCTGAAATCTGTCTGCGCAGCTCCTGAATCCGCAGCGAATCCCGAATGACTGCCTGGCGTTCAAGTTGCTTCTGCTGTTCAATTTGGGATAGTCTTTCGGCTTCCTGCTGACGGCGCTCGAGATTATCAATCTTTTCAGCGATGTTTTTCAGGATAATGGCTTCCGCGGCGTCCTGATCTTCCCGCTTTTTAAAGGAGGCTGTCATAACGCTGATAACATCACCCCGGGAGCGGTCGTAATGGGAGGCGACGGCAACTACCTGACGGACATTTTCGATAATTTCAGGAGTAACCCCATCCTCCATAATGATATTGACCTGCTGCCTCTTAATTACCGGAATCGCCGGACCTGTTGAGCGGGTCGTCTTTGCAGATTTTTTTGTAGGAGTCTGAGCGGATTCTCGGGTAACTTCCTCCGGCGGTCCTTCCCGCAGGGTGGCTGTCGCTGCTTCCTGTTCCGCCCGAACGATCTCCTCCGGTGTCTCGAAGCCGGGTAAAGGCAATCCCAAATCCGAGCTGGGTCTGACCGGGCGTTGCTCCTCCGCCTCTGCCGGTGCCGTTTTAACTTGTGTTTGGGCGGTCTCTCCGATTGCCATCTCCGTATCTTTCGCCGCCTGAAACTCCAGTTCAACCACCACATCAACTACAAACTTGATATCATCCAGCAGTTTGTCCAGCGCTTCGGTAATCCGCTCACGGAGATTGTTCTCCAGCATCAGCTTCTGTGAAAGATAGGACAGTTGATTGTCTTGTGATGGTGTCCAGATCACTGTGATAATCAAAATGATCCCAATCAGCATCCATTTATTGAATCTTGTCCGACTCTTGAGCATCGTCCTTCTCCTAATTTATAAAATTGTCAAAAAGAATATTTCAACACGCCGATTCATCGCCATACGCTCGGGGGTAGTATTGGCTTCTGCGATCGTTGCTCCGGGAGCCCGGGGACGTGTGTCCGCATAGCCAATCGCCTGAAACCGCTCGGGCGAAATGCCCCGTGCAATGTAGTAACGCACCACCTGCGCCGCCCGCGCCGCCGAGAGCTCCCAATTGGAGGGAAACATCGCCGACCGAATCGGTACATTATCGGTATGTCCCTCGATGGCAATCGGATAATTGGATTTTTTCATCATATCTTCGAATTTATTTAAAATCGGGTAGATACGGGGATTCAGATCGGCACTGCCGATTCCAAAGGATATTTCACTGGGAATCTTGATGGCGACACCACGCTCGCTGGTCTCCACCTGAATCTGCTCCTGTAAATTTTCCTCCTCAATGACCTTGACTACATCGGAATAGATTTCCGCCAAGGAATATTTTTTGGTTTTCGCCTTCTTACCCAGCGCCTGTCCGACGGAATCACTGAACTGCTCCAGCTTGACGGGATCAATTGTAGACATGGAAAAGAGCAGCACGAAAAAGGTCATCAGCAGCGTCATCATATCGCCGTAGGTCACCAGCCACGGTTCTTGATCACCCCTGGACTCTTCGAATATATTTTTCTTTTTACGTTTGCCTTCCTCTGCCATCTGACCTTATTCCTCGGGTTTTTTCCAGTCACGCGGTCTCAGATAGGAATTCAGTTTTTCACGTACGATCAGAGGATGCTTGCGGGCATGTATCAGTAAAACTCCCTCAATCAGCATCTGCTGCATCATTGTCTGATTCTTAATCCGGATTTCGAACTTTTCCGCCATGGGATTAAAAAACATGTTCGCCAGAATTGTCCCGTAAAACGTCGTGATCAAGGCAGCGCCCATTCCGGCACCCAAAACTGCCATCGGATCGTCACCGCCGCCAGCCATGTCAGCCATTCCGTACAGCATCACCACCAAACCGATCAGTGTTCCGATCATTCCAAAAGCCGGCGAATATTTGCCCATCGTCCGCAGCACATTGGCTTCGCCCTTTTCCCGTAATATCCGGTTTTCGATGCGGGTTTCCAGAATTTCCCGAATTTCATCGGGATTATAGCCGTCAATCACCATCTGGAGACCATCACGAAGAAAGAAATTTTTGACACTGCCCAAAGATTTTTCCAGTTCCTGCATACTCTTTCGGGCAATCGGTGCCAACTCCACAATAGCATCCACTTCGCTAGGCAGATCAATCTTCTGCTTTTTGAACACCGCAAAGGTGGAGCGCAGCAAACCGAACACATCCCGCATGGAAAAGCTCAGCAGCGTTGCGGCAAAGGAGCCGCCTGCCACAATCAGAAAGCTGGACAAGCTTACGAAAACAATAAAATTCGGGGTCAACTGGTAGATTCCCAGTACAATCAGTCCAATTCCGGCAAAGATCCCCAATAGACTCGCTATATCCATACAGTACTTCCCTCTTTATTCCTTTCGCGTTGATCCCGTGCTTCTCAGACGATTTTCATTCAGAGCCCGTAAAATATTGCGTACATCATCATATTCCGGGTCGATACGCAGCGCCAGATTCCAGTTGATCGTCGCCCGGTCAATATCACCTAGTTTATAGTAAATGGAACCGCGGCGGGCGTATGCCAGCGCCAGGTTGGGATTCAGATCGATAGCCGCTTCGACCTCCTGCAGCGCTTCCCGATACTCACCGGCATAGAAATAGCGCAGGGACCGGGAGAGATGTTTCAGGGCTAAATTGATATTCTGTTCCAGGGCATGTTTCGCCAGTTTGGCGGAACGCACGGAATCTTCCAGAACCGCCGTCTTCTGCCGCAGCTGGGCGATCTCACTGGTCAAATACTTTATTTCTGACTCGAATATTTTCAGGGAATCTCTCAATTTGGCAATCTCATAATCCGCCGCCTTTAACGTCGAATCCAGCTGAATGGCAAACTGTTCTTCCATATCCAGAATTAATTGAGTCTCTTCGTCCACCATCCCCTCAAGCCGACGGCGGCGTGCGCTTTCCGGTTTGACTCTGGGAATCCGAAAATCCAAACCAATATTCAGACTGGGGTAATTCTTGGTGGCACCGAGGTTAAAATCTTCCGCTCCAAAATTGTACAATTTGACCAGATTGTTTACGCCAAGCATCAGGTTATAGTCCTTGGTAAAGGGAATCCGCACACCGGCATTGATCCCGCCGCCGTCGAATTCGCCGATAAATTCTACCCCGCCCCGCTCCGCCATGATGCTGGTATGGAGCAGAATTCCCGCAAATACTCCGGCACTGGTGGTGGAGTCGCTGCCAAATCCGGTCGCCAGCCCTCCGGTCCCAAAACCCATATAGGTACAGAGATTGCTGGATTCAAACTGCTTTTCGTTGCTGATCACACCGAAAATAGACAGGGTTTTTGTGTCGATGTTGAGCTCCTTGTCACCCTGCTTCAACACCAGGTCATGTATCCCGGCGGAAAAACTGATATCTCCGTAGACAAACAGACGCTTCTGAAAATGCAGCCCGAATTCCACCGGCGGACCGGAACCGACACCCTGGATAGAGGTCACCCCGATTTTGAAGGTATTGGACAGATCAGTTTCGAAAAACACTCCTCTCGTAATCAGTGTATCGGCAAACCCATAGATGTCGGTACAAATTCCTGTCCGGAACACATAGGGGGTCCGATAGATACTGCTGGTGGGAATTTTCATCATGTAGCCGGGCTTCGTAAATGCAACCCGGGTTATCTGGCCGGAGAGCGAGACGGTCAGGATTATGCTTGTCAAAATTTGGATATAACCACGTTTTATCATCAATTCCTACTCCCCTTTGGTCTCAATCCATGGCGCCCAATCGTTTCAGTTCCAGGTCTGCCAGCTTGGCCATCTGACCCTCCGGAAATCGCCTGAGAAGCCGTCTAAAAAATATTTCCGCCATCCTTTTATCCCCCAGTTTGCGGTAGGTCACTGCCGTCAGAAACAGGGCATCATCGAGATTTTCGCACAGCGGATATTCTACGACTTTTTTCAGATATTCTAAAGCAAGATATTCGTCTTTCAGATAAATATAACAGTTACCAATCCAGAAATAGGCATCGCCGATCATAGCGCCGGGCAGGTCACTTTCAATGCTTTTCTGAAAGTAATCCACGGCAACAGGATAATTTCTTGTCAGATAAGCCGCCTGCCCCTTCTCAAAAAAACGCTCACCCTCTTTCTTGGTATAACGGATACGGGGATTACCCAGATTGGCATGGGGGGACTGAAAAACGAGATGTTTCAGCCGCTGATTCTCGATTACCAGTGAATCGACCAAGTTTCGGATTTCCGTTAACTGCTGTTCGACTTGTGCATGACCGTGGGAAAGGGCCAAAGAGAGGGAGTCTATTTGGTTCTGCAATTGAACCATCATTGGGTTCGCAACGCCAATGCCGTGAAGGGGGGCAGACTCCCTCGCTGGCTCTATGGTTATCCCTAAATCGTACATAAATCCCTGATCCGCCGTCCCCCGGCTGCTATCGGCTTTCTGGGCAAATATCGCGAGGGGCATAATCAACATCAGTGCCAATCGATTCACATTCCCATTCAAAATTTTTCTTGGGTCGTTAAATATTTCCGGGCTTTTTCCACCAGTTCACTGTCTGGAAATTCCCGCTCCAGCCGCCGGAAGGCAGCCAGTGCATCCGGCTGATTGTTCATTTTCAGATAGCTCAGACCGATCTTGAACAGCGCCGCATCGGCTTTATTGCCATCGCCCAGAGGTTTCACTTTCTGAAACGCTTCCACGGCTTGTGGATATTTTTCCTGCGAATAGAGGTTTTCGCCAAGCCAGTACTGGCAGTTATCCGCCAACGGATGCTGTCGGCTCGTTTGCAGCAATATCTGAAAGCGCTTCATACTGGCTGAATAATCCCGGTCGAAATAGAGGTTCAACGCCTCATTGTATTGTGTCCGGTATTCCGAATCGTTCACCTCGTGAACCAGCGTATCGGCATCCTCTGCCACCACGTTGTTGGATTTGATCGATTCCAGAATCTCTTCCGTCAGGGCTTTGTCCTCATCAAAGGTGTTCACAATGAGCTTGAAATTTTCCACCTGATTCTGCTGCTCTTTGAGTGAATCCACTTCCGACTGTTTCGCCATCAGCGAGTCTCGCAGCTGCCTGTTATACTGTTTCAACCGCTGGATTTCTTCCCGAATTGCCTGGAGCTCGGCATCGTGAACGCTGATCTCGGACTGCAGCTCCAGTACCTCGACGTTTTTATCGCTGAGTTCGGCTTTTTTTTCAGAAATCTCGTTAACAGTGGAATCGGTCTGGGCTGCAATGACCATGATCATCCCTATGAGCAGTGCGAGAGCTTTGATCCGGAGAGCCGTCATTACTGATACTGCTCCCATTCGATGGTGTAGGAATACCCGATAAAACTGCCAAAATCCTTCGGGATGATCAGTTCAAATTTTCCCGTCGCTCCGGGCAGAAGCGAATTATTGGTCGTGATACCCGAATCCTCAAAGGTGTAATAACTGCCCTCGACGAAAGCGGTGCGGGTTTTGGTGTCACCACTCCAGTTTTTACGAAAAATAAAATTAACTTTGACGAAATCCGCCCGCCGGGCACCGATATTCTTCACCTCACCGGAAAAGATGGTGTTCCCCGAACGGTCTTTCTGCTCACTGATATTACCCACCAGAACACAGTTGGGCGTCTTGGCGCTGCTTTCCGACAGCTGTGCCGGCTCGCTGGCTTGGGAAACATAACCGGGCTGTGGCACCGGCGGATAGGCGGCGCTTTTCTGGACATCGCTGACCAGCTCCTGGGGTATATATTTCTGGGCAGGTTCTTCCGGCACGTTGGTAATAACCCGGACAATCGAGGCTTTTTCCAGCACGAGATACCCGATCAGGGTCTCGACCTTGACGATCTTATCATCCTGGTAAATTATTTTTCCGTAAATGGATGTACCGTTATCGGTGATAATTTCCTTATCATAGATTGCCAGCGGATTCATCCACATCTGACTGTTAGCTTGCAACTCTTCCAGTTGAGAACGCAGATGCTTGAGTTCGGCGGCGAGCTTTTTCACTTCAAAAGTCAGCTCATTTACCACATAATTCGCATCGGCGCTGCTGCTCCGTATGGGAGCCGCCGGCACGGTTTTTACCTCTGCCGGAGTCTCTCCAGTCGCTCCGGATGCTGTTTCTGTCCGGATTTCGCTCGTTGTCTGAGCGGTCTGAATCTGTTCCGTCTCACTCTTGTCTGCGGTCCTGCTGCCGAACAGGCTGCACCCCTGGACAAGGGGAACTATGAGGAGGGCTGCAAAAAATATTTTGGCTTTCATAATCCCACACCTTCACGTATAGAGTGTCTAAAAAGTTACAGTTGACACTATGGCGTTGCATTCAGAAAAAATATAGTCTTCATATCGGGTGAATGTCAAGGAAAAAATAATGAAAATAGGCGAGTTAGCCAGATGACTTAAATTGTTAATTGAAGTGTTGCCCCCATCTCATTTACTTTTCACCACCGTTTCCTGTAATAAGTAGCCCGGAATCAGTTCCCCTCACTTGAACGGAAAACGTAACAGGGCTGCCATATGTCCATATTTTTCCATCGGCAGCTGGATATATTGCACGTTCACCCCCTGTTGCAGAGCCAAATGCAGGATATGTTCATTGATGTTCTGGGTACGTTCCAAAGGACCGCCGTGTTTAGGACATTCCGCCTCCGGTGAAAGGTCCAGATAGTTACAGTGCCGGCAAAAGACCCCTTTGCGCTGATAACTGTTGTTCAGTAAAATCGTATCGATCCATTTATCCCGCAGTTTTGGCAGAATAGCGTCGATTCCTTCCATTGTCTGACCGGCTTTCTTCTGATTTTCAAACTGTTGTAGCAGCTCCTTCTCAAATTTCAAGCGGGATTCCCGGCTGGCTTTCTGCACCTTTTCAAAGACATCGTTCAGCGGCGCATGGGGTTCGATGTCGATTACGGCGGTGACCTTCCCATCGACGTAATCGTGCAGATACTTGCGAAATTCTCCGATGGACTCCCGCCGTCCGCCGAGAACGACCCAGTTAAAATCGTGGGACTTATTCAGCACAAACATTTTTTGCGCTACCTCTTTGTAATGCTGAATAATGCCCTGATGGATATTTCGCTCCACCTTCCGCTCCTGGCGTCCCTGATAGCCTCCTACCTTCACCGATTCCGGCGCATTATCGGTGACTTTAAACAACTCTTTAAAATCACCCAAGGATTGTTCAAATATGCGCGCCTTGGATTTGTCAATCAACAGTACGCCGTACCGACGGTATTCGCTGAACAGCTGCGACAGCTGATAGATATATGGTTTTGGTTGTATGACCAACTCATTCTGCAGGGGAATTTTCAGGTTTATGACCTTCCAAAATCCGCTTTTGCTCTGACAAAAGCAGATCGAGCTGACATATTTCGATGTATCCAGTTCCACCTCAAACCAGTTGACAATACGATCAAAGTCATCGAGAACGGAGTTTTTCTCTACCTCGGTCAACTGCTTGAAGTAGGTGGTATTTTTTTTATACCGGATCATCTTTTTCAATTCGACAAGGTGAGTCTTATGGTTTCCGTTTTTAATATTCGCCGTAAAATAGGCACTGGTTACCGGATAATCATTTTGGGTAAAGTGTGCCAACTCCCTGACAACATCATTTTTGATCATAACTACTCCTAGGTTATGGATGTTAGGTGCTGCAAAACATGAAATATAAAAACAGTCCCGGGAGACTGATATCCCTACAGGGATTTCGTTCTCGCCTTTGGTTCGTCATATTGATATGGATTTAAAAATGGCGTTTCCCGAAATAAGTCTGGATATACCACAACTATTAGATAAGGAAATTTTTCATAATTATCAACAGCTATTTTCGATCACCACCAATTATCCGGAGCCGATATCTGAATTGGCTGAAAATTCCTATTCCCCTGCCTCAGCCCCGAGCCATCGAACCTGCTGTGAAAGGTCCAGAATCGCCGCATAAGGGTCGTTTTGATTCAGATTAACCATCGGCAACACCAGGCAGCGGGAGGTTTTCCCGGGATCCAGGCTGCCAACCTCTTTATGAAATCCAATGGCATAAGCACCGTTCAGGGTAGCAAACTTCATTGCCGTATCCGCACTGATGCCCGCCTGAACGCACTGGGCAATCTCTTTGCGCGGGTCCAGATCGCCGGACAGGGCTTTGCTTTCGGTTCCCATGCATATATTTACGCCCCGATCAAGGATTTGTTTCACCGGAGTTGGGCGCCACTGTAAATTGAAAGCGGTGCGCGGACAGATACAGACATTCACTTTTGCCACGGTCTCTCTGATTAAATCGATGTCCTTTTCGGTCAGCTCATTCATATGGATCAGGATATTGTGCCGGGCGGCAAAGTGGTTAGTGAAAAAATATTGAACCGGCGTCATACGCGGGGCGCGCCAGCCATAATCAAAATCCATGCGCGAAAGCAGATATTGTTGAACGGAGCCAGTGCCGCTGTTGAAAAACTCAATTTCATCTTCCGTCATCGCCATATGGATGGCAATGTGCCGTTCATAAATACTGATCTCCCTCAGTAAATCCGCCGAGATTTCCCAGGGTGAAGACATGCCCAGATGATTGGTGATCTGTTTCATCGGAGCAATCTGACCAAGTTTTTCACGAATCTCTTTGAAAATGGTCGCCGCCTCGTACCCTTTGAAGCCCCGTACCTCGTGAAACACCCGGGCAAATAGATTTTCCTCCTGCAATATCCTGGCTGAAAGCCCATCGCTGGAAAAATCTCCCAAGGCAATGGTTCCAAACCGTTTACATTCCTGGACGTTGGTACGGATAATTTCGGAACGCTCCTTATCGCTCTGGCATTCCAGCAGGGCGGCATTTTGATTCAGATAGTCAAAAAAGCGCCGTATCGGCTCCGGCAAAGTGTCCTGCTCCAGATGGGTATGAACATTGACAAACGCCGGAAAAATGACCGCTTCACCCAGGTCGATCAGCGGTTCCGGTATCCGTCCGGACAGGTCCTCGTATGTCCCGACAGCGCGGATTTGATTTTCATCAACAATCAGAATGCCGTTTTCAATCGGCGGTGCCGATACGGGCAGCAACCATTGCGCCCGGTAAGCGCGCAGCGGAACAGATTCGTGATTGGTATTCAAACCGACTCCTATTTGTTTCAATATTTGCTTCCATCATCCTGGAAAAAATAGAGGATGTCTATTAATTAAACAAGAAAATATAGTTGCATTATTGATCCATCTTCCGTAAAATTGGCGCTAATTTTGTAACATTGTGATATAATTCACCTCTAAACTCACAAGTCTGTCTTAATTTCGGCTTGTCATTTTTGAACAGGATATACCATGAACCTGAAATTTTGGAAAAGCTATTCATTGCGGAATTTTATCCTCATCACAGCCAGTCTGACACTGCTTCTGTCTGCCTGTCTGAAGGATTTTGTCAAGCCCGCTTTGAATCACGAACCGTCCACCTCTGCCACCGATCCGTATTCTCATCTGTTCAGCTACCTGGAACAGGCCGGCTTTCAGGCTGTGGATATTGAGAAACTGTTTCGCGATCCGCGGATCGATTATTACCATGACATTGCGATCAATCTCTATCGCCCCCCGCAGATGGAGCCTTATAACAGTACCTTCTTTTTCAGCGAAAATGAATCCTACGAAATCGACGAATTCATCGCCCGCTATGCAGAAGAGCTTACCCAGGCTGAAATGCGCTTTAACGTCCCCCGGGAAGCGATTGTAGCGGTGCTTTTTGTGGAAACAAAAATCGGTAAAATTGTGGGCGATCACTCAGTCTTTAATATCCTCAGTTCACTCTCACTGGCAGACAGTCCTCTGTCGTTGAGGCAAATCGAAAATCACATTAATGAGCGGTATCACTACCTCGATTATGACAAACGCCAGGAGCTGATTCGGTATTATCAAGACCGTGCTACCCGCAAGGCTGTCCAGGCCCGGGCAGAATTTATCAGTCTGCTGCACCTGCACTTTGACCGCCAACTGGATATTCTGGAGCTGCCCGGCTCTTATGCCGGCGCTTTCGGTTATCCGCAGTTTATGCCTTCAAATGTAGAGCGCTATGGGGTTGATGGCAACGAAGACGGAACCATTGATCTGTACAATTTCAGCGACGCCATTATGAGTGTCGGCAATTTCCTCAACAAAAAGGGCTGGACGGAAGATAGTCGCCAACAGTACCGGGCTCTGCTACGATACAATAACAGTCACCGTTACGTTGAAAACGTACTGGAAACCGCCAGCTCCATTCGCGCCGATCACGACTTTATCGACTAAATCTATTTCGAATGATGTAATTCTCAGGAATAAATCCCACTCCGATGGGACCGGGATCGAAGTGCACCAGAAACTCCTCGTTCCCGGTCCTGAAATCGATCGACACCTCCGAATCCGTCGAACCATTAATCACCAACACATCCGGATTCTCCGGCTGCGGTTCCGTCCAAACCGAGACACAGTTGTCACCGAAGTGCAGACGCCGAATGCCATGCCGGTCCTTGCGTCGAATATTCCAGTCCAGTCGGTCGGCGGGTGCATTGACCGAAAATCCGAGTATATCCTCGATCAGCATCGAAATCGGTCCGTGACCGGAGAAGCAGATATGATCCTTGCGACAGTAGTTTTTTGCATCCCAGCGGGTGCCGGGCGCAGCCTCTTCCGGGGCATACATTTCCCAGATCCGATACCGAAGAGTTTCATCAAAGTATACGCTGTCGATGTCAATTTTAATATCGAATCCCTGATATACTTTCTGCATATTGTTCAAATGATTCCGGGCGGCTTCCCGGGCAAAATCCTGCTCACCGTAGCGCTGTAAACCAGCTATGATCATGTAGTTGGTCACTCCCCAGACACCACCGCGCCAGTAAAAACCGAGCGGGTTGTATTCCGGTGCCCGGATGGAAACGCTGGGAAACATATGCTCCAGATGAAACGCTGAGTAGTCCTTTAAATGGTCAATCAGGCGCATTGCTCGGGAGTGACTGGGAATTCCGGCCAGCAGCGGCCAGAAACCGGCGATGTTGTATATCCGGGAGGGTTCGCCTTCGCGGGTCATATCAAAATAAAAGGTGGAGTCGGGATTCCAGAGTTTCGCCTGGATCGCGGCGGCGATGTCGCGATATTTCCGCTGGTAGTAAGCCGTTTTCTTAGAATCCTTCAAAATGTCAGCAATCTGCCGCAGCTGTTCGGCAAAGAGAGCCATCTGTGCCGATAAATCGATCCAGCCGCCGAATTCTATATTGCCCCTTGGTAAATTCAGCATGCCCGATGCGATCTGGTTTGAGTAGTACAGCTCTGCCGCAGCATATTTGCCCCGGCAGTTCCGGTCAATCCAGTGAAAATATTTTTCCAGAACAGGGAATACACGTCGCAGTCGCAGTGTATCGCCCGACAGATAAAAATATCTCAGTTCCACCCAGGCAAAGAGTGGCGGATGAATCATCGGATCAGCCTGGCTGGGTAGATGCAACGGCTCACCCGATTGGGTGATATAGCTGCGGGCGATGAAACCGTCGCCGCGCTGTTTTCGGTAAAACAGATCCAGGGTTTCCATAACCGGATACCTTGTATAGCCGTACATGGCAAACAGTGCCGTCGACAAAACCGACCACTGATCGATTACGTCTCTATCATCGGGATTCAGATATTTTTCCGGAAAATCGTTGTCGTCATTACCTCGCTTTTCCAATTGGTCGATCAGCATCCAGCTCTTCCGGTACAGGTCCAGCCATCCGGCGTCGTCCGTCAAAACAGGCTCCGGCAGGCAGCTTTTATTCACTCCCTCACCGCAATCCGTCAGCATCAGGCAGACGATTAACAGACCCGGTAAAAGCATTACGGGGATTTTACCGCCGGCTCTTTCAAATTCTCTTCTTCCGACCATAAATTATCAACCGATTCATGTAAAAAATTCTGGTAGGTTGCCCGGGCTTTATCGATCAGACCGGCACCGGCGTAGGCGTTTGCCAGAATCAGGCGGTAGCGCTGGACCTGCGGGCTCAGTGAAACTGCCCTTTCCAGATACTCAACGGCTTCCGGAAACCGCTCCATCTCATATAAAAGTTTCCCGTGATAATAGAGAGGCTGGGGATGCTCGGGAAGCAGCTCCATCTGTTTCTGCGAATACTGTAGTGCTTTGTCCAATTTACCGGATTTGCGACTGCTCTCCGCCAGGATAAAATAGGCGTCCGTCAGACCGCGATCCAGCTGCAATGCCGCTTTGCTGTAATAAACGGCTTTCGCCGGATCATTCAGGTGAAAATGATAAATCTGCGCCAAGGTAATCAGACTCCCCGGACAATAATTGTGATTCAGTGCCTTAGTGTAGTGGATTGCGGCATTTTCATAATGCCCCTGCCGATATTCCAGATGCCCCCAGGCCTCGTAGGTGTCCGCCGATCGCCCTGCTATCCGGCTCAATTTTTCACAGACCTGCGCCGCTTCCAGAAAACAGCCGTTATTGGCAAGAATATGCTCCAACATCCGCAAATGAAAGGGGTTTTCCGTCGATTGAATCGCCTGTTTTGCCAGAGCGACGGCAACGGAATCGGCACCGAGATTACTCTGTAAGATGGCGTGATACACGGTGATATTGCCGTTGTCGGGAAATTCCGCGCCCAGCGTTCGAAAGAAGCGAATCGCCTCTTCCCGATTCGGTGACTCGCGGTATTTATCGAGTATAATTGTCAGAGGCAAATCATCCGGCTGAATCCGGTAGAGGGCCGTCGCTACTCGTCGAAACATGTCCCAGGGAACAGCGGTCTCTTTTGCCAGGTCCGTATAATCCATTAAAAAATCATAGACCGTCGAATCCTTTGCAAACGCCTTAAAATAGAGCGCCCGGGCATTCGTATAATTACCCAGTGCCCATTCTGACCGACCGTAGCTCCAGAAGAGATAGAATTCGGGATAGGATTTGACTAACCTGTCGAATATTTTTCGAGCCTGGGTTGCCTGCGCTTTTTTCAGATAGCCGAGAGCCTGCTTCATGTCAGCCCGGTATTCATTGGGGATCTCTTTTTTGATTGCTTTAAACCGCAACCCTTCCGGCAATCCAGCCCCGCCGGCAGCCACCAGCAACAGCATTAGGATTAAGAGCAGAACAGCCCGCTTCTTCATGTTGCTGAATATGGCTAATTTCGGTCGATATTTCAAGTGTTTTCAGCATAATGCCGGAAGGAAAAACAACCCTTTGGCCGATAGGATTGAACCGGTTGTTCTTTTAATTATCCATTCCTGTTGAGATATGCTTTTAAAAATGCTCTTAAAATTGTAATTTCTGCATGAAAAAACTGAGGTGTTTATGCAGCAAATTGACGACATACTTGCTCATCTGGACCGGGAAAATATCTCACTTCTGCCGACGCCTTTTTACCGTTTGAATACCCTGTCGGAGTTGCTGGAACGGGATATCTATATCAAGCGGGATGACCTGACCGGTTTTGCGTTCGGCGGCAACAAAACCCGCAAATTTGATTTTTTAATGGCGGATGCTCTGGAAAAAGGGTGTGATACGATCATCGGCATCGGCGCCAACCAGTCAAACTTTTGCCGGATTCTCAGCGGTGTCGGTGCCAAGTACGGACTCGCAGTACATCTGATCCTGAACGGCACCGAACCGAAAATTGCGACGGGCAACCTGCTGCTTGATCATCTGTTCGGGGCAACGATCCACCATATCGATACCACCGATCCCGAAGAGCGCTTTCAGAAAGCCGTCGAAGTCCGCAAGCAGCTGGAATATGCCGGTCGGCGCGTCTATTTCCTGCCACCGGGCGGCTCAACCACTCGGGGTGCAATGGGATACATCGCCGGTTGGGGCGAATTAATGGATGACTTTGAACATCATCACTTACAGGTAACGAAAATCTTCCACGCCTCCTCATCGGCAGGAACGCAAGCCGGGCTCGTCACCGGACAGGCGATCAGCGGCTGGCAGGGACAGATCATCGGGATCAGTGTAGACGCTCCGAAAGCAGATCTCGAAAAAAATGTGTACAATCTGGCGCAATCCGCCGGTGATTTTTTAAATGTCCATATCACCCGCGATCTGGTCACCGCTGATGACCGGTATGTCGGCAGCGGCTACGGCAAACAGACCGACCAGGCGGAAGAAGCGATTGAGCTCTTCGCCCGCAGAGAAGGGGTGTTGCTGGACCATGTCTATACGGGTAAAGCCGCCGCCGGACTGATTGACTACTGCCGCAGCGGTAAAGTTGCACCGGAGGAAACCATCGTCTTTCTGCATACCGGCGGCAATATCCAACTTTTTGAATGATGGCAAATCAATGTCGATATTAACCGCACATCCCTGGATTACCACCTGGATCATCATTCCTTTTCTGATCTTTTTAGCCCGTGTCACCGATGTGTCCATCGGTACATTTCGGATTATTCTGGTCTCCAAAGGCAGGAAGGCAATCTCCGCCTTCCTGGGATTTATCGAGGTATCCATCTGGCTGCTGGCGATCTCGCAGGTCTTTCAGCATGTCACCAATATCGCCTGTTTCCTGGCTTACGGTTTTGGTTTCGCAATGGGAAACTACGTCGGCATTTCCATCGAGGAAAAGATCGCCATGGGACAGCAGGCAATCCGCATAATTACCCGCAATACAATGGAGGTCCTGCCGATGGCGTTGCGGGATGCCGGATACGGCGCTACCGTCATTAAAGCCAATGGCGCCAAGGGAGAGGTTAATATAATTTTCAGTATTGTGCCCCGGCGACAGGTCAAGGAGGTGGTTGCGCTGGCTCAGGAGATTGATCCCAATATTTTCATTTCGCTGCAGGATGTCCGGTCGGTCAACGCCGGTTTCATACCCCTGCGGGCACCCCTTTTCGGCTGGCGACGCCTCACCAAGAAAAAATAGTATATTCGGAATGATGAATCACCATCCACCATCATTATGGTTCCTGCTCTTTTTTCTGCTTGTCAGTACCCCCTTTGCCTGCTTTCAGCGAAGAGAGCAGGCAGACTATCAGGCTATCCAGACCATTGATTCGCCGACTTCCCAACTGGAAGCGATTTGTCAATTCATTACCGATTACCCGAAAAGTGACAACCTGCTGCCGGCAATCCGACAGGCGATTATGCTGCTGGAAGCCGATAATCAGCATGACTCTCTGCTGCAATTTCTCATCGATCAGCGCGTAATCCGGTCCAATCCGGAAATCACCGCCTATCTGGACAGCCAACTGGTGGCACAATTGCCGCCAGACTCGCTTCAACGGCAGCAGTATCGCACTTCGCTTGATCACTATGTCAGAGAGTATCCGCAGCCCCTTGCATTTGCTTTGGCGAGCATTCCTCATATCCGGAGCTGCTTTCAAAATGACAGTTTGCGCTGCCGGGCTGTCCGTCAGCTGAGTGACGTCATTCTGTCTTCCGATTATGATGATATCGGCAATTTCATCAAAATTTCCAGGCAACTATCCGCAGCGGGTGATTCCCTGCTGCTTCCACATGCCAATCGGTTCCTCATCGCCGCGATTCAGCACTGCACACCGCCCACTATTCAAAAACACCACCCGGAGCTGAATCAACCCGATTCCCTGTTGAATCAGTATTACTACTCCTGTTTTACGGAGCTGGCTTGGAACGTTTACCGGCAGCGGCGCTTTGAGTACGCCCTGCATCTGATCTCTCAGGCAAGCAAATTCGGCGATCTGGCAGCCAATAACGGCTATATAATTCTCGGAGCGGTACAGGCGGAATGCGGCGAACTCAACCCGGGCTGGACACATCTCCTGACCGGTCTGGTCCTGAATCCGGCGGCTGAAGAGAAGTCCCCCGAGATCCGGAAAATCTATACCCGACTATTCGCCCGGATTCGCGGCTCCCGGGAAGATCCGTTCCGGTTTTTGAATCAATATCGCCGCTCCCATTACTAATTCAAATTCAAATGAGGTGCCATCCCGACTATGAAATCTGAAACCATCAGAATCTTCCGTTCCATCGGCATCGGTATTGCGCTGCTGTTGCTGGACTTCCTGATTAAGTACCTTGCCAATCTAAAGCTACCGTTTCAAAAGGTTCAGCAAACCTTTCTTCCCTTCCTGCTGCTTTACCGGACTCATAATACCGGCTATCATTATCTGTTCGGTCCGATTGAGAACCATTTTATCTGGGCGCTGGCGGGCATGGTATTTGTTTTCGTGCTGATGGCATCACTGATCCACACGCTGGTGAAAGAGCAACTCGACCATTTTAACAACACGATGTACTCACTGATTCTCACCCTGACCATCGGCGCCTCCGGCAACGTGCTGGAGATCCTGCTGTTTGGACACGCCACCGATTATTTTATCTTTAAACCTTTTCCCTGGCCCAGTAACCTCTGCGATCAGTATATCAACGGGATACTTTATATTGCCTTACCCGTAATTATTATTAAGGCAATCATTGATCACAGACGCGGAAAAAAGATTCCCTCCGCGACGAATCATGATCAGGTTATACACGAAGATTAACGTTTTTTCTGTTTACGCAACCGCTCGTACTGCTCCGGATACAGTTTTTTCATGCAGTCGTCGCAGAGACCGTGGCTGAATTCCGCGGCGGAATGTTTGGAGATATAGGATTCCACATCGTTCCAGTAACCCTTGTCATCCCGGATTCGCTTGCAATTGGCGCAAATCGGGATCAAACCGCTCAGGGTATTAACTTTATCGAGTGCTTTTTGGAGTTCACGAATGATCCGCTCCCGCTCTTCTTCGGCTTTCTTTCGCTCTGTAATATCGTGTCCGATACCCACCAGCCCGGTCACCTGACCGGCAGCGTTTTTCAGGGGAATTTTAGAGGTTATCTGCCAGCCGATGCTGCCGTCCGGTCTGGTCACCTTTTCTTCCCGGTCGAGGATAGCTTCTCCGTTCTGAATGACTTTTTTATCATCCGCATCAAAGGCAGCCGCCAGCTCCGGTGGAAAGAAATCAAAATCGGTTTTACCGAGTACTTCGGATTCCGATTCCGCACCCATGTTATGGAAATCTGCCGGATTTGAGAGAGTTTTCTGGCGGGCGGTATTCTTCACATAAATTGCATTGGGAAGATGGTCTATCATCGTACGCATGAGATTACGCTCCGCAGACAGGGCTTCTTCAAACCGTTTGCGTTCGGTAATATCTCTGTAAATTGCCAGTGCACCGATATGTTCACCATCAATGCTAATCGGCGCCCCGCTGACCGAGACGTCAATATACGAGCCGTCCTTCCGGCGCCGCCGACGGTCCAGATTGGCAATTCCACCTGCCTGAACGCTTTTGGTGATATCGGCGGCATCATGATAATCCTCTTTATCAACGATGATCCGATCTAGATTGCGCCCCTGGATTTCTGCCTGGGTATAGCCGAACAATTTTTCAAAAGAGGGATTGACATTGACCACATTCCCATGCAAATCCAAGGAGACAATCGCGTCGGAAGCGCTGTCGAATATGGCTTGAAAATACTGTTTCTGTCGCTGAATCTCCCTTTCAGCCTTTTTGCGCTCGGTGATATCGCGAATGACCGCGAATGTCGCCGTATTGCCCTGATAATTGATGATCGTCACATTGGCTTCGACATCGATCTCGGAACCGTCTTTGCGCTTAAAGACGGTTTCATACTGAGACGGCACCTGCTCACCCCGTTCCCGGCGGCGGCTGCGTTCATAGAGAATCGCCAGCCCCCGCTCGTTGTATACGTCGCGATAATCCCGCATCAGCAGTTCATCGACTGTATAGCCCAACATGGTGGCGAACTGCCGGTTGAAAAAGATGAACTTATCGGATTGGCTGATGACAATCCCATCCTTGATATTTTCCACCAGGAGCCGGTACTTTTCTTCTTTACTTAAAATCTGTGATTCCGTTATTTCGGTAATGTACCCTTCCAGATAACGTGGCTTTCCATCGTCAGAATAGACACCAATCCCCTGCTCCCAGACCCATTTGACCTTTCCCGACGCCGTGTGGACACGATACTCCAGAATAAAGGATCTGTGATGTTTCAGCGCCTTCTGCACGGTCGCAGACACCATTTTCCGGTCGTTGGGCTCAATCAGATCGCCAAAACTGACGACATTGTTCCCGATCAGATCTTCCGGTTGATATTCCAGCAGGTCAACGCAACCGGCACTGATCTCCAGCATCGTCCAGTTGCGATCGTTGACACAGCGATAAACAACACCTGGCAAATTCTGGAGCAGTCGAACTTTATCGATATCCCCGCCCTTTTTCACTCCGGAACGTTTATATCTTTTTGCCTGCATGAATTCCCTCTGTCCGCTTTAATTTCAATTTATGGAAAAAATACTAATCTCTCAATTGAAAAAAAAGCCGTCCGGAAGTCTCTCCCGGAAAGCTTTCGGTGTCTTTTTGTCCGGCATTACCCCAGCAACAGTTTAACGATAATGGCTTTCTGGACATGCATGCGGTTTTCCGCCTCATCAAAGACAATTGAGTTGGGACCATCAATCACCTCATCAGTAATCTCATCTCCCCGGTGTGCCGGAAGGCAATGCATGATGAGCACGTCTTTATGGGCATGCCGGATCAATTCACGGTTGACCTGAAACGGCAGGAAATCCCGGCGGCGTTTTGCGGTTTCCGCCTCCTGCCCCATGCTGGCCCAGACGTCGGTATAGACCACATCGGCATCCCGGACGGCTTCCACAGGATCCCGGACAATCTCGATCCGGCTGATGCCGGCGCTGCGGGCATTTTCCAGAATTGTCTCATCGGGATCGTAACCGCCGGGGGACGCCAGTACAAAATGCAGTGGCAGCCGGGCGGCTAAATTGATCCATGAATTGGCGACATTATTGCCATCGCCGACAAAAGCGACTTTCAGATCGTTCAGATGTTTGCGATGTTCCAGTACGGTAAAAATATCCGCCATGACCTGACAGGGGTGGTTGAGGTCCGTCAAACCGTTGATCACCGGGACGGAAGAATATTCGGCGAGTTCCAGGATATGGGCATGCTCGAAGAGGCGTGCCATGATGATGTCGTCATACCGGGAGATTACCCGGGCGATATCTTTGACGGCTTCCCGCTTACCGATGCCAATATCGTTGGGGCTCAGGTAGATCGCATGTCCACCCAGTTGGGACATACCGGTTTCAAAGGATATCCGGGTGCGGGCTGAAGGTTTGGCAAAAATCATTGCCATGTTTTTTCCCTTCAGTGGTTTATACTCGTTTCCTTCCCTGAGCAGCAACTTAATTTTTGCGCTCAGTTCCAACACCTCCTGAATTTCTTCTGTCGAAAAATCGGTTATATGGATAAAATCTCGCTTCACGCGCTCCTCCTAAAGAATATAACGACTTAAATCGCGGTCTTTAATCAACTCTGCCAATCTCTTCTCCACATCTTTCCGGGTTACCCGAACCGTTTTGATTTTCTGATCGGGTATTTGAAAGAGAGCATCTTCCAGCAGCGTGGTCATAATGGTATGCAGCCGCCGCGCACCGATATTCTCCATTTTATCATTGACCTCCTCCGCCAACTGGGCAATATTCTCGATGGCGTCGTCCTCCACGATCAGATCGACACCCTCGGTTTTCAACAGAGCCTGATATTGCTTGAGAAGGGCATTGCGGGGATTCTGCAAAATCTTAATAAATTCCGCCTTCCCAAGACTATCCATCTCCACCCGGATCGGAAAACGACCCTGCAATTCCGGAATCAAGTCCGACGGTTTGGTCATATGAAAGGCACCGGCGGCAATGAAAAGGATGTGATCGGTTTTCACGACACCGAACTTTGTCTGTACATTGGAGCCCTCCACAATGGGCAGTATATCCCGCTGGACACCCTCGCGGGAGACATCGGGACCGTGCCCGGTGTCACCGTGAGAAGAAGCAATCTTGTCAATTTCATCAAGGAATACTATACCCGATTCTTCGACCCGCCGGATCGCTTCCTGAATAATCAGATCATTATCCACCAGTTTTTCCGCCTCTTCCTGGGTAAAGATTTTTCGGGCTTCGGCAATCGTTACTCTCTGCAGCTTTTTCTTTTTGGGGAAAGCGCTGCCCAGCATCTCGCTCAGGTTCAAGCCCATCTCCTCCAGACCGGCGGGTCCAAAGACCTGCATGATCGGCGTTCCGCCCTTCTGAACGGTGATTTCGATAACCCGATCTTCCATTGAGCCGTTTTTCAGCATTTCCCGGAATCTCTCACGGGTATGCGACAGCTGGGTTTCTTTGCTCTCGCCAGCAGACTCCGGTTCCCTGGCGGACTTTCGGGGCGGCAGGAGAATATCCAGAATACGTTCATTCGCCAGGGCAGTCGCCTGCTCGGTCACTTCGGCGATGCGTTCACCTTTCACCAGACTGACCGAAATGCTGGCGAGGTCCCTAATAATAGACTCCACATCCCGACCCACATAACCGACTTCTGTAAATTTGGACGCCTCGACCTTGATAAAGGGTGCATGCGCCAGACTTGACAGTCGCCGGGCAATTTCGGTTTTCCCTACACCGGTGGGACCGATCAGAATGATGTTATTCGGTAAAATGTCCTCTTTGATGGGACCCTCCACATGCTGTCGGCGCCAGCGGTTACGCAGGGCAATCGCCACCGCTTTTTTGGCAGCGTCCTGACCGATGATATAGGCATCCAGCTCTTTGACAATTTCACGGGGGGTCAAATCTTTGCGGTTCATAATTCCATTACGGTTAAGTTATCGTTGGTATAGATACAGATTTTCGCTGCGATGTGCAGCGCCTCTTCCACGATCTCCCGGGCAGAGAGCTCACTGTATTGCAGCATTGCCCGGGCGGCGGCAAGGGCATAGTGTCCGCCCGATCCGATGGCTACAATATCGTCGTCGGGCTCTATGACATCACCGGTTCCGGAAATAATCAACGAGGTGTCTGCACTCATCACGGTCAGCAGTGCCTCCAGGCGGCGCAGATATTTATCGGTGCGCCAGAGCTTCGCCAGTTCGACCGCCGCCCGGTTGATATTGCCCTTGTATTTCTCCAGCTCCCCTTCAAATTTTTCAAAGAGGGTCAGAGCATCGGCGGTGGAGCCGGCAAATCCTACCAGAATACTATCCTTATAGAGCTTCCGAATCTTCCGGGCATTGTGCTTCATAACGGTATTCCCGTTGGTTACCTGTCCATCGCTGCCCATCGCCGATTGTCCGTTTCGCCGCACACCGATGACCGTGGTACCATACAGCACTGTTCCGCTATCACGGCTATCTGTTCCGTACATCGTCTCATGCTTAGCTGTCATTTGGTAGTCCCCAGATATTGCAGATATTCATTATCCGTGGATAAAATCAGGGTTGTGCTGCTATCGATAGCCGTGCGGTAGGTTTCCAAGGTTCGTAAAAACCTGTAAAAATCCCGGGAATCCGCCGACCGATTATAGGCATCGCCGTAGATTTTCACCGCTTCGGCATCTGCTTTTCCGCGGATCTGCTGGGATTCCAGATAAGCCTGCGAGAGGATTTCTTTCTTTTTCTGGGACAATTTTCCCATGATCCGTTCCTTTTCGCCCTGACCGATGGCGCGATATTTTTCTGCGATCCGCAGCTGGGCTGAGATCATACGGTCAAAGACCTTTCTCTGGACCTCGGTGTTGTAGTCAATCCGCTTAATCTGCAGATCAATAACCTCAATACCCAGATTAAGGTCTTTTAGTTTGGTTCTCACATTCTCCACAATTGCATTAATAATTTTTGCCCGGGCACCGGGAATGTCAAAATCTTCAAACTGAGAGGAGTCCAGTGGTGTTGTAATATCCGCCGATTCCACCTCCTGAATGACCATTTCCCGATCGGAGTTACGAATAATTTCCGGCAATGTATGATTGGCGATTTCATCCCGTACGGCGCCATCCAGCAGATCATCCAGACGGGAATAGCCCACCATCTCGCTGCGGTTGCTTTTATAAAATGCCAGCGCGTCGGATATCCGCCAGCGGGCAAAGGTGTCGATATAAATGAATTTATTATCTTTAGTGGGAATTTCCTGGGGATTGCCATCCCACTCCAGAATCCGTTTATCAAAGACCAGAACCTTTTGGATAAAGGGTACCTTCAGATGGATGCCTGCCTGTGTAACAGGCAGACCCACCGGCTTGCCGAACTGGGTTATGATCGCCTGCTGAGTTTCGTCCAGAATAAACAGCGCAGTGCTAAAAAAGACAATTATTAAAACAATCAACAACAATAGAATTATTTTACCGGTCTTCATTTTGTCACCGCCTTTCCGTCCAGGTTTAGAAGTGGCACGAGGCTTCTGACCTCCTTGTCAATTAAAACCTTGTCATCGACACTTTGCATCACCGCCTCCATCGTCTCCAGGTAGAGACGCTGCCGGGTCACCTCCCTGGCTTTCTGATATTCGGTAAAGACCGACGTAAACAGCTCCGCATCTCCGGTGGCGCGATTGGTACGGTCGATGGCGTATCCGCGGGCTTCCTGAACAATCCGCTTCGCTTCACCTTCAACCCGGAAAATCTCCTTATTGTAGATTTTGCTGGCTTCGTTGATTGCCGTCTCCTGCTCCTGCTTCGCCCGGTTGACCTCGTTATAGGAGTCGAAAACCGGGTCCGGCGGCTGAACGGTAATTAATTGCACCAGCTCGATCCGGATACCCATATCGTATTCATCCAGCGTCTGCTGCATATAGTCCTGAGCCAGCAACGCAACCTTACGGCGGTCTGACTGCAATACCTCCTGAAAAGAGCGATCGCCCACCACAAAGCGCATGGCTGCCTCGGTGACTGCCCGGATGGTACCGCTCTGCTCCCGGACATGGAACAGATACTTCACCGGGTCTTTAATCTTGTACTGCACCACCCACTGCACGTCGGCAATGTTCAGATCACCGGTCAACATCCAGGATTCGTCTGTATACTGATCCTTATCATAGACCGTTTTTACCCCGGGACGGGCGGTGCGAAACCCGAACTCCTCCTTCCACTGGTATTCCACCCGAACCTTATATAACTTATCAATTCCCCAGGGAAACTTCAGATGCAGCCCCGGATAGGTGGTTTTGAGATATTTCCCAAACCGTAAAACCACTCCGTTTTCATTGGCGTCCACCGTATAAAACGACATGGCTACCGTGACGCCCACGGCAATTAACACCACAACAATAATGAGCAGAAAGGTCTGTGAAGATGATACCTCAATCTCATTATCTCCGATTTTTACCTTTTTCCCAGCCATTTATACCTCCTTTATATAGTTCGCCGCAGTCTTGCTACGGGAATTTTCAACTGCTCCCGATATTTTGCCACAGTCCGGCGGGCAATCGGGTAACCCTCTTTCTTTAACAATTGTGCCAGATGATCGTCGCTGTAGGGCTTCTGTTTATCCTCCGAATCGATAATCGTTTTCAATTTTTCCTTAATTATGCGGGTGGAAATTTCCTCGCCGCTTTCGTCGACCATACCCTCATTGAAAAAATATTTTAATTCATAGACTCCGGAGCTGAGCTGGACATACTTCCCATTGGTCACCCGGCTGATTGTCGAAATGTCCATATTGACATCTTCGGCAATATCTTTCAGAATCATCGGTTTCAGCGGATTGCGGCAATCATCAAAAAAATCCCGCTGACGGTCAATGATAGCCTTCATTACCCTGATCATGGTCAGGCGGCGCTGATAAATGGACTGGATAAACCATTTCGCCATGTCAATTTTTTTCTTCAGGTACTGTCTGGCGTCCGGGGATAATTTTTCACCTTCAGCAATCATATTCATGTACCCGGAGTTGATCCGCAATTCGGGAACCCGGGAATCGTTTACCTCAATAATAAATTCATCGCCCACCTTTTCCACAATCAGATCCGGCACAATATATTGCGGATCGCTGCCCATCAGAGATACGCCCGGTTTGGGATTCAACTTCCGGATTGTCTCCTGCGCCTTATAAAGACGCTCCCGGGTCCAGCCAAGGGTTTTCATGATCTGCTGAAACCGGCGATTGGCAAAATCGTCAAAATGATCCCGTACAAGAATAACGGCATCTTCTCTCGTAGAGACCTCCGGCACATTGTCCATCTGGTGGAGCTGGATCAGCAGACACTCCTGCAGGTTCCGGGCGGCAATCCCCGGCGGGTCCATCTGCTGCAGGTACCGCAGCACCTGTTCCGCCTTTTCAACGCTCATCGATTGACTGTACGCAATGTTTTCGATCGGTATGCCCAGATAGCCGCGCTCATCGAGATTCCAGATGATTTCCCGGGCGATCTTCATCTCCCGGTCGCTCAGATTCATCAGCTTCAACTGATCAAACAGATAATCCACCATGCCCCGCGGCGAGACCTGCACCAGTGTGTACTCTTCCCGGCTTTTGTCGTACTCCACCTTCGGCTCGTAATCATCGTTTTGCGGTAACAGCTCCTCCCAGTCAATATCATCACTCTCGTCATCATCCGATTCCTCCGGCTCATCGGTCTCCTTTTCCTCAGGCGGGACCTCTTCCAGAACCGGATTCTGTTCCAGCTCCTGATTAACCCGCGCCTCCAGCGCCAGGGTCGGGAGCTGCAAAATAGTAGATTGCAGAATCTGCTGTGGTGTCAGACGCAGCTCCTGGGATAATTTTTGCACCTGGGTTTGTGACAATTGCATCATCGGTCCAGCCTGAAACTATCTCCCAAATACAGTCGTTTAGCATCCTCATCGGTAGCCAGCATCTCCGACGTACCGGATTTTAAAATACGCCCCTCAAACATCAAATAGCTACGATCGGTAATCGACAGGGTTTCATGGACATTGTGATCGGTTATCAGAACTCCGATATTGCGGTCTTTCAAACCCACCACGATTTTCTGAATATCTTCCACGGCAATCGGATCGACCCCCACAAAGGGTTCATCCAGCAGAATAAAATCGGGATTGGTCACCAACGCCCGGGTAATCTCCGTCCGCCGCCGTTCACCGCCGGAAAGGGTATAGGCTTTGCTTTTGCGAAACTTACGGATACCCAGCTCGTCCAGCAGTCGCTCCAGCCGCTCCATCTGCTCCTTTTTCCCGATTCCCAGAGTCTGCAATACCAGCAGCAGGTTCTGTTCAACGGTCAGCTTTCGAAACACCGACGGCTCCTGAGAGAGATAGCCAATCCCCAGTTGCGCCCGTTTGTACATGGGCAGGTGGGTTACCTCCCTGTGATTAATAAATACCCGCCCCGAAGTTGGCCGAATCATCCCGGTAAACATGTGAAATGTCGTAGTTTTGCCGGCACCATTTGGTCCCAGCAGACCGACGACTTCGCCCTTGTGGACCTCAATGGTGCTGTTATTCACCACCATCCGTCTGCCATAAATTTTGCAGAGCTCTTCGCCTCGCAATATCTTATCCTCTGTGACTGTGTTCGGAGTCATTTTTTTTACTCTTTAATGTTCCGATCCGTGACTCCACTGGGCCGCCGAATGATCCAGTTCTTCAAGTCGGAATCCGATTCAAATCCGACACCCGTCAAGGTATCCTGTTCCTGCACAAAGGTAATGAACATGTCCGAAATAATCCGCTCCCGCTGATGATCCCACCGCAGCTCCTCGGTATACAGGGTCACCCCGCTGTCCGACACGACAACCACATTGCCACTGGCCAGAAGATCGTTGGTATTTTCATTCACCTGCGCCTGCTGCGCCGTCAGATGCGACAGATGGGACTGCTCGGCATCAAAAAAATCCACATCCACGCTGTCGTCCATCATAATCAGCGCTTCGTTTTTATTTTTCGTCAAATGTCCAGCCAATACCAACGCCCGTTTATCGCCGTTCTTGGTCAGCGTAATGGTTGTATTCCAGCTCTCCTGATCGGGATATTTCCGCTGTTCGGAATCGATGACGTTCTCCTCGCTGGGCTGACAGCCGAGGACAAAAACGAGGATTGCACCATAGCAGAGCCAGCGGTTCATTTCACCATAATCCCGTAACGTAAAATATCATGAATATGAATAATCCCTGTAGGGATGCCAGTCTGATGACCGTTAAATACAAACAGATTGGTGACGGCATATTTTTCCATCTGGATAAGGGCATCAATTGCCAGCGTCCGGGAATTGACGAATTTCGGATTTTTGCTCATAATCGCAGCAGGTGACTGTTTGAAAAAATCGTCGGTCTGTTCCAGTCCGCGCCGCAAATCGCCATCGGTGATGACGCCCACCAGACGCCCACTCTGATCGAGAATTCCCACGACTCCCAAACCTTTCTGGGTCATGGTAAACAGCACCTGTTTCATGCTCTCATTGATGGCAGCCAGCGGAATCTCATCACCGGTATGCATCAGATCCCCCACTGTCGTCAACAGACGCCTCCCCAGTGAGCCGCCGGGATGCAAGCCGGCAAAATCCAACTCCTTGAACCGGCGTTTATTCATCAATGCAATCGCCAGGGCATCACCCATTGCCAGCGTCACGATCGTGCTGGCGGTCGGGACAATCCCCATGGGACAGGCTTCGGAAGATACTCCGGTGTCAATGACCAGATCACATTTTTTTGCCAGTGATGACGTGGTATTCCCGACAAAACCGATAATGGGCACCTTGCGTTTTCTTAAATAGGGCAAAAGATACAGCACTTCGCTGGTTTCACCGCTGTTGGAAATGACAATCACGGCGTCTTTCTGACCGACGCTTCCCAGGTCGCCATGTCCGGCTTCGTAGGCATGGATAAAAAAACTGGGTGTACCGGTAGACGCCAGCGTCGCGGCAATTTTACGCCCTACCAGACCCGATTTTCCAACGCCGGTAATGATAACCTTACCCCTGATCCCGAACAGCAATTCCACCATCTCCCGAAACGTATCGTCGATCCGTTTCTCCAGTTGAGCAATGGCAGTAGATTCGGCGCGAATCAGTCCGATGGCGATTTTCAGGTATGATTCCGGCATTTTAATAATCCTTGTAGGTATGCTTGTTGAGTGCTTCCACCGCAGAAATGTACTTATCCTGGGCTGTCAAAAGCAAATCGATAATTTCCCGCACCGCTCCTGCGCCGCCCTCTTTACGGGTCACATAATCCGCTACGTCTTTGACACCGGGATGGGCATTGGCGACGGCAACGCCGACACCGGCACGCCGAATCAATGGCAGATCTACCAGGTCATCACCGACATAAAGGATTTCCGCATCCTTCAGACCATGCGCCGCCCGAATCTTTCGGTAGGGCTCTAACTTCGCCAAATTACCCTGATAAAGATGCTCCGCAAGACCGATTTCACGCATCCGCTCGGTGGTGATCGCAGAATTCCGACCGGAAATCACCGCCATGGGAAAATTCACCGCTTTCAGCAGGGCGATCCCGGCTCCATCCAAAACATGAAAACGCTTGAACTCTTCACCCTTCGGTCCGATGTACAGTGAACCATCCGTAAAAACACCGTCCACATCGGAAATGATCAACCGGATCTGCTTCAATTTTTCTGTTAATAAATTCTCAGTCATGAAAATCCTTCACCAGCGCGCGCAGCGCAATCAGTTGCTCGATAAGTCCGGATAGCTGCGCCAGGGGATACTGAGTGCTGCGATCGCTCAGAGCCTTATCCGGATCGTCATGCACCTCCATAAAAATTCCATCCGCCCCGGCAGCAACCATCGCCCGGGCTGCAGGAGCGATAAATTCGCGACTGCCACCGGTGGTCTTTCCACCGGGCGCCTGAGCGGAGTGGGTGGCGTCAAAAATCACCGGGTAGCCGCACTTCTGCATGATCGGCACCGCCCGCACATCGACAACCAGTCCGCCATATCCGAAGCTGGCACCCCGCTCCGTCAGTAAAATCCGACGGTTCCCGGTACTCTCGACCTTCCGGACCGCATGCAGCATATCCTGGGGCGCAACGAATTGACCCTTCTTAATATTTACAATTCTACCCGTCTCTCCGGCAGCCAGCAGCAGATCGGTCTGCCGGCATAAAAAAGCCGGAATCTGGATGACATCCACCACCTTTGCAACCGGAGCGACCTGACCGGTCTCATGCACATCGGTGAGAACCGGCAGCCGACACTTCTCTTTTACAGCCTGAAGAATTTTCAGACCCTCATCCAGCCCCGGTCCCCGATAAGAATCCACCGAACTGCGGTTCGCCTTGTCGAAAGAGGCTTTGAAGATCAATGGAAATGCCAGCCGTTCCGCCAATTCGCCCAGCTGCTCCGCCATAAACAGGGTATGGTCGTAACTTTCGATAACACAGGGACCCAGAATAAACAGCAGCGGATGGACCTTTCCGATCTGAATGTTATTTAACTGAACATCAGGCATTTGATCGTCCTTTCCGGTAATTGACCGCCGCCCTGACAAATTCACGAAACAACGGATGTGCCCGGTTCACCCGGGATTTCAATTCCGGATGAAACTGACAGGCGACAAACCAGGGCTGTTCGGGTAATTCGATCATCTCCACCAAATCCAGCTCCGTATTCACGGCACCGATTACCATTCCCTCTCCCGTCAATTGCGGTAGATACTGATTATTGACCTCATAGCGATGCCGGTGCCGCTCCGAAATCACCCGCTCTCCGTAAATCTTTGCGGCTCTGGTATCCGGCTGAATTTGCGCCGGATAGGCACCCAGCCGCATAGTCCCGCCCTTATTGGAAACGCTCTTCTGAGCTTCCATCAGGTCGATAACCGGAAATTTTGTATCTTCATCAAATTCGCGGCTGTTGGCACCCTCCATTCCACAGCAATGACGGGCAAATTCGATGACGGCACACTGCAATCCGAGACAGATGCCGAAAAAGGGAATTTTTCTCTCCCGGGCAACCCGGATCGCCTGAATTTTTCCTTCGATACCCCGGTCACCGAAACCGCCCGGCACCAGTAAACCGTCCACATCATTCAGCAATATTACAGAATCCTCAGCGCGGATATCCTCGGCTTCAATCCAGCGGATCGTAACCCGACAATCGTTCTCGACACCGGCATGAACAAAGGCTTCCACAATGGATTTGTAGGCGTCATGCAGCTGGGTGTACTTTCCGCAAACCGCAATAGTGACCTCACGGGAGGGCTCTTTGACCTTCTGAACAAACCGTTCCAGGGCTTTCAGGTCGGATTTCCGCCGGGGAAGTCCCAGTGCATCCAGAATCAGATCGCCCAGAGATTGGCGCTCATAACTCAGGGGAATTTCGTAAATCGTCTTCACATCAAAGGCTTCGATTACCGCTTTGGGCATAACGTTGCAGAACAGGGCAATTTTCTTTTTAACAGAGTCGTCGAGATGATACTTCGTTCGGCACAGCAGGATATCCGGCTGAATGCCTATTTCCCGCAGCCGCTGGACACTGTGCTGCGTCGGTTTGGTCTTGATTTCGCCACTGGTATCAATGTACGGCACCAGGGTCAGGTGCATAATGAGGCAGTTTTCGGGACCTGCATCAATCCGGAATTGACGGATCGCCTCAAGAAAAGGCTGACTCTCAATATCGCCCACCGTACCGCCGACTTCCGTAATCACCACATCGTATCTTTTATCCTTATTGACGGCAAGAAAACGGCGTTTGATCTCATCGGTGATATGGGGAATCACCTGCACCGTCGCCCCCAGATAGTCGCCGCGCCGCTCCCGCGTAATGACGGTATGGTACACTTTTCCGGCGGACGTATTATTCCAGAAACTCATATTCTCATCAATAAACCGCTCGTAGTGCCCCAGATCAAGATCGGTTTCGGTACCATCCTCGAGGACAAAAACCTCGCCGTGCTGATAGGGACTCATGGTCCCGGGATCGACATTGATATAGGGATCAAATTTCTGAATCGTCACCCGGTAGCCCCGCGACTTCAGCAGATAACCCACCGAGGCGCTGGTAATCCCTTTGCCCAATCCGGAAATGACTCCACCGGTCACAAAAATATATTTCGTCGGCGTCTCAGATTTCATGCGTCTCTATGATCCTTTCTGCCTTTTGTAAATCCGCTTCTGTATCAATTCCGGGGGAGTATTGTTCGGTTTCAACAACCTTGATTTTTTCGCCGTTTTCGAGTATACGCAGCTGCTCCAGCCGCTCCAGCCGCTCCAGATCGACTTGCGGCAATGCGACAAAGCGTTGTAAATAGCTGCTCCTGAACACATACAAGCCGATATGCCGCCGGGCGGGATGAATGTTCAGCACTGTCCGGTCAGAAATATAGGGAATATTCTGGCGACTGAACAGCAGCGCGTTGTGGTCTTTATCCAGTAAGACCTTCACCACGTTGGGATTGGTGAGCTCTTCCGCTGTAATTCCGGTTCCGGCAGCGGTGACTACATTCAGTCCGGGATCGGAACGCAACAGCCGGATCGCCTTTTCCAGCACGCCGATGTCCAGAAAGGGTTCATCCCCCTGAATATTGGCGATAATTTCCGCATCCAGGGTCCGCGCCACAAAGGCGCAACGGTCACTGCCGCTGGGCAGATCGGCGGGCGTCATAATCGCCTTGCCGCCGAAAAATTGGACGGCGTCCAGAATCCGCTCATCATCGGTAGCGACAATCAATTCCGCCAATAACCGGCAGCGGGCGGCATTTTCCCAGACCCACTGAATAAGCGGCTTCCCCGCCAGCATTCGGAGCGGTTTTCCCGGCAGGCGGGTCGCGCCAAACCGGGCGGGAATAATGCCCACGGCTTTCATTTCATCAATCCCTTTAGGGTTCGAAACCGTCATGGATTGTTTCGCTCTCCTAGATAGTCGCAACGGCTATTTTCGGCTGAATGTCTGTTCACCAAGGACCCCCGCTTTTCCCATCTCGCTAACACGCCGGGCAATTTACAATTTTTACCTTCTTAAAGCAAGCAAACCCATAAAATGGCACAATTGTTGTTGCGACACTATTTCACATCAGTAAAAGTGTCCTGGAAACGAAAGCAAAGAGTGTATCAGTGGGTCAGTCTCAGCCGAGTATCCGGAGGAGCTGGATGGTAAAGAGTATTACCGATGAAATCAGACCGACAAAAAAGAACTGGTAACTGTATTTTAAAAATTTATATTTCCGGTTTTTCAGTACCACGCCCAGCTGATAGAGATTTTTTAACTGAGCCCGGTAAATAGAGCGGCTGCTGTCGAAGACCTTATCCATCATATCGTAATATTCGTCAGGAGTAAACCGGGTGAAGTGCCCGAAAAAGAGCGGATTGACGTTATCAATGCTGCGTTCCCCTTTTTTCGCTTCATAAGAGGGGTAGACTGCCATAATCGCAAAAATCAGGGCGATCAGCGAAAATGCTGCCAGACAGACAAATCCCCACAGCATCTCCTCCATTTTGAAATTCGTCAACGAAATTGTGAATAGAATCGAGGTTGCCGCGATGATATTCGCCTTCTGGTCTGCCATCACGCTCAACTGAAAATGGTACTGCTGTGTCGTTCGCAGGAGTGGATTTATATCATCGCTTAATGGTCTGTTTTCACTGTCTGTAGTCATGCCTTATACCTCCGATTGTTTTCTACATGCGTTCGGGAGCGCTGATCCCCAAAAGTCTGAGACCGTTCGCCAGGACGATTCGGACTGCTCGGACGAGGTCCAGCCGGGCTTTGCTCAGCTCCCGGTTTTTTGATATTACGCGATGCACGGTATAAAATTTATGAAATGTTGCCGCCAGTTTATGCAGGTAGCTTGTCAGCGGTTGCGGCTCCAACGTCTCCCCGCAGTTCAGGCATACTTCGGAAAATTCGCCCAGTGTAGTGAGCAGCGCGATGGTCTCCTCTTCCCCGAGCAGACTGAGATTGCCCCGCTGATCGTCGCTGAATCCTTTTACTTTAGCATTGCGCAGGATGCTGCAAATCCGGGCGTGGGCATATTGCAAATAAAAAACCGGATTCTCATCACTCTCCGTCTTCGCCAGCGCCAGATCAAAATTCAGGTGACTCGTCATTCCCCGCATGACAAAGAAATACCGCACCACATCCTTTCCGACCTCCTCGATCAATTCGCGGAGGGTGACATAATTGGCTTGACGGGTGGACATCTTGATTTTTTCACCACTCCGGGTGAGGGTGACAAATTGGTGAATCAGCACCCGAATCCGTTCGGTCTCGTAACCAAGCGCTTGCAGCCCGGCTAAAACATCAGGATAGGTCGCATGGTGATCGGCACCAAAAATATCAACGAGCAGATCGTAACCGCGTTTGATTTTGGTCTCATGATAGGCAATATCCGGCAGGCGGTAGGTGGCTTCATCCACGACACTTTTCCACAGCACCCGGTCGTCGCCGGAGCCGTACTCGCCGGCTCGGAACCAGACGGCGCCGTCCTTTTCATAAGTGGCACCCCGTTCCGCCAGACGCCTCAATACATCATCAATCAATCCGTCTTCATAAAGACTTTTTTCATTGTAATAGGAATTAAAAACGATGTCCAGCTGCGCCAGCGTATCACGGATATCGGTAAACACCGCCTCCTCGGCGGATTGCCGAAAAATTTCATGTTCTGGTCGTCCATCGTATTTGTCACCGTGCTGATCCAGTATGCGGCGGGCAATTTCCCGAATATATTCACCCTGATAATGCTCTTTTGTCAGCTTGTCAGCATAGCCAAGAAGCTGCCGGTAGCGGATGTAGACCGACTGTCCCAGAATCCGCATCTGCCGACCGGCATCGTTATAATAATATTCACGATCCACCGCAAAGCCGTTCCATTCCAGGATACGGGCAACCGTATCGCCCAGCACAGCCTGACGTCCATGCCCCACCGTCAGCGGTCCGGTGGGATTGGCGCTGACGAATTCCACCAGCACTCTCCGCCCCTTACCGATGTCGTTGCGACCAAAAGTGTCCCCTTTTGACAGAACCTGCGTGACAACTTTCCGGAATGCCGCCGGGGCAATAAAAAAATTGATAAATCCCGGAGGAGCAATTTCAATCTTCTCGATCAAATCCGGTTGCTCCCGGATCGAGTCGCGAATCTCCTTAGCAATCCGGAGCGGCGGTTTACGCAGCCGGCTGCTTAGAACCAGGGCAAGATTCGTGGTAAAATGACCGTGCTCCGGACGGCGCGATCGTTCCAGGGTAATCTCACCGTCATATCCGATCTTTAAATCGGTCAATCCCTGACGAATCAGCTTCTGTAAATATTCGATCATATTCCTCTCAATCTGTCAGCGTTCTAATTTACACTAACGCTATCTTTCTCGCAATTAAAGAACGGAATAGCGGGTAAAGGTGTAAACCGCTAACGATTTTCGAAACCGGGTGCCACGTTTCCGGTAATAATGATCTCTCCGTCATCGGGAATTGCATCAAACATGATATACCGGACCATATCAACGGTGATTACCCGTGAGTTCGTCCGTCGCTCGCCCTGCTTCACAGTCGCCGCCAGCCAGTCGTCGGGCAATGGTCGGCGGATCGTAATCGGATGGTTATACATTTCATTATCCAGGGTGTCGGTTACCCGGACCACAATGCGATTCTCATGACATCCGGTCTCAATCACCGAAACAGCATTTCGCTCCCTGATATAACGTACCACATCAACAAAAGTAGCCACCCAAAAGGTCTCGCGGTTGGTATCCAGATATTTCAGACTCCGGCGCAGCGCGCGGGAAGAGGTTGGTGACCAACCGTCATTTTCATGATCAAGGGCATGAATTAGATAGACACACCAGCCGTTTGCAGACGCCGCCCGGTCGGCTCTCCTGCGGAAATCCCAACCGGTTTGAACGGAACCGTTCGAGCCGCAGATAATGGAACTGATATTCAGAAAGTTATCAGGATTATTCGATTCAATATAGCCCTGACATGCCCGCGCTGCAAGATAATATTCGGCGCAGATTGAATCATCGCCCGCCACACAATAGGGGTAGGCGATGGTCAGACATTTCTGACTGGTCACCTGAGCATCGATCTCGTCCCGGGAATTCTTCAGTTCGGCGATTTGCGCCTCCTCATTCAGTTCATCAAGATGGGGATGGCTAACGGTATGACTGGCAATCTCATGCCCCCGGGCAACAGCCCGGCGCAGGGCATTCCAGTCGGGTGACCAATCGGTAACGGTAAACAGAGTAAGCGGAAATCCGAATTCATCGAACAGCGGAACGGCAATCGCCAATTGGTTGGGACAACCATCATCAAAGGTATAGCTAATCGCCGCCTGCCGAAAACCCCACCAGGTCGCGACTTCATAAGGCGTATCCACCGTTTGCGAAAAGAGCCATTGTCCGGCTACAACGGTAATGAAAATCAACTTTAATCGGATAACAGTAAGTCTGTTAAGAGTCTTCAGAACGAATTCTTTCCAGCGGTGCGTCCGCCCAGAGTCGTTCGATGTTATAATAATCACGGGTCTCTTTTTGAAAAACATGCACCACAAAATCCACGTAATCCATCAGAACCCAGTGTAGATGCTGATAGCCTTCGATATGCCAGGGTTTTATGTCGCGCTTCAACTCCTTTTTTATCTCATCGGCAATGGCTTTGACGTGGACATCCACATCACCGGTACAGATAATGAAGTAGTCGGTGACGGAGGTCAGCTCTTTCAGAGATAAAATAATAATATCCTCCGCTTTTTTATTTTGCGCCGCCAGCGCGGCTTTCTTAACCAGCGAATAGATATTATCCTGTGATTTTTTGGGTACCTTCGGCGTCATGCGGCTCAGTAGATTTCCCTCAGCGCAAGGACTTTCTGGTACACCGGTAACTGACTGTAATCCTTGCCCAGAATCAGCGTCATATCAACATGCAGGGAGGGATCGGTATCGGTCTGGAGCCTTTCCGGATGCAGTGCAAGCACCTCATTAACCTCCCGGACCTTTTCGGAATTGTTTACCCGTTCGATCAAAAGTGTGTGGGGATAATTCATGTGGTCGGCATTACCGGTGTAGATGACATCGAAACCTTCTGAGCGTAAATAATTGGTAAATTTCTGAGCTAATCCGGAAGTCCCGCAGCCGTTCAGTACCTCCAGTACTGCCGTCTGCTCCGGCATCATGACGGGATTAACCTCACTCACCTGGCTCAGAACAACTTTGCTGGGATTTTGAACCAGACGTTTTCCCATGGAGAAGATAAAGCCCAGAATGACCACCGAGAGAGAGAAAATCGCCAGATTCAGAAGCCACTTCTGAATGTCGGGGTTGTGGATTTTTTTACCTTTTTGTTGCTTATAACCGGCTCTTTTTACCGTCTTTCTGTTTGCCACCACTTTCCCTGTTTAATAATACGAATAACCATAAGGATAAAAGCCACTGCGGTAATAATACGGGCATTTATCAAAGCGAATGTTGAAATGAAGATTTTCTTTCGGCGTATAATTCAGATCAAATCCGTAAATCAGGTTATCCATCATGGTGGTCTGCTGATTGGAATAGTCGCCGATGCCCAGCGGATTGTGCATAAATCCCAGGCGTGCCCGCATCATCAGCTTATCGGAAAAGAGGTAGGTCATCTGATTCTGGTAGATTCCCATCGATGTACCGCCGCCGAAAGTCGAATAGCTCAGCGAATAGGACTGATCCATGAAAAAACGATTGGAATCAATAAAACTCAGCACCGAGTTATTCGTCGACCGCACACCGGGAATCTGAATGGCATCCTCTACCGCCAGCGGTTTCGGTAACTGACTTTTTAATTGCGCCTGCAGGGGCAAGATACCTCCTGCCAGCATGACAATTGCAATAAAAGTCATTGATTTTCGCATTCTCTGATCACCTTCTCGCATCGTTTTGAATCACAACTCATTTTAAGGGATTTGCCGGAGTTTGTCAAGGGCTAAGACCGGTAATTCTGCCGCCAATTCCCATTTTTTCAATAACCTTTTATCTGTAACCGCCAATTACGGGAAAAGTTCCTCTCAATCAGAGCCTCAGCTCCACGTTGTCAATCAGACGCGTCTTCCCAAACCAGACAGCCACCGCAAGGAAAACATCCGGCTCGACTTGGGCAACCTGTTTCAGGTCTGCTTCCCTGACAATCTCAATATATTCAATCCGTGCCAGAGGTGCCGTCTCGATCTTCTCCCGTACGGCTTTTTGAATAACCTCTGCCTCCCGGATTCCTCCGGCTGTCATCTTCCGCGCCTGTTGCAATGCCTGATAAATCACCGGTGCCTGGCTTCGCTCCGAGGCAGACAGGTAGGTATTCCGGGAACTCATCGCCAGCCCGTCGGATTCCCGCACAATCGGTGCAATGAGGATTTTCACCGGAAAATTCAAATCCTCGGTCATCCGCCGGATAATGATCGCCTGCTGGGCATCCTTTCTCCCGAATACCGCCACATCGGGCTGGACAATGTTAAACAGCTTTGTCACTATGGTGGCTACCCCGCGAAAATGAGTTGGTCGCGATTTCCCACACAGCACCCGGGACAGATTTTCGGTAACCACATAGGTAAAAAATGGTTGGGGATACATTTCTTCGGCAGCAGGATAAAAGAGAATGTCCGCGCCCCGTTCTGCAGCGAGACGTTCGTCCCGGGAAAAATCCCGGGGATAACGCTCCAGGTCTTCATTGGGTCCGAATTGGGTCGGATTCACAAACAGACTGACCACAACAACATCCGCATGGGGACGAATGAAGTCAATAAGGGACAGATGCCCTTCATGAAAATAGCCCATGGTCGGCACCAGTCCAATCCGCTTCCCCTTTTTTTTCGACGTACTCACGACCTTTCTGATCTCATCAATCGTCTTGACAACCCGCATCGTTTCTGTCCTAATAACTTTCATCCTCTTTCGGAAAATTCACATCGGCGACGTCCCGGCAATACTGCCTGACGGCACTGCGAACCTGTTCGGCGAGATTGGCATATCGGCGTACAAATTTGAAACGGACCTTATCGTACAGACCCAGCATATCATAGGAGACCAGTATCTGACCGTCGCAGTCCGGTCCGGCGCCGATCCCAATCGTGGGAATCGTCAGTACTTCCGAAATCTCCTTAGCCAGCCGGCTCGGCACCTTTTCAAGCACCAGGGCAAAGATTCCCGCATCCTGCAGCGCCAGGGCATCCCGTTTCAACCTTTCCGCCTCGGCAGAATCTCTGCCGCGGACACCGTATCCGCCAAATTCATGTACGCTTTGCGGTGTAAACCCCAGATGCCCCACAACAGGAATCCCAATACTTACCATGCGCTGAACCACCGAACAGATATGCTCACCACCCTCCACTTTCACTGCTTCAGCACCACCCTCTTTCATTAAACGTCCGGCGTTTTGCAGCCCCTTCTCGACAGTCTCCTGATAAGACATAAAGGGCATATCAGCGACCAGTAGGGCACGTTTAACACCCTGACGGACGGAGCGGGTATGATAAATTATTTCGTCCATGGTCACCGGCAGGGTCGTCTCATACCCGGCACAGACATTTCCACAGGAGTCACCTACCAGAATCAGATCCACTCCCGCCTCATCAATCAAATATGCAAACGTATAATCATATGCCGTCAGCGCCGTGATCTTAATCCCGTCCGCTTTTCGTTTTAAAATAGTCGACACCCGAATTTTTTCACTCATCCTAGTACTCCGTCAAATTAGCTGTTTCAATGATGCCCCCCATGATCAGACGGTCGCCCTGATACAGCACCGCCGATTGCCCGGGCGTCACCGCCCTTTGCCGCTCCTGAAACTCCACCAAATAGTGCTCCTCTTCAACTGCCTCGGCAACCGCCGAAACACCCCGATGATTGTAACGAACTTTGACAGTACCCGACACTTTTTCTGTAGCACGAACACTTACCCAGTTGACATTTTTTATCCCCATTCTCCTACTGAACAGCTTTTCACCATCGGCAAGGACCACCCGATTGTTCTCAGCGTCAATCTCCTTGACATACTTGCGCACCGTAAAGCCCTTCCGAAATCCCTTGCGCTGACCAATGGTGAAATGATAAAAACCGTCGTGCCGACCGAGAATCCTGCCGTTCTCATCAACCAGGTCGCCGCTCCCGATTGACGCCAGCTGCTGAGGAAATTCGGACAGTAGAAATTCACGATAGTCATTCGCCGGCAAAAAGCAGATATCCTGGCTCTCTTTCGAATTGTCTTCATGCAGTCCAATTCCCTCAGCGAGTGCCCTGACCTCCTCTTTCCGCAGATTTCCCAACGGAAACAGCGTGCGTTTCAGAGCCCGCTGAGACAGTTGCCAGAGCATATAGGATTGATCTTTGCGGGAATCAATGCCCTTTAAAATTTCAAACCGTCCAGTTCGAGGATTATGCACGACCCGCACGTAGTGACCGGTTGCAACCAACGGAATATCCAGGCGATCAGCCAACTGCAACAGATACCGCCATTTGATCACCCGATTGCAAAAAACACAGGGATTGGGCGTAATCCCGGCAAGATAATCCTCCACAAACCGTTTCACGACCGTTTTTCTGAATTCCTTTTCCAGGTTCAGCGTATGATGCGGAATACCCAGTCTGACACAGGTATTTTGCGCCCGGTCAACAATCGCCTCAAAATGCGCCGGATCACCGTAACACCAGAGTTTCAGCGTTACCCCTTCGGGTCGATAACCCTGTTTCTGAAGCAAATAGGCGGCGGCTGTGCTGTCAACGCCGCCACTCATGGCAATCAGGATACGTTTAGCTGCTGTCCCGTGCATTTTCCTTTTGCCATAAATAAACCATCTCCTCGTGAACGGGAAAGACCATTCGCGGACGTTTCGGAGGCGGATAAAAAACCGCTTCACTGACATCATCACCGGGAATTAACCGCTCATCCCCGCGAATGGTGGCACTAAATCCGATAATCAGGACATCCCCGTAGTAGCCGTTCAGGTGTGAACCCACGGAAAGCAGACGGGGTGCCTGGATTTTGATGCCGATCTCTTCCCGGAGCTCCCGAATGGCGGCTCCAGGCGCGGTTTCACCCATCTCAATAAAACCGCCCGGCAGACACCACTCCCCTATGCCCGGCTCCACCCTGCGACGCACCAGTAGAATCCGTCCTTTCCGGTCAGAGAGCACCACCGCAACCGAGGGAATCGGAATCTCGTACAGTACGACACCGCACTTTTCGCAATACGAACGCTGGCGTCCTTCGATTACCCGCTGGACTGTTCTGGCTCCGCAAATATAACAGTACTGAAATTTCATCGCTTTAATTTACCAATGATTTAGGATATTGGAAACAAAATCGAAATTTTGTATCTTCACTCGCAACCTTGACAACCAAGCAGCGGGACACTTTTATGAACAGCTCAATCCTTGTAGTCGGCTCCATCGCCTTCGACGATGTGGAAACACCTTTTGGAAAGCGGCTCAATGCTCTCGGCGGCAGCGCATTCTACTTTTCTTTGGCGGCGTCACCCTTCGCGTCATCCCGGATCGTCGGTATCGCCGGACGGGACTATCCCGAAGCCGCGCTTCAATTGTTGCAAACTCACCGGGTGGATACCCGCGGTCTGACCATTGTCGAGGGCAAAACCTTCCGCTGGGGTGGGGTCTATCATAGCGATGTCAACCAGCGCGACACCCTCTATACGGAACTGAATGTTTTCGCCGGCTTCAAGCCGGTGATTCCAGCCGAATTCCGCCAGACACCTTTTCTTTTCCTCGGCAATATTCAGCCGTCTCTGCAGCTGGATGTGCTCAGGCAGATGGACAATCCTAAATATGTTGCTCTGGACACCATGAATCTCTGGATCAATACCGCCCCGGATGAACTGCTATCTGTTATTAAAAAGGTGGATTTGCTGATCATCAACGACGGCGAGCTGCTGCTGCTGACACGGGAAACCAATCTGCTGAACGGACTCGAAAAACTGCACCAGTTGGGTCCGCACCATATTATTATTAAAAAAGGGGAACATGGCGCTTTTCTCAGTTACAATACAGAGCTGTTCTACTCACCCGCCTTCCCCGTCAGCCAGGCGACCGATCCAACCGGCGCCGGTGACAGCTTTGCCGGCGGTCTTCTGGGTTATCTGAGTACCAGTGATAAGGTAGATTTCACCGCGCTGAAAAAAGCCTTGGTGTACGGCTGTGTTACCGGCTCCTATGCCGTGGAAGCATTCAGTGCTGACGGTCTGTTGAACTTGACACCAGAGATCATCGAATCCCGGTATCAGGCACTCCGCCGGCTGGTGACAATATAGCAGGAACTATTACATGATTAAACCGCTCTTTTGGGAAAATGACCGGCTGTTTATCGTTGATCAGACACTTCTGCCTGCAGAATATCGCCGGATCGAAATAAGCAGTCATCTGGAGATGGCGGAGGCGATCCGGCGCCTGGCAATCCGGGGCGCACCGGCGATCGGGATTGCCGCTGCTGCCGGTCTGGTCGTCGGCTTAAAACCTTATATTCATCGGCGGTCCGACCTGTTCATGGAAAAATTAAATGAGATTTCCGACATTCTAAACGGCACCCGCCCAACCGCCGTGAATCTCGCCTGGGCAATCCGACGGATGAAATCGGTCGCTGATAAAAACCGGAATCGCCCTACAACCGAAATCTGGGAATCCCTGCTTCGCGAATGCCAATCGATCCATGCCGAAGACATCCAAATGTGTCAGGCGATCGGGCAAAACGGACAGCGGCTGATCCCCGATAATGCTCAGATTATTACCCATTGCAACACCGGCGGTCTGGCAACCGGTGGTCTCGGTACCGCTCTGGGAATCATCATGACAGCTCACAACGCCGGAAAGCGGGTTCATGTGTTTGTGGATGAGACCCGCCCGCTGTTGCAGGGAGCCCGGTTGACCGCTTGGGAGCTGGCGGAAGAAAAGGTGCCCCACACGCTGATCTGCGATAATATGGCGGCATATGTTATGAAAGAGAAAAAGATTGATCTGGTCATTGTCGGTGCCGACCGCATCGCTGCCAATGGGGATACCGCCAATAAGATCGGCACTTACGGGCTGGCTGTTCTGGCGGCTCACCACAAGGTCCCCTTCTACGTGGCGGCACCAAGCTCCACCATCGACTCAGATATTCCTTCAGGCACCCAAATTCCCATCGAAGAGCGCCAGGAAAATGAGGTGCGCAGCATTTTCGGAGCAGCGATCACCCCGGCTCAGAGTCCGGCGATCTCTCCGGCTTTCGATGTAACCCCCGCCAATCTGATCAGCGGCATTATTACCGAAAAGAAAATATTCCATGCCCCCTATACCTTTTGAAGCCGATAACTTCCTTGGAAAGTCGCCTGTCAAATGATAAATTTTAATGTTTATTAACCTACTAGAAGGAGTATTTGCATGAAACGCCGAATCCTTTTGACCATTTTCGTAATGTCTCTTGTAAGTGTCTTTTTTCTCGGCTCCTGCCAGAGTCCCGAAGTCACATCTGCGAAAGTGTATTTTCAGCAAAACAATATTCCGGCTGCCGAAGAGCAGCTCCTGATTGCTCTCGAAAAAGAACCGATGAACCCCGAAGTCCCTTTCCTGCTGGCTGTCAAAGTCTACATGGAACAGGGAGAATGGATGAAAGCGAAAAAATATCTCGAAAAGGTCATTGAAATCGACCCCAATTACGTCTATCCGGTGGGGAGTGTCAAAGTCGATGATCAGCTGAAACGGCTCTGGGCTGAAGTCCATACCCAGGGTGCCAACCTGTTTAACGAAGCCATCAAAGCCATTCTGCCGATTGAAAAAGACTCCCTGCTCAGTGAAGCGGCGGACAAATTCAACCTAGCCCTTGAAATCCGTGATACGGAAGCGGCGACTTACAACGGCTTGATCAAATGCTACTACATGCTGGAAGAAAACGACAAAATCATCGAACTTGCCGAAAAAGCACGGGAAAAGGGCATTTTTGACGAAGATGTGACGATGTATTATACCCAGGCTCTGTTTGATAAAGGTGAAAAAGACAGAGCCGTGGAAACCCTGAACGATATTTTAACCGAACACCACGATGCCATCAAATTGCAGGAACAGAGAATCCAATTTCTCCTCTACATGGACCGTCTGGACGAAGCCCGGGAAATCGCCAAAGAACTGGCGGCGGAATATCCTACAGATGTGGATATTATGTACCTGCTCGCATTTATCTATTATAAGCTCGGCGACTTTGAGTCCGCCCAATATCAGTTCCAGAAGGTACTCATCGAAAATCCCGATGATTATCAGGTACTCCACAACATCGCCAATTCCGCATTTCAGGCGGAGGACTGGTACAGCAGTGAAGAGTACGCCCGGCGCATGGTAGAGCTGGACCCGGAAAATCCGGCGGGATACCAGATTCTCTGGAAAGCGCTGTTCAATCAGGGACGCAGAGAAGAGGCGGAAGAGTACCGCCAGATTGAAAAAAGTCTGCGGTAAACTCTTTTTACCATATTGTTAAAAATGTAAAAAAAGCCGGTCTCAGTACCGGCTTTTTTTATCTTCATCAATATTTCTGATTATCCGATCCGGCGGCGCTTCCGCAGGTATTCAGTCAGCGCCAGGTCCAGATGCTGATCGGTGACCAATGTGACGTAATCGATATTGTTTTCACGGCATTGAAGTTTATAATTTTCAATAAAGTGCCGAATTAACCCCTGATAGGCTTCCTGAATGTGCCAGGGCTCCGTATTCATCCACTGGTCGGTCTCCAGATCCACAAAGCGGGTCTGGCGGTGGAAGGCGAACTCAATCTCCTGGCGGTCAAGGATATGAAAGAGGATAACCTCATGCCGTTTATGCCGGAAATGCTTCAATGCCTGAATAACTTCAGCGGGCTCATCCAGCAGGTCGGAAATCAGCACAATCAGACCCCGTTTTTTCAGCTTTTCCGCCAGTTCATGGAGCTGCGGGGCGATTCGGGTTTCCGCTCCGGCTTGGACCTGTTCCAGGGCGCCGAGCAGGAGATTGAGATGCCCCTGCTTGGCAACCGGCGGAAGATAAGTGCGGACCCGGTCGTCAAAGAGCGTCAGACTGACCGCATCCTGCTGTTTCAGCATCAGGTACGCCAGCGCCGCCGCCAGATAGGAGGCATACTCCAGTTTGCTAATGGCGGTCGATGAATATTGCATGGAGCCGCTTTTGTCCAGCAGAATATAGGATTTGAGGTTGGTTTCCTCTTCGAATTGCTTGATATAATAACGGTCGGTTTTACCGTACAGTTTCCAGTCTATATGCCGGATTTCATCACCGGGATTGTAGGGGCGATGTTCGGCAAATTCCACGGAAAAGCCGTGGTAGGGGCTCTTGTGAAGCCCCAGAATGAAGCCCTCCACCACCAGTCGTGCCCGGAGTGCCATATTATCCAGACGGGCGATGGTTACCGGGTCCAGATATTTGAGTTTATCGATCTGTCTCTCCGCCATAGGCGTTATCTCCGCAGCCATTCGATTAGTCTGGCGGTGACCGTATCGGTATCGATGCCTTCGGATTCGGCATTGAAATTCAGAATCAGGCGGTGACGCAATACCGGTCTGGCAATCCGGATAACATCATCAATATTGGGCGTCGGTTGACCATGTAAAATGGCATTGGCTTTGGCAGCCAGAATCAGATATTGCGATGCCCGCGGCCCGGCACCCCATTCAATCCAGTTACCGATAAAATCCGGAGCTATTTCACCGTTGGGACGCGAGGCGGTGACCAGCTTGACGGCAAATTCGATAACATTATCGGCTACCGGTACCCGTCTCACCAGCTCCTGAAACTGCATAATGGCGTCCCTCCGGACCACTGTTCCAACTGCCCTGGCGATATCATAGGTCGTGGATTTGACGATCTCAATCTCCTCCTCAAAGCTGGGATACTCGACATTCAAACTGAACATAAAACGGTCCAGCTGGGCTTCCGGCAGCGGATAGGTTCCCTCCTGCTCGATGGGATTCTGGGTCGCCAGAACGAAAAAAGGCTCTTCCAGCCGGTAGGTCTTGCCCGCCGCGGTAACATGATGTTCCTGCATGGCTTCCAAAAGCGCCGCTTGCGTCTTGGGGGGTGTCCGGTTGATTTCATCTGCCAGAATGATATTCCCGAAAATCGGTCCCTGAAAAAAGCGGAATTCCCGCCGACCGCTCTGCTTGTCTTCCTCAATGACCTCTGTTCCGGTGATGTCCGACGGCATCAGGTCCGGCGTGAACTGAATCCGCCGGAAGCTCAAATCCAGCGCCTGCGCCAAAGTCTTGATCAGTAATGTCTTTGCCAGTCCCGGCACCCCAATCAATAAGCAATGTCCCTGACAAAGCAGCGAAATGAGAAGCTGGTCTATTATCTCCCTCTGTCCGATAATGACTTTGCCCAACTCGGCACACAGGATTTCACGGGTTTGATACAATTGCTGCACCAGCTCAACATCATCGGTTTTCGTTTTATTCATCATCATAATTTTCCCTGTTGTTTGTCCTAAAAAATCCAAGAAATGTAAGATTAAATCCGACCAAGGGCAAGTGCGCCGGCGAATCTAACCTTTTTTATTTCATTTCAAAACCCTTAACTTTACCCCATTATTGATCACGCTTGTTGAAGTACAGCTTTTTATTATTGTTCCTATGAAAATGAAACGAAAAATTCCAATTTCCATTTTCTGGATTCTGAATATCTTTCTGTTAAGAGGTATTTTTGCCCAGAATTATGTCTGTGATTTTGATCCGGTCGTGATTACGGGTAGTCTTAATGAAATTCCGTTGTCCGCATCTCCCAAACATATTTTGGTGATTGATCAACAGACTATCCAATCTACCAGAATCGAAAGTCTCGACCAACTGCTGCAAAAGATCGTGGGTATTGACATCCATTCACAAGGACCGCTTAATATTCAATCGGATATCAGTATTCGGGGAGCCGGAGCAGAACAAACGCTAATCCTGATTGACGGACTGAAAATGTCCGATCCGCAAACCGCCCATCATAATTTCGATCTACCGTTAAACCCGGAAAATATCGAACAAATTGAAATTATCAGGGGAAGCGCATCCCGGCAATATGGCAGTACCGCCTACGCCGGGGTGATCAATTTTATCACCCGAAAAGTTGAAAAACCGGAATTATCAGCTGAAATTGCCGGTGGCGATAATTCATACTATCATGCAGCCGGCAATCTTGCTTTTCAAAAGAATAATTTTTACAGTCAGCTAACCACGAAAATTCAACATTCCGCCGGATACCGGTACAATACCGATTATGATAATCTTATTCTTTTTTTTAAAAACACCTATCAGAGCTCAATTGGTAAAGTCCATTTCTCCACCGGCTACCGAAAAAAAGAATTTGGTGCTAATGAGTTTTATTACGTCCGATATCAGAATCAACGGGAGGACACGGAAACATTTTTCATAAACCTAAACGGCTTTTTCAACAGACCAAATGGTTTATTCTCGGCGGGATTCAGCGGGCGGCGCCATAATGATCATTACCTGCTGGATTTTACGAATCCATCTTTTTATGAGAACAACCACTTCACCAACACTTTTCATTTAAACCTGAAAAGAACATTCCAATCGAAACGCCGAACTCATAACATTGCCTTGGACGGAACCGTCGAAGCAATTCAAAGTAATAATCTAGGGTCTCATCAGAGACAAAATATCGGGATCGTTTATGAATATCAATGGCGTCCCAACAATCGCCTGGCGCTTCAATTGGGATCGTCGGCAAATTTCCACTCGGAATGGAAAGGAGTAGTCGTACCAGGTATTGATTGTCAGTATCGGTTTTTACCAAATTTGGTATGGCACGGTTCGGTCGGTCGCGGATTCCGAATCCCCACCTTTACCGAACTGTATTATCATAGCCCCACTAACCAGGGCAACCCGGATTTAAAACCTGAAAAAGCCCTGACTATGGAACAAAATATCCTTTGGAAAAATGGTGCCCGGTCATTACAATTTGGAATATTCATCCGCGATGGTAAAGCGCAGATTGACTGGGTAAGAAAAAATGCTGCCGATCCCTGGCAGGTTAAAAATATCGCCAGGATCGTGAATTACGGCATTGAAACAACCCTTTCATTTCCAATGAAAAGTATTTTTATTAACTCCGTCTCACTTTCCTACTGTTATACCTACACAGATAAACACAACGCTCATTATGAATCAAAATATCTCCTGAATTCGCTGACACATCAATTTATCCTTGATTTTCACCCGTTTGACATATTAGGCATTCAGCAAATCTGGAATTTTCGTCTCGAAGACAGATTGAATCAGCAAGAAAATACAATAGTTGACGCCTGCTTTACAAAAAATATTCTCGATTTTACACTCAGTTTATCAGTCACCAATCTGCTGGATAGTCAATATACCGGTTATTCTGGAGTCCCGATGCCCGGTCGCTGGATTACATTCGGGTTGAAATATAAAATCATCTATGAATAATCTTTTCTGGTACAAAATTTTGCTCAGTTTTATTGTCAGTGGGATATGGGTCACTCTGACAACCATCATAGCGGAAAAATTCGGCGTAAAATCGGCGGTCTGCTGGGCGGTCTGCCGTCGACAATCGTCGTGACGCTGCTCTTTATCGGCTTGACGCAAAACGCCAACCTAGCCTCACAAGCCACCACCATTGTCCCCCTGGCGCACGGCTTCAACACCTTTTTCATCCTCACATTCATACAGACCATTCCCGGCGGACTAAAGCGTGCAGTGCCCCTGTCACTGCTGGTCTGGTTTCTCTCGGCCGGCTTATTGATTCTGATCAATGTCGAACGTTACTGGATAGCGCTGGGCGGCTGGCTGGTCTTTTTAGGAATGGCTTATTTCCTCCTGGAAAAAAGACTCCGGATTCATTCCCATACAACCATTCCCATCCGATACCAATCGGGGCAGATTCTGTTCCGGGCGCTTTTCAGCGGCAGCGTGATCGTTTTTGCCGTGGTTATGGGTAAGCTGGGCGGTCCGCTGATCGGCGGCATTTTTGCTACCTTCCCGGCGCTGTTTCTGACCACCCTGATCATCACCTACCGTTCCGGCGGCGCCGGTTTCGCCCGGGCAACCGCCAAGTCGCTCCTGATCAGCGGTCTATTCAATGTGATCATTTATACCGTCGTCGTCCGCTATCTGTTTGTCCGGATCGGGCTGTTTCCGGGAACAGGAATCGCGCTGGCAATATCCGTCGGTACGGGATATCTGACCTTTCTGTTCATGGGGAAATGGGTCTCCTGATGGATTCAATTGCCGAAATTATAGACGAAGGACAGCCAGGGAATCGGAATCCCCTCCTTTAAAATCTCAAGCAGAATAATCGCACCCGCATCCACGGCGATATGCTTACCGAAAAAGCGTATGGCGATACTAAACGGCTGCCAGCTGATATCAAAATTTTCGCCCGGCATCATCCAATTCTCAGAAACCAGAGAGAGGCTGTTGGAAAGCCGGTAATTGCCACCCCAGACGAGAATTGGTGAACGTGCCCACTCAATGTCCCCGTTCTCACCGGAAAATCCTTTTCCGATTCCCACCGTAATACAGCGCCCCGGCGGACCGTAGCTGCCCGTCAAAAAACCGATTCCCGCGCTGAAATCATCAGGTGCAGCCAGATACAGGAATCCGCCAGAAAAGGAAAACCTGTCCGCGAGTGCCAGACCAAACCGGGGAGCAATGTACACCATCTGATCCCTCACTGGAATCCCCGGAATCAGGGAAAAGCCCGCCATAATGCTCAGCCGCTCGGTCAAGCCGTAGGCAATTCCCGGAAAAAAAACATAGTAATTCGGTCATATACCCCACACCTTTTCCCAGCGGGTGTCCCGTAGGGGTAAAGAGCAGCCGCGTGTAATTCGGATCAGAACGCCGGAATTCTCCGGTGACCATCCAGCCATGCGCCGTCCGGCGGGACGCAATGATCGATTTCGGCAGTGTAATTCTCAATCCCGAGGCAGTCATAAATACCACGGAATCGGGTTCCTCGGCGATGATCGTGCCTTGTAACAGCGAGCCGTCCGACAGCTCCAGCGATAGCAGCGATAGCAGCGAATCGGCGGGCGGCGTCCCGGCGACCATCAGCCGGAATCCAACCGCCAGGATAAGAAGTACTATTCTTTTTGCTATAGCTGCGACGTGCATTGCACAAATTACCCTTTATAAATCCTTATCAGAGAACATCCGTAAAAATCTCCTGATTTCCAAAGGGATCCTGAAACTGCTGTTCCTTCCGGAAGGTCAAGCCCTTTTCCCCGCGGTTATTCAGATATTGCGTCAGTTCCAGATCAATTTTTTCCGGCAATTGAATACCGCCCGCCGCCAGCATCTGTCGCAATAAAGCCTCCGCTCGCCCTGCCAGAGCCACGGCATCGGTCAGCACCCGTCCCGTTTCGGCGGGATTGTGAAATCCACTTGAATTTTCCGCCGCAATAAATATCACCCGTAAAAAAGCCCGCTTATAAAGGTCCACAGCGCGTTGATACAAATTTTCATCTACCCGCAATCCCTTCTGCTGTTCCCGGTGCAGCCGTTCGAACAGCTTCGCCGCCGTAGCCGTGGCATAACCAGCCCGGTTCAACATCGAAACCGTGCGGTCCTGAATATGAAATACCTGCTTCTCCAGCCAGTCCGCCGATTCGGTATGACATTGTCGGCAGGCACGCATGTCCGCCTTCAGTGGACTGGTAACATCATGATCGGAAATTTTATTGGCACCGACCCGGGAGTAGGGCATGTGACAATCGATACAGGATATCTCCGCCTGCCAATGAACGCTGCCATTGCTGTACAGCTCAAACTCCGGATGCCGGATGTACGGCAGTGGGAATCCCGTCACACCCTGAACCCATTCAATCCGGCTCTCATCACTCAGTAAATCGCTGATGATATTTTCAATGGGAATGTTGCCCCAGCGACTGCCGGTCCAGGGCGGTTGAACGTCACCGGCGACTTTTCGATTCTGATCCCGCGGAACATAATAGGTGATATGACACTATGCGCAAACCAGGTTGCGTTTATCCTGATGAGACAACTCCGTCTTGTCCAACAGCGCCAGTCCCCGCTCCAGATGCGACTTGTGAGTACGAATCTCCATCGTACTGCCCTGATGACAATCAATGCACGCCGGTCCCAGTTCACGATGTTTCTCCGGCAGCATATTGACCGCCTCCAAGAAGGGCGCTTTCAGGTAATCCATACCGTACTTATCTGTAAACTCTTTATGGAACGGGGTCTTGCAAGCCAGACACACACCACCCGGGCTGGTGCGGGACGGGTCAATCTCAATCTGATCAATCACCGCATAATGATGACCGCGTGGCTCGTTGTATTCGATGCCGAATCCCCAACCGTGGTACAGCAACGCGGAAAAGGGGAATTCACTCAGACGGTCATAGATGATGCGGTCCTCATCCCAGCCGCGCCGGTAGCGACTCTTACCTGCCGGCTTGGGATGTTTCGTCTGCCGCCAGGATTCATAATTCAACGGGTAAACGCGCCCCCAGACTTCGGGATCATATTCATTATCAGAAATTTGAGCGACTTTAATCAGCTCCGGCTTCTCCGGAGCGCAATTGCGCAGTGCCAGTGCAGCACCGCTAACCAGTCCTAAAAAAACCAGTGATTTCCGTAATTTAGTCATCTTCTCCTCCTTGCTTATTTCCCCGCAGCTGCCATAGGAAAATTATGGTTCATGCGCCGGTGACAACTCCAGCACTCCCGGTCGTCAAGCGTCATTTGCGAGACCATTTCAGCGTGACAGCGCACACAATTGTTCTGGACTGTCCGCTCGCCATGCGCGGATATTGTCAGGTCATCGGCATACAGACGACCGAAAAAGAAGATCACATCTTTGGTACCGTCATACCCCTTCCAGAACATGTGTTGAACAAAATTGTTTTGGGGCAGATGACACTCAACGCAATCCAGATGACGGTGATCGGCATGCTTCCGCCAGGCATCGTGGTGATATTCCATGACGTGGCAGCTGGCACAGAATTCCGGTGTGGATGTTAAATGATACACATCCGGCGGTCCGAAAAATACAAACAGAAACAGCCCCGCCAGAATTCCGCCGATCCCCAGAATCTTCAGTCCAATCCGCCTTCGCAATTTCACCCCAATCCTTACGTCTCTGTATGTCAAATGAATAATGATTAATGAGTCCACTCTAAAAAGGTTGCACATTAATCTGTAAATAAATGTTGCATAATACACTGATATTACATATACATAGGTGTAATTTGAACTAATCACAGGAACCGCATGTTTCGAGAAAACACAAAACATCTGCAAGGTGATATGTTTGGAGTGACAAACCGTGTTTCGAAGTCCTTGCAGCAGAAGATTGACAACTCCGCCGAATCCACATTTTACCGTTTGATCTTTTCGAGGATT